>CAXXCL010000003.1:0-987144 GCA_963668615.2 Paludibacteraceae bacterium
AGGTTCTTATCTAAAAGTGAACATGAAAAAGCAAAATCAGCACTTTCTGCTACTGCCATCAATGATTATATCAATTGCTCACTAAAATTTTATTTTTCTTATGTGGAAGGAATTAAACAGACAGATGAGCTTTCGGAAGAAGTTGCTGAAAATCAATTTGGTTCTATCTTTCACTATGTGATGGAAAATATATTTAAGCCTTTTGAAGGTAAAATAATAACCCATGAACTACTCTCTGAAATGCAAAAAAATAAGGCAATAATAGAGAAAGAAACCCGAAAAGGATTTTCAAAATATTACTATAAGAACGACCAAGAAATTGAACTAAAAGGGAATAATTACCTGATTGCTCAAATAATTTTGAAATATATCATACAACTCTTAGATTATGATAAGGCAAAAACTCCATTTTTGTATATTAGCTCGGAAAAGAAATGCGAAGAGAATATATTTGTAAGAAATATAAGCTCATTCGTATCATTAAAAGGCTATATTGACCGTGTTGAAATGAAAGAAGGTATTATCAATATCTATGATTATAAAACAGGTAAAGGAGAACTTAATTATAAGGAGGTTTCAACCCTTTTTGACAAAAACTTCAAAGACAGAAAAAAGGATGTACTGCAAGTCCTTATATACGCATGGCTGTATAAAACAGAAAATAAAACGAAAGAAGAAATATCTACCAATATCTATTATTTAAGAAAGCTATTCTCAGATAACTTTTCAGTTATTCCTACTCCTGAAAATCAATTCAGCATACTTGAAGAAGACTTTATGAGATTATTTACAGACCTACTGTCCGAAATATTTGATGAGACCATTCCTTTCTCTCAAACTAAATGTAAAACACACTGTACCTATTGTCCTTTCAAACAAATATGCCAATAAAAAAGGGATGCAAAAACAGATTGCATCCCTTTTTCTTGATTATACAAAAACCTACAAGGCTTTCATTTCTTCATCTATTGCTTTATATTTATCAGTCATATTTAATCGCAAATACAACGATTTCATGTTATAAAGCAAATTCGAATATTCGGCAGTTTGTTTATCCATAGATGCCTTAGCCGGTTCAAGATAACTCAAAGCTTTAGAATAATATTCTTTTGCTTTGGCAACTTCTTTTTGATATTCTTTATTGTCTTTTAAATCTTGTGCTTTACTTTGAATTTTATCGCCTTCAAAAGCCCAAGCTTTTCCCATACCAAATAACGTAAACGGATTTTTATCATTCAAACTCAATGATTTTGTAAATACAGCCTTTGCATCTTCAAATTTTTCTGTTTGTACACACAAAGAACCTTTAAGATTTAAGTATTCCACATTACTTGGTTCACGTTGTATGGCAGCATCTAAGTAAGTAATGGCCTCATCGTATTTACCGGATGAAGTATAGTAATTAATCAAATTCCCTATAAAAAAGGGACTTTGAGGATATTTTTCAGCACCTTCTTTTAATATTTCCATAGATTTTACCGTATCACCATTGCTCCGATATTGTTCGTAAAGCAACTCACAAACATCTTCTTTTTTAGTGTAATTTGTTTTTAATAATTCTTCGAAATGACGAATGGCATTGACTCTATCTTCAACTTTGATGGCTGCAATAGCGGCATAATATTTAATCATATTGTAGGTAGAATCTACTTTTATTCCATCTTTTGCGTCAAACATCGGCAAATCAGCTATTTTTAAATATTGATCAAACATTGTATACGCTTTTGCATATTCTTTTGCGTCAAATAAAGCAGCTCCCGAATTCACATAAAAAAGATGCATTTCTTTAAAATCAGTTTTTATGTCGTTACGATACGTATATTTTACAACCCCTTTTTTGTTCACCACACCATCATACTGATCTGCTACAAGGTAGTTGACATACATACTGTCTAATCCAAGAAATAATTTTTCTTGGTTGGCTTCTTGTTGTAAACGTAATTTATTTATTTCTTCGTTGGCAGACACATAACCAATGCGACCAGCTACATACCATGTTTTAGACCATTTTGATGTTGTTGTATCAATTTTTGCCGCTTCAATATTTTTTACGGCTTCTGCATAATTTATAGGCTGTACGTAAAGACTATTATAGACCTTATTTACAGCCGCTTTTTGAGCAAATGTTAAAGTAGAACAATAAAACAATAAACCTACCGAGACTAATACTGTTTTTTTCATTTTCTTGTGGTTTGAATTAATAATAAATAATTTTTTTCTATTCTTCAGAACTATCACTTACTCCTTCTATGTTTTCAAATTCATCAATAGCCTCAGAAAGATTTTCGGGCAACACGTCTTCCTTATCTTCACTAATAACTTTACATACAGAAGCTATTTCATCATTTCTCTTTTCAAGGTTTATCAAACGAACTCCTTGTGTTGCTCTTCCCATAACACGCAAAGAGGCAACTTCTAAGCGAATGCCAACACCTGATTTATTAATAATCATAATATCATTCTTATCGGTTACATTTTTGATGGTAACCAACTTACCTGTTTTTTCCGTTACATTAAGCGTTTTCACACCTTTTCCACCCCTATTGGTTATTCTGTAAACAGGAATGAGGTTTCCCTCTTCATCAATTTCATCCAAGAAAGTACGTTTTCCATAACCTTTTTCAGAAACGACCAAAATGGTTTCTTGTTCCTCTAAAACCTTTGTAGGCGAAACAGTTACCATTCCAATTGCTTCATCTTCTCCGTCTTCATCTAGAGTAATACCCCTAACACCGGTAGCCGTTCTACCCATTTCGCGAACCTTTGATTGGTGGAAACGAATGGCTCTACCATTTTTATTTGCAATCAAAATTTCACTGTTTTCATCGGTCAATCTTACTTGAATTACATCATCATCCTCTCTTATTGTAATGGCATTTACACCATTCTGACGAGGACGAGAATACGCTTCCAGTGATGTTTTCTTAATAATACCCTTTTTGGTACAAAAAACTAAATAATGAGATTGGTTATATTCGGGATCTTGTAACTGTTTAACACGAATAAATGCGTTAACCTTATCATCCGAAGTTATGTTAAGCATATTTTGTATAGCCCGTCCTTTTGATGTCTTATTTCCTTCCGGAATTTCATATACTTTAAGCCAATAACAGCGTCCTTTTTGAGTAAAGAACAACATATGGTTGTGCATTGATGCCGGATAAATATATTCTATAAAGTCTTCATCTCGAGACTCCCCTCCTTTTGAACCCACTCCTCCTCTATTTTGAGACCTATACTCTGACAATGGTGTTCTTTTGATATAACCCAAATGTGAGATAGTTATAATCATTTCATCATCAGCATAGAAATCCTCGGGATTAAAATCTTCAGAAGCGTAAACTATTTCCGTACGACGTTTATCTCCATATTTTTCCTTTATTTCCAGTAATTCATCTTTAATTATCTGCATACGAAGAGTTACGTCATTAAGCACCTCTTCTAAATGCTTAATTAATGCCAATAAATCTTGATATTCTGCATGTAATTTATCTTGTTGCAAACGTGTTAATTGAGACAATTTCATATCAACAATAGCACGTACTTGAAGGTCTGATAAATTAAAACGTTCCATTAACTTATCCATCGCATCATTGGGAGAATCTGCCCCTTTGATAATCGCAATTACTTCATCAATATTGTCGGACGCTATAACCAAACCTTGTACTATATGAGCCCTCTCCTTAGCTTTCATGAGCTCGAATTGGGTACGACGAATAATAACTTCATGACGATGTTCAACAAACAATTGAATAAGGTCACGCAAGCACAATAAACGCGGTCTTCCTTTAACCAACGCCACGTTGTTAATACTAAAAGAGGATTGTAATGCTGTATGTTTGAATAATTTATTCAAAACCACATTGGCATTAGCATCTCTCTTAATATCAATAACCAAACGCATTCCTTCATAGTTACTTTCATCAGCAATATTCGAAATACCTTCAATTTTTTTCTCTATAACAAGATCTGAAATATATTTTGTAAGTTCTGCTTTATTTACCAAATAAGGAAGTTCTGTTATAACAATACTTTCTCTATCCTTGTCAGATTCAATATTAGCCTTAGCACGTATCACAACTCGTCCTCTACCGGTTTCATACGCTTCTTTAATTCCCGCATAGCCATATATAATACCACCGGTAGGAAAATCAGGAGCTTTAATGATATTGATTAGCTTTTCACTTTCAATAGAATTATCATCAATGTAAGCAATTAGGGCATCTATGGAATCAGATAAATTATGAGGAGCCATATTTGTTGCCATACCAACCGCAATACCGGAAGCACCATTTATCAACAAATTAGGAATTCTTGTTGGTAGTACAGTCGGTTCTTTAAGGGTTTCATCAAAATTCGGAGTAAAATCAACCGTTTCTTTGTCAATATCCATCAACATTTCTTCAGCAATTCGTCTCAAACGGGCTTCTGTGTAACGCATAGCGGCAGCACCATCACCATCAACAGAACCAAAGTTTCCCTGACCATCAACCAAAGGATAACGCATAGACCAATCTTGTGCTAAACGCACTAATGTACCATAAATAGATGAATCACCATGCGGGTGGTACTTCCCCATTACCTCTCCGACTATTCTTGCAGATTTCTTATAGGGCTTGTTTGAATTATTCCCTAACTCATTCATTCCAAATAAAACCCTACGATGTACAGGCTTTAAACCATCTCTAACATCCGGAAGGGCACGAGAAACAATCACAGACATCGAATAATCGATGTATGATGATTTCATTTCCTCCTCAATGTTAATTCTAATAATCTTTTCTTGTTCAATCATTTAAGAATATTTTAATATAAAGAAATACCGATTTTTAAAAATTCGCACTAAATTACAACTTTTTCTTCGAATACGGAAAAGTTTGTCGAAAAAACTTTTCCCAAAACCGATTTTTATTGGCACATTATTTGCTAAACTATTTTTGGACAACACAAACGCTATCCGTTGCATTTTTAAACAAAAATCTTAACTTTGCAACGTATTGATTGCTTTAAAAAGTTTTTGCTTTTATAAACTTTCTCACAATACTGACTATATGGAAATAAATTATTCTGATAATATTGCTGACATCCTAAAATACAGCCATGAAGAAGCTGAGCGCCTGGGTAATAACTATATTGGGCCCGAGCATTTGCTTTTAGCTATCATCCGTGCAGGTGAAGGAAAAGCCTTTGATGTACTTTTATCTCTTAACATTGATTTGTTGCGAGTAAAAAAGACTATAGAGTCGCATATACGTACCAATGAAGTTGTTATAGGAAATAATATTCCTTTGCTAAAATCAACGGAAAAGATACTAAAATTCGTTATTCTGGAAGCTAGATTATTTGGTGCAAACATTGCTGATTCAGATCATCTTCTATTGGCAATTTTGAAAGAAAAAACCAATTTAGTTTCAGAAATTTTTGCCATTGAAAATATCACATACGATACAGTTCGTGTTATTGTAGAAAAGAAAGATATCTCTCCCCTTGACAAAAGCAATCTTCAAAATACAAATGACGAAAATATGGAAGATGACGACGATGAAGGTGCGTTTTCTGCGAATTCAATAGAAAATAATGGAAAAACAGCAACATTTTCGACTTCTACCACCTATTCGAAAACGACCTCGAAAACGCCTGCTTTGGATAACTTTGGAACAGATATAACAAAAGCTGCTGAAGAAGGAAAATTAGATCCAGTTGTAGGCAGAGAAAAAGAAATAGAACGATTATCTCAAATATTAAGCAGAAGAAAGAAAAATAATCCAATTCTCATTGGCGAACCGGGTGTTGGTAAATCCGCCATTGTAGAAGGTCTTGCACTACGCATCACACAACGAAAAGTTTCAAGAATTCTGTTTGGAAAACGAATCGTCTCGTTAGATATGGCTTCTATTGTTGCCGGTACAAAATATCGAGGTCAATTTGAAGAACGCTTGAAAGCAATTCTTAACGAATTGGAAAACAATGAAGACATTATTCTTTTCATTGATGAAATTCACACGCTGATAGGAGCCGGTGCCACCGCAGGGTCATTAGATGCTGCCAATATGATGAAGCCTGCTTTATCACGTGGTAAAATACAATGTATTGGAGCAACTACGTTGGATGAATACCGTCAAAGCATCGAAAAAGACGGAGCATTAGAACGTCGTTTCCAAAAAGTGATAGTCAATCCCACTTCAAAAGAAGAAACACTAGCTATTTTGCATAATATCAAAGAGCGTTATGAAGAACATCATAACGTAAACTATACGGACGATGCATTGGAAGCTTGCGTTTATCTAACAGACAGATACATTAGTGACAGAAATTTTCCGGACAAAGCGATTGATGCATTAGATGAAGCCGGTTCTAGAGCACATATTTCAAATATTTCAATACCGAACAACATAGAAATTATTGAAAAACAGATAGATGAAGCGAATAAACTAAAATTGCAAGCAGTTAAAGATGAAGATTTTAGATTAGCAAATGAACATAAAGATGAGATAAAAGAACTCAATGTACTACTGAAAAAAGCAAAACAAGATTGGGAAAAAGAACTTAAGGACAATCACATAGTTGTAGACTCCGACAAAATATCAGAAGTGGTATCAATGATTTCAGGAATTCCAGTTCAACGAATAGCTGAAGCAGAATATGATAAGCTGCGAAAAATGAGCGACTTACTAAAAGAAAAAGTTATCGGACAAGATACTGCCATTGAAAAAATATCGAAATCAATACTTCGTAATAGAGTTGGATTAAAAGATCCGAATAAACCAATCGGTTCATTCATTTTCTTGGGACCTACCGGTGTTGGTAAAACATATTTAGCCAAAGTGTTAGCCGAATTTTTATTTGATACAAAAGATGCCGTTATTCGTATTGATATGAGTGAATATATGGAAAAATTCAGTGTTTCACGTTTGATTGGAGCACCTCCGGGGTACGTCGGATATGAAGAAGGGGGACAATTAACCGAGAAAGTACGCCGAAAACCTTATTCTATCATCTTGTTAGACGAAATAGAGAAGGCTCATCCTGATGTGTTTAATCTTATGCTTCAAGTACTTGACGAGGGTTTTTTAACTGATAGTTTAGGTCGCAGGATTGATTTTAAAAATACAATCATCATCATGACTTCAAATATCGGTACTAGACAACTCAAAGATTTTGGGCGTGGAGTCGGTTTTTCGTCAGCAACGAAGGCTACGGATACTAAATTTAACGAAGGAGTAATTAAAAAGGCATTAAATAAAGCATTTGCTCCTGAGTTTTTAAACAGAGTTGATGACGTTGTTATCTTTGATCAACTTTCGAAAGAATCAATCTTAAAAATTATAGATATAGAACTTAAACAAGTTCTGAAACGTATTGAAGATTTAGGATATTCATTGTACCTAACTGATGCTGCCAAAAATCATATTGCAGAGGAAGGCTATGACGTTCAATACGGAGCAAGACCTTTAAAACGAACTATACAAAAATTCGTAGAAGATGAAATTGCCGAATTTATTATTAATGGAGAAAATAAAGATAACCACTCCATTAAAATAGACTACAACGCAGAAACAAAAAAAATCAATTCAGGGGTTAATGTCTAACCCCTGTTTCTTTATACAAGTAGCTAAACGTAAAAAAATACAGATAAAAAATTAAAGTTCATTTTACTGAGAAATTCGTGGTTACCTTGAAAAAAAGTAACGATTCCATCACCCTAATTAGAACAGAAAACATTGACCTAGCTAGCTTTCTCCAAATGGGGAAATTTGGACAAGACAATGCAAAAAGCACAAAATATTCCGTGCAAAACAATGCTTACCAACGACCCAAATATTCGATATGAAATTATTGTTGATAAGACCAATGAATTTATTACACTTTTAGGTCATTCGCATCCATTATAAATTGGTATTGAGAAATTCGGGATTCACATGTCATAAGCCTATTTTTTTCACAAATTTTGGGATGGAATCTACAAAAATAACAACCAATATTTACATGTAAACAGAGAAATTGGCGATATCGGATTTTTCTTTTAGAATAGGGATAAAACCGAAAGTAACTATTGTTGTTTTACATCATATTCCGAAACAAAAAAAATAAAAATCTATTGTATTATTCAACAAAACCTATTACCTTTGCGATGCTTTTTTAGAAAAGCAACATAAAAACATTCTTCCTTAGCTCAGTTGGTTAGAGCATCTGACTGTTAATCAGAGGGTCCTTGGTTCAAGTCCAAGAGGGAGAGCGATTTTTTGTTAGTAGCAGTATATTCTTCCTTAGCTCAGTTGGTTAGAGCATCTGACTGTTAATCAGAGGGTCCTTGGTTCAAGTCCAAGAGGGAGAGCAAAAACCGAACAGAAATGTTCGGTTTTTTAGTTTATAAATACTATTTTTGTGAGGTTTCACTTATACATCCTTAAAAAATGAAAAAACTATCATTATCCGTGCTCACCATTTTTATTTTGAGTTGCTTTTGCGCAAATTCTTCTGAAAAAAGCGACTTTGCACTAGCAAAAAACCTTGATATTTTCAATTCTATAGTAAAAGAACTTAATATCTATTATGTTGATAGTATTCCTGTTGAAAACATGATTGAGGCGGGAATAAATGGAATGCTCAATAAGTTAGATCCCTACACAACGTACATTCCTGAATCTGAAACAAACGATTTTAAGTTTATGACTACGGGCGAATATGGCGGTATCGGGTCTGTCATTTCTACCCACGAGGACGGAATACGTATTATTGAAATTTACGAAAACACTCCTGCCTATAAAGCAGGCTTAAAAGCAGGTGATATTATTCTGGAAGTTGATGGAAAAATAACCAAGGGAAAATCCGTCAGTGATGTAAGTGCCATGTTAAAAGGCATACCCGACACGAAGGTCAGTATAAAAGTGAAACGACCTCATTTGAAAAAACTTTTGTCTTTTGAAATAACAAGAGAAAAAATCTATCTCAATCCTGTCGTTTATCATGGTAAATATGGCAATGTTGGTTATATTCGTCTAAGTAATTTCACAGAAGATTGTTCTTCTGAAGTCAAAAAAGCACTATTAGAACTAAAAGAGCAAGGAATTTCCTCTTTGATTATTGATTTGAGAAATAATCCGGGAGGGATATTAAGCGAAGCCGTAAATATTTGCAACTTTTTTGTACCAAAAGGTGAAGAAATTGTTTCCACCAAAGGAAAATTAAAGCAATTAGATAAATCATACAAAACAAGCTTTAATCCGATAGAACTAGATATGCCATTGGCTATTCTAGTCAATGAAAATTCAGCGTCGGCTGCCGAAATTGTTGCCGGAGCATTACAAGATTTGGATAGAGCTGTAATTATTGGCAATCGCACATTTGGAAAGGGCTTAGTACAAAGCACTTACCCACTCGATTACAATGGAAATCTTAAAGTCACGATTGCTAAGTATTATACCCCTAGCGGAAGATGCATACAAGCAATCAATTACAATCCTAAAGACGAAAGTAAAAAATCAGAAGAAATCCCGGACAGTTTGACTACCGAATTTAAAACAAAAAAAGGTCGAATGGTACGTGATGGAAGAGGAATTTCTCCGGATATTAAAACGGAGGTTGTTTCCAGTTCGACTATTAGCTATTATTTGCTAACCAAAAACATAATATTCGATTATGTAACGGAATATTGTTCAAAACATGAAAAAATAGCCCCCATTGCCGATTTTGTATTTACAGATAGTGATTATGACGAATTTAAAAAGTTTGTTTTGGAGAAAAGCTTCACATATGACCTACAAACGCAAAAAAGTCTGGAGAAATTGATTGAAACAGCGAAGAAAGAAAATTATTATACCGATAACGAGGTAGAATTTAAAGCTCTTGAAGCAAAATTAGCTCATAACACATCCAAAGATTTAGATAATTTTAAAGAAGAAATAAAAGAATTTATCAGCGTTGAAATCGCTAAAAGGTATTACTTCCAACGAGGAGAAATGATGGAAATGCTAAAAAAAGACAATGAATTAAACACTGCTATAGAATTATTGAAAAACCAAGAAAAATATAATCAAATTTTTATTCCAAAAAACAAATAACAAACAAAATGAATCAACCTCGTCAGATAACAGATTGGCTACCAACAACTTCAAAGGAAGTCAAGTTGAGAGGTTGGGAGGAATTAGATGTTATTCTGTTTTCCGGAGACGCTTATGTTGATCATCCTTCGTTTGGTATTGCTGTCATAGGTAGAACACTTGAGGCTCAAGGATTAAAAGTGGCCATAGTGCCACAACCAAACTGGAGAGATGACCTCAGAGACTTCAAAAAACTAGGTAAACCACGCTTATTTTTTGGCATTTCTGCGGGTTCTATGGATTCTATGGTAAATCACTACACAGCAAACAAAAGATTACGTTCAAATGATGCATATACCCCCGAGGGTCGCTCTGGATATCGTCCTGATTATGCAACAACTACCTATTGCAAGATTCTTAAAAAATTATATCCTGATACCCCTGTTTTGATAGGAGGAATAGAAGCTTCGCTGAGAAGATTATCTCACTATGATTATTGGTCAAATGCCTTGATGCCAAGCATCTTATTTGACAGCCAAGCTGACTTGCTTATTTACGGAATGGGTGAAAAGCCATTGATAGAATTAGTTGACAGATTACAAAAAGGAACTTCTTTTAATGAAATACAAGATATTCCACAAACTGCTTTTGCGATAGAAAACATAAATATTCTTTCCCAAAAAAAATGGGAGACTAAGAAATTATTTTCACACGAAGATTGCTTAAAATCGAAAACAAAACACGCACAAAATTTTCGGGATATTGAAGAACAATCAAATTCTCAAAAAGCAGAGCGTTTATTGCAAAACATTGAAGATAAAACTATTGTAGTAAATCCCCCTTTTTCCGTTTTAACAGAAAATGAAATAGACAAAAGTTTCGATTTACCCTATACAAGACTCCCCCATCCTCGCTATAAAGGAAAAACAATTCCTGCGTACGAAATGATTAAATTTTCCGTAACCTCCCATCGTGGATGTTTTGGTGGATGTGCGTTTTGTACAATCTCTGCACATCAAGGAAAATCAATTGCCTCCCGTTCTGAAAAATCTATACTAGAGGAGATAAAACAAATTGCCAATATGGAGGACTTTAAAGGTTATTTGAGCGATGTTGGAGGACCTTCGGCAAATATGTACAAGATGAAGGGTAAAAATGATACTATATGCAAAAAGTGTTCTAAGCCTTCATGTATTCACCCATTCGTGTGTAAAAACTTAAATACAAGTCATGCACCTTTGCTTGAATTGTACAACAAAATAAGCCAAATTAAAGGCATTAAAAAGGTTTTTGTTGGCAGTGGCGTTCGTTATGATATGCTTTTATACAAAACAGACGACCCTGAAACAAATTCAGCAAATGAAAAATATATATACGAACTCATTGTTAATCATGTTTCCGGAAGATTAAAAGTAGCACCCGAACATACTAATGACGAAGTATTAAACTTAATGCGTAAACCTTCTTTTTCATTATTTGAAAAATTCGTGCACATTTTTGACCGCATAAACAAACAGGAAAACCTGAATCAACAGCTTGTTCCATACTTTATTTCAAGTCATCCCGGGTGCAAACAAGAACATATGGCCGAATTAGCTGCCAAAACAAGAAACTTGAATTTTAAATTGGAGCAAGTACAAGATTTTACGCCTACTCCTATGACATTGGCAACAGAAATGTATTATACAGAAATTAATCCGTATGCATTAGAAAAAGTTTATGTAGCGAAAAGTGCCGAACAAAAATTAGAACAACGCAAATTTTTCTTTTGGTATCAACATGAATATAAGAGCCAAATTATCAAAGATTTAAAAAACATGAATCGTTCTGATTTAATAAAATCTATTTATCCATGAAACGACGAATTCTTACAACAAAACTATTTGCTGCAATAGTACTTTTGCTGATAAGCATTCATGTACCAGCACAATCAGCTTCTATTACAGAAAAAGAGGTTCAATTGCAATCACTTTTTGAAAAGCTAAAAGAGGCTCAATCTGACAGCATAACACTCTCCGTCAACGCACAAATAGAAAATTTATTCAGAAATACATTACAAGAAAAAGAATCCTTCGATTATGATTTCGCAAAATTAAAATATGTCGGTAAAATACTTTCTGATGATGGATTACTACGAATTATTTCATGGAATTATCCTTTAAAAAATGGCAATTGGGGGTATAATACCTTTTTTCTTTTTAAAACGAACAAAAAAACACACCTAAAGGTTTACTTTGTTGCCACTCAAATGGCATTTAAACCTGAGATAAATACCAAGTATAGCACGACAAACTGGTATGGGTCTTTGTACTATGAAGCTGTCAAAAACAAAAAGAAAAAACAATATATGCTTCTGGGGTTCAGCACCTATAAAAGTATCACTAAAACAAAAGTTATAGATGTGTTAACTATTAATGGAAACAAAATAACATTCGGAGCACCTTTGTTTAAATCAGAGAATAATAAGCTTCAACAACGTGTTGTTTTCGAATACGGAAGTAATGTACAAATGGGATTAGAATACAATAAAAAAAGAAACCAATTTATTTTTGACCATCTTTCCCCTTCGGACGCAATCTACACAGGAACATTTTATTTTTACGGACCAGATTTTACTTTTGATGCATATACTCAAAAAAAAAACTATTGGGTATTTCAAAAAGATATAGATATAAAAAACAAATAATTATGAATAATATAGAAAAAGATACTTTTCAATACGTTGTAGATAAATTTGCCGATATTGAAGTACTACGCTATAAAGTCGATGGATTTGAAAATCTTACGCTGAAACAAAAACTATTCATTTATTACTTATCTGAAGCAGCACAAGAAGGTCGCGACATTCTTTTCGACCAAAATTATGAGCACAATTTATGTGTAAGACGTACATTAGAAGTTATTTATGAAAATGAAAAAATAAATAAAACAGACCCCCAGTTTTTACTTTTCGAAGAATACCTTAAACGAGTTTGGTTTTCTAACGGAATTCATCATCACTATTCAACCGACAAAATAGAACCCTTATTCAGTCAAGCCTATTTTGAAAAATTATTAGCATCAACTAATCAAGCCCTTTTTCCTTTGCAAAAAGGAGAATCGTTCAATGATTTTAGTAAAAAAATAACATCGATTATATTTGACAAAGAAAGGGATAAAAAAAGAGTAAACTTGGCTGAAGGAAAAGACTTAATAGCAACCTCGGCAAACCATTACTACAAAAATGTTACACAACAAGAAGCCGAATATTTTTACAGAAATGAGGCGGTTCCGAATAATAATGCCCCTATTTCGTATGGATTAAACAGCCGATTAGAAAAAGAAAATGGAAAAATAGTAGAAAAGACGTGGAAAATCAACGGAATCTATTCTCGTGCTATAGAACGCATTATATTTCAACTGAATAAATCAGTAGAATTTGCCGAAAACGAACAACAAAAGGAAATTATCCGAACGCTAATTGATTTTTACCAAACAGGAAATTTAAAAACATTTGATAAATACTCTATTTTGTGGGTAAAAGATACAGCTTCACAAATCGACTTTTTAAACGGTTTTATCGAAACATATGGAGACCCTCTCGGAATAAAAGCTAGTTGGGAAGCGATAGTCAATTTTAAAAATGAAGCTGCTACGCTCAGAACAAAAAAAATAAGTGAAAATGCACAATGGTTTGAAGATCATTCTCCGGTAGGGAAACGTTTTAAGAAAGAAAAAGTCAAAGGAGTTTCAGCCAAAGTAATTACGAACGCTATGTTAGGCGGTGATTCGTATCCTGCAACACCTATAGGCATTAATTTACCAAACTCGAATTGGATAAGACAAGAATATGGCTCTAAATCGGTTACCATTGAAAACATCACTGAAGCATACGATAAGGCTTCACAAGGCAATGGATTTTCTGAAGAATTTATGTGGAGCAATCACGAAATAGAGATGTCCGAAAAATACGGATTTATAACAGGAAATTTACACACTGACTTACACGAATGTGTGGGACATGGATCCGGTAAATTACTCGAAGGCGTTTCTCCTGACGCACTGAAAGCTTATGGTGCTACAATTGAGGAAGCACGTGCCGATTTATTTGGTTTATATTATATTGCTGACCCAAAAATGGTAGAATTAGGTCTTTTACCTGACGAAGAAGCCTATAAAGCTGAATATTACAAGTTTATGCTCAATGGGATAATGACACAGCTCGTACGTATTAAACCAAATGATTGCATTGAAGAATCACACATGAGGAATAGGCAACTTATCGCCCGATGGGTACTTGAAAAAGGTCAATCCGAAAACGTAGTAGAATTTGAAAAAAGAGATAATAAAACCTTCGTTTTAATTAATGATTACGGCAAATTGAGAGTCCTTTTCGGGCAACTGTTAGCCGAAATTCAACGTGTAAAATCAGAAGGCGATTACGATACTGCTAAAAGATTAATTGAAACATACGGCATAAAAATAGACCCCGAATTGCACAGCGAAATATTAAAGCGTTATCAAAGGTTGGACATTCGTCCATATAGGGGATTTGTAAATCCTCTATACGTCTTAAAGAAAGATAAAAACGGTGATATTCAAGATGTTATACCAACTTATAATGAAACATTTATTGAACAAATGATGCGATATTCCAAAACAAAATCGTATCTACCAACATACAACTAATAACAAACAAACGTTTGCAATATTTATTCGATTCTTTTTAAACGAAAAGACATTGTGTACGATTCAAACCGGTTACATTTGTTAAATTAATGTTTATATCCCAGAAAAAGCATATATTTAGAGAATAAAATAAACCACCTAAGATGAAACTTACTTTTAAAATTCAGTACCATACAGTTTGGGGAAAACAATTGTTTATAGTGGGTTCTCTTCCCTCTTTGGGAAAAAATGTACGAACAAAAGCCCTTGCTATGAATTATAGAGAAAACGGTAATTGGGAAGCAAGCATAAATATAAAAAAGACAGCTGAATTTTCTTATAAGTACATTGTCATGGATGCGGACATGGATTATATTGAAGAATGGGGAACTGATAGAAAAATCAAGTTATGCGATTCTTTCTCCGAGTATTTTTTTGAAGATGCTTGGCGTACAAATGGAGAAGATAAAACCTTTTTCTCTTCAGCTTTTACAGAAAGCTTAATTGTCCGTCCGAAACAAAATAATACATTACCTCGTATAGATAGCAATAAAGTGCTACGTTTCTCTATCGATGCACCACGTATTGGGAAAGACCTCTGTTTTGCCATCATAGGAAACATAAAACAGTTGGGTAGTTGGGAAGCAAATAATGCCATTGTGATGAATGATGATAATTTTCCTCAATGGCAGGCTGAAATTGATGCTTCTGATATCACAGCACCTATTGAATATAAATATGTTATTTACAATCCGGAAAGAAAAATAGTTGTTTCTTGGGAAAACGGTCCAAATAGAACCATACAAAGACTTGACATTAAAAAAGGAATATATGTCAAAACAGATGAAACATTTCATTATGATATACCTAATTGGAAAGGGTCCGGTGTAGCTATACCTATTTTTTCGCTTCGTACAAAAGAGAGCTTTGGTATTGGAGAATTTTCCGATTTGAAGAAAATGGTAGATTGGGCATCTGTAACAGGACAAAAAGTAATACAAACACTTCCTATCAACGATACCACACGTACACGAACCAATGCTGATTCTTATCCGTATAGCAGTATTACAGTACTTGCATTACATCCTGTTTATATCAATATTTTTGAGCTGGGAATATTGAAAAATAAAACAGAAATGAAAAAGTTTGAAAAATTACAAGCTGAATTAAACAATACTGAAACAGTCAAATATCAAGAAGTTGTTTCTGCAAAATGGGATTATTTCCGTCAAATTTATCAACAGGAAAAAACAAAAACATTCCAATCTAACGAATACAAAACATTTTTTCAAGAAAATAGACACTGGTTGCTCCCATACGGAGCTTTTTGTTACTTAAGAGACAAAAATGGAGATTCGAAATTTAACAATTGGGGGTATTTCTCCGTTTTTGATTGGGACAAGATTGATGACTTTTTCAAACCGGAAGCGGAAATGAGTGATGAAGCCAATATTCATCTGTATCTTCAATTTCATGCCCATAAACAACTATTGGATGCATCTAATTACGCAAAACGAAAAGGAGTTATTTTAAAAGGCGATATTCCTATCGGCATTAGTCCAGATAGTGTAGAAGCATGGATGGAACCTTGTTTATTTAACCTTGATAGTCAAGCCGGTGCACCACCTGACCCATTTTCAACAACGGGTCAAAACTGGGGATTTCCTACCTACAATTGGGAAAGAATGGAAAGAGATAATTACCAATGGTGGAGAACTCGCTTCCAAAAAATGGCCACTTATTTCCAGGCTTACCGAATTGATCATATTTTAGGTTTTTTCCGTATTTGGCGAATGTCTTCACATGATGTTCAGGGTTTATTAGGTCATTTTGACCCCGCTCTTCCTTTTACTGAAGAAGAAATAAGAAGCTTTGGCATCGAATTTGACTATGATAGAATGGTACTCCCGTACATAACAGAAGATGTCTTACAAAATCACTTTGGTAAATATACAAATAGTGTAAAAGAAAGATTCTTGGATATGGAAAAACCGGGTTTTTATTCATTCAAGGATATTTATAACACACAAAAGAAAATAGAAGCTTTTTTTATCAAGAACGATGAAAAATTAGAACCTGAAAAATTGTCCATACTTCGTGATGGCTTATACGCTTTATTTTGTGAAGTATTATTTATTGAAGACAACAAAGAAGAAGGAAAATTTCATCCTCGGATTGCTTTTCACTCTACCTTCTCCTACAGAGACCTTAATGATGGAACAAAGAATGGACTAAACAATTTGTATAACCATTTTTATTACCAAAGACACAACGATTTTTGGAAAGAACAAGCCATGAAAAAACTTCCGGCTTTGTTAAAAGCTACAAATATGTTGGTTTGCGGGGAAGATTTGGGAATGATACCCGAATGTGTTCCTCATGTTATGAGAGATCTTTTCATTTTGAGTTTGGAAATAGAACGTATGCCCAAAGATCCGAGAGAAGAATTTGTAGCTCTACAAAATATTCCTTACCTCTCTGTATGTACGACTTCTACACACGATATGAACCCTATACGCAGTTGGTGGGAAGAAAACAAAAGTCTTACACAGCACTATTTCAATAATGTGTTAGGAGAATGGGGAGCTGCTCCTGTGTTCTGTGAGCCTTGGATTTGCGAAAAAATCATTAACAGACATTTGAATTCTCCCGCAATGTTGGTTATACTTCCATTCCAAGATTGGATGTCTATTAACGGCAAATATCGCAGACAAAATCTGACAGAAGAACGTATTAATGTACCATCAGACCCACATCATTTCTGGTGTTACCGAATGCATCTTCCTATTGAGGAACTTCTGACACTAAATGAATTAAATGATAAAATGATAGAAATGACGGTTAATTCGGCCAGAAATAAACAATTCTAACTCATTTTAAAAGATAAAAAGAAGGAAAACACTTGTTTTCCTTCTTTTTATGTACTATTTTGAATGAAAAATGAGACTAGGCTTTCTTCACAATTTTTAAACCAAGCTCATCCAACTGAGCATCTTCAATTAAAGAAGGAGCATCCATCATCACATCTCTACCTGAATTATTTTTAGGAAATGCGATACAATCACGGATACTATCCAAACCTGCAAATAACGAAACCACACGATCTAAACCAAAAGCCAACCCACCATGAGGAGGAGCTCCATATTTAAAACCATTCATCAAAAATCCAAATTGAGCTTCTGCTTTTTCGGGCGTGAATCCAAGCAATTCAAACATTTTATTTTGCAATTTACTATCATGAATACGTATAGATCCCCCACCCAATTCTACACCATTAATTACCATATCATAAGCAGTAGCACGAACTTTTCCCGGGTCGACATCCAAAAAAGCCAAATCCTCTATATTAGGAGATGTAAACGCGTGATGCATAGCATAATAACGTTGAGTCTCATCATCCCACTCAAATAATGGAAAGTCAATAACCCAAAGAGGAGCAAATATATCTTTATTGCGAAGTCCTAATCTTGATGCAACCTCCAAACGTAATTCGCAAAGTGCCTTCTGGGTTTTCATCTTCTTTCCAGCCAATACCAAAATTAAATCACCTTTTTGTGCATTAAACAGATTGGCCACTACTTTTAGTTCTTCCATAGAATAAAATTTATCTATTGAAGACTTGAATGAGCCATCAGCTTCGCAACGTATATACACCAATCCTTGTGCCCCTATTTGCGGACGCTTTACAAATTCAGTCAGTTCATCCAACTGCTTGCGTGTATAAGAGGCACAATTTTGTGCACAAATACCACCAACATATTCGGCATTATCAAACACTACAAAATTATGACCGGAGACGGCTTCCTTCAATTCAACAAATTTCATATCGAAACGAATATCAGGCTTGTCCGAACCATAGTATTTCATGGCATCCGACCAAGTCATACGCGGAAAATTTTCTGTAAAATCAATATTTTTTACATACTTGAAAAGATGTTTCATCATACCTTCAAACAACTGTAAAATATCTTCCTGTTGTACGAAAGACAATTCGCAATCTATTTGCGTAAATTCCGGTTGACGGTCGGCACGCAAATCCTCATCTCTAAAGCATTTGGCTATCTGGAAATAACGATCAAATCCAGAAACCATCAACAACTGTTTTAATAACTGAGGAGATTGTGGCAGAGCATAAAATTCACCTTGATTCATACGAGAAGGTACCACAAAGTCTCGAGCACCTTCGGGTGTAGAACCTATCAGAATAGGCGTTTCCACTTCCAAAAAGCCCATTTTATCAAGGTATCTGCGAGTTTCAAAAGCTATTCGATGGCGAAGTTCCAAATTACGACGAACTACGTTCCGACGCAAATCCAAATAACGATATTTCATACGAATATCATCACCACCGTCTGTATTATCTTCAATAGTAAAAGGAGGAACCAAAGCCTCGTTCAAAATAATCAATTCAGAAACTAATATTTCAATCTCTCCGGTAGCAATTTGTTTGTTTTTATTGCTTCTTTCAGCAACTAATCCTACTACTTGGATAACAAATTCACGACCTAACTTATTGGCTTGTTCCCATAAATTGGCGTTTGTTTCCTGATTAAATACTAATTGTGTGATTCCATAACGATCACGAAGATCGATGAAGGTCATGCCCCCCATTTTTCGTATTCGTTGAACCCAACCGCTAAGTGTAACAGTTTGATTTATATCGGAAATAGTTAATTCACCGCAAGTATGTGTCCTATACATAAGTAGATAATTTAAAATTTCTGTCTTTTATTTCGAAGAACAAAAATACACAAATTAAGCTGGTAACGAAAAGTTTTTGAAATAAAATCTCGTATTCGTTTGCAAAAAACAAAAAATGCTTTACCTTTGCACCTCGTTAGGAGTAACTAAAATCGTTACCGATTGAATACATTCGGGGTGTAGCGCAGTCCGGTTAGCGCACCTGCTTTGGGAGCAGGGGGTCGTGGGTTCGAATCCCGCTACCCCGACAAAAGAGAAAATTTTCCATAAAAAATCCTTGTCAAATTGTTTGATAGGGATTTTTTATTTGTACATAGTACAAAATGTAGGTATTTGAATAGTTTTAAGTATTTTCCTGAAAGCAAATCACAACTGAACTATCCATCAAACGGTTACAATCGGAAAATTTGTTTTACTGTATAAACCGACGTGCGAATGAAAAGGTACGAAAATTGTCGTAAATTTGTAGATAAATACACTCCCGTTATGATCGATCTGCTGTTTCGCTATTTCTCGCAACTTACCGAAACACAACAGCACAATTTTCGCAATTGCAGGAAGTGTATGCCGACTGGAACAGTAAAATCAAGCCATCGCACAAAGACATTGTCAATCTGAACGAACGTCATGTGCTTCACTCGTTGGCCATTGCCAAGATTCTGTTATTCAGACAGGGTACAAGCGTGCTGGAAATCGGCACAGTGGTGGTTTTCCGGAATTCCACTTGCCGTGTTGTTTTCCGAAGCACATTTTCACCTGATCAATTTCATCGGCAAGAAAATCAGAGTAGCCTCCGAAGTGTCGATAGCCATTGGGCTGAAAAATATTACGTTGCACCATTGTCGCAGTGAAAATGAGAAAGAAAAATTCGATTTTGTGGTAAGCCGTGCGGTAATGCCGTTGAACGATCTGGTAAAAATGGTACAGAAAAACATCACCACGAAACAAATCAATGCTCTACCCAACGGGTTGATCTGCCTGAAAGGAAAACAATTGGAGCACGAAATCCTGCCTTTTCGAAAGGACGTTTCAGTATACGATCTGAGCGATTATTTCACAGAGACGTTTTTTGAAACAAAAAAAAAGGAATCTATCTGCCGCTACACAGTTAAATGAGCCAATCCTGCCAAAGTTCGTAGTACCTATTGTTACGGTGACATTCGGTTATCCTGCCAAAACGCCCGAACCCATCGACCAACTACCGTTGGAAGGTTTTGTCCATTACAAAACGTATTGGGATTATTCATCGAAAGACATTGACCGGATATATGCTTACAAAGAAAGTCTGACGGTCAACAGTCAATTCATCAAAGAGAACAACAAAAAAATATTGGCACAAG
This sequence comes from Paludibacteraceae bacterium, assembly GCA_963668615.2. Taxonomy (GTDB): domain Bacteria; phylum Bacteroidota; class Bacteroidia; order Bacteroidales; family Paludibacteraceae; genus JAAYPI01. Next base: position 20,729 of record CAXXCL010000003.1, read on the forward strand.
TATTTGCCGACGTTTGCTATACCAAAGCAGCCAATGAAACCTTTTCGGCTCTATTTTTAGCGGTATTGAAGAAACAGGGATTTGGGACAGGAAAATGAAGATTTGTTTGTGTTGTCCGTTTACTTTTTCAGTTCCATATATTTGTTCACGCAACTGGGTATCTCCTCGCGACAGTGCGTAACGTAGATCAGCGATTTGTCCGGCTGGGAACAGTAGCTTTCCACGATCTGACGGCAGCGTTGCTTTTTTGAGACGTCCAACCCGTGAAACGGTTCGTCGAGAATTAACAGTTCGGGGTTTTTTACTAATGAACGGGCAAAGAGTACCAAACGTTGTTCTCCGGACGAGAGTTTTGGAAACGGAACTTCCTTCAAATAAGAACATTCCAATAGTTCGAGCAGTTGCACTGCTGTTTGCATTTGCTCTCCGGAACATTTGCGGAATAGTCCGATACTGTCGAAGAAACCGGAAGCCACTACCGAAATAGCCGGTACGTTTTCGCGGTAATAGAGGTGCATTTCCGATGAAGTAAACCCAATGCGAGCTTTGATTTCCCAGATGCTTTCGCCGGTTCCCCTGCGACGGTCGAAGAGACTGATTTCTTTTGCATACGCTTGGGGATTGTCAGCAAAAATATAGCTCAACAACGTTGATTTACCGGAACCGTTTGGACCCAACAGTGCCCATTTCTCACCCCTTTTGATCGTCCAGTTCACCCCCCGGCGAATGATTTGTTTGCCGTAAGCGATGTCCACATTTTCCATTTTTACTACTTCGTGGCAGGGTTCAGGAGTATCTTTCGGTTGCGAAAACTCGTACCAGTCGACAGACACTTCCGGTAATTGCCTTTCTTCGGACTGGTTTTTTCTGTAATCGGAGGCCGACATTACCGACGCAATTTTGCCACGATCAATTTTTAATGTCTTTTCGGTACAAGCCGGCATGTCTTTTTCCGAAGGCACCAAAAAAAGCAACTGGATGCCCTGCCGATTCATGCTCACAAACAGTTCGTTCAACTGATCGCACGAAACCGCATCCAACCCGATGAAAGGATTGTCAAAAATCAACATGCGTGGATTTTCTTTCATTGCTTTGGCGATCAACAGTTTGCGTAACTCTCCGCTTGATAGTTGAATCAATCGCCGATCAAGCAATTTATCCATATTCAATGTGGCGATGATCTCCTGCGTAACGGGATGCTCTGACCCTTTTCCCATCAATAAATCACGGACGTATGGCGACTCTTCCGTTTCGGTGCTGTTGAAGCGTTGCTGATAGTACAACGGCCTGAAATCAACAATGGAATATGTAGAATTAAAGCCGACTGTTTTTATACATTTCCAGACTTGAAGCGTTTTTTGAGGATTTTCTTCCTGTAGTTTGTCTAAAAAAGGATAAGCAATCGTACCTTCCGATAAACCGTATCGACCTGCGATGACTTCGGACAATAATGATTTTCCGCTACCGTTATTGCCAGCAATAGCCCAAATTTCACCACATTGTATCTGCCAGTTGATAGGTGTGGCAAACGTTACCCCAGGAATGCGGGGAAGGGCATTTTCGAGAGAGAAGAAGAGGTTCATCATAACTATTGTTGATGGAAATTGTCAGATTTGAAAGCGTCGTACAAAGGTAGCAGATAATCTTCAATAGACAGCGGGAAGAGGCATCGTTTTCCTCTGCAGTATATAACAATCCTTTTTGATTCTTCTGTCAATGCCGTTTTTACCCCATTGCAAATTATTGCCCTCCCGATAGCAGAAACAGATGTGCCCGACTTGAAACGTTCATCATTCAACGCAAATCCCTTAGTAATATACTCTTTCAACCGCTGTGTAGCCCAAATACGGAATTGTGTACCTTGAGGTGATTTTACACGATAGCCAACCGAAATAATAACGTCTAAGTTGTAGTAATTTGGGGCTTTCTGCTGAAATTCGGAAATTCCGAATTTCTTCATAGTTAGTGTTTCAACAAGCTCGTTCTCGTCATACACATTTTTTATATGCTCATTAATGGTTGATTTTGCTTTACCAAACAAGTTTGCCATTTGGTCTTGCGTAAGCCAAACGCTTTCTTCCTCTAAACGAACATCTATTTTAATGTTACCTTCGGAATTTTGATATATCAGGATTTCGCTTTTGTTCATTTTGATATTCTATAATTTATTGATTGTTAGGCCTAATATGAAAAATTCATCTTTCCAAACGGATTTGTATTCTGTGAATACATTCTACACCGCAGTTTGAGGTATTTAGTACATACTACCATTCCCCTTTATCTTTATAATATTCAATTCCTTTGAAAGCTGCGGCTTTTGCTTGTTCCGGCGTATCAAAATGTTTTTTACCCCAATTATCATCAATTTTTACAGTGAATTTATGTGTTTTACTGTCTTCGCTGATTAAAATGTGGTGGTTGTCAATCTTGAGATATTCATTCCCTTTTGCACTTATTTTCCATGACCGTTTGATAAAACTGATTCGCCGACTGGTTTTATTTCTTAATTCTTTTTCCCTAAGCTGAGGGTTGATATAATCATCAGTTAGTTTCTCCGCACATTGACAACCCACTAATAATTCATCACCATAATCAGGGTGAGAAACAACATGAACATAACGAATTTTCTCATGACCGCACATCATGCAAGTTTCGTAAGTGGTTTCGTCTTCCGACTGACCATCTTCCCGCACATCGTAAACATTTTCTAATGTCCAACCTTTATGCGGAATGCCTTGTTGTTTCCAGAGATTAGCCATACAAATATTGTTTATTCCCTTTTATCAATGTACTTGCCCCAACCAATGGGAGTAATACCTTCTTCGCGCATATAATCAAGTGCTTTTAAAACAAGTTCTTTTGGAAAATCATGTTTGTGTTTACTCCAATCATAAAAGTCTTGTAACAAACAATCCTCTGATATAGCCTGTTTTGCTATTAGCCGATTGTTCCATACAGCATACAGCGTAGAAACGATTTCAGCCCGAGCTAAGTCCATTGTTGCAATTTTATCAAGAAGATTATCAATTTCTTTTCGCTTTTGACTGTTAATATTTTCGTAGGCACATTCAATTTCTTGTATACGATTTGTTGGAATGTATTTATAGTGAGTCTTCCCATTGATATATTCCTTTTCCTTTTTTACATGTTGAAATTGGAAGAATTTTTGGTCAATGTAATTCATCATCTCTTGATCATGTGGACCAGCTGCAAATTGCATTGATTGACTGTTTAACTCCATCTGACAATGATATTCAACCAAATGAAGTGCCTTTTGCAATTTGGTGCGCCCCATACCACGAGATTTATGTAATCGGTTGACAATGTGTCCGCCTAAAATATGTGCATCTACGGGTATTGTTCTGGCTTGTTTCTCATATACCGCTACAGGCTCAGCCGCAATATTCAATACCGGATCTTCAATTTGTGGTTTTACTTTTACCTGACCACTCATAAGTAGAGGCAGAAGCCAATCGCGACAAGCGGTTAAGTGCTTGTTTTGTTGTAAAAGAGACTCTTTCTTTTTATAAATGCTATCGATAGTCTGTTGGAATTTATGAGCTATTGCCTGTGAAGGAATATACCATTCATTAGCCACAAACGAATCGAACAAGAAATTTTTTATTCCGCTGGTTTTGCCCTCGTAATTAAAGAATATGTTCTGTTCATAGAACATTGACCACATGTAAAAGAAATAACCAGCTTGATTAGGGTCTTTGAGTGTGATTGCCTGACAGAAATTTGAACATATCAACGGATTATCAAAACGCTCAATAGTTTTCTCAGTTATCATGGCTGCACGACCTGTTGATTGAGTTGGACTTCCCCCCGATATTTCAATGACAATATCATTTGCAGACAATAGTTTATGTGAGTTTTTCTCTAAGATATATCTTTCCGGTAAGTCTGAATTGGTATCATTCCCCTTTATATAGTTTATGTCAGCACCTCTGATACACGAAACCTTTTGAATGTAATTACCCGTAGGTTCATCTTTTCCCCAATCACCTCCTTTGTTTTGTTCTATCAGCGAAGAAATTTTATCAACAGTCCAACCCTCCGGAATAGCTTTTTTGAGTTTCTCATTCCAAACCATTTTACCACCACTTGATTTGTAAGGCTTCCCTTCTTCATTGGGGAAATCGAATTGTACAAACCAATAATAAAATATCAATTTTAACAAAGCTTCAAACTCAAAGATTACTTTATTGTTAACGATAATTTTCAAGTCAAATGAAGATAAAACTGCTGCAATCCCATTTTGTATTTCTATTTTGGGCAAATACAGAGGAATGTTATCCATTAATGAAGTATTCAACGAAGGCATTGTTGCTCCTACAGAAATATTGAGCATCATTTCTTTGAAAAATCTTTGCCGAAAATAAAAGCTAACAAATCGCGAGTTGGCTTTTTTATTAAACCGAACTCTTAAACAACGACCTGAGAATAACCATCCATCTTCATTTTTTGAGACATATGTACATCGATCAATTGATCCAACTCGACTAAAAACAATATCACCTTCTTGAAGAATATATTTTGAGAGTCTTTCTTTATCTTTTGGACTTACTAATGGCAAATTTTTCAATATGAAACCTATCTCCCCTAAGTGCTCAACGGTTACTATTGGGGTACCAACACTTACATAATCTTCCTCATGCAATTGAGTTCCAAATGGACCAGTTTGAGTAATTGCAATATCTTTTAACAAATGCTTTTGTAGTTTACTCATATTGCAACTCTTCTAATTTATTTAATATTTCAGAATCAAACTTCTGACTTTGTATGAAAAGGTCTGATAGAATATGCTTGTGGTCTATTACTTTTGAATTAAATTCAGTTTGCGTAATATCAACGTATTCAATTTTAATTTCAAAATACTGACCAGCAGAAAAAGAAAAATTCTTTTCTTTGATATCCTCATAAGATACAGCTACTGCAAAACCCTCTTTTGATTCACGATTATGAAAAGTAGTGACAATCTCTTTTATATCTGTTTCGTTTAGTTTGGTTCGTTGGTTACCATCTTCTTTGACAGTAGTACCCAATTTAGAGGCATCAATAAACACCACTTTCTCATCAGCATTGAGCTTGTCCAAAAATATTACTGACACATTGGTTCCCGTTGTAGCGAAAATATTACTCGGCATGGATACGACACCACGCAACATTTTCTCACTTACCATTCTTTCTCTAATTTTTTTTTCGATTCCGGTTGCAGCTGTAATAAATCCTGTTGGAACGACAACAGCAGCTTTTCCTTTAGCGGATAAAGAATTCATTATGTGTTGCAGAAAACACAAATAAATACTCATACTATCTTTTTTTGCTTTTGGAGAAGCAGGTACTCCTGCAAAAAATCGTGTATTCTGGTCGGCAAGTTTTGCTTGTGTGTCGGAAAAATCAAGTTTAAATGGCGGATTACTAACTATGTAATCAAATTGTTGTAATCTTCCGTCCTGTTTTTTGTGATAAGGGGAAGCCAAGGTATCGCCCTGAATAACATTAGGAATAGAGTGTACAAGGTTATTTAATATCAGGTTCAACCGCAACATTTTACTTGATTTTTGGGATATATCCTGACTGTAAATGGTACAACGGTCTTCGCCAATGGCATGTGCAATGGCCATTAACAGCGTACCCGAACCCGCCGAAGGATCGTAACACGAAACATCGGATATGTTTTCATCCTCTTTCACTAAGAGTTGAGCCATGATAGTGGCAACAGAATGAGGGGTGTAGTATTCGGCATATTTGCCACCTCCGTCTTTGTTGTAATCCTTAATGAGGTATTCAAAAATCGTAGAAAAGAAATCATATTTCTGTGTAAAAACCTGCTCAAAATTGAAATTCACCAAACGGGAAACCAATGCACGGGCAAATTCATCCCGCTTCATGGTATCGGGAATATGAACCGTTATATTTTCAAACAGGGTAAGCTTTGTTTCGCTTTCTGTTTTCATTGAAAATATTTCAGCGTTATAATTGGCAATATCCACCATCGTAGCATCAAAGAGTGCAGAAAAATCACCTTTATGCTGTTGATTGTACATGTTACTGATAAAATGATCCCGTTTTAATTTGGGGCTATCAGCCGGTAAGAAAGAAAGTAAATCCTCATATTCTTCATTAGTGAAACCTTTTAATGCATCTTCCCATTTTTCAGCGGACTTTAAACGGCTATTATAAAGAGGTTCTTTCACCAATTTCACTTCGTAACCAAACTTGTCATTCAGAAACTTATAAAGAAAAATCTGGGTAATGATTTTATATTCATTTCCATCATTACCGAGGCCATAAGACGCACACGTGGCCTTGAGATCGTCAATTAATTTTTTTGTTTGTATTTCTATGTTTGTTGTCATAATTCTGTTTATTATTTGGCAAACCCGTAACTGCCGCTTGGCTCTGCCGCTAAATTGTATTGAGAACCGAGTAATTGTGAATCGTACCCGTTTTGTTGGTTGTGGTATTGCAGCAGGTATTCACCGGCAATTTTTGTTGTAATGAATTGTTTTTCATCTACTGTAGCCCTGATATTGAGATTCAATAAGCCCACACTTATCAACTGCTTTACCGTTTGCTCGAAATAAGGGTCGTTTTTAAGCACGCCACTATTGAGCAGTACTTTTTCATCTACCGTGTGCTTGATTGAATTCAAAGTATCGCAAACTTCCGATTCCCGCTTGGAAATAAGTCCACGTTCAACGATTCTTTTGTGTGCTCGTGCAAACTTTTCATCACTATTATACATCCGTTTCAACTGGTTATTACGGCGATTTATCTCCCGAATCTTCTCCATTACGGAATCCATGTAGCCAATGCGCTCTTTAGCTTCGGCAGCCGAAGCCGGTTCAATATTCTTATCCTTAAAATACTCGCGAAAAGCCTGAGCTAACGTGATAAATTGTTCATCTTCCTGGTCGAAGTTATTATTAAACTCTCCCCATGTACGCTGCCATATTTCAGTATAATCATCGCTCAGCATACGCAACTCTTCTTCTTTCACTTTATTGAATGAGAAAGTAATGGTTGCCATTGCCTCGTTAATTATTCCACTTATAGCATCCTGGTGTTGTAAAGACTGTTTAAGATTGACTGTGTCGAGTCGGTGAGAAACCTCGGCGTATAATTCATTGACTTTTGAAACGGCTAATTTTGCAAACTGTTCTTTAAGTTCGTCGTCTCCAAACGTTCGGACAACGTTTGCCAGACTCTTTGTTTGTTCGAGGGATTTCTTCAGAATTAACAAGGTTTCTCTATCATCAATTTCATTCAGTTGGCGTGAAAACTCTTCCGCATTTGAACAATCGTAGCCAAACAGGACTTCCTTAATGTCCTTCATTTGCTCAATGATTTCCTCGTTGTTTTCGAATAATCCGGAATAAGTATCAATATTTTCTTCTCCAACTTCTTTCTTTAATTCTTTGAGATAGGCTTCGTTGGTAGCATCGAAAGCGGCTTTTATATCTGCAAAGTCAACTATATAACCATATTTGAAGTTTTTATACGGGCGGTTTACCCGGGTAAGAGCCTGTAATAAATTATGGTCTCTCAACACTCGACCGAGATACATTTTTTTCAAACGAGGAGCATCAAAACCCGTTAATAACATATCATTCACAATCAGAATATCAATGGACGCTTTCTTCTTGTATTCTTCAATGTAACTTTTGCGAATTTCCTTGTTGTCTTCATCGTGTAGAATCAAAGCCCCTTTTAGGCTGTGTTGGTTTTGTTTGTCGTTAAAAAGCTTGAACATTACACGTGCTTGTTCGTTTGAGTCGCACACAATCATACCCGCAATGGAATGATCTCCAAAAAAGATTCGACTTTTCAAAAGATCTGCGACGATATAATCGAGTAACGCTTCAACATATCTGGGATCTGCTATAATTCGTTCTTTCTTAATATCGCTTCGCTTTAATTGGACTTCTTCTAAGACCTTTTCAATTTCCATGCGGTAATTACTTTCAATATCTTCCCGCATTAGTTTCAAGGTGTAACCGTCAGAGATTGACTGATTGTAATAATACGTATCAATATACTCTCCAAAAACTTTACATGAATTTTTCTCTTCACCGATTAATGGAGTACCGGTGAGTGCTATCTTGATTGCATTTCTATCCGAATCAAAAAGATTGGCAAGGAAACAACCATCAGGTTTATACCCTCGGTGTGCCTCATCCAAAAAGTAAATTCGTTGAAGATTAATTGCGTAATCTTCGATCTTGACCTTATGCTGGTCTTCTTTGAATTTTTGTATATTTACTACAGTAATTTCTAATTTGCCCTGTTGATTGAAAATTGAGGTTTGAGAACGGAACTGAGCCGTCAGTTCCTCCCTATTGTTAACTGTGTTTACTGATAATCCCCGTTCTTCGAATTCAATTTTAGCCTGTGTTAAAAGGTCTAATCTATCAACAATAAAATAGAACTTTGGGACTATTGGGTCAGGCAATGAGCTGTAATAATCAGTCAGGTGTTTTACGTTGTAATAGGCTAAAGCTGTTTTCCCACTTCCCTGAGTATGCCAAATTATACCGGATCGGACACCATCAGATAGTTTTTGTTTAATGGCATAGGTTGCAAAAAGCTGCTGATACCTCATTATATGTTTTTGCAACTCTCTAACCTCAATGCCGTCAACTTCTCTCAGGGTATCCACATACGCAATTGAATACCGCAAAATAAAAAGGAATCTCTCTTTGCTGAAAAGCGAAGTGATAGTCCGATTTGTGGGCGTGATCTCACTTTTATTTGTTTTGTATTCCGGCGTATGCTTAATAACAGAGGCATTGTTGTCTGTCAATATTTGATTTTCTATATCTTCCGAAATGTGTAAATATGGGAAATCTCTATAAAAATTGGTTTTATCCTTTTCATTGTTAGCCGTTTTTTCTCTGAAACAATTGAATACAGCCTTCTCTCTTGAATTGGTAGAATAAAACGCACCTTGTATTGGCACTATAGATTCTGTATCATATTCCATATTGTTTGAAAACAACAATATCTGAGAAAGATTTAAAAACCGTCTGAATTTTTTATTGCGAAAACGCTTGTTGATTCTATCCCTTTCAGCCAACACACCTTCTTTGTTATTTGGCTTTTTGACTTCAATAAATGCCAACGGAAGACCATTAATAAACAGAGTAATATCAGGGCGAAATTCGTCTTCCCCGTTTTTACAGGTTAATTCTGTGGTGCAAGCGAAATCGTTATTTTCAATACAATCAAAATCAATTAGTTTAATGCCTGAATTGGCAGAAACATAATTGTAGAATTCACGACCTAAATCATCGTTTGTCAGTGAAATTTTCAGTTTCTCGATAAAGTGATTAATCTCGGCATATTTCAGCAGTGGATTGAATTGTTGTAGTTTATTTTTAAATACATCGATAATTATATTAGTATCAGCATCACATAATGCATTTGCCGTTAATCGTTTCTCAGATAGATAACGATAACCCAGTTTACACAAGTGAACTAAAGCCGGTAGTTTAACACGTGAATCTTCACTGAATTCTTTCATATTCTTTTGGTGGTATTGTATTAATCTCTTTTCATTTTTCCTATCTCATTCCAATAAAAGAATGCTTCGATATTGGATTTTTTACAATAATTTTTTCAATGTTTCGGCATCGGGCAAAATGTCACGATATTGTTCCGGGAGTTGTGTAGCCAACTGATAGGTGGCTACTCCCATGGGTTTACTTGTGTCGCGAAAAGCAAATTCAACAATTTTTTTACTTTGCGATTTACAAAGAATAATGCCAATGGAAGGATTCTCGTGCGGTAGTTTAACGTATTCGTCGAGCGCAGAAAGATAAAAATTGAGTTTTCCGGCATATTCGGGTTTAAACTCACCCCGTTTGAGTTCAATGGCTACCAGACATTGAATTCTGCGATTAAAGAACAGCAAGTCAATAAAGAATTCTTTCTCATCCACCTCTAAGCGGTACTGATTGCCCATAAACGAAAAATCGTTTCCCAACGCCATAATAAACTTCTTGATATGAAGCACTATTTCGTTTTCAAGAACTCGTTCATCCAACTCATCAGGGTCTTCTATATTGATAAAGTCGAGCAGATATTCATCTTTGAAAGATTGCAGAGCTTTTCGCCGAAGGTCGTTGTTTGCTATAGTTGAATTGAAATTATTGGGGAGTTTTCCTTGCTTTGCAAATAAGTTCGATCTTAATTGATATTGCAATGCTCTATAGCTCCATGCCTCCATGGAACATTTGTTTATGTAGAAGAGCCTTTCTTCTGTTGAAGTTGTTTTTACAATTATCTCATAATGGTGTGAAAATCCTATGGATAGAAAATTATTCCAATCGAATGTCGGTAAATCGTCCGACAGTGTCGGACGATTTGACAATAGCATATCCGTTTGAATTTCGTCCGTCGCCAGCGGACGAAATTCAAAATTCTGATTTTCAGTATTTTGAAAACATTTTTCCCATTCTTCATAAAATTTCCTCATTCGCTTGATATTCACAGGAGAGAACCCACGCAGTCCGGGGAGTTCGTGTTGAAGTTTTGCAGAAATGGTTTCAACAGCATTTGTTCCCCAAAAATGGTTACGGCTATTTTCTGAAATGAACTTTCCGATACCGTAATAGAGTGAAAGCAACTCGCGGTTTACTAAAGTTGCTGCCCGATACCTGCTTTGAAGTATGGCATCTTTGATAGCCTGAATGGCGTGATTGAAATTTGTTTGGGTTTGTTGCTCCATAATTAGCTGTGTTTTACAAGCCCACAGAGGCTTTCAGTCATCTCTTTACTATCTGATTTTCTTTATAAAAACCAGATTCATTGCATTTTATTCATTATTTTCAGAGGATTGTTATATTCAGAACAAAAATAGACAATTATTCACAAACAAAACGGACAAAAGAGAAAAGATTACAACATAAAAAGTGCAAAGAGAATATTTATTCTTGACAAGTTGTGTCAAAATGAAAAAGCAACCCATATAAAACGCAATATACACGAAAGGCTAAATATACAGGACAATGTAAGCGAGGTATGGTGGGGGTATATAAGAAAGGAAAAATTAGGCTATTATTAAAACCCTGCAAGCGAACGCAAAGTACCAGTTCTTTGTCATTTTGCAACATAGCAATAACCAGTCAGGCTTGATATATGGCATTCCCCAATAATCTTTTTAATTACCTGGCAGTTAACAATCTAGAACAACCTTTAAGGCAACTTTCATGTCATATCCACGTTTTTTACAAAGTTTTACACCTGCTTCAAAATTTCTTGTAATCTTTACCGTGTATTTCACAATAGTTTTTTAACTATTTCGTCCACACTCTTATAGATATTTACCCTGCCGGCTTTTATATCTTCCTGCGATTTTTCAAAGCCTGTTTTTGTCGTTTTCTTTGTTTTATTCCCGATGTGGCTGTTTGCATCTTTCTTTGTTCGTCATTTTGTGAAGAATTATTAGTTACAAAATCAGTTGTTTATAAAGTCAAAAATACAATTCAAACAACAACTCACCTTACAAAAATAAAAGTCCCCTGTGAGCAAAATTGCTTATAGGGGACTTTGCAAAATAAAATTAGTATTTAGGATTTTTGTTCCGTTTTTTCACGAAGTGGAATTCTCATTTTATAGAAAGATCGCCAAACAAAAACCAAAGCTATTATTAAAAATACAACCCCAATAAGGGCACTATAATCGGTTCCAAATCCATTGGCTGCGTCTATTTTCATTTCCAAGGCAATTTCAGTGGCTAATAATCCGAATAAAGTGGAAAATTTAATAATCGGATTAAGCGAAACAGACGATGTATCTTTGAACGGGTCACCAACGGTATCACCAATAACAGCAGCCTCATGCAACGGTGTGTTTTTCTCATTTAAATCAACCTCAACTACTTTTTTGGCATTATCCCAAGATCCGCCTGCATCAGCCATATAAATTGCTTGAAACAAACCAAAACAAGCAATAGAAACAAGATAAGCAACAAAAAAATTACTATCGAAAAAAGCAAAACTAAGTGTAAACGAAATCAAGGCAATAAAAATGTTCCACATACCGGTTTGTGCATATTGCGTACAAATTTTTACCACCTCTTTAGAGTCTTCCGTATTAGCTTCTGCGTTATCTAAATTGAATGTTCGTTTAATATACTCAACCGCACGATAAGCTCCCGTCGTAACTGCCTGCATGGAAGCTCCACTAAACCAGAATACAACAGCTCCGCCGCAAATTAATCCCAACAAAATAGGAGCAGAAGTAAGCGAAACATTCAACATGCCGACTTTTTCCAGCAACAAAATAATGGAAAAAATCATGGTCGTTGATCCTACTACCGCAGTACCTATCAACACAGGTTTGGCAGTGGCCTTAAAAGTATTACCCGCCCCATCGTTCGATTCGAGATAGTATTTACCTAATTCAAAATTAGGAGTAAAGCCATAATCTTTTTCAATTTCTTCTTTGATATTAGGAATTTGTTCAATTTGAGATAATTCGAAAATAGACTGAGCATTATCGGTTACCGGTCCATAACTATCCACAGCAATAGTAATCGGACCCATACACAAGAAGCCAAAAGCAACCAAACCGAAAGCAAAAATCGTTGCATGAGGACCGAGAACGGTTTCCAAATGTCCGAATACACTAATAAAATAGGCTCCTGCCATGAGGGCAACTATTAACAACCCCGTCCAGAACGCTCCAAAATTACCGGAAACAATACCGGAAAGAATGTTCAAAGAAGGACCACCCTCCCTCGATGCTGTAACAATCTCTTTTACATGTGAAGAATGTGAACTGGTAAACAATTTTGTAAATTCAGGAATTAATACCGCTGCCAAAGTACCACAACTGATAATACCTGCCAATTTCCACCAAATGGTTGAATCTGCAGGACTGCCGGTAATTAAAGCCAAATCGCCCACCAACAAATCACTCATGAAAAAAGATGTCGAAATACTCAAAATAGCACCAATCCAAATCAAACGCATCAAAGGTTCTTCAAAATTAAATTTTTGCAACCCTTTATATTTTCGTTTCGAAATAGCCTGATTTATGAAATAGGAAATACCTGAACATAAATCCATTAAAAAACGCATACCAAAAATCCAAACAATCAACTTTGCTTGAATTTCAGGGTCTTTAACGGCAAGTGTAATAAAAGTTATCAAAGCAACACCCGTCACACCATATGTTTCAAAACCATCTGCTGTTGGTCCAACACTATCACCGGCATTATCACCAGTACAATCGGCAATGACACCCGGATTACGAGGGTCATCTTCTTTCACTTTAAAAACGACTTTCATTAAATCCGAACCGATGTCGGCAATTTTGGTAAAAATACCACCGGCAATACGAAGCACACTAGCTCCCAATGATTCGCCAATGGCAAATCCAAGGAAACAAATACCAACAATATCTCGAGGAACAAACAAAAGAATAACCACCATCATCACTAATTCAAGCGAAATAAGGAAAAGTCCGACACTCATACCTGAACGCAATGGGATGTTTACTACGTCCCATGGCTTTCCACGTAGAGAAGCAAAAGCAGTACGAGAATTTGCATACGTATTGATACGAATACCGTACCAAGCAACTGCGTAAGAACCGCCCATACCTATTACTGAAAAACAAAGTACAAACAACAGAGTACCGACACTTTTTCCCTGAAGTGCTAAAAAGTAGTAAGCCATGATAACTGCCACAAAAGCAAAAAGCATCAACAAAAACTTGCCTTGTTGCAATAAATAAGTCTTACACGTCTGATAGATAGTTTCAGAAACTTTAAGCATGGAAATATGGGCTTTTTGTTTCTTAACCTGTGATCGTAACCACAAGCTGATACCCAATGTAAAACAGATAACCAACGCTCCGTAAAACAAAAAGTCCCAAGCTTTAATAATCTGTCCGAAAATGTGAAATTCACCGGCATGTAAATCCGGAATAGCAATGTCTGCCTCACTGGCAAACATCTGAAAAGGTGTGATTAATGCCACGAAAAGTAGCACCATAACTTGTTTGAACTTTTTCATAATATTATTGATTAGTTACACAAAAAACGCAAAAAAAATCTCTCAAAGTTAGTATTACTTTCTAAGGTTCTCAATTTTTTTTACGGGAAAATATTTCTTTTTTTTGTGTTTTAAAACATACCTTTTTACAAAATTGACACGAAAAATCTATTTCTGTATATGCAATAAATTGGCTAAACGGAGAAGTTATAAATCGGAACTTTTTACTACATTTGCGAATCAAAACAATATATCATTTGTATGAAAAAATATGTGCTTCTTCTATTGGTACTTATCAATGCACAAATAATACTTGCTCAAACGAATACATTCATTAGCGAAAAAGAAATTGTAAGCCTTATAAACTCGCTACGTACAGAAGGTTGTAAATGCGGAAATGAAGAGGTAAAACCTGTTACAGAAGTAATTTGGAGCAAGAAATTAGCTGAAATAGCACAAAAACACAGTCTACAATTGCACGATTATTCTGCACAAATGCAAACAAAAGATTTCGTTTACCTAAGTCATGTAGGTACCGATGGTTCTACCACTGAACAACGATTGCAAAATGCCGGTTGTAAAACAAATTTAGTAGTCGAAAACATCGGATATGTAGAAGGCAAAGAAGATGCTATTGTTGATTATTGGATAAACAACCCCGAATCATGCAAAAACCTGATGAACAAAAAAGTAACGACAATCGGCATTGGTCGAGCAGAAAATTTTTGGACAATAATTCTAACAACCCCTATCTATTGAAAATATTTTTTATCTTTGCGTGTTTAAATACGAAAAAATATATTAACCCTATAAATAACTGATATGCAAACAATTGACAATTTTAACTTTGCCGGCAAAAAGGCATTCGTTCGTGTAGATTTCAATGTGCCTGTAGATGAAAATTTCAACATCACAGACGATACTCGTATTCGTGCAGCATTGCCTACTTTGAAAAAAATATTGAAAGATGGTGGTAGCTTAATCATTGCTTCACACATGGGTCGCCCGAAAAAAAATCCGGATCCTAAATATTCCTTGAAACACATTTTAGATCACGTTTCCAAATTATTAGGTATTGACGTAAAATTTGCCCCTGATTGTGCTCAGGCAGCTCAAGCTGTTGCAAGTCTAAAACCGGGAGAAGCTATCTTACTCGAAAATCTTCGTTTTTATGCTGAAGAAGAAGGCAAAGCTCGTGGTTTGGCAGATGATGCAAGCGACGAAGAAAAAGCTGCTGCTAAAAAGGTAATAAAAGAAAGCCAAAAAGAATTTACAAAAACACTGGCTTCTTATGCCGATTGTTATGTAAACGATGCATTTGGAACAGCTCACCGTGCACACGCTTCTACTGCTTTAATTGCTAAATATTTTGACGAAAAAAACAAAATGTTCGGTTATTTAATGGAAAAAGAAGTTATTGCTGTTGAGAAAGTTATGACAGATACCGCTCGCCCATTTACAGCTATTATGGGTGGTTCTAAGGTTTCTTCTAAAATCGACATTATCGAGAACCTTTTAACTAAGGTTGACAACTTGATTATTGCAGGTGGTATGACTTACACCTTTACAAAAGCCCTTGGTGGTAAAGTGGGTGGTTCTATTTGTGAAGAAGATAAATTGGATTTGGCTCTTGATTTATTGGAAAAGGCTAAAAAGAATGGTGTGAAAATGGTACTTGCAGTTGACGCCAAAATTGCTGATAGTTTTTCAAACGATGCAAAAACAAAATTCGTTCCTGTTGACGAAATTCCTGATGGATGGGAAGGTCTTGACATAGGCCCAAAGACAGAAGAAATATTTGCCGATGTTATAAAAAATTCTAAAACTATCCTTTGGAATGGTCCTACCGGCGTTTTTGAATTTGAAAATTTCACAAGCGGTTCTCGTTCTGTTGCTAATGCCATCGTTGAAGCAACTAAAAAAGGAGCATTTTCTCTTGTAGGTGGCGGTGACTCTGTTGCTTGTGTAAACAAATTCGGTGTAGCCGACAAAGTAAGTTATGTATCTACCGGTGGCGGTGCACTACTTGAAGCTATCGAAGGTCGTGTATTACCGGGAATCGAAGCTATTCGCGGCTATTAATATTCCTATATTTTTCTATAAAAAAGGCTCTGTTGAAATAATCTAACGGAGCCTTTTTGCTATAAATTACAAATCCGAAAAGGCAGGTATATGATCTATAAATTCATAAGATTGCTTTTCGTAGTCTAATCGACAACAAAAATGTCTTTTACCGTTACTCACTAACAAATATCTCACGCACAATGTGCTGTTATAACGCATGATTTGTTCAAAAACAGCTTGCGTAATATTAACCGATGGAGCTTTGTATTCAATAATCATAACAGGCTCTTTAGCTGTATTATAAACGACTGTATCACACCTTTTTACGGTATTATTCAAATTCAACATACATTCATTAAAAAGCAAAGTTTTGGGGAACTGCTTTTCTTGCACTAAATATTCGCAAAAATGCTGACGAACCATCTCTTCAGGAGTTGCACGCACATACTTACTTCTATATTTATCGAAAATATAAACGTTACCCTTTTCTTTTTTGATGTGAAATGTATAACTTGGTAAGTTAAATTCTAACATTTTTACTATTTTTGCTATTGTTTACAAAACACAAAAGTATGAAAACAAAACAAGAAATCATACAAAATTGGCTTCCTCGTTACACCGAGAGACCTTTGGAAGACTTTTCAAACCTCATCCTTCTTACAAATTTTAATCATTACGTTGATAAATTTGCCGAGTGGAATGGTGTACCGGTAAAAAACGGAAACATGCGAAATGCTTCTGCCAACGGAATTACTATTATTAATTTCGGAATGGGAAGTCCGAACGCCGCATTAATTATGGACATTCTGCCAGCCATTAACCCAAGAGCAGTATTATTTTTGGGCAAATGTGGAGGACTAAAAGATAAGAACAAACTGGGTGATTATATTTTGCCAAGTGCTGCAATTAGAGGCGAAGGAACCTCTAATGACTATTTTCCACCCGAAATACCTGCTTTGCCGGCTTTTAGCCTCCAACGTGCCGTTTCTTCTAACATTCGAGATTTAGGCAAAGATTACTGGACAGGAACGGTCTATACAACAAACCGCAGGGTTTGGGAACATGATGAAATTTTTTGCGAATATTTAAGAAAAACAAGGGCAATGGCTGTTGATATGGAAACTGCCACGCTATTTTCAGTAGGGTTTCATAACAACATATCAATTGGTGCCCTTCTGTTAATTTCAGATATGCCACTGCAAAAAGACGGCGTAAAAACATCGGAAAGTGACAAAAAAGTCACTTCGGATTTTGTAGATGAACACCTTAAAATAGGCATCAAATCTCTCAATTCAATAAAAGATAACAGTAAAACTATCCGACATTTACGTTACGAATAATCATTTTAAAAATTCAAGATAACATTGGCAAAACAAGAACTTACATACCAACAAATTATCAAGCAAATACATGAACGTAAGTTTGCACCTGTTTATCTACTAATGGGCGAAGAGCCTTATTACATTGATTTAATTACCTATTTGATTGAAAATACTGCGTTGACACCTGACGAACAAACGATGAACCAAATCGTTCGTTATGGAAAAGATACTGATGTTAAAACCATTATTAACGAGTGCCGACGGTTTCCGATGATGTCTTCCCATCAGGTAATTGTTTTGAAAGAGGCTCAAATGATGGATAAAATCGAGGAGCTTGAATTATATTTGCAAAAACCCCAACCTACTACCATCTTAGTCATTGCCTACAAATACAAAAGTGCAGATAAAAGAAAAAAATGGACATTGTTGGCAGAACAACATGGCGTTGTTTATAATTCGCAAAAATTGCGTGATTATGAACTTCCAACGTTTATAGAAAATCTTTTGAAGGAAAAAAATATCGGAATTGATACAAAAGGAGTAAATATGCTTACCGAATTTATCGGTAACGATTTAAGTCAACTGATAAGTGTCATTAATAAATTGAGTATTTTATTACCCCAAGATAAAAAAAATATTACGCCTGAATTAATCGAAAAAAACATTGGAATTAGCAAAGACTACAATGCTTTTGAATTAATTAACGCATTAATTAACAGAGATGTATTGAAATCAAATCGTATTGCACTCTATTTTGGTCAAAATGAAAAAGAGCATCCTATTCAAGCAACTCTTGCCGTACTTTTTAATTATTTTTCCAACCTCATGTGTTACCATTACCTGACAAACAAAGACAATGCAAACGTGGTAAAAGAGCTGAAAATTAATCCTTACTTTGTAAAAGATTATGTCCTTGGTGCAAAAAATTTCAATAAAATGCAAAATTTCAAAATCATATCTTACATCAGGGAATATGACGCAAAATCGAAAGGGATTGGCAATAGCTCAGCAAGTGGAGGAGAACTAATCAAAGAGCTTGTTTTTAAAATTCTGCACTAAAAAAACAGTAACGAGGATAATTCTTCATACACCCATCGTTTCACTTCATTTAAATCGTTTCTAAAGCTCTGCATTTGAGCGAACAGAGAAAGAGCCTTACTCTTATCTTTTTCTGAAACAAAAAGACAAAAATTAACAAAAACCTGTCCCATTTTGGGAGTGAAATCAATATTTTCAAAAGAAAACAAGCTGTTAATTTCAACTATATCTATGTTTTTCTTGAGACACTGAGTGGCCAAAATGTATGCGGACATTATTTCCTTTTCATTTCGTGACCCTCGCCATTTTTGTATAATTTCTTTCACAAATGGCGAATCTACAAACAAAAAAACACAAGAAAAATCGATTAATTCGACAGAATGACACTCAGCAAGCCACTTATCAATTTGAGGTAACGTTAATTTTTCGGCAGGATATAGTAAGATGGCTAAAATTTTCGTTTCCCTAATGGGCAGATTCCACAAATGCCGAGCCAACACATCATCTTTTTCATAGGTATCGGCTAACTGTTTAAGTACCGGCAAAGAAACACCATAATTTAATTTATAACGTAGTCCCTTTTCTTTCATTGAATCCGAAACAACACCATTCATGGTCAAATGAAGTTGACGTTTAATTGCAATTATTTTATTTTCAATGCTTTCGTTATAGGGCAAATAGTTCATATTGTTAATTTAAGATTTGCAAAGATACCTATTTTGCATAGGTTTGCTAACACAGAACACATGAAAATCTTTTCGAGAAAAACAGCAAGGGTATTGCACAAAAAAAAACAAAACATTACCTTTGTGGCGTTTAAAATTAATGGTGATTGTAGCTCAGTTGGTTAGAGCGTCGGATTGTGGTTCCGAAGGTCACGGGTTCGACCCCCGCCCTTCACCCAAAGTTATTTTAGCCATTTAAAGGAGGTTTAATTTGAATTCAAATTAAACCTCTTTTTATTAAAAAAGACGACCGCAAATTCCTTAATGTTAAACGATTCATCTCATAAACCCTTAAGAAATAATACAGCCGTCTATATCACAAGTAACGCCTGAAACGTCAAACCCATTCAAAATCACCAAAACATATAAAATGGATTCTTTGCTCCATCAATATAGTAATGCATTTTTTCAACAAAAAAAATCTTACACAACCTTTATTTTGCAGACACTCTTTATTCAATATTGAATTCTACTAGAAATGTCTTCAAATATAATATTTAAATATTTAAAAGGTTTAATTTTAACCTAAAAAACACTTTTCTACCATTATTATTGTTTTTATACTCTAATTGCAATCAAAATCTTCCTTTCAAAACTCATTTTCCAAAAATATTACCTAACTTTGTGGCTTTAGTATTTTTAGAATCTTTAGGTAACAAATATGATTAACATTACATTTCCAGATGGTTCTGTACGTCAATATGACAAAGGAATTACAGGCTTACAGATAGCCGAAAGTATAAGTCAACGCTTAGCACAAGAGATTATTGCTGTTGGAGTAAATGACACCGTTACAGAAGTTAACAGACCCATAACGACAGATGCTGGCATAAAGCTGTACAAATGGGAAGATAACGAAGGGAAACACGCTTTTTGGCACACTTCTGCTCACCTTATGGCAGAAGCCTTGCAAGAATTATATCCAAACATTAAATTTGGAATTGGACCAGCCATTGAAAGTGGTTTCTACTACGATATTGATACAGAAGAATATAGCATAAAAGAAACAGATTTCCCCACTATCGAAGCAAAAATAGCAGAAATAGTAGATCGCAAAGAGAATGTAGTGCGTGAAGAAATTTCAAAAGCCGATGCATTAACATTATTCTCTTCAAAAAACGAGACCTACAAAGTTGAACTCATCAACGATTTAGAAGACGGTACAATTACATTGTACAAACAAGGTAATTTTGTGGACTTGTGTAAAGGTCCTCACCTTACTAACACTGCTGATATCAAGGCATTTAAACTTCTTAGTCTCGCCGGTGCCTATTGGCGTGGTGATGAAAAAAGAAAACAGTTGACACGCATCTATGGTATTTCATTCCCAAAGAAAAAAATGTTGGATGAGTACTTAACCTTTTTGGAAGAAGCAAAAAAGCGTGACCACCGAAAAATTGGGAAAGAAATGGAACTTTTTGCTTTTTCTCAATCGGTAGGACAAGGTTTACCTTTATGGCTACCAAAAGGAACAATGTTACGCGACCAGTTGGAAGATTTCTTAAAAAAAGTACAAAAAAAATACGGATACTTACAAGTTCGTACTCCTCATATTGGGCTGAAAGACCTTTGGGTAACATCAGGTCATTATGCAAAATATGGTAAAGATTCTTTTCAACCAATACACACGCCGCAGGAAGGTGAGGAATATTTGTTAAAACCAATGAATTGCCCTCATCACTGTGAAATATACAAGACAGCTCCCCGCTCCTACAAAGATTTACCTCTTCGTTATGCAGAATTCGGAACTGTTTATCGTTACGAACAAAGTGGTGAGCTACACGGACTTACACGCGTACGTAGTTTTACTCAGGATGATGCACACATTTTCTGCCGTCCAGACCAATTGAAAGATGAATTTATGAAGGTTATGGATATTATCTTCATTATCTTTAGAGCTCTCAATTTTGAAAATTTCGAAGCTCAAATTTCTTTACGCGACCCAAATAACAGGGAAAAATATATCGGTAGTGATGAAAACTGGGAAAAATCAGAACAAGCTATCGTTGAAGCTTGTAAAGCAAAGGGATTACCGGCAAAAGTAGAACTTGGAGAAGCAGCATTCTATGGTCCTAAACTTGACTTTATGGTAAAAGATGCTATCGGTCGTCGTTGGCAATTAGGAACAATTCAAGTCGATTATAACTTGCCTGAACGCTTCGAATTAGAATACACAGGTTCGGACAACCAAAAACACCGTCCGGTTATGATTCATCGTGCACCTTTTGGTTCTATGGAACGTTTTGTCGCTGTTCTTATCGAACATACAGGAGGTAAATTTCCTCTTTGGCTCACTCCAGATCAAGTTGTTATTCTACCTATCAGTGAAAAATACAACGATTATGCAAAACAAGTTACAGATACTCTCGTTATGCAAGACATACGTGCAACTTTAGATGATCGTAACGAAAAAATAGGAAGAAAAATTCGTGACAATGAATTAAAGAAAATACCTTATATGATTATCGTTGGTGAAAAAGAAACTGAAAACCAAGAAATATCTGTCCGCAAACAAGGCGACGGAGATAAGGGAACATTCAAAGTTGAAGATTTTGCAAAAATGATAAACGAAGAAGTAAATCAAATGACAAAGAAATTTCTATCTTAAAACCCATAAAAAGAAATAACATGAAAAAGAAAATTGCATTATTTCTAGCATTGTCGCTATCAGGCACATGCTATATGTACGGAAAAGAAGCCAAAGTTACATTTGAACAATTACCCCAAAAGGCACAAACATTTGTTAATGCAAACTTTAAAGAACAACCTATTAAGGAAATTGTAAAATATACAGAGGAAGAAATAGATACGTATAAGGTTTCTCTAAAAAATAAAACAGCAATTGAATTTGACCAAACAGGAACATGGAATGAAGTAAAAGTAAAAAAAGGAGCAATTCCGAATACTTTATTACCAACTGCCATCTCCGAATATATAAAAACCAACTACTCATCAATGCCTATCAAAGAGGTCGAAAATGATGGATATAACATAGAGGTAAAACTCAAAAATAATATGGAACTTGACTTCAATGTTGATGGTGAATTAGTAAAAAAAGAGGTGCAAAAATAAATTTAAAATAAAGTTTCATTTTTAACAAAAAAGGCGTATATTTGCACGCCCAAAACGAGTCATTTTTACAAAATTTAATTAGGAGGACGTTCACAATAGCTAAAGTATTTATACCGAGAAACAACACTAAGCCTCACCCAAAAGAGGAAGCACACGCAACAAATGGTGCTATACGAGCAAAAGAAGTTCGTTTAGTGGGAGATAATGTAGAACCCGGTATCTACACAAATGAAGAAGCAAAAAAAATAGCAGAGGATCTAGATCTTGACCTTGTTGAGATTTCACCTAATGCTGAACCTCCT
The DNA here is from genome assembly GCA_963668615.2 of Paludibacteraceae bacterium. Taxonomy (GTDB): domain Bacteria; phylum Bacteroidota; class Bacteroidia; order Bacteroidales; family Paludibacteraceae; genus JAAYPI01. The sequence continues at coordinate 43,264 of CAXXCL010000003.1, forward strand.
GTTTGTAGAGTGATTGATTACTCTAAATTTCTTTATCAACAAAAGAAAAAGGAAAAAGAGCAAAAAGCAAAAACAGCCAAAGTTGTCCTCAAAGAAATTAGGTTCGGACCCCAAACCGATGAGCATGATTATAACTTCAAATTAAAACATGCAATTAAGTTTTTAGAGGAAGGGTCGAAACTAAAAGCTTATGTTTTTTTCAAAGGACGTTCAATCCTCTTTAAAGAACAAGGTGAAGTGCTATTACTTCGTTTTGCTAATGATTTGGAAGATTATGGAAAAGTAGAACAATTGCCTCTTTTGGAAGGAAAGAGGATGATAATTATGATATCTCCAAAAAAGAAAAAATGATTTTTTATTAATTTAATATACACAGAAATGCCAAAAATGAAAACTAATTCCGGTGCTAAAAAAAGGTTCACCCTTACCGGATCAGGAAAAATCAAGAGAAAGCATGCATTTAAAAGGCACATCTTGACAAAGAAAACAACAAAAGCAAAAAGAAATTTAACTCATTTTGGACTAGTTGACCAAAAGGACAAAAATAGCGTTAAATTATTACTTGCTCTTAAGTAGTTTTGTTAAGTAGCAAAGAAAAAATTCAGTATTAACCGAATGACTAGCCCAAAGCTCACATTGATAAGTGACGCTAACATTCAAAAAACAGAAAAAAAATGCCAAGATCAGTAAATCACGTTGCTTCAAGAGCAAGAAGAAAAAAAGTTTTAAAATTAACCAGAGGTTATTATGGTGCCAGAAAAAATGTTTGGACAGTAGCCAAGAACACTTGGGAAAAAGGTTTGCAATATGCTTACCGTGACCGTAAGGCTAAAAAACGCAGTTTTCGTGGATTGTGGATTCAACGTATAAATGCAGCAGCTAGATTAGAAGGATTATCTTATTCTAAACTTATGGGAGCTATTCATAAAGCTGGTATTAATATTAACCGAAAAGTTCTCGCTGATTTGGCGATGAACCAGCCGGAAGCTTTCAAAGAAATTGTCAAGAAAGCAAAAAAAGCTTAAATCAAAACAGATAAACCAAAAGGTCATTCATTTTCATGAGTGACCTTTTTTTATTTTGTATCCTTATAAAATTAAAAAACTGCTAAAACAAGTCTCCATAACTTTATCTTAGCAGTTTGGCGGAAGCGACGAGATTCGAACTCGTGGTAGCCTTGCGACTACGTCAGTTTAGCAAACTGGTGGTTTCAGCCACTCACCCACACTTCCTGAACACGTTATCCACAACGAAAATTCGAATGCAAATGTAGCTATTTGGTTTGATATTTTCAAATTTAGAACGTATTATTTCAGAAAAATAATACGTATATTTGCGGTCAATAAACCTTATGATATTAATTCATTTATGAAAAAAAATAATTTAATCAAAATAAGTCTTTACGCTGCTATTTCATTAGTCTCTGTAGCGGTCTTAATATTCTTTCTATTATTTTTTTCTCCTAATATCAATGTATTAGGAAAGGAAAAAAAACACTTATTTGTTCTCCCCAATCAGAGTTGGGAAGACGTTATCACCTCTCTTGACAAAATGAACGCATTAACAAGTGAAACGTCTTTTAAATTTGCCATCAAATTAAAATACTCAAAGCATAAACCACAAAGTGGAAAATATGATATTGAGCCAAACCTATCGAATAGGTATTTACTGAACCGAGTAAGTTATGGATTGGAAGATAAAATCATTCTGAGAGTTTATTCTGCCCGTAACACGCAAAGTGTAGCTGCAAATATCAGCAAACAACTAATGCTCGATTCTACGCAAATTATTTCAGCTTTTCTTAACAAAGAACTATTGAAAAAATATGGACTAGATTCGACAAATTCCCTATGTCTTTTTATTCCAACCTCAAAAAAAGTAGAGTGGGACATTCCTATGTCAAGTGTGCTATCAATGGTCGAAGGTGCATACAAAAATTTCTGGGACGAAAGCAGAAGAAAAAAAGCCGCTAAAACAGGCTTGACACTTCCTGAAATTGACATTCTGGCATCAATTGTCGAAGAGGAGACAAATGACTACGAAGATAAAGAAATGGTGGCTGGTGTATATTTAAACAGATTGAGAAGAGGGATTCCTTTACAATCATGTCCAACGGTACGATTTGCCATCGGAGATTTTACTTTAAATAGAATTCTTAAAAAACATTTATCAATAGATTCGCCTTTTAATACATACATACACAAAGGTTTACCTCCTGCCCCAATACGTATACCAACCAAAGAAAGCATAGACGCTGTTCTAAATTTCAAACAACATAATTACCTGTACATTTGTGCTAAACCTGATTTTTCCGGCACGCACGACTACAGTAGAAACTACAAAGAACACTCTGAAAAGGCGAAAGTTTACCAAAGAAAACTGGACGAAAAGAAAATATACTAAGTAAAATTAATCTGCTAAATCCTTTAGGAGCACAGTTGAGGAATAGTCCTCTGATTTCTTTTGTGCAAAAATCAATGCTTGCCATTGTTTAAAGTGACGAGATTGGATGTCTATTTTAAAATTTTCGGATCCAAAAGTATCTATTTTCTCAAATAAAAAAGCAACCGTTAATTTATTAATATCCATTGCGGGTTGATAAACTTTTTCGTCCGTTACCTCCTGAGAAAGCATTTCTGAAATAATATTTGCTTCTATCAACTTATCAATTGTCCTATTAACCAATTGAATAGGAATTTTATATTCTGAGGCAATTTTTTGACGAGAGAACGGCTCTTGGTTATCTGCAAACCTTTTTACTATGACTGAAGAAATCAATATATATAAAAAGTTCTGATAACGTGGAGTTATTAGCTTTATATCCGATTCAAATTCATAATTTCGAACATTCTGAGCAGCAAACGAAAGTTTAGCTCCATACAAAATTATTATCCAAGACAATTGCAACCATAATAATAACAATGGCAACGCTGCAAAACTTCCATAAATGGCATTATACCGAGAAACCCATATTTGACCATTAATATACAACGATTGAAAAACTTGAAACAAGACACCTGCAACAATTCCACCAAACAATGCACAATCAAAACGCACTCTCGTATTTGGAAATATCATATATATCAGGACAAAAAGACCCATATTGATAATAAAAGGAAGAGATTTAAGAAAAACGCCCCACACAGGAGCAATAACATCAGAAAAGTACAAATCAGATATATTGGAATTAATATAAATGGAAATACCGTTAGAAACAACCAGCAATATGGGAACAACTAATGTCATTGAAAAATAGTCTGTAAAACGACGAACTGTACTACGAGATTTTTTCACTTCCCAAATATCATTAAATGCATTTTCTATTTGAGAAAAAACATTTAATACAGACCAAAATAAGACAACAATTCCTATTCCAACGAACCAACCTCCTGTAATTTGTTGTAAATAAGAATCGACCAAATCGAAAGTTTGCTTCAACACATCTGCCTGACCAGGAAATATTTTAATAAATTGATTCTCAACATAATATTGAACATCAAATCCCTTTCCTACACCAACTATCACAGCTAAAATCGGCACAATAGAAAGCAAAGTATAATAGGTTAATGCAGATGCCTTAGTACTTAACTTATCCTGTAAAAAACCTCTAATAGACAAATAGAGAACCTTTATAACATTGTATAAAATATGCTTTTTAGAAGTAACCTCACCCTCAGTTATCCTCCATATATCATAACAAAAGAAACGAAAAAGTTTAAGTATAAAATCTATTATTTTCTTCATAAGAATAATTTTAGAAAAAAGATAGTAAGTCTATAAGCCGGGTTCTGTATTCAAAAAATTGAACGTTTGTCATTTATCTACGACTAAAATCACTCTTAGCCTCTAGCAACCTACCCCCCGACATCGGACGAGTAATCCTACTGCGTCGGTATACATGGTTTTGCAACCCATGAGGTGTACGGCTTTGTTTGTTACCAAACAAACGGTGGGCTCTTACCCCGCCTTTTCACCCTTTCCATAATCGCTTACGGTGGTCATTTTCTGTTACACTACTTTGCCCTCACGAACAACTTCCCGTTAAGAAGCATGGCACTCTGCGTTGCCCGGACTTTCCTCCTTTCATAAAATGAACGGCGACAAACCGACTTACTATCTCGAGAGCAAAGGTAAATATTTAATTTGAAGTAAAAATATAGCAACAAGCTATTTACAAACAAAAAAAAGAAAGATTTGGTTTTCCGACTATTTTTCACTATATTTGCGACCTAATTTTGCCCGTGCTATGAGACAACTGAAAATTGTAAAATCAATTACAAATAGAGAGAGTGCTTCTCTTGATAAATATCTCCAAGAAATTGGACGAGAAGATTTGATAACCGTAGAAGAAGAGGTTGAACTTGCCCAACGAATCAAAAAAGGAGATAGAATCGCTCTTGAAAAACTTACTCGTGCAAATTTGCGTTTCGTGGTTTCTGTAGCTAAACAATACCAAAACCAGGGTTTAAGTCTTCCAGACTTAATTAATGAAGGAAACTTGGGCTTAATAAAGGCTGCTGAAAAATTCGATGAAACACGTGGTTTTAAATTTATTTCCTATGCTGTATGGTGGATTCGTCAATCCATCCTACAAGCATTAGCAGAACAATCTCGTATTGTACGTCTTCCATTGAATCAGGTTGGTTCATTAAACAAGATAAATAAAGCATTTTCGAAATTTGAGCAGGAAAATGAACGTCGTCCTTCTCCTGAAGAATTATCGGAAGAATTGGATATTCCTGTTGATAAGATTGCCGATACTTTAAAGGTATCAGGAAGGCACATTTCTGTAGATGCACCCTTTGTTGAGGGAGAAGACAACAGCTTGCTTGACGTATTAATTAATGATGATTCTCCGATTGCCGACAGATCTTTGATGAATGAATCACTGTCAAAAGAGATTGATCGTGCTTTAAGTACCTTAAGTGACAGAGAAAAAGATATTATTGTTTCATTTTTCGGTATTGGTTGCCAAGAAATGACATTAGAAGAAATTGGAGATAAGTTTGGTTTAACTCGTGAACGTGTTCGCCAAATCAAAGAAAAATCTATCCGCAGACTTCGGTCTAATTCAAAAAGCAAATTATTAAAAAGTTATTTAGGATAATTGCAAAAAAAGATAATACAAATAAAAAGGGGAAATCAATGATTTCCCCTTTTTATTTGTATTGAACTTACAGTTATTGAATCAATACATTTTTAACCTCCCAAGTACCTGCAGCTGCAGTTGTACTAATATATTTAAAGGCTATACGAACATTTGATTTTCCAACATAACTTGCTAAATCAATATTTCCTGAACTAACAAATGTCCAATCTGAACCTGTCATATAGGTTGGAATTGTCAATTGAGTCCACGTACCAGTACTAGGTAATCCGGATATATAATTTTCAGAAATCCATAAGGTTGCCTCTGCTGACATAGTACCAAAGTACTTACCCGCATGTTGAAAGGTCAAGGTTGCAGCTGTTTTGCTTGACAAATCTATATCAGGTGAGATTAACCAGCTTTCAGTACCATATTTTGTAGAATTTGCAAAACCACTAGCTTTCATGCCATAAGATGCAGTAGGAGCCCACACATACGTTAAAGCGGCATCTATTACAACATTCTGAATGGTGAAGCTTCCTTGGCTTGAGCTAGCAAATGTTTCACTAAATATTGCATCTGAAGGGTCAATTGGATCCACCGGATCAATTCCTATTTGCGTTCCAACAAACCAATAAGCACTCGTATTTTTAACACCGGGAAATGTGTTATACTTCATAATATCACCGTAAACAATAACCTCTTTCCCAATATTTGTCGGTATAGTTGCTAAACCCAATGCCGTACGAACAGCCCCTGCGGGCAACTGAACACAAACACATTTAGACATATCCGTTTCTGTAGAATCTAGTGCTAACATCACATTGTAATCATTTGCAAATGGAGCCACAGTCTCCAAGACAGCAGGATCAGGCGTAGTATTATAGCACCCCACAATATAACCCTGAACCCAAACGGCTGAATCAACAGCTATCGTCGTACTGGTTGGGTTTAAAGCTATTACTTGAGTTACAGTATAAGGACTTGCCTTTGTTCCATCACCTGCCTGTACAGGAATAGGAGTTGGCTCAGGATCAGGTTCTTTAACATTAGAACAACCTCCCAAAAGGATAATAAATAGAACTGTTGTAAAAAGCGATAAAAATTTTGAGTTTTTCATATTTTGAGTTTTATTGTTAGCCATTTTATTCTCCCCACGTAAAACCTGTCAAATCATCTAAAGAACGAAGAGTCAATTGCCAATAAATCTTAGTTGGGTCTATGGTTGCATCTTTATCATTGTACCAACCCACAATTGCAACAACATCACCAATACCTGATGGTAACTTCACATTGGCAAAACGAGCATATTCACTGGTAGAAACAAATATGGAACCTGTTCCATCTGTTATTTCCCTAGATTGAGGATAACCCACTCCATTTGTTGATGGTGCAAAAATCTTTTCAGATGCAGATATAGTGGCAGGTTTACCGTAATTGGCACCTTTACCGGTAAATGTTGCATTTTTAATTTTAACGAGTTTATTGTAAATTTCACTTCCTGAGGCTACTATTTCTGCTATCGTCATTTCTTTTGGTTGAATAAGACTTGCATCGGGCATCCCATAAGCAAAAATATGCAAATCTGAAATAGGCTTAGGTATACGTCCTGGTTCTTCCCTACCCTTTTTTTCGTTCAAATAGTAAACGCCAATTTGAGGAGCTTGAGCATATTTTCCTATCCACAAATCATTCAATCTTACAGCCACACGCTGACCTTGTTTATAAATTCCACTTAAGCTACCTGCATCTATTGAAATTCTAAGAGCTTGTCCATTTTCTCCCTGTTCTTGTACAACAATATATTTGTAAATATTTCCGGCATCATCATCAGATGTAATAATTCCATTAATAATAACATCTTCTTGACTTTGTATTTGTTGAACTGAGAACAAACTAGTACTAGTCAGAAACGTTGATTTTACTTGTGCTATAGTATATGTCGAAGCAATACTATCTCCAACCACATCGTCTAATCCCACGGAATTATGATAGTCGTTACAACCTAAAAAGGTCAATGATAAAGAGACAACCAATAAATACTTAATTATATGTTTTTTCATTGCTATTCTTTTACTATTGGTTATTAAAATTTAAATCCTATATTCAAGAAAAAGTTGAAACCTGAAGCATAATAATACTTATTGGCAAATCTATTAAGTGCGGTTGCATCTATTTGATCAGATGTATCTAAAGGCAAACGAGCTTGTTGATATCCACCGGTTATCATCTTTGTATTATTTAGCACATTGTTTAAACTCAAATTAATGGATAAAGACTGACTATTTTTCAAATAGAGCAGTTTTCCTATTGATGCATCCAACATGAAGCCCGCAGGTAATTTTTCTTGTGTTCCGAAAGCTGCTACCATTTCAGGAGTGGTATATTTTGCGACATTGCTTTCTCGAAAACGGTTTGGTGAAAAATCCAGATAATTGTTATCGTAATAATTAATAGAAATGTCAGCAAACCACATTTTCGGATGCATATAATCAATAGTAAAATTGGCAGCCAATTGAGGACCTGCACTTATTTTCAAATCTTTCGTTTTTACAGTTTCCGCTACATCTTCAAAACTACCATTTTCCGCATTCATAACACCTTGAGCGTCACTTGTGTACCTGTAATCAGCATATGTTCCGGCAAGAGATAGCCCAAATCCTTCGGGCAATTTAACAGAAGTTCCGACTTCAATTCCTTGATATAATTTATCCAGACCTGAAAGAGAATAGTTTACGTATGTACGATACTCATCATCGTAGTAACCCATTGTTTCTACAGCATCATTGATACGTGTTTGAAAAGCAGAAATACGACCTTTTAGTTTGGGGAAAGTAAAGGTATACCCCAAATCATATGACAAAACCTTTTCTGCTTTTAAATTAGGAACAAGTTCATCTTTTATTCTAGGAGAAACATATGAATTGGCAACTAGTGGGGCTCTCGTTTCGGCCACCGCATTAAAATTGATTTTATTTCTGCCATTGATATTATAAGCAGCTCCGGCTTTAAAAGAAGGATCGACAAAATACCAAAGGTTTCCAACCCCGTAGGATTGTGCACCAACGGCATCGGCTCGACCATTTTCCATAAACCCTTCTCTACAGAATTGTGTATAAGCAACTTTTAACGCATAAAACACATCAAACGATGATAAAATCCATTCATTCTGAGCAAAGGCACTTGCATTCAAAATATTCATATTATAATCATATCCGAAAATATCACCTTCGTGAATAACTCTATATGGATTACGTAAGTCATTTTGGATAATATTAGCATCCAATGCATAATCCCTTTCTGCAAATTGGTCTATATCAATCCATTGTTTTCCACCCAATAAATCATCCAAAGTTTTATAATGACGATCTTTGTTGTATTTTGCTTCTAAGCCAGCTGTTAACTTTAATGCAGACGAAAGTTGATTTATGTAACTGGAATTAAATGTAGTTTCAATTACATCGTTATGACGACGTTCTACTATGTATTTTGCAGAAGAAGTTTCATTATTTTCCTGATCGGTAACATTTTGAGCATAATTGGCTCTATACAGTGCATTCCAATCAATTTGGGAAACAGTAGGATCTGTTTTCCATAAACTTGTTATTTCTTCCTGTATTTCAGCTTCAGTTTGAAAACTCGGCAAATAGCGATAATAAACAGGACTTGGGTCAGGTGCATTATAATAGTTAAGTGCCGATGTACTATAAAAACTGTAATGAGCCCCTATCCCCGCTTTAAATTTTTGAGTATCACTAATATCCCAATCATAACTTAGCACCATTGTCGGGTCAACATTTTTCACGATACGTGAATTTCGCTTTTCTCCATTTTGATATCCCCAATAAGGATTGTAATAAATACTTCCTGCTAAATCATACACTTCTTGTACAACTGCACCCTGTTGACCACGCTCAGTAGGAGCTACAAAGGAAACAAATGAAATCAACTGATTATCATCTATTTTTTGTTCTAAAGAAAAGAATAAACCTCCTGAGTTATAAAATGTTCCTTCTACCAACCCTTCATCTGCCCAACGTAAAACACCGGAAAAAACTAAGGACAAATCATTTTCCGGCAAATTCATTGCATAAGTTACTTGACCTCTCACCTTGTACGAACGATTAGTTAAAGCAAGGCTGGATTTTAACCCCGGTGCATAATCATTGGCTCTTGTGTTGATGTTTGTGACACTTGACAAATTTCCAAAAGAAAATGAATTGGGAGAAAGTCCCTGTACTATTTCCTTATTACGCATGGCATCATTCAACCCTCCCAACATAGAATAGCTAAAACCGCCTCTTTCCAAACTGTTGAAATTGACACCATTAATATAGGTTGTTTCGTACGCATCATCATACCCTCTCACACTAAAACGCATGGGGCCAAAAGAATAGCTGGCAGCAGAAGCGTATACATCTCCTTTTGAAGAAAGAGTACTTCCTCGCATAGCCGGAGTATCATTATCATCAACACTACTTGATGCCGATTCCAACGTGGCAGAACTAGAAATTTCCTGAATATTTTCCAGTGCGACATTCTTAGCCTCTTTCATCTTAACAATACCGATATTGCTTACTCTATTATTAAAAAGAACTACCTGAATAGGTTTTGCAATATAGTCGGGATACTCTATTTCTAGTATATCACTACCCTCCGAGGCATTCTCTATAACAAACTCGCCTTCTTGATTAGTAACAACCGTAATATTTTGCTTCTTTAATAAAACAACAGCATTCGATATTCCTTCACCCGAATAATCATTCCTAACTACGCCTTTTATCCCAGTCTGGGCAAAAGCCGTAAGAAAATTAGAAATAAGGAAACTCACAATCAGTATTTTCTTCATATTTTTTAGTACTACGTTTCCACAAAAATAAACAAAATTTACTATTTAAAACATTTGTTTACAATTTAACTTAAAAAAATTTACTTATCTAAAAAATATTAACATATTTGTAGGAGATAAAGCTTTATTCACTAATAAAAAGGATTGATGAAAAAAATATTATTCATACTGTGTTTTTGTGTGTTTTCTACACAACTATTTTCTCAAGAAAAAAAAGAACATCCATTGTATTGCGTTGCATTTTACAACTTGGAAAACCTATTTGATACAATCAGTGGTGCTAACGACAAAGAATACACCCCAACAGGATCAAAAGAATGGAATACCGAAAAATATTATTCTAAATTGAAAAAAATGTCATATTGTATTTCAAAGATAGGCAAACAATTTTCACCTATGGGACCTTCAATTCTAGGAGTAGCAGAAGTCGAAAATAGATCGGTATTGGAAGACTTAGTAAAACAGGAAGCTATAAAGAACGTAAACTACAAAATAGTACATTTTGAAGGACAGGATTATAGGGGTGTTGATTGTGCACTACTCTATAATCCAAGAGATTTTTATGTAACTAATTCTAAAAGTTATCACTTAGTCATGGAAAATGATACCACTTTTCGCACACGCGACCAACTGCTAGTTTCCGGCATTTTAGGGAATGATGAAATACATATTATAGTAAACCACTGGCCTTCTCGTAGAGGCGGAGAATTAGCTTCTCGCCCTAAAAGAATAGCTGCTGCAGGACTTGCCAAGCACATATCGGATTCCATTTTGGCAAAAAATCCGGATGCTAAAATCGTCATTATGGGCGATTTAAATGATGATCCTATCAACGAAAGTGTAAAAACAGTACTGAATGCGAAAAAAAAACAAAAAGAAGTTGTTCGAGGAGGGTTATATAATTCGACATGGGAATTATATAGCAAAGGAATTGGTTCATTGGCATATGGAGATGAATGGAATTTGTTTGATCAAATTATAATTTCTTCCGGATTAATCGATAAAGAGGCAAAAACAAATTTGCGATTTGTTAAAGCTGAAATTTTCCAAGCTCCATTTTTAATTCAGCAAGAGGGACAATATAAAGGTTATCCACTGAGAACCCATGCTGGCGGGGTATATCAAAATGGTTATAGTGACCACTTTCCGTCACTTATTTATTTGACAAAAGAATAATAAATCACATAAAAAGAAAAGCCGTATCAAAATTTGAAGTGCACCCCAAAAGTTAGACAAAACTTTTGGGGTGCACTTCGCTATTGACTTAAAAATCATCTGATAGAATCTATTACCTTATCCATGGCAACATTAATGCCACCGATTCTTTTACCACCCGCAGTGGCAAAAAATGGCTGACCACCACCACTTCCTTCTATTTCAGAAACCACTGACTTAATGATATTCGATGCATTTAAACCGCTTTTAACCAATTGATCTGACAATACAACTACAATACTGGCTTTCCCATCAAAATCACTTCCTGAAACAAATAATAGTTTTTGATCCGAAAATTGTCCCTTTAATTGAAATGCAATGTTTTTAACGATATCGGGAGACTCCTGTGTACGCATAGAAATTACGTTTACCCCATTAATCTCCACGACATTTTTAATTAGATTTTCCTTAGTTATTTTCACTCGTTCCTGAACAAACGCATCTAACTGTTTTTTAACATCCGCATTTTCTTGCATAAATTTAGTGATAACCGCCACTAAATTAGGAGCATTATTAAATAAAGATTGTATTTGTGCCAGCAAATCAGAACGCACATCAATATAGTCTTCTGCTCTTTCACCGGTAAAAGCTTCTATACGACGAATACCTGCAGCAACTGACGTTTCATAAACAATTTTGACAATACCAATTTCTCCGGTAGAATGAACATGATAACCGCCACAAAGTTCCACTGAAGAATTAAATTTAACAACACGTACATTTTCACCATATTTTTCACCAAACAAAGCCATAGCTCCCATATTACGTGCTTCTTGAATGGGCACTTCGCGGTATTCCTGACAAAGAGCATTTTGACGAATTTTTGCATTCGCCAATTTTTCTACCCTTCTCAACTCATCGGCAGAAACCTTTTGAAAATGTGAAAAGTCAAAACGCAAAGAATCTTCTGTAACATAAGAACCTTTCTGTTCTACATGTGTACCCAAAACTTCTCGCAAAGATTCATGCAAAATATGCGTAGCTGTGTGATTGGCAGCAATTTTATTTTTTCTTACACCATTGACGATTGCACGAAAAGAATCATCTAACGACTTAGGCAATTTTTGGCAAATGTGTACAATCAAGCCATTTTCTTTTTGTGTATTGATAATTTCTATTTTTTCGGAATCAGATTCAATGTAACCGGTATCTCCTACCTGACCTCCCATTTCACCATAAAAAGGAGTATTATCAAACACCAATTGAAATAACTCTTTATCCTTTTGTTTAATTTTCCGATAACGAAGTATTTGGATATCCATTTCAGTAAAATCGTACCCGCTGAAAATGGTTTCGCCCTCACGTAAAACTACCCAGTCACTTGTTTCAACGGCTGCGGCATTACGAGCTCTTTCTCGTTGTTTTTGCATTTCTACCTCAAATTCAGAGACATCCACCTGCAAATTATTTTCTTTTGCAATTAATTCCGTTAAATCCAATGGAAAACCATAAGTATCATACAAAACAAAAACATTTTTACCACTTATAATATTTTTCTTTTGTAGTTTAGATTCTTCCATTACTTTGTCTAACAAACGAATACCCGTTTCCAGAGTACGTAAAAATGATTCCTCTTCTTCTTTGATAACTTTTTCAATCAAATTTTTCTGTCCGTTCAATTCAGGATATGCATTGCCCATACTGTCAATAAGAGATGGCAACAACCTATACATAAAGGCAGAACGTTGATTTAAAAAGGTGTATCCGTAACGAACGGCACGACGTAAAATACGACGAATAACATAACCGGCTTTTGCATTAGAAGGTAATTGTCCATCGGTTATAGAAAAGGCAATTGTTCTGATGTGGTCGGCGATAACACGCATAGCAATATCTTGTTCAATATTTTTTCCATACTCAACGCCGGCTATCGTAGCCATTTGTCGAATGATAGGTTGGAAAACATCTGTATCATAATTTGAAGTTTTGCCTTGAATGGCCATACAAAGACGTTCGAATCCCATGCCTGTATCTACATGTGTGCAAGGTAACTTTTCCAAAGACCCATCGGCTTTTCTGTTAAATTGCATAAACACCAAATTCCATATTTCAATGACCTGAGGATGACTTTCATTTACCAAGCTTAAACCGGAAACTCTAGCCCGATCTTCCTTACTCCTTAAATCAATGTGTATTTCGGAACACGGACCACAAGGACCCGTATCACCCATTTCCCAAAAATTATCTTTTGGAGAACCGTTTATAATTCTATCCTTGGGCAAAAATTGTTCCCAATAACGAGCTGCTTCATTATCTCTTTCCAATCCTTCTTTCGGATTTCCTTCAAAAACGGTAACATAGAGCAATTCCGGGTTTATTTGAAGAACTTGAACCAAATACTCCCATGCCCATTCAATTGCTTCTTTTTTGAAATAATCTCCAAAACTCCAATTACCAAGCATTTCGAACATGGTATGATGGTATGTGTCATGACCTACTTCTTCCAAATCATTATGTTTTCCACTCACACGAAGACATTTTTGTGAATTGGCTACCCTTTTGTAGGTGGCAGGATGATTTCCCAAAATAATATCTTTAAACTGGTTCATACCTGCATTAGTAAACATCAACGTCGGATCATTTTTCACCACCATGGGAGCGGAACTTACAATTTTATGCCCTTTCGATGCAAAAAAATCCTTAAAGGATTCTCGAATTTCTTTGGAGGTCTTCATTTATATTTTGTCTTAAATGTTATCTTAATTTTATTAAAACGCCCTGCAAAATTAGTATTTTTTTTATTATTTTTGTAGCATTAAAGTATTTTTCAACGTACTTTTGCAACAATAGAGAATGAACAACCTGTCTGCAAATCAAGGATAACCGAAAGAATGGGAAAAGCTAAGTATCATTTCAACGAAAAAACATTAAAATATGAACGAATAGACCACTTACGCAGTCATCAGGTTAAAAAATTTCTTAGTTATTTTGTTTCAAGTTTCTTTTTTGGCATCGTTTTTTTTCTCATCTTTCTTTATACCATCAAATCTCCTAACGAAAAATACTTAGAATCCGAAAATGAAAGGATTAGCACACAGTATAGACTTATTTCCAGACAACTAGATGATGAATTAGACGTTCTAACAAATATCCAAGAACGTGATGACAATTTTTATCGGATTATTTTACAGGTTGACTCAATTCCATCTAAAATAAGAAGGGCAGATTTTTCAGAAACAAACCGTTACAAAAAACTCGAAGGAATGAGAACTTCGGAAATCGTTATCGAAACTACCCGTAAAATGAATCAGGTATCTCGTATGTTATATATACAATCTAATTCATTTGATGAACTCGTAAAATTAGCCAAACAGAACGAGGCAAAACTGGAACACATTCCGGCAATACAACCTGTTGCAAACAAAAATCTCAAAAGAACTGCCTCCGGGTATGGTTGGCGTATTGATCCAATTTATAAGACTCGCCGTTTTCACCAAGGGATGGACTTTGCGGCTCCTATAGGTACAAAAATTTATGCTACCGGAAATGGAAAAGTGGTTGCTGCAGGATGGAAACAGGGATATGGAAATGCAGTTATTATTGATCATGGTTTCGGATATGTAACACTATATGGACACATGAGCAAAATAAAACCTGGATTAAATAATGGATCAAAAGTGGTTCGAGGTGATGTCATAGGGTATGTAGGCAGTACGGGTAAATCAACAGGTCCACATCTTCACTACGAGGTTCTGTTCAGAGGTAAAAACCAAAACCCTCAAAACTATTATTATCAAGATTTGTCTCCCAAAGAATACGATAAAATGGTACAAATATCTGCCAACTATGGAAATATATTCGACTAATAAAGATATGGAAGAAAATATAGAAGAAAATATAGAAGAAAAAAAAGAAAAACTTTATTATTCGATTAATGAAGTGGCTCAACTTTTTAATGTAAATGCTTCTTTGTTACGCTTTTGGGAAAAGGAATTTACAGTCATAAAGCCAAGAAAAAATGCGAAAGGAACCCGCTTTTATACAAAAGAGGATATTGATAATATCCGTCTTATATACTTTCTAGTCAAAGAAAAAGGAATGACTTTGGATGGAGCCAGAAAAAAAATAAAAGAGAACAAAAAAGGGAGCATGAAAAATCTCGAAATTGTCACTGCTTTAAACAACATAAAGAAGCAACTACAAGAAATAAAAAATGAACTCGACAATCTTAATACAATATAAAAAATATGAAAAAGTTTCTTCTATTCATTCTCCTTTTAAGCTTTTCATTTACAGGAGCTTATTCTGAACAAAAGGTTAAAAATGTAATTTTCCTTATTGGTGATGGCATGGGTTTAAATCAAGTGTATGCAGCTATGTCAAAATCCGACATCAAACTAAACATTGAGCGTTGTCAGTCAATAGGATTTTCAAAAACATACTCTGCAGATAACTACACCACAGATTCTGCTGCTGGTGGCACAGCCCTGTCTTCAGGTACAAAGACGAACAATGGTGTAATAGGCATGAATGCAGACAGTGTTGCCATACCGTCAATTCTACAAATTGCCAAGCAAAATGAATTATCGACAGGAGTTGTTGTTACAAGCTCTGTAACACATGCCACCCCTGCCTCTTTTCTGGCTCACCAAATCAACAGAAAAATGGAAGAAGAAATTGCATTGGATATTTTATCTTCGAATGTAGACGTTTTTATTGGCGGAGGAAAAGATTTTTTCACGAAACGTAAAGATGGAAAAGATTTGACCAAAGAACTCGCCCAAAAAGGATATGGAATTTATTATACCCTCGAAAGTGCATCGAACTCAAAAAGCAAAAAAATAGCCGGATTATTTGCTCCTAATGGAATGCCTAGTATGAAAGAAGGGAGAGGCAATATGCTACCCCAATCCACTCAACTAGCTCTTAATACATTAAGCCAAAACAAAAAAGGTTTCTTCTTAATGGTAGAAGGTTCACAAATAGATTGGGGTGGACATGCTAATGATATTGATTACATTGTGAAC
This sequence comes from Paludibacteraceae bacterium, assembly GCA_963668615.2. Taxonomy (GTDB): domain Bacteria; phylum Bacteroidota; class Bacteroidia; order Bacteroidales; family Paludibacteraceae; genus JAAYPI01. The sequence goes on from CAXXCL010000003.1 coordinate 59,384, forward strand.
GAAACACTTGATTTCGATAAAGCGGTTGGTGTCGCTATGGATTTTGCCGATAAACACAAAGGTACTTTAGTTATTGTAACTGCCGATCACGAAACAGGAGGATTAAGCATCATGAATGGAAATAAACAAAAAAAAGAAATTCAAACAGCATTTACCACTACAAACCACTCCTCTGTGCCCGTGCCCATTTATACCTATGGAACAGGAGCCAAACAATTTTCCACATTTTTGGAAAACACTGACATAGAGAAAATTCTTCTGAAATTATATAAATTCAGACAAAAATAATAATAACCCAAAAGCCACATACCAAGTATGTGGCTTTTTTCATAAATCTATATCAATGCGTCCGAGGTTCAATCCATTTTTACCCATCTGAGAAATAACAACCTCCCGCCCCTCTTTATTCTTTATTTTTTTATCAACAATCATCTGATGCGTGTGTCCTCCAATAATGATATCTAGGTTAGTTGATTTTAAAGCTACTATTGAATCACAAACTTTATTTGGTTCACCACTATATCGGTAACCCAAATGCGAAAGACAAACTACAATATCACATTTTTTTTCATTTTTCAAATAAGCAGCCAATTTGTCAGCAATAGGAAGAGGATTTGAATAAGTTACACCCTGCATTAAATCTTTATTTATCAATCCTTCCGGATTAACGCCTAAACCAAATACACCAAGTCTTATGCCATTACGTTCTATAACAGTATAAGACTTCACAATTCTATTCGAATCAGCTTCGGAAAAATCATAATTAGCAGATAAAACAGTACCTTTAAACTTACTTAATTGCTTTAATAAGGCATCCGTTCCATTATCAAACTCATGATTTCCTATGTTGATAGCGTCATACCCTAACCTATTCATTATTTCTGTCTCCACTTCACCCTTGAAAAAATTAAAATAGGCTGTTCCCTGATAAAAATCTCCGGCATCAAACAAAAAAACAGTAGGTTCTTCATCTCTTATTTTTTGGATAGCAACACATCGCAAGGCAGCACCTCCAACTCCCGATGTATCCGCTTCAATGGCACTATGTACATCGTTTGTATGTAAAATAACAATATGTCTATCCCTCTTTGTGCAAGAGATCAACAAAATACACAACACTAAAATCGAAATCAATTTATTTTTCTTCATACATTCTTCCATCTAATGTAGCCGACACGGAGTCACCTTTTTGGGTAAGTTCTTCGATATGATTACTGATTACATCTCTTATTTTCAATGAGGTTTTCCTTTCATTAACATAATGAACAAGAGCCAACATATGATCTTTTCCCGTCAATAAATAATCACTCGTTGCTACCTTGTACGTTTTATTTACATCCAACGGAAAATTACCCACTAAAACCTCTACAGCTTTTTCATTTCTCGTGCCAATTTTCATCCCGGCAAAACCTTCTCCCCCAACAGAAGCTATTTCCTGAGCCAATTGCATCACATATTTGCCTTCCAAGTCAACAATAGAAAAAGTATTTTCAAAAGGCATAACGGCATAAATATTCCCCACCGTAACATTTCCTCTGCCAATATTACTCCTTAATCCGCCAATATTGACAATTGCAATATCTGTTGGAACTATTTCATTAGCCTTTTCAAGCAGCAAATCAGCAACAAAATTCGACAACAAACTTTCAGGTCTTCCTGCATTCATATCTTCTTTCGAAAAGCCAATAACTTTATTCAAGCGATTGTCCAAACTATCCTTGTAGGGAAGAAGAAACTGCGTAATAGTATCACACGAATTGCAAGAATAAGTACTATCCAAAAGAATTGCTTCAGAGAATATTTGCTTTCGATTTTCTCCCTTTAGAAGAAAAAAAAACATAATTCCTAAAATACAACAGAGCAAAAATGTTACTTTTTTGTATAACAATACATTATTTATGGGTTTCCTTTTCATACTCCTTAATTTACGAAATTGCAAAAATGAAATTTCAAACTACAAATACGTTTTTGCGAAATCTAAAACGACTTTACACTTTCATTCCCTTCTTTGTAGACTAGATTATTGCAAAGAAACAGTTTTCACTGCAAAAAAACAAGCCAACATTCGAAAAATACAGTTCTACCTATTTGCAAAACAAAAAAAAAAGTGATACATTTGCAGTCGTTTTTGGCGTAATCTCTTACAAGAACATAGGAGTCTGTAATATTGCGTCGTAATGTTGAATCTAAAAAAAACAAGTTAAAATGGATTTAATCAAAGTTGCAGAAGCTTCTTTCGCCACAGAGCAAAAAGAAATGCCAACATTCAAAAGTGGCGATACCATCACGGTTTCATACAAAATCATTGAAGGTTCTAAAGAACGTGTACAGCAATACAGAGGTGTTGTTATCAAGATTGTGGGACACGGGGACAAAAAACGTTTTACAGTACGTAAAATTTCTGAAAATATTGGTGTAGAAAGAGTTTTCCCTATGGATTCTCCTTTTATCAGTGATATAGAAGTAAACAAATATGGAAAAGTCCGTAGAGCCAAATTGTATTACTTAAGAAATCTAACAGGTAAAAAAGCAAGAATCAAAGAAAGAAGAATCTGATTCTTTGAAAAGACATATGACAAGGTGGAGTGATGTAATTACTCCACCTTTTTTTGTATCTTTACAGGCTTTAAAAAGTGAAAAAAATAAAATTATTTTGTTTTCCATTTATATTTCTATATTTTTGTATAGATTTTACGAAAATGACCGAAGAGCACTTAAAGTTATTAGTTGAACTTGAAAATCGGATCAACAAATTGATGGAGATGGTTGACTCAACAAATGCAAAGTTGGAACATGCAGAAGCCGACTATCAGACAAAGAACACAGAACTTATGTACGCTCATCGGAAGATTTTAGAATTGCAAGAAAAGTACGACAATCTGAAAATAGCCAAGTCCATCTCTCTTTCAAAAGAGGAAATAAAAGAAGGCAAACAAAGATTGTCAAAAATGATGCGAGAAATAGACAATTGCGTATCGCTGCTTAACGAATAGCTATGGAAGATGATTTTTTCACCATCAGAGTTAACATTCTCAATACTTCTTATCCTATCAATATAAAACGAGAAGAAGAAGAAATATATAGGAAAGCAGCCAAACAATTGAATAACAGAATTTTAGATTATCAAAAAAAATATTCGCGATCTCTCAAGGAGATTGATTTTTTGATAATGACTGCTTTTGAACTATCACTTGATTGTGTAAAATTGAGTGAAGAAAAAGAAAGGGAACCGTTTATATCGAAGATTCAAGATATAGATAAGAGGCTTACCGAATATTTGAATAAAGGCAATTTATCTGAAAAGACCGACTCGACTCAATAATAAGAAGTAAAGCTTTATATTTTATTTCTTATGTAGCGTACCAACATTGCAATTCGCAAATTCAAACCTATGGTTATTTTTGCCCTTGCAATGTTTTTTTTATTATTAATTTACCAAATACAACCCCATTATGATTATACTTTATATCATCGCTGCTTTCATTGTAGGAGGCGTTGTCTCTTGGATACTTTTCCAAGTGATACAAAACGCTAGAGCAAAAAGCATTATCGAAGTTGCAAAAGTTGAAGCTGAATCCCTTAAAAAGAGCAAGTTACTTGAAGTAAAAGAAAAATATATTCAATTAAAAGCTGAATATGAAAAACAGGTAACAGCACGTAATTCTAGAATTCAGTCAGTGGAAACAAAACTAAAACAAAAGGAATTATTTTTGCAAAATCAAGAAACTGAAATTGAAAAGAAAGAGGCTGAAATTATCAATTTGAAAACAAATTATGACAATCAAATAAGTATTATAGAGAAGAAGGAACAGGAGCTTGACAGGATGTATCATGAAGAAGTAGAGAAACTGGAAGCAATAGCAGGTCTTTCTGCAGAAGAAGCTAAAGGAAACTTGATAGAATCTCTCAAAGCAGAAGCTAATTCGGCTGCAATTTCGTATGTTAACGAAATAATGGACGAGGCTAAAATGACCGCAAATAAGGAAGCTAAAAAAATAGTAATCAATTCAATACAACGTGTTGCCAGTGAAACTGCCATAGAAAATTCCGTCACTGTTTTCCATATTGAATCGGATGAGTTAAAGGGTAGAATTATTGGTAGAGAAGGTAGAAATATCAGAACATTGGAAGCTGCAACCGGAGTGGAAATCATCGTTGATGATACCCCTGAAGCAATAGTTCTTTCAGCTTTTGATCCTGTTCGCAGGGAAATTGCACGTCTTTCTTTACACCAGTTGGTAACGGACGGTCGTATCCACCCTGCTCGTATTGAGGAAGTTGTAGCAAAAGTCACTAAGCAAGTAGAAGAAGAAATCGTTGAAATTGGAAAGAGAACCACTATTGATATGGGGGTTCACGGATTACATCCCGAATTAGTTCGTTTAATTGGAAAAATGAAATACCGTTCTTCTTACGGACAAAATTTATTGCAACATGCCCGTGAAACAGCTAATCTATGTGCTGTTATGGCATCCGAACTAGGGTTGAATCCGAAAAAAGCAAGAAGAGCCGGCTTATTGCACGATATAGGAAAAGTAGCGGATGAAGAACCGGAATTGCCACACGCATTATTAGGGATGAAACTTGCTGAGAAATACAAAGAAAAACCCGATATTTGCAACGCTATCGGAGCTCACCACGATGAAGTAGAAATGCAAACTTTATTAGCTCCTATCGTGCAAGCTTGTGATGCCATTTCAGGAGCTCGTCCGGGTGCACGTAGAGAAATTGTAGAAGCATACATTAAACGCTTGAATGACCTTGAAAATTTGGCTATGGCCTACCCCGGCGTATTGAAAACTTATGCTATACAGGCAGGTAGAGAGTTACGTGTAATAGTTGGAGCTGATAAAATAGATGATAAAGAAACGGAAAAACTTTCGAACGAAATTGCAAAAAAAATCCAAGATGAGATGACTTATCCCGGACAGGTTAAAATTACCGTTATTCGTGAAATTCGCTCTGTTAGTTATGCTAAATAATTACAAATTGCATTGGGCTTGACTGGATTTGACAGCGAGTAAAAGTAGTATGTAAGCATGCAGAGCCTTGATTGTTAGCTCTTTAATCTGAACTTTCAAAATTATAATTGGCGAAAATGAATACGCTCTTGCAGCTTAATCGAATAATAGTAGATTAACTTTATTTCGGTACTAGGTATCGAAACAAGACATCTCTCAAATGCCGTTTCCCAGAGGCGGTTTGATTAAGAGGTGCTAGTAAAATCAGGGATAGCATACGCGAACCTCGTAGTGTATGTGAAACTTTAGAGGATAAGGTTACAGTGGGTAGTTTCGGTCTTGCTGTAGCACGAAAATTAAAGCGAAAATAAGCATGTAGAAAGCGTATTAGTTTCCCGTTTGGACGAGGGTTCGAATCCCTCCAGGTCCACAAAAAATGAGTGTGTAAGATATTTACACACTCATTTTTTTCTTAGACTACCCTATTTTATTCCTTGATAAACTTTATGATTTGATTACCAATATGAAAATAATAAAAACCTACATTTAGATTTGACACATCAGCGATGATATGAAGATTTTGAGGGGAAAATTTGGAAATGGAACCCAGTTGAAAATCAAAAAATCGACAGATCACAATTTATTTTTGGGTTGAATTTATCTTATAATTCTAGATTTCCAAGCAAGTATCAAAAATTCTTCCTTAATTTAATATCTTTGCTTTAAATATTATGGACTACTTTGAGACATTACAGCAATATTTTGGACTTAAAAGATGAGCGTTCTATTAAAGAACCTCTTAATTAGTTCTTAATATTTAGAAGAAATTTACAGAAATAATTTGCATTTAAGTTTGTAAAGTCAGTTTAGTTATTAATTGTAACTTTGCACAACCTAAAAGAAGTACATAAACAATATCAAAAAAATAACTCTATATTAATACCTATTTTTAAATATGTATAAGAATAAATTATATAGAACTGCACTTTTATCATCTCCTATCATGGCAGCTTTTGAGTTGTCACCGATTTTTTTCCTGCAAGCATACGGATATCCACTGAATTTTTGGTTTGCACTTACAACTTTTACAATTCTAACAATGGTTATGTGGGGAGTGAATATTTATGTGATGAATATATGGGTAAAAAGCGGTCGTAAAAACAACACGGAGTGGTATGCTCTGAGTTACATTTTTACCTTACTTTTGTTTGCATTGTTGTGGGTTATCTTACATCTTTTTCCCGAAATGGATGATAATAATAGAAATAAACCGTCAATTATATTTCCTATTATCAATATTTTTACTCTCAATACCATTATATTGATCATGTCGAATGCAATTATTGCCAGATCAAAAAAAGAACAAGTAGACAAAGAATTGGCTGAATTGAAAATAAAGAATTTAGAAGCAGAACAACAGGCACTTGTAGGACAAATGCAACCTCATTTTTTATTTAACGCACTAAGTACCCTTAGTTCCATTATAAGTACCGATTCTGATCTGGCTAAAAGATATGTTATCAGGCTTTCAAATTTTCTGAGATATACGATATCAGCTCATGAACATATACTTATTCCGCTTGCAGAAGAATTGAAATTTACACAGGACTACATTGAACTTCAGAAATTACGTTTCGAAGATGCCTTCCATTGTACACTCACAGTACCTCAGGAACAAATCAACCATTATCAGATACCTGTATATGCACTCCAATCGTTGGTAGAAAATGTATTTAAGCATAATTCGTTGAGTGAGGAGGTTCCACTCAACGTTAGCATTGAAATGAAAGAGGATAAAATCATCGTATCCAACAACAAAATGCCCAAACTCATGTTTTTGGATGGAGAAAGAAAGGGTGTCGGTCTTAAAAATCTCAACAAAAGATATCAGTTGATCGTTGGTAAAGACATCGATATCAAAGACACCCAAACAGAATACACGGTTGCACTTAAACTTATTCGGACAACGCCATGATGAAAATAATTATTATTGAAGACGAGAAACGTACTGCAAAAGAACTGGCAACGACTCTTGAAACTATTGACGATCAAATAAAAGTTATGGCCATTCTTCCATCTGTGGAACAGTCCATTTCTTATCTGCAAAACAATTCAGACTTTGATTTGATTTTTTCGGATATACAACTCAGCGACGGGCTTAGTTTTGAAATATTCAATAAGATACAGCTGGCAGTACCCGTTATTTTTTGTACGGCTTATGATAAATATGCGTTGGAAGCTTTCAATACCAACTCAATCGATTATATACTAAAACCCTTTGATTGCAACTCGGTAGCAAAGTCTTTAGAAAAATACCATACACTTAAATCAAATTTTTCTTCTTTCAACATCAGCCTCAATAATTTATTACGAACTATCGGTACACCGCCATCAACTATACAACAAATTTCCACTTCCATTATTATTAATCAGGGAGATAAAATCGTTCCGATTAAAACAGCTGCAATAGCTCTTTTTGTGCATGAAGACAATTGTGTGTTTGCATTGACATTTGATTTAAAGAAATATCTTCTTTCTCAGTCATTAGAGGAGCTTGAATCTGTTTGCGGAGATGTGTTTTTCAGAGCAAACCGCCAATACCTCATCAACCGAAAAGCCATAAAGGATGCATCTCGTCATTTCAATCGAAAAATACAGATCAATCTAACTTTTAATTATCCGAATCAGATACTCATAGGCAGACTCAAAGTTACCCAGTTTATTGAATGGCTAGCACAAAATTGATGCGTCTGGCAATTCAACCCCTTTTTTGAACAGTTCACGGATATTTCCTTTTCATAACTTCCTCTGATTAGGTTCCTTTGCATTGAATTTCGAAAATGCATTATGAATCTGATTAAAAAAATAAAACCACACTTTTTTTGGCTACCATCTATTTTGATGATAGCTGATGCTGTTTCTAAACTACTTTTTCCTGATTTTTGGATTGAATATGCCCATTTAAATTTTCAGAACAGAATTATCTGGATTGGAATAATCGAACTGTGTTGCGCGCTAATCTATATTTTCCCTGTCACTATGTCAATCGGGTTTTTTCTTATAAGCTGTTATTGGGGTACAGCAATGGGCATCAGCATAAACAACCAACAGATTAATATTTTCCCTTTATTCATATTAATATGTTTTTCGTTATCCTTTCATTGGCGAGGGGTATCTATTTTCTTTAATGATATGTTTGGCAGAAAGAATTAGATACATTGTAACTCAATAAAACAATAAAGACCTATACACTTTACAAATAGAAATTAAATTATATCTAAAATAACATTTTCATTATGAATATAAAATCGAGAACACTAAAGGTATTTTGGATTCTTGTGCTACCAATTCTCCTTTCATGCCAGATAAAAGCACAGAACCAGACTTTATCATTAAAAGAATGCATCAACTACACATTGCAGCACCACCCCAACAGTACTATTTATCAGTATTCTGTAAAATCAGCAGAAGAAAAAATCCGCGAGAATAAGTCGGCACTATTACCATCTATTTCTGGAAATGTCGGACTGGATTATAATCTCAAACTGGCAACTTCAGTAATACCTTGTGGAGTACTTTCAGAGAAAGAAACAAAACTACAGATGGGAAGCAAATTCAGCAATTCGGCTTATGTACAATTGGATCAAAAGCTATTTGACAGAAGTGCAACGCTTGATATAAAAACATCAAAGGTCAATAAAGAAATTGCCGATCTGAATTTACTGAAGGAAAATGAAACGCTAATTTATAATACAGCTTCAGTCTATTACGAGGTACTTACCTATGCTGAAAAAGGAAAACTTTTGCGGGAAAGCGAAAAGCGATATGGAACAACTGTAAACATTCTTAAATTGCGTTATGTTCAAGGTGAGGAGAAAAAAAGCGAATATAACAGAGCCAGAGTCAACTACAGCAATGTGCAATTTGAAATTGAAGCCAATAACAGTGCTTATAAACTGGCATTAAACAAGCTTAAGAACAGCATTGGTATGGACATAGAAACAGCCATTAGTATTGAGGACAGCATTACAGACATGGATGTGAAAGAAATGCCATTAATTATTGGCTTAAATATATTTGACGTCAACCGGTTGCTTGATTTTCAGATTGATCAAAAAAATCTAGATTTAAAAAGCTTGGATGTTAGGCAGAAAAAAGTAGCTTACCTCCCCACTTTGTCATTATATGGTAAATATGGCGGCAATGCCTATGGTTCGGATTTTTTTCCGACACTCAGCAACTGGTATGATTACTCTGTGATCGGGGTAAAAGCCACTATTCCACTTTTCAGCGGATTCAAAAAACAAAGCCTGTTTGCTCAAAGCAAATTAAGTCTTGCGTCTCAGGAACTTACCAACAAATTAAATATTCAAACCTATAAGCTTAATATAGAAAATACATCAACAAACATTGTAAGTACTTATACTAACCTGAAAAAAGCCAAAGAAAACTTACAACTTGCAAAAGAAATGATGGATGCCTCCATGGTTGAATATAGGGAAGGAACAGCTACTCTTTCTTCGTTCTTAGATGCTGACTATTCTTACAAGGAAGCAAGAACCAATTATACAACTTCCTTACTGGACTATCTGACGGCACAATTAAACTATCACAGAAATACAGGAACTATTACACAATTTGTAAATGAAATAAAATAACAAGAGAAATGAAACACAAAAGAATCTTGACGATCGTAGTAATTGCATTGATACCCATTGCTATAATTATTGGGTTGTTTATAAATAAAGGAAAACTGAATGAGGCTAAAAAACCGATTGACAGAAGTAATATCGCAGTAAAAGTGATTGTTGATACCGTTTCGTATAAAACCGTTGATAATACCTTTTCGCAGCCGGCTTCCATTATTGCTGACCAAGAGGCCAATATAGCAGCAGAAACATCAGGAAAAATTACCACTCTTAGTATCGATTTAGGAACGATGGTCAGAAAAGGGCAAGTGATTGGTCATATTGATGTCACAGAAATACAACAAAAACTGGAAGCTGCAGAACTTTCGATTAACAAGCTCAGCACTGACTACGAAAGAAATAAATTACTTGCTGCCGGAGATGCAACTAATGCAAATGCAGTTTCGGATGCTAAATATGACCTTGATTCAAAAAAGTTGGAGGCAGCACAACTGTGCACGCAAATCAGGTACGCCAATATTATTGCTCCGACAAACGGTATAGTTGTAGACAAGCAAAAAATTGCAGGTGAATATGTAAATACGGGAACTACGATTGCAACCATTACCAATATCCAATCTCTGAAAGCTGAGGTAAGCGTGCCTGAAAATAAAATATCTTACATCAAAAAAGGACAAAAGACGATTATAACTTCTGATACTTATCCTGAAAAAACGTTCTCAGGCATTGTCAATTTCGTTAGCCCCAAAGGAGATGAAAACCACAATTACATTGTTCACATAGACATTGCAAACAACGGCTCAGTACAACTAAAATCCGGTATATACATCAATGTGGAATTTTCAGGTATGTCTGCTCAACAAACGCTGCTAATGATACAAAAAAACGCATTGGCTGAAGGCGTGAAAAATCCGTTGGTGTACGTGTTTAAAAATGGAGCAGTTGAAGAAAGAAATTTAATCGTGGGACTTGAATCGGGAGATTACATAGAAGTAAAAAAAGGGTTGTCTCCCGGTGAACTGATAGTGACAAGCGGACAAATTAATTTATCAAATGGTTCCAAAGCTGAAATCATTAAAACACGATAATACATAGGCACATGACTGTTAATAAAATAATTATTGAACAATGAGCATTACAGAACTAGCAATTAAACGACCTTTACTAATAACAGTAATGTTCGTAACATTAATACTATTTGGTTTCATAGGATACAACTCTCTAAGTCTTAATTTGTTGCCAAAATTCACAACAAATATGATAACCGTCAGTACAACCTATAGCGGTGCTTCGCCGGAAGAAGTACTCACAAGTGTTACCAAACCATTGGAAGACGCTCTATCTTCAGTTGAAGGTATAGATGCGATGAGCTCCTCTTCGCAGGAAGGCTCGTCAACTATAACAATAGATTTGCTTAGCAGTGTCAAGTCCATCGATGCACAACTGGATGCGGAACGAAAAGTAAGACAAGTGCTGTCATCTTTGCCGGATGGTATAGATGAACCTGTGGTAAGCCGAATGAGTTCAGAGGATATGCCAATTTTCAAAATGAGCGTCAGTTCCAATTTAAGCGATACAAAACTCTATGATTTGATAGATAAGGAAATTAAACCAGTCCTGACCAACATCCCTGGCGTTTCGGATGTAACTGTTATCGGGGGTACACAAAGACAAATTAATATAGATATTGACAACAATAAATTGAAAGCTTATAAGCTTTCTTTATTGGATGTCAACACAGCTGTTGCTGCAAGTGGAGCTTCATTCCCCGGCGGAAAAATTGAAAACAGAACAAGCAGATACTCACTTGATTTGAATGCAAAAGTAAAAACAATAGAACAATTGCGTAATATAGTAATCAGGGAGGGACAGAAGGGAAGCCGGATACTATTGAAAGATATTGCTTCTGTAACAGATGGGAAAGAACGAGTGACGACCCTGAACAGACTAAATGGGGAACCGGCCATTGGTATTCAACTAAAAAAACAAACCGATGCAAATACGGTAGATGTCTGCCACAGTGCAACTGAACGAATGGAAGAACTGAAAAAAACGTATGCCGTTGATAATTTTAATTACCATATTGCTTCAGATCAATCCATTTATACGCAAGCTTCTGTAGATGCCGTAGTGGACGATTTATTGCTTGCTATTCTCATTGTTGCGTTTGTTATGCTTTTCTTTCTGCATAGTTTTCGCAGTTCTTCTTTTGTATTGGTGGCATTACCCTCGGCCATTATACCAACATTTGCATTGATGTGGGCATTTGATTTTTCCCTCAACATGATGAGTTTGATGAGTCTATCCTTAGTCGTGGGGATTCTGGTCGACGATAGTATTGTGGTATTGGAAAATATCTACCGTCATCTGGAGATGGGGAAAGACAAACGTACCGCTGCATTGGAAGGTCGTAACGAAATAGGCTTTACTGCTTTAGCTATTACCATGGTGGATGTAGTGGTATTTCTGCCACTTGGTTTAGTAAGCGGTATGATTGGAAACATTGTAAGAGAATATGCTTTTGTGGTGGTATTCTCCACGTTGTTGAGCTTGCTGGTTGCCTTTACACTTACACCTTTGCTCGCATCCCGTTGGGGTACACTTACACACCTTAGTAAAAACAACTGGTGGGGAAAGATGAATATCTGGTTTGAATCTCTTATTGACAACTTTCGTGAATTTTACACCAAAGTACTTATATTATCTTTAAATCATAAGCGTTTCGTAATACTAATTATATCAGCTCTTATTTTGGGCAGCCTTGCATTAATTCCGGCGGGATTTGTAGGAACGGAATTTATGCCACAGTCCGACCGTGGCGAATTAAATATACAAATAGACCTCAAAGGGAATACTCCATTAAAAGAAACGAATGCTAAAATAGCTCAGGTAGAAGGTATCATTATGACACACTCCGAAGTGGTAAATGTTTTTTCAAATGTGGGAACTCAATCAAGCGCAATGGGTAGCTCCTCGTCAAATAGCAATCTTGCTGAAATATCGATAATGTTGACAGATGCCAACAAACGTGAAATGAGTACCATCGAATTTGGACGAATGATTAGGGAAGAAATTATGCAAGTGCCGGGTGTGAAACCCACTATTAAAACGGTTGGCATGACCGGTAATGCCAGTTTTGACATTCAAATGGCTGTTGAAGGAACAAATCGGGATTCCATAATGAAAGTGGCAGCAATCATTAAAAGTATTATGGAGAAAACGCCGGGTACTGATTATGTACAATACAGCACCAAGGAATCCAAGCCTCAGGTATCTGTCGTTCTCAACCGTGAAAAGATGGCCAAATATGGTGTAACAATAAATGATGCAGGAAATGCGATACAATATGCTTTTAGTGGTAATAATAATACCAAATTCAAAGAAAATGGAGAAGAATATGACATCAACCTTCAAATAGATGAAGCCAATGCAAAGAGTGTGCAGGACGTAAGGAAATTCAATCTATATAATTCCAGAGGCGCGGTCATTCCATTGGCAGCCATAGCCGACATTACAGAAACAACAAGCCAATCGGTATTGGAAAGAAAGGACAGGCTTAACTCAATCACAGTAAATGCTGTTGTAGTAGGTCGTGCATCGGGGACAGTAAGCTCTGAAATCAAGGAGAAACTTTCAACAGTAAAACTACCGGTTGGAGTACAAATTGTGGAATCCGGTATGGGAAAAAATCAAAACACCGCATTTGCAAGCTTATTTCTGGCTGTTGGATTGGCAATTATATTGATGTACTTGGTTATGGTGGCTTTGTACGAAAGTGTAGTATATCCTTTTGTTGTTTTATTTTCACTACCTGTTGCTATCATTGGGGCAATTTTAGTGCTGGCACTCACATTGAAAACCATCAATCTGTTTTCTATATTAGGTATTATTATGCTTTTGGGCTTGGTGGCTAAAAATGCCATACTTATTGTAGACTTTACTAATCAGGAAAAAGAAAAAGGACTGTCGGTAAGAGAAGCCCTCATAGCAGCTGGTCGTGAACGTTTACGCCCAATTCTAATGACAACTTTTGCCATGATTTTGGGTATGTTGCCTATGGCTCTTTCTACAGCCGCAGGTTCTGAAACCAAAAGTGGCATGGCATTGGTAATTATTGGAGGCCTGACAAGTTCTTTGATATTCACACTTGTTCTGGTTCCGGTTATGTACACCATTATCGAAAATTGGAAAAATAAAGTAAATGCCCGGTTTAGAAAGAACCGAGCGGAAATAATACCAGCTGATTGAGCGATAATGTGTTTAAGGAATAATCGGGAAGCACATTGATTAAACGCAGGAAAACTTTTTGGATAAAAATTTTTCATTGATATTGATCATAGCTGCACTAGTATATGAAGTTGTATAATAATCAATTTTTAAAACAGAATAGTAATTGTACAACTAAATATCAAATGTGAAAGGTACAAAGGACAATCACATTGGATTTGAAAGAGTACAGCTCCCTCTATGTCCACAAAAAATGAGTGTGTAAGATATTTACACACTCATTTTTTTTCTTAGACTACCCTATTTTATTCCTTGATAAACTTTATGATTTGATTACCAATATGAAAATAATAAAAACCTACATTTAGATTTGATACATCTATCGCATTACTTATAATGTTTTTTTTTATTATTTTTCCGCTGTTGTCATAAATACTAACATTTGTTTGGTCCAACTCTTCCTTTGTGTTTAGATATATTTCTCCTTTTGTTGGATTTGGATACAATTTTAGATCGCTATCCTTTTCAATACTTGGTATAGAACTAAGAGTGTTTGATAAAATAAACGTTGCCGGAATACTAAATCTGGCTTTCCAAGCATTTTCATTATGGTCTGCACCCTCAAATATCAGACTCGAGTACGCTGAGCTGCCATAACCTTTCCCATTCATTGTGTTATCAACAATTGCCTGATATGTCCCATAATATCCATCTAAACCAACACTGCCATGGTCAAAATATATTTTTCTATCTGTTGGTGAGGGCAAATTTTGAGATAAATAATCATTTATTGCAGCGGGAATTTGTGTGTTATCGGCAAAAATTCCTATCCAATGGGTAGACAAACAAGCAACACGTGAAAAAACATTTGGATATTCGCAAAGAGCGTATATAGAAATAAGTCCTCCCATACTTGAACCTGCCATAAAGGTTGATTGTTGGCCCGGATTCGTTGAATAATTTTGATCTATATACGGTTTTAATTCATTGACAATAAATTTGAGATAGTCATCCGCCCTTGTTGTTCCATAAAAAAGTGCTTCTAATTGCGATTTTTGAGGTTCCGGTATTGATTGAATTACTTTTTCAGGAAAATATTCAGCATGTCTTTTATTTCCATTACTATGAATAGCGACCACAATTGTTTTATCTATTGTTCCACTTGCATAAAGAGAACCTAAAATGCCATCAACATTCCATTCTTGAGCATTCCATGTAGTTGAAGAATCAAACAACATTTGTCCATCGTGCATATATAAAACGTTATAACGCGAAGAAGCACTGTAACCACTGGGTAACCAAACATCCACATACCTACCATCTACAATATCGGAGGTAAACCAATGCCTCTCAATGGAGCCTGAAGAAACTGTTGGAACTATATTATTTGTAAAGTTCCAAACAATTGCCCAACGCACAACCACGTCACTCGCACTATAAGTTCTGTTACTAACATTTCCACCTCCAGCACTCATTTCTGTAAAATTCCAAGCCGGTCCACTGCAATACTTATATTGTTGTGCAGTAGTTGCATATGGAATAGTAATGGTAAATACATTAGTACTTTGTTGAGTCATTTGCAACTGATTCCATCCGGTCATTTCACCGGCAATAAAACACGCATTTGTTCCATTTGGCACTGTTACGGTATAAGTTACTTGACTCGTAAGATTCGCAGAGCAAAACATGATAATTATTAAAAATAAGATGATCTTTTTCATAACGTCATTCGTTTTAAGGTTAACAACCGACTTTTGACAAAAATAGAGCTAATATATTGTTTTGAGTTATATAATACTGCAAACAATAGTACTATATTGAATTAATTTACCTATTTTTATCATATATATTAAAATAAAGTGCAATGAAACCAAAATTTGAGAATGTACAATTGAATGAAGTAGAAACTTCTTTTGCTGTCCAGAATCTGACATTAGATGAGTTTGAGTTTAATTGGCATTATCACCCTGAATATGAAATCACTTTTATAAGACGAGGCTCCGGAACAAGATACGTTGGAGATAGCATCGAAAACTTTTACGATTTTGATCTTACTATGATTGGTCCAAATCTTCCTCACACTTGGGTTAGTATGAAATCAGAAAAACCACCTTTATCATCTACCGTAATACAGTTTAAAGAAAATTTTATAAGTACGTGGATAAAATATCCTGAATTTGCTGAATTGCAATCACTTTTAGAAGATTGTAAAAGAGGTTTGTATTTTACGCTATCAAACAACTACGAATTTAGGCAACTGATTAACGATTTACCAAATCAAACAGGTATACATAAAATAATCTTTTTTCTTAAACTATTATATGTTTTAAGTCAACAAAATTCAGTTGTTTTATCATCAAACCATTACATTTCTATAAAAAGCGAAATCAATAATAAAAGAATCAATAAAATTTACAATTATGTACAGCAAACCTTCTCAAAATCGGTTTCTGCAACTGAAGGTGCAAGTCTAATTAATTTATCGGAAAGTGCTTTTTGTCATTTCTTTAAAAAATCAACAGGTAAAACTTTTTCAGATTACATCAATGAAGTTAGAATTTCTCATGCTTGCAACCTATTGCTATTGACAGATACAACTATTTCTGAAATTGCGTTTTCATGTGGCTTTGATAGCTTGACATATTTTAATCGAATTTTTAAAAGCAAAAAACATGCTACTCCACGTGACTTTAGAAAAAACCAAATTACAACTGAATGAATAAAAATAAAACCTATTATTTAAAAACGGAAGAAAATTATTCTATGTTAACCTGATTAAAAGATTAATTTTAAATTTGTGTTTAAATACTGTTTAAATAATTTCAATTCTACATTAGTCTGATTAAAAGTGCTTATGAAATGAGGCGGATTACAGAGCTAATGAGATTTCAATTCTACATTAGTCTGATTAAAAGTCTCATTCAGGTTATTGGCAGAAGTCTTGAATCCCAATTTCAATTCTACATTAGTCTGATTAAAAGGCCGCAGGAGGGACAAAATCTTATTTGGGTTGTTATATTTCAATTCTACATTAGTCTGATTAAAAGAACTACGAGCCAGGCAGGCAAGATCGGTGCAAATTAATTTCAATTCTACATTAGTCTGATTAAAAGGCAAACAACGTGGGTTTCGGTCTTATGGTATGGTGATTTCAATTCTACATTAGTCTGATTAAAAGGAAAGACTTACGAGTTTGATAAATCAGAAGTGGTCTATTTCAATTCTACATTAGTCTGATTAAAAGAATAAATGAAAGCAACAGTAAAAAAAACAGACGATATTTCAATTCTACATTAGTCTGATTAAAAGGTTTCCACGGTTCATCTGTTGGGTTTCCATCCTCTTTATTTCAATTCTACATTAGTCTGATTAAAAGGCAATGATGATTAAAACAATCGACATAATTAGAATATTTCAATTCTACATTAGTCTGATTAAAAGTTTGCGCCAAACTTCTTGAACTGAATTATATTCGTATTTCAATTCTACATTAGTCTGATTAAAAGTTCCACAAAAAGATATGTGATAGTTAATAGTACAGTATTTCAATTCTACATTAGTCTGATTAAAAGACGACAACATTTCGGAAACTTACAACGAATTAGAGTATTTCAATTCTACATTAGTCTGATTAAAAGTTAAATCATCTGCTTTATCTAAATTTGCTTTTTCAGCATTTCAATTCTACATTAGTCTGATTAAAAGAAAAATTATTCAATCAGCTAGTCGCTATTCGCGAATTTCAATTCTACATTAGTCTGATTAAAAGTTGCTTACGCAACAATGTATTATCGTCCCCTTCAATATTTCAATTCTACATTAGTCTGATTAAAAGTGAAAAGCGTTACGGAAAATGTTATAAAAGACAGAATTTCAATTCTACATTAGTCTGATTAAAAGTTATCTGCTGTTACCTCATCTTTAAAGGCATTAATTGATTTCAATTCTACATTAGTCTGATTAAAAGCGTTGAACTATTGAGCGATACGGCAACCATTACATATTTCAATTCTACATTAGTCTGATTAAAAGGCGTTATAAAGGCTCTTTAAACGCTCCAAGGGTAATTTCAATTCTACATTAGTCTGATTAAAAGGTTGTGTGCCTGTGCGTAAGTTTTGTCGCTAAAAAATTTCAATTCTACATTAGTCTGATTAAAAGTACAAATACCTGAGATATAATCATCTCCTTTTCGAATTTCAATTCTACATTAGTCTGATTAAAAGTCCTAAATTAGCCCAATCCATATAGCAATTAGGCATTTCAATTCTACATTAGTCTGATTAAAAGTTTCCAAGCATCATTGAAAGCAGCCCACTCTTTTTCTATTTCAATTCTACATTAGTCTGATTAAAAGCAAAGGTGGCAGGCGAAGAAGTGGAATGTTTACGAGATTTCAATTCTACATTAGTCTGATTAAAAGGATGACTACAAGGATTATTTAAGAATCATTAACATCATTTCAATTCTACATTAGTCTGATTAAAAGATTTTTAGCAGCTAAAATTAACGATGTTAATTCGACATTTCAATTCTACATTAGTCTGATTAAAAGATTATCTTGACTTGTCAACAAAGCTGCCTTATCTTTATTTCAATTCTACATTAGTCTGATTAAAAGCGACAACCATGTTAGCGGAAATGATAAGATTTATTATTTCAATTCTACATTAGTCTGATTAAAAGTGAAGAAACAAACAACTGGTCTAAAAGAAGCTTATATATTTCAATTCTACATTAGTCTGATTAAAAGGGTTTTGAAAATAACAAACTCCCATGCCTACCTTTATTTCAATTCTACATTAGTCTGATTAAAAGGATAAGAATTACACGATAGTGTCAAGTAGATGGCATTTCAATTCTACATTAGTCTGATTAAAAGTAAGAAAAGAAATTTTTAATAATGATATAAAATAATTTCAATTCTACATTAGTCTGATTAAAAGACAACCTCAAATGCCTTATCGGTAATGGCAGACGAGTATTTCAATTCTACATTAGTCTGATTAAAAGTCCTGTTGTGCTTGTATTTCCAATTCTGCTTTTTTATTTCAATTCTACATTAGTCTGATTAAAAGAGTAATAAGCACCACATTGACAAATAGTAATTCATTATTTCAATTCTACATTAGTCTGATTAAAAGTTAGGAAGGAGCAAATTGAATCCAATAGAATTAAATTTCAATTCTACATTAGTCTGATTAAAAGTGCAAGTTCAGCTTCTGCTGTGGCTGCCGCTTTTGAATTTCAATTCTACATTAGTCTGATTAAAAGTTTCGTGTGTTCCTATGGCATAGCCCACAGGATATTATTTCAATTCTACATTAGTCTGATTAAAAGCCGTCAAAACCATTCTAAAAATGATTGATTAACAGCTACTTATTTTGTACAAAAGTACAATTTTTTAATAAAAAAGTTGTCGATGTACAATGCTATAAAATACACCGTACATCGACAATATATAGTAATAAATTGATTATCAATATGTCAAAGATCTTCAAGAGATAAATATAATACCTTTTTCTCTTTATTAAGGTGCTTTTATATCGTGTTCGACAACTCTCTAAAGAAAATTATCTATGCTACTACGCTCTTTACCAATCACTTCCTTCTCTAAGCCACTTTTCATGGTCTCGGCTTTTGAAAATGATCAGACTGTCTTCCTCCTCTTTCATGATCAACTTTGCATTTAATCTGGAGTTCTTTGAGCCTCACTTCTGCTTAGCTCTCCTTCGAAAACAGAATTCTGAATCCAGTTTAAGGTATTTCCGGCAAAGTTTAAGCATCTTATTGCAACCCTTTTCTCGTCCACAATCATATACCAAGTATGATATACATCTTACCACCACATTTTAAATGGTTTATACTCCTCCATTCCTAATAAATGTTTGCTCAATTTATAACACTCCAACTTAATTAAGTGCTTATAACTCACACTTCGGTTCAAAGTTCTATGCTGGATGGTTTCGTTCAAACGTTCTTCAAATGCCTTAACGAAAATCTTTTTGCCCGATTCATTGAGCAAACATTTATTCAATTTTTTATCAAAATGTTTTTCTTGCAATTCTTTTTTGTTCAGCACTTTAAAAATCACCCTATCCACCAGCAAAGGCTTAAATATCTCAGAAATATCCAATGACAAAGAGTAACGACGTTCACCCGGTGTATGTAAGTAACTGATGGTCGGATTGAGTTGTGTTTGATGGATTGCTCGCAAACATTGACTGTAACACATCATGTTGCCAAATGAGATTAAAGCGTTTACCTCGTTACTCGGTGGTTGTTTACTTCGGTTCCCCATTTCGAAATCATTCAAAATCAAATCAAAAGCTTCGTAATAAGACATACGAATATTCCCTTCCAGCCCATCAACTCATCTACTGCGATTGTTTTTTCAATGGCACTCGCATATTGTTCTATCTTGGCAATAATAGCATCTACATCCCTACCCCTTTTGTTATAGTATTTCAGGTTTTTAAGCATATTGAAAGCAGCTCCCTCAATAAACTTACGAGCTATAATGATGCGTTTCTTTTTATCTTGGTAATGAGACGTCTGAGACAACAACATTCTGCCCGAAAGCAAAAAATCCTTGGGCATAAACGAACCCGTATAGTTTTCATAATAATCGAAAAAATGAACAGCAATATCATTCTGTCCCAAGAAATTATACAACGAACTCTTGGCTGACAGCGAACCGAATACATACAAGTCGCTGATGTTTTCCACGGGCAGGTAACGTGGCTGAGCCTCGTGTTCAATGCCATTGGCATCTTCTTCTATGGGCGTAAATTTGAGCGTATTATCTTTACGCTCCAAATGTCCCGGATTGAATAAGTAAAATGTGCGTTTCATAAGAAAATGTCTGAACAAGGATTTTATATGATTATAAGATTTATTTGGATAATAATCTGTAATTCTTCAAATACCAAGTTAAGCTTTATATTTTTTATTTGTTATTTGTTATTTGTTAATCGCTTAAATTCCATACTATTTGCTCCAAAATTAATCAACATTCCTATTTCTAAATTATAAGCCTCTAAATAATTCATTGCCTGAGCCAGATGCACATTCTCTGTTTTAATAATAGCTTTAATTTCTACGCTGATAACTTTTTCCACTAAAAAATCGACCCGTCGCGTCCCAATTTGAATTCCATCGTAAAAAATGGGCATTTCAAACTCACGATCGAATACAAGCCCGTTTTTGCACATCTCAATTTCCAGTGCCCGCTGATAAATCACCTCCTGAAAACCATTGCCCAAAACAGTATGTACCCTAAAAGCACATTTGAGTATTTTTTCCGTTATATCTGCATATTTCATTTCCATCATTTATACCTTAATCTTCTTAATCCTTAAATCCTAGAAATCGTGGTTCAGACATTATTCCCCCACATAGCAAAAATCGTAATAACTACAATTTTTGCATTTAGGACTCTCAATAGTTGGTGGACATTCATCAATTTTGATTAAAGAAATAATATCATTTGAAAGTAATTCTATTTGTGTTATGTCATTTTCGGACAACTCAACCATATGCATTTTGTGCTCTGTCGGATATTCTAATAATCCTTTTACTCCGTCAATACGATTCTTTCTTAATATGTATATGTAGTATTTTAACTGCCAAATATGAGTCTCTTCAAACTTTGGTGATTTTTTTGTCTCGTGAATTATCTTATTTTTATGATCATAATAATCAATTTTAATTCCTTCAAACTCAATCTGCTCGTAATTACTGTTTCTTTGCAAATATGTGGTATCTTCTATGAGTTTGCCCATGGCAACATCTTCGGAGTTATCTTCGAAACGAATTTCATTTGCATGAAGCCACATTCTTCTTTTGCAATAGAAATAATAAGATATTAATGTTCCTGTTACGTGTTCCATTATAAAAGCTGATTTTCTGTTCCTAATTCTAATCCTGTTTCACTCGAATATTTATATAAATCAGATAAAACTCTTATCCCAAATTTTTCATCTGGATTTGAAAATTGTGGAGGAGTTTGGTTTTTGCCAATTCTTACATTCAATATCCGATTCCCTATTGCTTTTAATCCGTTGTTTAGTCGGATTTTTATTTGTTTACTCTCCTCAAAGGTTTTTGTATCTTTCAGAAACGACACTATCTGAATTAATTCATCATAAGAGTTATCCTCTCTGTCTTTCGGAATATAATATCTGTATTGTTCTCCAAAGGTATCATTATTTATAAGTTGAAATTTACCTAACAGATCAAACTGAGCTTTGTTTACACATTCAATCATATTTGCATGCTGTTCAAAACCATAATCAAAATCCCCAATCGTTAGGTTATCACGTATAAAATCAAAGAATTTTGATTGCACGTTGAATAATTCCTTTTCTTCTATGCCATTCTGAATTTCTTTTTTGCAAAATTTCAGGAAGTCAGCAGCTTCTTTCTTATATATTACTTCTGAACTTGGGCGACCTTTCTCTTTTTGCAGCTGAAAGAAATATACTTGTCCTAATGGAATTTTCTTGTTTCGGTTACAACGTCCTGCACTTTGAATTAAGCTTGGTAAAGGACATAAATCGCGATAAACAATTGGAAAATCAATATCGACACCAGCTTCGATTAACTGAGTAGATATTAAAATTATATGTTCTCCTTTCTTAAGTAATTCTTTTATCCTCTCAATTTTTTTACTTCTGTCTTCCGGTATAAAATGAGTATTTAAAAGAACTACTCGGGGTAATACTCCAGACAATTCATTATATAAAAGTTTTGTATCAGCAATTGTATTTAAGATAACGAGACATGACTGTTCTTGTGATAAAATATGCTTTGACAAATCAGCAATTAAAAATGAGTCCTGACCAATTAGGTTTATTTTGTAGCGATTAAACACATCTTGCCCGAAATATTTCTCAGTATTTAGAAGTTCTAATGGTAATGTGTAGTTGCTAAATAACAATTCCGGCTTCTTCTCGTCGGGCAAATAATCTTTTATCGGAAAATCTAATTTAGGCATTGTTGCGGTGGACAGAATAGCGTAAGAGTTATGCTTCCGACAAAAATCATCCAACCACGCAGCAAAAAATATATATAATCTCGGAGGTAAAGATTGCACTTCGTCGATTAAAAAAATTCGATTCGAGAAATTGGCAAGTTTTAGTAAAGTACTGTTTTTGTTTGAAATCAATGTTTCAAATAGTTGTACAAACGTTGTAATAATAAGTGGGTGGTCAAAGGTTTGCTCTGCAAAATCGAGTTGTATCAATTTTTGTAGATTATCATTTGTTGGATTAAATTCATAAGCTTGCTGAGCTTTCTCAATATCATTATTTTGAGCTTTAGAATTTAGAGCAAGATAATCAATCTTTAAATCGTTTTCTAAAATATTCTGAACTTGCTCTGTAATAGACAGAAATGGTAAAGCATAAATAATTCCTACATTTTTGTTATGCTTTTGTATCTGTCTGGCAATTGATAGTAAAGTAAAGGTTTTACCGGCACCTGTTGGTGCTGTCAAGGTATAGACTCGCTGATTTTGTTGTAGAAATTTTTCAATATTTTCAGTTGCTTCAATGCGAATAGCAGTTCTTAGTTGATTGAGTATAGAAGGATTCTCGGTTGAACGGTGTTTCTCGAAGACATAGCCAAGCGAATGATTTATATCGATGATTGATTGATCAATTTTTTCTTCTGTTTGGAAATAATTATTCTTCCCCGCATCTCGTTTGTCGGCATGAATAAGACTTGCAAAAGCAAACTGGGTATTGGTATAATTATTTAATGCCGATTGCATCCATAGTTTTTCATGAATCATGCGATTATAGTTGCCTACTTTTCTAAATTCTTTCTCAACATAATTAACAGTAAATGGATTCAGTTTTTGTTGTAAGTTTCGATTTAAGAAATCACTGAATGGTAATGTGTTTCTACTTAAGAAATCCGCAGCGGAAGATATTTCATCTGCATTCGGCATTTTTTCAAAGTTTGGA
The DNA here is from genome assembly GCA_963668615.2 of Paludibacteraceae bacterium. Lineage (GTDB taxonomy): Bacteria > Bacteroidota > Bacteroidia > Bacteroidales > Paludibacteraceae > JAAYPI01. The sequence continues at coordinate 83,192 of CAXXCL010000003.1, forward strand.
ATATCTCCATGATGATAAGCAATGAGAGCAACAGTCTGTAATATCTTTATACTAAGTTCGTCTCTGCTTTCTGCTTCCAATAATTCTATTATTTCTTTTTGATTAGATTTGAAGCAGTAAACAAAAGCCAGTACCGAAAGATAGGAATGGCGGGAGTAGCCATGTATAGGGTCTCCGGTTAGTTTAGCCTGAAAGTTCGGATTTGTTTTTCCCAGATCATGAAATAATGCTGCGATTTTTGTAATAGGCAATGAAGAATATCTACGGGATTTTTCTACAACCCCGCAGATATGTTCTTCCAATGGTTTCCCCGGATGAGATTGAAATTTCAAATCAGACACCATTTTGATTGATCGTTAAAAATATAATGTTCTCCTTTTACAGTTATTTTCCTTTCTTCCGAAGGATAAATAACCGAAACATACTCATCCGGCAAATTCCAGAAATCATCATTCTGAAAAGTTGGCACTTTGTCGAACCCAATCCTGAAACTATACATTCCCATACCCTCCGGTTTATGTTTATTTGTCACAAAACCTTTGGTGGTAAATGAGTCGTCAGAAACATATTCAAAATTACCTGTTTCTACATATTCTATTTCGGCAGGACAATTGTGCAATCCTAAAACCGGTTCGTAGCATGATTTGCCTTCTTTGCAACTTTGTATAAATTCAGTAAATAGTTCCTTACTTTTATCTGTTGCATTATCCAAAAGACAAATCATTACGGTATAATCCGGATTTCTGATTATTTCCATTTGTTTGGGCGATTTTTCCCAAGCATTCGATACACTTCTGAAAGTAAAACCCCAAGATTGTTTTTTTACTTCATTGTTTATTTGAATGCCATATTTCAAATCTTTGCTCAACAGAGGAAATAATGGTTTCATCTCCTGTCTATCCTTGCCTAAAACCGCACCTATCATCCCGATTAACGCTGTTTTTGTAATAAAATCATGCGAAAGCGGATTATTATTGGTCTCCGGGCGACGAAACTGCCCCCAGTTTCCTTTAATATGTAATCTTACGCCTTTCATTTTACAACAATTTTACCGGTTTAATTTTGGATTGTTTTAAGGCTGTTATTGCATCCGAAATAGCGGATATCTCAGTGTAGTATCTAATCTCTTTTATCTTATCGGAATTTGCAGCTATCGCCAATTTGCTGAAATCAAATGTATAATCACCCATTTCCCGAATTTGTTCCTCTTCTTTATCCGAGTTAATCGAAATTAGTTTATCTGTTCCATAAAGTTTGTCGTTGGCGTTGTTGTACACAATTTGAACCAATAGTACAGAACTTTGATTGGATTTACTTCTGGTGTTTGAGTTGTTGATACTGTTCCATAATGCAGAAAATAATTCATCTAAATCCTCATTTTTCAATCCACTGTTTGCTGCTGAATATGGATTTACCCAACCATGAATTTGATTCAACGCATAAGGAACTACTGTTGTAGTACCAATAGCACCTCTTGACTTATCGGCACTTGAAGAGAAAACCGAAGTGTTCTGGTGTATTCTCAAGTCAGATTTATTTAAAGAAGGATTCAACAACGCAAATTGAACTGGTCCAGTGATATTGACCGCTGCATCTTTTTCAGTCGAAATGCCTCCGAACAGACGTACATCAATACATGTTTGCAATAGTTTTAAAGCTGCCTTCTCATATAATTTCTTGTCTTTAGGTTTTTTGTCTTCCCATAATGTTTGCATTCGAGCTGAAGCTCCAGATTCTTTACTTCCTTCGGCTATTTGGGATTTGTCATTATAAACAAAGACTTTGTAATCGCTGGTATTTTGATATTTGTCGATAAAATAATCTCTTACAAATCGTTTGATTCTTACATCACTTACCAAAATATGTTTGGTTTCGTCATCGTAACGCTGTTCTCCTGTAAAAGGGTCACCATTGGGCACTGTAAATTTACCTTCGTATAAAAAAAGGATTTCCGATTTTTCAATTGAGTTTTCCATATTCATTTTTTTATTGATTATTTTCTTTGTTATTATCTGAACTTGATTTTGTTTCGTAGTAGCTTGTAAAAAAGCCCAACGAGCAATTGTATTTGCTGTATTTTTCTGATCCGAAGTTTTTAATTGTGTCTATCAATTCCTGATAGGCTACTCTAACTTCTGGGTATTTTATTTTTTCGTGCATTACTAATTTTTCATTTATAAATGCTGCAAATTTCACTAATTCTTCTATTGAAGAAGTTCTGCGGGAAAGATTCCCCACATACGATTTTTCAAATGACTTGATGGGGCAGTCATCCCGCCAGGCGGCAAATTGTCTGGCCATAATGCCTAAGTTTTTACCCAAGGCATAACTGTTTGATTCGGTAATTTTCATAAGCGGATTATTTTTTTGTATGTTCATTAAAAAATATAGATCATATTTCAGCGTGCTAAAACTTTGATTTCCCTCTCTGATATTATATTCCACTTTTTCAAGAAATGCAGATAACAACAAGGGATCATCGTAATAATTATCGGTATATATCTGAGGAAGAACTTTTAGTAAATGAGATTGGAATTTCTTCTTATCCTTGGTAACATCTCCAAGAATCTTAAGGAAACTTGTTCGTATATGAAACCGAAATGGCTTTTTTGCACTTGGAAAGTCGCTATTCGCTCTGTTCTCCATTTCGCTTGCTTTTTGTGTTACATTCTCATTTATATGTTTGAGCAAGCTTTTTTCAACATCCGAAATCTCAATCAAGTCGGCAAACACACCTGCAGGTGAAGCCGGAATACTTGTAAAAACTATATCGAATTTTACGGCATTGTCAAAATCATTGTTTACAAACCCCCTAAAAAATGGGTCTGAATCATCATTCCCGGTTGCTTCAATAATATCATCCTCTTTTTCAACTTCTTCTTCGGCATCCTTTTTATCACGCTCAAAGAATGCTACAACTGATTCGGGAGAAAGCCCTTCAGAATGAGGTAAAGCTATAATTCCGATATTCCCAAATCTTACTAGAGGTGTAGTCGGTTCAGCTACATTTTTTACATATAGCAAACTAACAACTTCATCCATTGTGAATATTTTATTTTTAAATAGTGTCTCTTTACTGAAATTTGGCGAAAGAGGACTTTCTTCTCCAGCAATAGTTTTATAGAGCGTTTTCTTTAAAACGACTTTATCATCTGATATTTTTGTTATTAGATCTTGTGTAATAATATTGTCTATAGTATTAACAATATTTTCTTGCTTTAACCATGATCTTCCATCAATATCAAAATGTAAAACAACTGATTTTTGGTTACATAAGAAATCTTCAATTTGCTCAATTTTCCGTTGAAACTCTTTTCTGAATTTCAGCACAAATTGATTATCAATATTCTCGATTAATTCATTTGAACGCCAAAATGAAGACTTTTTAGACCCTTCCCATTGTCCTTTTATACGATAATTACCACCTTCAATTATTTTATTATTCTTGTCGGTATAACAGGAATACACTAAATCTCCTACAAGATATTTTTTAAACGTATCTTTTTTGTTGGCCTTAAAATTCAGATAATAAAGGCTTTTCTTTTTGTCTTCATCCAATATCTCAGTTTTATTGTCGAAATCAAAAAAATATTCATCCCCTTGATCTATCACTGGAATTTCATAGAATGTGGTTGTAACGGGGTTGCCATACTTGTCTTTGTTCTTTGCCAAAGCATCCACGTCTTTCATCACAGGGTTAATCTGCTCGTGATATTTCCATGCATCTTTGTCTTGACGGTAGAATTTACCAATTTTTATTACTGTTTCTAAGCTCATATTTAGTCTATATAATAATTATCTTATTCATTTCATTTTTCTTGCTAATTACGTAATATCTTTAAAGTCTGTTTTCTTTCGACCACCAACCTATTCAATTGTCCACCATCCCAAACCCCATACTATTCTTCTCGCCCAAGCCACATTCATAGGCAATTCGGAGTAATGTATTATCAGCTTTGAGCAAAAAAGTACAGTGATATGCTTTTACCTTTGTTTGTTGCAAGGTGCCAACTTTCATGGTAAGTAACTTTGATTTGGGTTCGGATAAACACTTCCATTCAAACTCGGTACTACCTGTGTATTTTTGTTGATAAAACGCTTCGTATTTACGTATCAAATTATGTACAATGGCTTGACCTGCTAGCAACTCATTAGGGGCATAATAATGAAGTTTTCCTTCGTCCGTTTTCGTAGATAAACAAATTGGCGACAATGTACGCCCTCTGAACTCACCATCAAACTCTACCATAGGCAATGCTTGTACTTGCCGAACAGAAAATTGAACTCTTGAATTAGAATCACCAATAGCAAAAACTTGTTCTGAAAATACACCTTTTATAAACTCTTCTGTACTCCGTTCGGGCAAGAAACTGATTTGTAAAAAAGCTTCATCACTCTGCAACAACAATCTGCCTTTTTTTATATCAATACCAATATTATCAACCAACAAATTAGAAAAGGAAAACAATCGAAACTGTTTTCCTTCTAACGAAAACCCATTTTCGTGCAACCAATTTGCGTATTCCTCGTTTCCTTTGGCTATTGTATGGTAAATGTAACCCGCCAATTCATACTGATACGAAAGTGGCAAAGCATTACCATAAACCTTTTTATCAATAGAAAGATGTAATTTAAAACGCATACTTTTTTTCTCTAAAGATAACGAGTAAAAAATAAAATCCGAAAAAAGAAAGCTTTATTTATGAACAAAAAAGAAGATAAAAAATCTATTTATCACAAAATCAAGGCTCTTTCAAAGCCAATAAAAGCTTACGCTTCCATTGATTTCAACGTCAGATCGTCGAAGAAAAATTGTTAATTAATTGATAGATAAACTTTTTATTCCTACCATAAAAAACTTTATCAAGAAAAATTGGAGATCTTTACAATCGACATAAAAAACTTTTCTGAGGATAATTTCATGGAACAATAAATTGTAAACTACAAGGAATAATATTTACACTTGCCGAAGAAGTATGGGGCAAAGATATGCCATCAATTTCTACAGGAAATAGATTAGAAGAAGTAATAGTACATCGTTTTGTTTTAATAATTCGTACTGATGTGTGTTGCTGCAATTTCCCCTTAAAAAGCAAATAAACGCCACGTATCAATTTTGAGAGAGAGAGACCTTCCACCATCATCACATCAAAAACGCCATCATTAGGCAGGGCATCAGGAGTTTGCTTTATTCCTCCTCCTGTATAACATCCATTTCCGAAAGACATGGTATACATTTTTTGGTTTATTGTTTCTCCATTTTCAAAAGTAACTTTGATTCGTTTGGCTCGATAATTAAAAAGAACCTTAAGAATGGACAATGTATAAACCCACGATTTTCCACCAAATATTGCCCGAAAAGAATTTGTATTTTTTACCACACAAGCATCAAAACCAATACCAAGTGCATTAATGAAGTGTCTTGTATCAACAAATCCTTGCTTCGTAATAATGGTTACTGTACCTACGTCAACCGACACTTTCTTTCCTTTTTTTAATATAGCAATAGATTCGTCTACATCATGACTGATTTTCCAGAACCGAGCCCAATCGTTACCCGTACCGCAAGGTATTAAAGAGAGAGTTACTTCTTTATAGATTTCGTTCGGTAACGAAAAAATGCCATGCACCACCTCACTCAGCGTTCCATCACCACCAACTATAATGAAATTCCGATAAGATCGACGAACAAAATCTTTGGCTAGTTGTACTGCATGAAAAGGAGCTTCAGTGAACACGGCATCAAAAAGAAGACCAGCCCTTGTCAGAGAATCACTAATATGCTCCCACTCAATAGAGGCTTGTTTATTACCCGCTTGCGGATTAATAATTACCGCCCATTTTTCTGTATTGGTCATTACTTAATTGGCAAAGGATTCTGCCTTTTAGAAAGAAAAATTAAATTTTGGTAATTCTATTCATTAAATAAGTGTCGAGAATAACAAGAGCAGTCATGGCTTCTACAATAGGAACTGCCCTCGGCAAGACACACGGATCATGCCTTCCTGTCAGTTTTAAATTTTTCAGGTTGAAGTCTTTATCCAATACTTCTTGCTCCTTGAGAATAGTTGCAACAGGTTTAAAAACAACATTAAAATAGATGTTCTGACCATTGGATATGCCACCTTGTATGCCTCCGGAAAAATTAGTTTTTGTTGATACCTTTCCATCTTCTACAACAAAAGCATCGTTTATTTCAGAACCTTTCTTAGTAGCACAATCAAACCCAAGACCGTATTCAAATCCTTTAGCAGCATTGATTGACAACATAGCACTTGCCAACTGAGCTTGCAACTTACCAAAAACCGGCTCTCCTAAACCTACAGGTACATTTTTTACGACACAACTGACAATACCACCAATAGTATCTCCTTGCTGTTTTATTTCCTCAATAAGTTGTATCATTTGTTCTGCCGTGTGCTTATCAGGACATCTCACAGCATTACTTTCCGTCAAATTCAAATCGTAATCAGCATAAGATCCTTTTAACTTGATATTACCTACTCGTGAAGTATAAGCGATAATTTCAATATGAAGACCTATTTGCTTTAACGCCAACTTAGCCAGTGCCCCTGCCACAATTCGACTAACCGTTTCGCGAGCAGAAGATCTTCCTCCACCTCTGTAATCGGGATTTCCATACTTCTCGTTGTACACAAAATCTGCATGAGAAGGTCTGAATATCTGTTTTATGGCATCATAGTCTGCTGAACGTTGATTTTGGTTGTATATAACAAAACCAATAGGAGTACCCGTTGTTTTTCCATCAAAAACACCTGACAAAAACTCTACTTTATCAGGTTCGTTACGTGATGTTGTGATACTCGATTGACCGGGTCTACGACGGTCCAACTCTCCCTGAATAAAAGTCATATCAACTATTACTCCGGCAGGGCAACCATCAATTACACCTCCTAAGGCGACTCCGTGAGACTCTCCAAAAGTGCTGATTTTAAAAATGTTACCAAATGTATTCATCATAATAGAACAACATCAAGACTCTCTCAAAAAGAGAATATTACGTGAAAATTTTAATTACAACCGCAACTGCAACCACTACCACAATTACATTCGTCATCACCACCGGCACAACCTCCGGAGCAACTATTAGCAGAAAATGCTGCTTGTATTTCTTCTTCAGTGGCAATTCTCATTTCTAGAACAGAACCTACAAAATGTAAATCTTCACCTGCTAACGGATGATTTAAATCCACCGTAACAGTATCTTGACCATTGCTAACAACAGACGCATTCACTCTATTTCCTTCAGAATCTACCAATGGAACAATATTGCCCTCCACTAGCATTTCTTCATCTATCTCACCATCTACTTCAAAAATATTTTTGGGCAAATCAATGACACTATTATTATCGTATTCTCCATAAGCTTCATCCATAGGTATAACAAAATCAAAAGTATCTCCAACTTTTAAAGGAGCAACCTCTTTTTCAAACTTATCTAACATCATACCCATTCCGGTATAAAAAGTTAACGGGTTTTCCTTTGTTGCCTTTTCCATCAACTCTTTTTCCTCTCCTTCTCCTACAAACAAATCGTATGTTAGAGCTACAAAATTCTTTTTCTCAGTCATATTCTTTTTTTAAGTAAATATATTGCTTTTTTTATTAATACCAAACTTGATTATCATAAGGGCTACTATGTTTTTCGTATTTAAGATCTTTCAATAGTGAAGATTTAATGCCTATCACAAAGTTGTAAGACTTATACAACCCAATTGGGACAAAACTGGCAGACATCTTCCAACAGTGTAAATCACGAGAAATAGCACAGTTTACATAACTCCATTCACCAGTATTGATATTATAATAGGTAGAAAAATTAAAACTCCAATTTTCAGTTAAGTTAACACTACCAATAGCACTAATGTCATGTGACATTTTTCTATTATATTCCATTTGACTCGTATTAAAATCAGAATATGCATATCTCATATTATAATCAAATCGTAAACTCCATGGCATTACAAACTTTTTATATTCATCCTCTACTTTTTTCTGTTTGCCTTTTTCCAAAGGATTAAGTTCTTCTATTTGTTTTTCCAATAAAGATTTATTTTCTGTTTCTTTTGGTGCAGATGGATTGGTAGCTGGGACGGTAGTTGCAACATCCTTTTTCTTACTAAAAGTCTTATTATTAAATGTATATCCAAAAGATGTACCCGTACTCATTAAACGACCTAACACTCCATTCTTTTCTAATTGAGAAACATTCACACGTACGGGAGAGCCACTTTTATTCAATTGATAGGTGTATGGGTCAAAGACAAAATTCATATTCAGTGTAAAATCTTTATGAAATTTCATACGTAAATTTGAACTAATATTTGACCAATTAAGAGAGTCTGCAATCAAATTATAACCGGTAGAAAAACTTAAATTATCAATTAAACTAATTTTTGAAAACTGTTTCAAACTATCTTTTGAACTTTTCACTTTCATCTCCAAGTTACTTGCAAGCGACATCGTTACCGTTCCGGCTTTACCTATACTTGGAGTACCATATAGCTGTCCTTGAAAACGATTATAAACAACTTTATCGACAGAACCATCCGAATAAGGTTTATCGTATTCTCCCCAGTAACCCCAATCTTGCGTACCATAATCAGGCTTGTAAGACAGACTAATAGAAGGTGTTATAACATGGCGTATCATTTGCACCTTATCCCCAAATATTTTTTCCGAAGGTTTAAAAAATCCATATAGCTTCGTCTGCAAACTAACAGCCGCAGTATAATCAAAAACATTATAAAATCCTTTTGTAGTATCGGCAACTACTCCTCCGGTCAAGTAATCTCCTTGCCATTTTTGGTCAATACGACTAAAATACCACCTCAAATTTGAATTAACGGAAGGTGTCAAAGTAAAATATTTGAGGATATTAAAAGAAACCGATACGGGTATTGAATGTTGCACTCCATTTTTCCAATCTTTTGTGAAGGATGCTCCCAGTAACTCACTTTCCTTGGTAGTTATACTATTAGCAAACTTACCGGTATAAGTCATATTGATTTTTTCATACCACCTCTCATTACCAACTACATTTTTTCTTTTTAAAGGATAAATACGACTCATATTAACATTTAAATTCGGAAGTGAAAGACTTATAGTAGAGTCTTTCGTACGCTGGTTGGCATATATACTGGCAGAAATACTAAACGGACTTTCGGGAAAACGTTGTGTATAAGTTACTGTTGAACTTTTAGTGTTTTGGGACAATAAACTTGCATTATAATAGCTATTCAGATTATTTCTTTCGTAACTTGAGGTTGCAAAATTAACACTCGCCGAAAGAGAAGAATACGGGCTGGACTTGGTATCTTGTGAATGGCTCCACATTATACTAAAATCGTTACTTTTCGAATAATCAGGCAAATCTTTTTCTCCTAAAATATTTTGAATAAAGCTCATATTAAAAGAACCGGAAAATTTGTATCTCACTTTATAGCTTGAGGCAGATGTTAATGCCCATGAGCCTTTTGTATAAATATCTCCTGTCAAAGCTAAATCGAAATAATCATTGACAGCAAAATAATATCCTCCGTTTTTCGCGTAAAACCCACGAGAGAGTTCATCTCCAAAAGTTGGAAAGAGAATACCTGAGGAGTAATTCTTTGGAAATGGAAAATAAGCAAACGGAAGAACTAACGGCAAAGGAACATCCTCTACGACAAGATAAGCCGGTCCGGTAACAATATATTTTCCTTGTTTCATCTTAGCTTCTGTAAGATTTAAATAGAAATGAGGGTGATCATGTTGGTCGCAAGTCGTATATTTCCCATCTTTTAAGCAAAAAATATCAGATTCCAATTTTTTGGTCATACCACTTGTTACATAGCCCTCCCCTTGCTGAGTTATAGTGCCATAAATAAGTCCCTTTTTTGTTTTAAAATTGTAAGACAAAGCTTTTGATTCATAACTGTCATTACCCTCTTTAAAAACGGGAAATTCTTTAAAATTACCCAAAGTATCTTTTATTCCGCAGGCATATACAAGATTGCTATCTATATTTAAGCGAATAAAACCCGATTTTAAATTTATATTTTGGTAGGAAACAGAAGCTTTACCATATAGAAAAGCCGTTCCATCTTCCATTACAACAATCGAATCCTCGGCACTATAGAGAACATCTGAATCAATAGCAGATTTTTTAGAAGAATCTGTCTTTTGAGAAAACGCAGAAAAACTTGTTGCGAAAACAACAAGCACGAGAACCAATATTTTTAGTTTATTATTCAAAGTCCTTTTACTGGAAACTACTTCATCTTAAAAATCAGCTGCAAATTTATACATTTTAGAGTTACTTAGAGGATATAAAGTGAATTTTTAATTATTTTTTTGATACATATTTTCAGAAAAAGAAATCTTTTTCAGTAAAAAACAACTATTTTTGCGACTTACAATTTCAGTTTCATTCCTCAAAAAAAACGCAAAACTCTATATAGGTATGTTAAAAAAAATAAGTTTAGTATTTACTTTATTATTTTTGGTTGCTTTCAATTCTGTTTTTGCATTTACAGTTGTTCTTGATGCCGGTCATGGCGGAGACGACCCTGGAGCCATCGGTGCTTTTTCTAAAGAAAAAAATATAAACCTAAAGTATATTCTTGGTTTAGGTGCAAAAATCAAGGCAAACAACCCTGATGTGAAAGTTATTTATACACGTACGACGGACTTTTTTGTTCCTTTGAATACACGTGCTGATATTGCAAATAAAGCCCATGCCGATTTATTTATCTCCATACACACAAATGCTTCAAAGAGTAAAGAAGCAAAAGGAACGGAAACTTTTACACTGGGGTTGGCTAGAAGTAAAGAAAACATGGAATTAGCCATGTTGGAAAACTCGGTAATTTTATTGGAAAATGATTATAAAAAAAATTATCAGGGTTTTGATCCTAATTCTGTGGATTCCTACATTATGTTTCAATTTATGCAAGACCAATACATGGATCAGAGCGTAAATTTGGCGGAAATTATCCAAAAAAACTTTGTAAAAGGAACGCCTATGATAGATAGAGGGGTCAGGCAAGCAGGTTTTTTGGTACTAAGAGCTACAACAATGCCTTCCGTTTTAGTCGAATTAGGTTTCATAACAAACAAAGAAGAGGAAATCTATCTAAACAAAGAGGAAACGATGGAAACGATGACTCAATCGCTTTACGAGTCATTTTTATCCTATAAACATCAAATAGAAAAGAAAAATGGAAACGTTAAAGAAGGCAATTCTAACAGCACAACCATTTACACCCGTAAGGCAACGGAAGAGACAGAAAAAGTTGAGAAAAAAACCGGAAAAGTAAAAAAAACCGGAAAAATAGAACCTATAAAAGAGGATAAAAAAGAAGAAGTCATTGAAACCCCAACCAAATCTACCGAAGCTCAAAAAAATGTTTCTTCTGAAATTTTGTTTAAGGTTCAATTTTTAGTGTCCAAAACCAAGTACAAAGAAGGACATTCCATTTTCAAGGGAGTAAAAAATATAGATCACTATTACGAAAACGGCTACTACAAATATACTAGCGGTAATACCTCTAATGTAGATTCTATAAATGCTCTCAAGAATCAAATATCAAAAAAATTTCCAGATGCTTTTCTTATTGCATACAAAAAAAATGTTCGAATGAACATACACGATGCCCTTAAAGAAGCTGAGACCAACATCAAAAAATAATAACATAAGGAAAACTCATGAATTTTAAAAAAATTTTTACGAAAGAAGCTAAAATTGGATTGTTAGTAGTAGTGTCAATTGGACTATTGTATTTTGGGGTAAATTACCTGAAAGGAGTCAATATTTTCAAACCTGATAAATATTTTTATGCACAGTATAACCGTATCGATGGAATAGTAAAAACAAGTCAAGTAATGATAAACGGTTATAAAGTAGGACATGTAAGTAATATCTACTTTGATTACACGAAGGAAGCTCCCATTACTTTGGAAATAACAGTGGACAAAGATTTGGTGGTGCCTAAAGGAACTATTGCACAAATATATGAAACAGGAATGCTCGGCGATAAAGCAATACAACTTATTTTATCTAACAGTAGCGAAGTACATGCAATAGGAGATACGCTACAAAGTGAAACTTCTCAAGGTTTAGTTGGTGAAATAGTGGGCTCTTTGATGCCTCCTATCCAAAGATTAGTACCTCAAATCGATTCCACATTGTATGCTCTTCGCAAATTATTAGAAAACGGATCAATTGAAAAAAGTTTGAACAATATTGAGTCAACGACCACACAATTGGAAGGCATGTCAAAATCCCTTAAGAAAATTGTAAACAACGATGTACCCGTAATATTATCTGATGTTTCTACCATCACAAAAAATCTGAATAAGGTAAGTTCTGATCTTAGTAAAACAGATTTTTATGCTACTATGCAGACATTAAATCAGACATTGGATAATTTAAAATTAGCGTCAAACAAACTTAACCAAAACGACAATACAATGGGATTATTACTTAATGATAATTCACTCTATCTTAATCTTAATTCTACTATGGATAATGCAAATAAGCTTGTTATTGACTTAAAAGAAAATCCTAAGCGATATGTCCATTTTTCGGTATTTGGTAAAAAAACAAAATGAAAAAATTTAACAAAAATTAATATTAATTTAACATTGACCCAAAATTCGGTTATTAATTAAGAGTTTCTTCATTTTTCAACAAAAAAAAGATGTTTTAACATTTTTTTATAAGATATTAGTTATCAACACTTTTCGGGAATATTTATCGATAGAAAATTGAAAATCAGACAATTAAGATAACAAGCTGATAAACAATTGTGTATGACATTTATAAATTTTCCAAATAAAAATAGATTTTTTTATACCGAAATTTATGTTCAATTTTGTGAGGAAAGAAAAAAGATATAGAAAAACTTTTATAAGATTATGAATTCTAATTGTACTACTTTATGGAACAAATGCTTGGAAGTTATCAAAGATAACGTAAACAGTACAAGTTTCGAAACTTGGTTTGAACCTATCATCCCCATTAAGTACGAGGATAAGGTATTTACCATACAGGTTCCAAGCCAATTTTTTTACGAATATTTGGAGGAAAAGTATGCCGATTTGTTAAAATCGACCTTGTTTAGAATTGTGGCTCCAAATACAAAGCTTGTATATCGTGTTATTGTTGATAAAGACAACAAAAAGAATGGTTCTACAGACGTTTTAGGGTCAGCGAGAGGTACATTTCAAGGCAAAAAGAAAATAGGAGTTCCTGAATTCGATTCTTATTTAAACTATAACTACAATTTTGATAATTTTATTGAGGGAGATTGCAATCGCCTACCCAGAACAGCAGGGATTAACATTGCAAGTCAACCGGGAAAAACTATATTTAATCCGCTGTTTATTTATGGAAAATCAGGAGTAGGGAAAACTCATCTTGCAAATGCTATTGGATTAAAAACCAAAGAATTACATCCTCAGAAAAAAGTCTTATACGTATCTGCAAACCTTTTCCAATTACAATATACTGAAGCTTCAATGAATAATCAGACCAATGATTTCTTGAATTTCTATCAAATGGTAGACGTCCTTATTATTGATGATATACAAGAGCTTGGTGAAGGAAAGAAAGTTAGCACCCAAAATACATTTTTCCACATATTCAATCATTTGCACCAATCAGGAAAGCAATTAATTTTAACTTGCGACAAAAAGCCTGCTGAATTGGAAGGTTTGGAAGACAGATTACTTACGCGCTTTAAATGGGGATTATCTGCTGAAATAGAACAACCCGACTTCGAAACAAGAAAATTAATACTAAAATCCAAAGTAGAAAAAGACGGTTTAAAAGTTCCGGATGCAGTTATTTCTTACATTGCAGAAAATATTACCGATAATATCCGCGATTTAGAAGGAACAATGATTTCCCTCATTGCTCAATCTACAATGAACCAAAAGGTTATCAATATAGACTTGGCAAAAAAAGTAGTCCGTAACCTTGTTACTATTACAGAGAAAAAACATACGATAAAGAACATTAGAGACTTAGTATGCGAATATTTTAAATTACCAACGGAAAGTTTGTTATCCAAATCAAGGAAAAGAGAAGTGGTACAAGCAAGACAAATAGCTATGTATTTCTCTAAACAGCTGACAAAAGAATCTCTTACTACCATAGGAAATACAATTGGACAACGAAATCACGCTACTGTTTTACATGCCTGCAAAACAGTTAAGGACTTAATTGAGACGGACAAAATTTTTCGGGGAAGCGTTGAAGAAATAGAGCGAAAGCTTAATTCTTAATATATATTTCAAAAGCGACTTTTTCAAGTCGCTTTTTTTAATGAAATTTTACTAGATACAAAAAAAACACTAATTTTACCCAGTTAAATTTTATATTAAATTTTAAAGAGTATGGTCTATAGATTTATTCTTATTTCTGATGAAGTAGATGACTTCATGCGTGAAATTATGATTGATTCAGAAGCAAGTTTTTTTGATTTTCACGAAGCAATTCTTAACTCAGTAAATTATACGAAGGATCTTATGACTTCTTTTTTCTTATGCAACGATCATTGGGAAAAAGAGCAAGAAATTACGTTGGTTGAAATGAATACGGGTTCGGAATACGACAACTACATAATGGAGGATATTAGTCTTGACGAATTCATTTCTGAAGAAAAGCAGAAGCTGTTATATGTATTTGATTATGTGTCAGATAGAGTTTTTTTCATAGAATTAAAAGAAATTATTCCGGGGAAAAACATGAATGCTCCTGTATGTTCGAATAAAAAAGGAACTCCTCCCGAACAATTCCAAATAGAATCATTTGACGTTGAAAAACCCGTTGCTGCAAATGCACCTATAATTGATGAAAACTTTTATGGAGACGAGGATTTTGACATTGAGGAATTGGATGAAGAGAGCTTTAGTGACATGGACTTTAGTGAAGATTTTGAAAATTTGAAATGAAACACTTAATAGTAGTTCTCGGACCAACGGGAGTCGGGAAAACTGCTTTAAGTCTTACCTTGGCTAAGAAGTTCTCAACTCCTGTTATTTCCGCTGATTCAAGACAAATATACAAGGGTATAGAAATTGGAACAGCAGCTGCTACTGAGTCCGAGAGAACTTTAACAGAACACTTATTTGTAGGTATAAAAGAGCTTGGTGAATACTATAGTGCAGGACAATTTGAGCAAGATGTTTTAGAAAAATTGTCCAATATTTTTGAGCATAATGACTATGCTTTGATGGTTGGTGGTTCCATGATGTACATAGATGCTGTTTGCAATGGGATGGATAATATTCCATATGTAGATGGTGAAACAAGAAAAAACGTTGCCGATATATTTCAAAAGCAAGGTCTCGAAGGCATTAGAAACTTATTACAACTCCTTGATTCAGAACATTACAAAAGGATCGATTTAAAAAACAAACAGCGCTTAATGCATGCCGTTGAGGTATGTTTAATGACTGGTAAGCCCTACTCTTCTTTTCTCTCAGCATCAAAAAAAGCTAGAAATTTTCGCATAATTAAGATTGGTTTGAATAGAGAACGGGAAGAACTCTACGAACGAATTAACACAAGAGTTGAAGAAATGTTTGCTTTGGGACTTTTTGAAGAAGCTAAACAATTTTATCATTTGAAGGATACAAATGCCCTTAACACCGTTGGGTACAAGGAAATATATCAATATATGGATGGCGTTTATTCTGATATCGAAACAGTAAAAAAAATGATAAAGCAGAATTCAAGGCATTATGCCAAACGGCAATTGACATGGTTTAGACGAGACTCTGAAATTGTATGGTTTCACCCTGACAATATAAATGGAATAATCAGCTATATAGAATCATGCGAAAAATAACTAATTGCTCGTTTCTTAGCCTTCGAACTTTTATTTTTTTCTCAAATTAATTTGACCTTTGAAAAGGTAGGCACTACCTACTAACTTGAAAATAGTTATTAGGAATTAACGTTGCTTACAGCCTTAGCATTAGTATTGACAATGCAAATATAGTCGTTGAATTTTAAAACAAAAATGGTAATGTGACAACAGAATTTTCTTCTTTGTAAAAAAATTATTTAAACACATTAGCTAATGCATTTTCCAAATCTTGACCCCTTAAATTTATCCCTATAATTTTACCCTCTTTATCAATTAAAACAGAAGAAGGTATAGTAGAAATATTGTATTCCTTTACTATCGGACAACGCCATCCTTGTAAATTAGAACCATGATTTCCCCATGTTAATTTATCTTCAGCTATTGCATTCAACCAATTTGTTTTGTTGTTATCAAGGGAGACACTAAAAATCTCAAAGCCTTTGGAATGATATTTTGCATATGCATTAACCAAATTAGGATTTTCCATACGACAAGGACGACACCAAGATGCCCAAAAATCAATCAATACAACCTTACCTTTCAAAGAGCTTAACTCAATAGGTTTTCCTTCCGTATTAGGAATAACAATGGCTGGAGGTATTTTTCCTATTTCGATCGGATTATTTAATTTTGCGTTTATTTCTTTTAGTACCTGATTTTCGGAATATGATGGGGTCAACGACTGAGAAATCTTAACAAACAAACTTTTGTGAGTTTCAAAACTTGGTCCATACTCCAAATAAGCGATAACAGCTGACGAAAGCATTGAACTATTCTGGATCAAAAACAGTTGCAAATTTCTTTGAAAATTCTGATATTCAGCATCGTAATCTTTTTTAATTGTAACTTTTGCCTCTGCGGTAGTAGCCTCTTTATATTTTTTTTGTGTCTGTTGCAAAAGAGGAAGTGTTTCTCGAACCATATCTTGGTAAGTTTTGAGTAAATCCATATCCTTTGATCCGGAAGCACTTTCAACCCAAAGAGAACTCGAATCGCAATTAAGAGATAAATTTATATTATCATTTGGATGAAGAGTTAATATAATCTGCTGTTTTCCAGAAGTTTCAGTTTGAAAAGCCAATATATAAAATTCAGCCGTTTTCACTTCAGCTGTTATGTTGAATGTATTATCGGTAATTATCGCTTGTCCGACCCTCGTTACCTGATTTCCATCAAATAAATTGACCTCCACTGTTTTAAAATTATTATTTCCATTTATTAAACCTTTAATAAGAGCCGTTTGAGCTGATACTTGAATAGAAATAAAAGATAATGCCAATAAAAAAATTCTTTTCAACATACGTTTAGTGGTTAAATGTTAATCATAAAATAATAAAGAACTATCGCCATAACTCAAAAATCTAAAATTGTTACTTAAGGCAAATGAATATATCTCTTTCCAATTTCCCCTTACAAATGCTGACACAAGCAGCAAAAGAGTACTTTTTGGTTGATGAAAATTAGTAACCATCGCATTTACAATCTTAAAATCATATCCCGGAACTATAATTATTTGAGTAGAACATGTCAATGCCTGCAAATGATTGAGTTCTAAATAATCAAGAATAAAAGCTAAAGATTGAAATGACGTTATTTTCTCCTCTTTTTGATAAGGTTCCCATTGAGAGACCGAAAGTACGGAATTATTTTTCGATAAATGCAATCCAATGTAATAAAGAGACTCCAAGGTTCGAACAGAAGTTGTTCCTACAGCAACAATTTGCCCCAAGTTTTTCTGTACAGCTTGAATAGTTTCTTTTTGAACAGTAATAATTTCCGTATGCATCAGATGGTCTCCAATTTGCTCCGATTTTACAGGTTGAAAAGTACCTGCTCCAACGTGCAAAGTCAGTTCACAAAAAGAAATATCAGCAGCTTTCAAGGAAGCAAATTCCCTTTCCGTGAAATGCAAACCCGCTGTTGGTGCTGCTACAGAACCTTTGATTTTGGAATAGATCGTTTGATAGGTTTGCTTATCACTCTCTTCTGTCTTTCTATTCAAATAGGGAGGTATGGGCAATTCTCCAAACGTATCCAAAATATCTGCAAATGTAAGCGTTGGATTATTCCAAGAAAATCTTATATGAAGAGTATTCTCTGTTGCTTCCATTTTTTCTGCAATAAGAATTGTTCTCGTACCTTTGATTACATAATCTTTTTGTAGAATATTATCTTTCCATTTCTTTAAATTTCCAACCATACATTTCCACACACAAGATGTTTGTTGCTGAAAAACAAGTTGATAATCATTAGGAAGTAAAGGTTCTAAACAAAATATCTCAACCAATCCACCCGTCGGTTTTGCAAAAATAATACGAGCTTGTATTACTCTTGTATTATTAAAAACCATTAAGGATTTGGGGGGTATGTACCCTGCTATATTTTCAAAATAAGATTTTTCTATATATCCGTTCTTATAAACAAGAAGTTTCGATTTATCCCTTTCTTTCAGGGGAAATTTAGCTATACATTCATCAGGCAAAGAATAATTATAATCGTCGATTTTTATTTCCTTTGCTGTATTATTCTCCATGTTCAGTTTTTTGTACAAAAATAGAAAACTTTACACAATAAATGTTTATCCGACAATCGTTTTCTGGCAAGATTTTGTACCTTTACGCTATCTATAATTAGTTGAAAAGCTAAAACTAAAAATCATGACAACCGTAGGATTACTGTCCGATACGCATGGATACTGGGATGAAAAATACGCCGAATTTTTCGAAAAATGTGACGAAATTTGGCATGCAGGAGATATCGGTAACATCGAAATAATTCAAAAGTTAGCTTCAAAGGGGCAGAAAATACGTGCCGTGTATGGTAATATTGATGGTCAAGACATACGACTACATTTTCCATTGCATAATCGTTTTACAATTGAGAATATATCGGTATGGATAACACACATCGGTGGTTATCCGGGCAAATATAACCAGGTTATAATGAACGATTTGATAAGCAACCCTCCAAAGCTATTCATCTGCGGACACTCACACATAACAAAAGTTATGTATGATAAAAAGCTGAATTTATTGCACATGAATCCCGGAGCAGCAGGAAAGGAAGGCTTTCAGCAAGTGCGGACAATTATGAGATTTGCAATAGACAAAAATGATATAAAAGATTTGGAAATTCTGGAATTGAAATAAAATTAACGCAACAAATTTACATTACCTTTTTTGACATACTTAACATTGTTGCCATCTGAATCCTTATCCACTCCAGTTGCTTCTATAAAATAAAAATAAGTGCCTTCAGACGCTTTCGTTCCACCGATGTTTCCATCCCAACCTTTTCCGGGATCTGTCCAATTATATACTAAGCGACCCCAACGATCATAGACAGCACCACTGAACGTAAGTATTGACTTATAAGCCACTCTGAACTCATCGTTTTTACCATCACCATTGGGAGTAAAGACATTGGGAACATCCAACGAAGATTCTAACACATTAATTTTGTAAGATATTTCTGAAGAGCACGTTGCATCTGAATTATAAACTCTCAATCTCAGATAATACGTTTCCGGTTCTTTAAAAGAATAACGAAAATCTTTATCTGTATAAGACAATTGACACGTTGAAAAATCTGATTCTGTAGACAAACACCACTCAAAATCGTTAGCAGCAGGCACATTGGGATAACTAAGTATCTCAACTTCTAAAGGAGCAGAGCCACTCAACGTTGTATCTTCAGACTGATCCTTCTGCATTTCATTAGTAGCTGTTCTTGTCTGAATGGTCACTTTCGGATTAATAGCCGTCGCAAAAGCTTGTAATGTATCCGTTTCTACTGATTGTTCCCTACCAAATTTTTTTGCAAACTGATCTCCCGACAATTTATAGGAGGTATTTCCTAATGGAGAGGTCACTTGTATTTGTGATGCCTGAGAAATTACACGAGAAACAGGCTGTGAGACATAGGAACTTTCAGAAAAATAGGTAGAATCATATTGCAAATCGAACAACCTTGTTACTTCATAAGAAATTGTAGTTTGATCATAGCGTTCAAATTTCATTTTTTCCGCAGTGATATAAGGAACAAGTTGGATAAAATTGCACTTATCTTCAGTACTTGTATCTATTTTGATGCTGTCTAATTGTACACCGAATTTAGTGTAATCAAAAACCCAGACATACTTTTTCTGTCCATCAACTTCCAATTCATAACCTAATGAAGGAGCATCCTGCAAAGGAACAGAAGACATTTTTACTTGATTATCAGTAGCCAGCGAAGTTAAATTTCCATTAAGGTCATAAAATTTCCAAACAAAATCACTGTTCGTTGATGAAGTATAAGATAGGGTTCCATTAGCCAACCCATCCACAACCAAAACAGTGTCTAAATTGCTTTGTAAATATCCTACAGAAGGAACCCCTTGTATGGAAAATTGTGCATAAGATGTTAAGAAAGTGAAACTTATGATAATTCCTAATAGTATTTTCTTCATTGTGCAGGTAATTGAAAGTACAACAAAATATGGTTGGTAAAGTTAATGATTTTTAGAAAACAGACAAGAGTTTTATTATCATAAAAAGGTCTTCGATTTATTGTTTTTTTTTATCTTTGCAGTACAGTAATATATTTCAACAAAAATACTATGATTAAGAATAAAAAAAATTGGGTACTGCTTATAGTATGTCTTTTTGTATTGTCAACACAGGCAAAAGATTTCGATTACGAAAAAGTAACTGTAAACGGTAAACAGTACTACCTATATAAAGTTGAAAAAAGCGAAGGCTTTTATTCCATCTCAAATAAATTTGGAGTACAACAGGAAGAAATTACAGAAGCTAATCCGGAAACAAAAAATGGATTAAAAGTCGGACAAAAAATAAAAATTCCTGTAGTTTCGGAATCAAAAAATAAAAAAGAAAGCATTATTTCTCATACCGTAACTAAAGGAGAAACGATATTCTCCATATCAAAAAAATATGGCGTTACAGAAGAATCAATATATAAATTAAATCCTGAATCGAAGCAATTATTGCACGTCGGTTCCATTTTAAAAATAAGTTCTTCTGCATCAACTATTGACGCCAAAGAAATTTCCCAAAACTCGTTGAAAGCTAAAAAAAAATTACAGGATGATAATGACATGCCCAAAACCACAATTGTCAAATCAGAAAGTAATAATCCTCAAAAATATAGAGAACATATAGTTAAACGAAAAGAAACACTGTACAGTATATCAAAAGAATACAATGTTAGTGTTGATGATATTATTAAACTTAATCCATCTGTTTCAAAAGGATTAGAAGTCAAATCTGTTTTACGGATTCCTGAAGAAAAAGCTGAAAAGAAATATCAAGAAGTTACAACGGGTGCTTTTCAGAAAAAAGAAAAAACAAACGACGAAACAATTCTTGCAACCCAAACTCTTATCACACCAAAAGAACAAGAAAAACAAGAAGAAAAAATTGCGGTTCCAGAAATCAAACCTACCAACAAAGTAAAAATGGCTATTCTCCTCCCTTTTAATTTAGATGCGGAAGTAAGAGATGCCAACATGAATCGATTTATGGAGTTTTATGAAGGATCTCTTTTGGCAATTGATTCTTTGAGAAAGACTGGACTTTCTGTAGAAGTGAATACGTTTGACATTGGCAAAACGCAATCTCAACTAACCAGTGTGTTGGCAAAACCGGAAATGAAAACCGTAGACATTATTATTGGTCCTGCTTACACCAGTCAAATAGCTTCTATAGGTGAATTTGCAAAAGAGAACAAAATAAAGGTAGTCGTTCCTTTTTCGCCGAACATAAAGGAATTAGCAACTAACAAATATATTTTCCAGGTTATTAGCCCACAAGATGATTTAACAGAGCCTGTCACCAAAGAATTTTGCCGACTTTTTGCCAATAAAAAGATTGTTATTGTAAACCCTAAAAAAGATGATGCTAATGATAAAAAGGATTTTATTACAGCCCTAAAGAAAAAAATGAATGATGATAAAATGTCATTCACAAGTTTTATTGCAAATACAAATACAACACATAAGATCGATTCCATTGCCAAGGCAGCCAATAAAGACATAGTCATCGTAGTGCCCACTACGGACATTATAGCTTTGACACAAATTGGCAATGCGATTGAACAAACACGCCAACCGAACATTAGCGTATTTGGCTTTCCAGAATGGCACTCTCTACAATTGACAGGTTTGTATAGCAAACCTCTCTATTCTTATACTAATCATTACATCAATTTCAATGCTCCCAAAACAATGAAATTCTTTACCGATTTTAGATATAATTTCGGTATATCAAACACTCAGAGTGTACCAAATTATGCTGCACTTGGATACGATCTTTCTTTTTATTTTCTTAGTTTAATAGAACATTATGGTAAAAACTTTGAAAAAGAAATGAAAAATTCCACCACAGAGTTGCTACAAATGAATTTGATGTTTGAACAAGTATCAGCGACTGGAGGCTACATAAACAGAGGTGTTTTTATGCAATCTTTTAATGAATCTGGAATTAACTCGTTAAAATAAATGAAATTAAAAATAGCTTTATGTATTATTGCGACGACTATTGCAATGAGTGCTCAATCGCAAAATTCTGAATTTAAAAAAGAATTTTGTGTAGGAGTCAATTTTGGTGCAACATACCCCACGGTAAGTTTTGACCCGACAGTATCACAGAAATTTAATTATACCTATAATGGAGGACTTTCGTTTCGATACATCACTCAAAAGCATTTCGGATTGCAATGGGAACTAAACTACAGTCAAAGAGGATGGACAGAAGCTAATACATCGGATGGAACCTTTAGTAAAAATCTAGATTATGTGGAATTACCTCTACTTACCCATATATATTTTGGAAAAGAAAAGTCTCGCTTTTTTGTCAATTTAGGACCTAAAATACGTTATCTCATTTCTGAAAAGAGCAATAGCACTTACACAAATCCAACTGCATACCAACAAATAACTGCTGTAGAAAATAAATTGGATTATAGTATTTTGGGTGGGTCAGGATTGGAAATAAGAACAAAAAAAGCAGGATGTTTCCAATTAGAAGCTCGCTATGATTTTGGTTTGGGTGACATCTTTAAAAACAGCAAATCTGACTATTTTGCTCGTTCCAGCAACCAAGCTTTTTCAATTAATTTTGTTTACTTTTTCAATGTATTAAATTCAAAATAAAAAGGCAAAAATTATGGTATCCGTATATGAATTACTAAAAAAAAGACGTAGTTGCAGAAAATATCAAGACAAACCCGTTGAAAAAAAAGATATAGATACGTTACTGAATGCAGCTTTAATGTCTCCATCTTCAAAAAGGGCAAATCCATGGGAATTTATTGCTGTAACAAACAAGGATATTCTCTCTCAACTAAGTAATTGCAAAGAACATGCTAGTGGTTTTATAGCTGAGGCTCCCCTTGCAATTGTTGTAATTGCTAATACTGAAAAAAGTGATGTTTGGGTTGAAGACGCATCTATTGCATCTATTTTGCTGCAACTAACTGCCGAAGATTTGGGTTTAGGAAGTTGCTGGGTGCAAATACGAAACAGAAACTCTAAACAAGAAAAAGTTAATTCTGATAAATATGTTAGAAATGTTCTCAACATTCCTGAAGGATATGCTGTCGAATCAATCATAAGTATTGGATATAAAATAGAGGAAAGAAAACCTTTTGATGAAGAAAAGCTTCAAAAAGAAAAATTACATTTTGATAAATTTTAAATTTCATGTTTAAGATTGTTTTCATTGGTGCCGGTAATGTTGCCACACAAATAGCCACAACGTTACAAAAAATCGGAATGAATATTTGTCAGATTTATAGTCGAACAGAAAATTCGGCAAGCACTTTGGGCAAATTATTAAATATTCCATACACCACTGATAAAACCAAAGTTATGGGCACAGCAGACGTTTATTTTTGTTGTGTAAAGGATAGTGAAATAGAAAATGCCTTAAAAAATATTTCTTTCAACAACGGGTTATTAGTTCATACGGCAGGAAGTGTTTCAATTAAGATTTTGCAATCTTTTTCAGAAAATGTCGGAGTCTTCTACCCCTTGCAAACTTTGTCAAAAGAAAAAAAGGTCGATTGGAAAAAAATTCCACTATACTTGGAAGCCAACACTCCTGAGAATGTTTACAAACTGCACCAGATAGCTGAAAAAATAAGTGACTGCGTTTTCGATATTAATTCGGACCAAAGAGGAAAAATACATTTAGCAGCTATTTTTTGTTCTAATTTTGTCAATCATCTATATACATTATCCGATGAGCTACTGGCAGAATCAGGGTTCATGTTTCAACAACTTATTCCTTTAATCGAAGAGACTACTGAAAAAGTAAAAACGCTCTCCCCTATTGAAGCTCAAACAGGTCCGGCTGTTAGATTTGACGAAAACATTATCAATAAGCATCTGAGTATTCTGAGAAAACAAGCAGATCAGAAAGCTGAGATTTACAGTTTATTAAGCAAAAGCATTTACGAAAAACATCATATTCAATGAGTACTAATTTCAAAGAAGATTTAACGCATATCAAAGCATTTGCTTTCGATGTTGATGGTGTATTATCTCTAAATTGCATTCCCCTTTTTCCAAGTGGAGAGCCAATGCGTATGGCAAATATAAAAGATGGATATGTCATACAACTGGCGGTAAAAATGGGTTTCCCCGTAGCTATTATTACGGGAGGAAAAACAGAAGCTATTCGCGTACGATTTGAAGGTCTGGGAATAAATGACATTTACCTTGGCTCTTCTTTCAAAACAAAAAATTTTAATGAATTTCTCAAAAAACACAATTTAAACGCACAAGATGTCTTGTATATGGGTGATGATATTCCTGATATTCCTGTAATGGAATTGGCTGGTGTACCTACCTGTCCTGCCGATGCTGCTGTGGAAGTCAAGGCAATTTCGAAATACATATCAAACTACAAAGGTGGCGAAGGTTGCGTAAGAGACGTAATTGAGCAAGTACTAAAAGCTCAAGATAAATGGATGAAAGATACTCATGCATTCGGTTGGTAAAATTTAACAGTTATATAAAATGAAATCACTTAACATTATTGATTATATCAAATTAGTACGATATAAAAATCTAATTGCTATTATTTTCTTTCAAGTACTTATGTACTATGGTATTGTCTTACCTATTTTGGATAAATACCAAATGGGACAAGCTTGCTATGGTTCTATAGAATTTATATTGTTAGTTTGTTCTTCCGTATTTATTGCAGCAGGAGGATATGCTATTAATGAATATTTTGACACAAAAATAGACATGATAAATCGTCCGGAAAAGGTCATCGTAGGGAAAACAATATCAAGAAAAAGTGCAGCAACCTATTTTCAAATACTAATAGGAATCGGAACTTTATGTGGACTCATTTTGGCATATTTAGTAAGAGATATAAAAGCAGGTTTTATTTTTATCATCATACCGGGTCTACTTTGGTTCTATTCAGGTGCTTATAAACGCCAGTTTTTAATTGGCAATATCATTATCGGATTTTGTGCAGCCATGTCAATTTTTTTAGTAGGATATGTCGAATGTTCGGTACTCTCAAAAATGTTTGGACCAATAATTTTCGAAACTCCAATTGTGAGTGAAATATACTCTTGGGTAGGAGGATTTTCTCTTTTTGCTTTTTTGCTGACAATGATAAGAGAAATTGTAAAAGATGTTGAAGATATAGAAGGCGACCGAGAAATGGAGTGTAGAACAATGCCTATTGTTTGGGGAATAAAAAAAACAAAGATATTTTTGTATGTATTGACAATTGCAACAGTAGCTCTAATAGGATTTTTTGCTTTCACAAAAATTCATTTTGCTGTAGATAACATCACAAAGAAATATTTTATTTTCGGTATTTTACTCCCTTTTATTGCCTTTTTATATTTAATTATCAAGGCCAAAGGAAAAAACGATTTTCACCAAGCAAGTTCTTTTTGTAAATACATGATGATTATTGGTTCACTGTATAGTGTGTTTGTATATTTTCTTTTTACCATCAATTTTTAAAACAGATGTTACTAAAAGAAAAACTGAAAAATTATCAAGTAGTATTAGTTTCCAATTCTCCCCGTCGAAAAGAATTGTTAAAGGGTTTAGAAATTGACTTTATGGCAACATTTGTTGATATTAATGAAACTTTTCCTAAACATTTAATCGGACAAGAAATTCCAATCCATATTGCTCAAGAAAAAGCCAAAGCTTATGTTAACCAACTATCGGAAAACACGTTGGCAATTACCGCTGACACAATTGTTTTGCTTCAAAATAAGGTACTAGGGAAACCAAAAAATAAAAATAATGCCAAAGAGATGCTTCGTCAACTTTCAGGACAAACCCATGAAGTCATCACCGGAGTTTGCTTATTTACAAAAAATAAAGAAACAAGCTTTTCCTCAACATCAAAAGTAACTTTCAAAGAATTAACAGACGAAGAAATTGAACACTATTTATCTGTTTACCAACCATACGATAAAGCGGGAAGCTATGGCGTACAAGAGTGGATAGGTTTTATTGGAATAGAACGAATTGAGGGTTCTTATTTTAATGTAATGGGCTTACCTACAGTTGCTTTATACAAAGAATTGGAAAAATTTATTTGAAAATAAAACTTTCTTATTTTTAATTTTCATGCCAAACTCTGAAAAAAAAGACAAAATATTCGGAGTCCAAAGAAATGCGTTTTTCACAGGACTAACGAGCTTTTTTACGGACACATCCACTAAAATGATTTATAGTGTGATGCCTCTCTTTTTATTGTCAATCGGAGCATCAAAAACAACCATATCCTTAATTGAAGGTATTGCGGAAAGCACCGCTTCTTTATTAAAAGCATTTTCCGGTTATTGGAGTGACAAATTAGGCAAAAATAAACCTTTTATGATTATCGGGTATGGTATAACTGCCCTCATAACACCCCTCTATGCCTTAGCACGAATACCTCTGCAAATTTTATTTTTACGATTTTTTGAACGTATTGGCAAAGGACTTAGAGCAGCTCCACGTGATAGCCTAATTTGTGCCTCCATAAAGAAAAAAGATGCCGGAAAAACCTTTGGGTTCCAAAAAGCAATGGACAACAGTGGTGCCATTATAGGTCCTTTAATTGCGTTTATCCTTCTTTACTTCTTCCCCACCAATTATACCAATATTTTTTTATTGGCAACGATTCCTGCTATTTTAGGAGTTCTAACTATCATTATTTTCATCAAAGATGTAAAAACTGAAAAGCAAAAAGGAACAAATAAAGTATCATTAAAAACACTTCCAAAAAGCTTTTACTTTTTTCTGATCATTGTCTTCGTCTTTACATTGGGAAATTCAGCAGATGCACTATTGCTTGTAAAGACGACGGAAACAGGTATAAACAAAGCCTACATTCCTTTTGTTTACATGATTTTTAGCACTATATCGGTACTACTTGCCATTCCCATTGGCAAATTATCGGATAAAATTGGACGCGAAAAATTAATCATTGCCGGATTTTTGGTTTATGCGGTAGTTTATTATTGCTTCGGCAAATTTAATACCATCAGTGCTTTTATTCTGCTATTTACGTTATATGGCTTGTATAGTGCACTAACGGATGGCACTCAAAAAGCAATGGTTGCGGACATTGTAAGCAAGGACATCAAAGGAACAGGATTCGGTATTTACCAAGCGGTACTAGGTATCACATTGCTACCAGCTAGCCTGATAGCAGGATTACTATACGACCATGTGAATTCCAATGCCCCTTTCTACTTTGGGGCAGCAATGGCTTTGATTGCTGCAATTTTAATGATAATTTTCACCCTTACGTCTAAAAAACGAAGCAACAAACGACCAATTGTTCATTAGTAAGATAAAAATACTACAAATAAATGAAGCTTTTCTCCAATACGCTACAAAAATTATTGAAAGAGCTCTATCAAGTAAAATTTACTTATTAGTTTTACATAAAAAAATAAAAAAATCATTATATTTTATATAACTTTGAGACTAGTTTTCAATTCTGGGATAAATTAAGCAGTAAAATTTACAAATTTACCCAATGCTGATTTTGTTATTGAATCTATTATTTACTTAAAATATTTACCCATGACGATATTATTTATTTTCTTGCAAACCGCTTTAATATCTTTTTTTATTGCAGGCGTTATTTGGTTAATTAATAAGATTTTATCAAAGGAAAAAGAATAACCGTAAATCACATACTATGAATAATTTTTTTGATTTTCTCAATCAATTTCAGGGAATTGCCACACTCTTTTCTTCTAATATTTCTGTTTCAATAACGCGTATTTTTCTTATCATTCTTGGGCTATTTTTGATGTATCTTGGTAAAAAGGGCATCTTGGAAGCCCTTCTAATGGTTCCGATGGGTTTGGGAATGGCTACAATAAATGCATCGGTAATGTTTTTACCGGCCGGAATTCCGGGTGGATTCGCTGAAAATGGCTCCGTACAAGGCACTTTGTTTCTTGATTCAATGGTGACCGATGTACAACAACTTTTCAATTTGCTGCAAATTGACTTTTTACAACCCATATATGTATTTACATTCAGTAACGGACTAATCGCATGCCTTGTTTTTATGGGAATAGGTTCTATATTAGATATCGGTTATCTCCTACAACGTCCTTTTTCAAGTATGTTACTTGCTTTATGTGCTGAGTTAGGAACTTTTGTTACTGTCCCAATTGCACAATTGATGGGCTTAACTGCAAAAGAAGCTGCTTCTATAGCCATGGTAGGAGGAGCTGATGGCCCAATGGTTTTATTTACCTCATTGTCGCTAGCAAAACACCTATTTGTTCCTATTACGGTAGTCGCATATTTATATCTAGGATTAACCTATGGCGGATACCCTTATCTTATACGTTTATTAATTCCTAAAAAACTTCGAGCCATTAAAATCGATAAATCGAAAGAGAAACCTCGAAAAAATGTTTCAGAAACAGCAAAACTTGCAGCTGCATCAATAATGTGTGTAATACTTTGCCTACTTTTCCCTGTTGCTTCTCCATTATTTTTCTCTTTATTCTTGGGTATAGCTGTAAAAGAAGCAAAATTGACACATATTCACGAATTTATAAGCGGTCCGCTTCTATACGGATCAACCTTTTTTCTCGGTTTGACATTAGGGGTTCTTTGCGAAGCACATTTATTACTAGATCCTAGAATTTTAAAATTGTTAATCTTAGGAATATTAGCTTTATTATTTTCAGGCATCGGAGGTATCATCGGGGGTTATATAATGTATTTTATCAAGAAGGGAAATTTCAATCCGACGATTGGTATTGCGGGTGTCAGCTGTGTTCCATCAACAGCAAAAGTTGCACAAAAAGAAGTTACAAAAGCAAATGCTACTAGCATGATTTTACCTGAAGCTCTAGGTGCAAATATATGTGGAGTTATTACTTCTGCCATTATAGCAGGGCTCTACATTAACTTTTTCAGTTGAAAAATCGAAAGAAATACAACAAATGGAACAATTATTTATTGAGGATATACAAGTTAAGAATATTAGATTAGATAAAAACAATTAGAGAAGCCATTAATACGAAAGATTCTGGTATGTTCTGTTGATAACAATGAAACTACTGTACGGTTCCTGAAAACGATTATCCTTTCGTAATAAATTCGGTATTGTAATTATTATATGGAGTCAAATTTTAATTCTAAATAGGTTGTTTTTCACCCACTCTACTTTGTATCTGAAATCATAATCATTGAAGCCATATTTTATAAAAAATTTGCACGGTTTTTGCAACGTTTTTGATTTGCTTTGGTGTTTTATGGGCGTTTTTGATTAAAAAATATGCGAAAAATAACGTGAAAAATCAAAAAAAACGCCGCAATATTCAATTATAAAGAATTGATTTGCAGCGTTTTATAAACTTGTGACCTCGGTGGGGCTCGAACCCACGACCCATTGATTAAGAGTCAATTGCTCTACCAGCTGAGCTACGGAGTCAAAAGAATCAAAAATATATATGTTCCAAAAGAATTTTAATGCCAATTGCAATTAAAATAATTCCACCCAACACACCAAACTTAGCAGTAAATTTCTTTCCAAAATAACCTCCAAGGAATAATCCAAAAAAAGAAAGCAAGAAACTAACTAAAGCTATTATCAACACACTAGTCAATAATAAATGCGGCTGAGTGATAAATATAATCCCGGTGGCCAATGCATCGACACTCGTTGCTATCGACAACAAAAGTACTGATTTCCACGCAAACGGATTCAAATTTTTCTCACTTTTATCATCTTTTTTTTCAAAATCTTCTATAATCATCTTCAAACCGATTGCACACAGAATGATTAAGGCAATCCAATGATCATAGCTCTCTATCTGATTTTTAAAATGAACGCCTACAAAAAATCCAATCAACGGCATTAAACCTTGGAAAAATCCGAATAAAAACGCCATTTTTAAAACAGGCAGCAATTTAAAATGCTTCAAAACAACACCACTTGCAATAGATACCGCAAAGCAATCCATCGCTAATGCAATTGCCAATAAAACAATCGAGAATAAATCCATCTTACAGGTTCAGATAAGCACAAACTTGGTTATAAACATTTTCAGCCGTAAATCCGAACTTTTCATCCAACACTGTATAAGGTGCTGAATAACCAAAATGATTTAAACCAAAAACTTTACCTTTTTGCCCTACCAAATTTTGTAATGTCAAGGATAGACCTGATGTTAATCCAAAAATAGGAATATCATCAGGAATAACACTTTTCCTATATACCTCAGATTGAT
This sequence comes from Paludibacteraceae bacterium, assembly GCA_963668615.2. Lineage (GTDB taxonomy): Bacteria > Bacteroidota > Bacteroidia > Bacteroidales > Paludibacteraceae > JAAYPI01. The sequence goes on from CAXXCL010000003.1 coordinate 113,818, forward strand.
TCATAAACAAACCTTCTGACGGAGCAGAGACTATTTGCACTTGCAAATTTTTGCGTTCTTCTAACAACTTTGTAGCTTCAAATAAGGTTGATACTTCAGATCCATTAGCCAAGAGAACAATATCTATTTTTCCTGAACCTTCTTTGACAATGTAAGCTCCTTTTTCTGCCCCCAATGCTTTTTTGTAGGGTTCATTGCCACGAGGCAAGCTTTTTATATTTTGACGGGAAAAAATTAACCCTGTTGGAGATTTAATATTTTCCAAAGCCATTTTCCAAGCTACGGTAGTTTCGTCAACATCAGCCGGACGCAATACCAACATAGAATTTCTTCCATTATGATTTTTCAAAGATTCTAACAAACGAACTTGTAATTCCTGTTCAATTGGTTGATGTGTCGGACCATCCTCTCCCACTCTGAAAGCATCATGTGTCCATACATACTTTACTGGGAGCTCCATTAAAGCTGACATACGCAAAGCGGGTTTCATGTAGTCCGAAAACACAAAGAAAGTTCCACAAACCGGAATAATACCACCATGTAAAGCCAACCCATTCATAATACATGCCATCGTCAATTCACTAACTCCTGCATTCAAAAAACCTCCTGTAAAATCACCTTTTTTAAGAGGTTTACTATTTTTCAAAAAACCATCTGTCTTATCCGAATTGGATAAATCGGCAGATGAAACAATCATATTTTCTATTTGTCCGGAAAAAGCACTCAAAATCGTACTAGAAGCACTTCTTGTTGCCTGATCCTGCTTTTGCACAATCTTTTCAAAATCAAAAACAGGTGCTTTATCTGAATAAAACTGCTTAAATTTCAAAGCCAAATCAGGATTTTCTTTTTCCCATTTTGTTTGAATAGACTTTTTATCAGCTACCATAGAACGCAACTCGTTCTTTCTGTTTTCATATAATACTGCAACTTCAGGAAATATTTGAAATGGTTCGTCGGGATTCCCCCCTAAATGTTCCACTGTTTTTCGGATACAAGCTCCAGCTGCAGAAAGAGGCTGTCCATGTGTGGAAACCTTATTCTCAAAGCTACAAGCATCTGAATTCATCGCCCCTTTTCCCATAAGAGTTTTACCTATTATAAGAGATGGCTTTTCTTGTTCTTGATTCGCTTGTGTAAGAGCATTACGTATCTCTTCGGTATTATTCCCGTTAATTGTTATGACGTTCCAGCCCCAAGCCTCATATTTTTTTGCAGTATCCTCCGTTGAAACATCTTCTACGAAAGTGGATAGTTGGACATTATTAGCATCAAAAAACATGATGAGATTGCTCAACCCAAGAGTTCCTGCAATACGACCTGCACCTTGAGAGATTTCCTCTTGAATACCACCGTCAGAAATATAGGTATAAATTTTGTGCTTAGTCCATTCACCAAATCTTGCTGCCATAAAACGTTCGGCAATAGCGGCTCCAACAGCCATAGTATGACCTTGACCCAAAGGTCCTGAAGTATTTTCTATTCCTCTCTCTACATCAACTTCAGGATGACCCGGCGTAACACTTCCCCATTGACGAAAAGATTTTAAATCATTCATTTCATACTTCCCCATTAGAGCAAGTACCGAATAAAGCATGGGAGACATATGACCGGGATCTAGAAAGAATCTGTCTCTGTTTTCCCACTGAGAATTTTCAGGATCAAAAATCAAAAATTCAGAATACAAAACATTAATAAAATCAGCTCCACCCATTGCTCCGCCAGGATGTCCCGACTTGGCCTTTTCGACCATTGAAGCCGCGAGAATACGAATATTATCAGCTGCTCGATTCAGTATTTTGGTATCAGACATAATTGTTCAAGTAATTTCTGAATATTTTTGAGATTTCTCCTACTAAAAGAGGTGCAAAGGTAAAAATAATATTGTTTTTAAGCAAAATAAAAATACGTTAAAACGGCAATTTATATGTCACCGTATAAGTACACCCCCAGTTGCTTTCATTATTAGCTCCATAACCAGGTATATAAGAGGGAGAAGTTAATTGACTGTCATAAAAATGAAGAAGGGCTTTATACCTCACTGAAAATCCCATATAAAAATTGGTTAGCATTTCGGCTCTTATTCCTACCAGAAATTCACCCCAACCAACATGCACTGATTTTTTTTCTATAGCAGAAACGGTATTTTCATTCCAATAATTGCTACTGATAGCTACATCATATAATTTGTAATCCAAATCAGAAGAGCCATATCGCAAACCAATATAGAACATGTTATCAGCACCATTTTGATTTTTGATGAAATTATAGTTAATACCCAAACGATTATAATAGCCGGATGACGTATATTTATAATCATCAAATGACTCATCCATATTCATCATTCCAACTTCCCAAACCGGATATAAACGATTCCACAGATTAACATCAAGAGAAGCTTCCGCACCAAAAATGCCTCCATTGAAAAAACTTGCAATAGGAGCATAGGCATCTGCACTCAAATAAATACCTTGAAAAACCTTTTGTTTTTGTATCGATTGCTCTTTTATTTCCTCTGTAGCAAATACCTCTGCACAGAAAAAAAAGAACAAAATAATACTATAAAGATATTTTAAGATGGATTTCATTCTTTGTATTTTGAATTTGGGAATTAACAATTTGAACCGCAGCTGTCCGCTCTCCCACTATTTTTGCCGAATCAATGGTTTGAAAAACCACGCAACCACATTCTTCATTGAGCAATTGAGGAAATGATCTGTGTTGAATGATTAACGTATCATTAGCTCCATTCATTTTTAAAGCAAATGCCGTTTCATTTTCAGAAATACGAAGCGGAAGATAAATGGACGTTACACTTTTTTGATTGTTATACAAAATAGAATCGGATTCTACACCCGAGACAGTCAAACTATCCAACTTTAAAGAAGTTCCATCACTTTTATTTGTAAACTCAATACCCAAAAGTGTTTGAGTTGAAACTAAGCACTCCTTTTCTGTACAACTATACAAGGAAAATAAAACAAAGGAAACAATTATTATATTCTTTAAATATTTCACTATCAGCTATTTTTTTTTATTTTCTAATAACAATTTCACTCATCTCTTTTCTGATTTTCTCCCCATAATTTCCATCCGAATAACCAATAGCCAATATAACTACCGGTTTCATATCATTCGATAACTGAAATAATTTTGAACACAAAGCCGTGTCAAAATTACAAACCCAACAAGTTCCTAAACCTTGCTCAGTGGCAGCTAAAACAAGATGGTCTACCGCAATGGCAATATCAATATCGCAATGATCCTTGTTATCACTTTTTCGATGCCAAGACTGTGAATGATCTCCGCAAACCAATATATATAAAGGAGCTGATTTAAACCATTCTCTATCATAGCAAGCTTGAAGATATTGTCTATTTTCATCTTCTTGCACAATAATAAAAGTCCAAGGTTGACTATTTACGGCAGAAGGAGCAAATCTTGCACAATCCAGCATATAACTAATTTTATCTTCTTCTACTTTCTTCGATAAATAAGTTCTAACAGAAGAGCGACTTTTAGCTAATTCTATAAAATTCATTACTTCCAATTTACCCAAAATAGTTTTTTATTTCCGATTTTAAAAAATTGATTGTCAAAGCAGTAGGTGTTTCATCCGCTGCCTGGTACGTTTCTAAAATCACTTTTGCCAATTCATAGGAAGGAGTTTGAGGCGGGACACCTGCTGCGGAGGTGTTTATTAATTGAATGATACTTTCTTTGGCATTTCTTACCAATGTCCAAGCTTCTTTACTTAAATAAACTTGTTGAGATAAATTGTGTTCGTATTCTGCACGAACCGAAGCAAGTAACGCTGAATGAAACTGCAAACTATTCATATTGCTATCTTGAACACGCACTAACAAGGACTCGGGGCTAATTCGTTCTAAAAACAACACAACACGCTCGTAAGCAGTTAATCTAACAGGTGTGATTATCGATACAGCAGACTTGTACAAATCATATCTACGCCTATTTTCTTCATTTTTAAAGCTGCTTCTTAAAAAGAAATATGCGAATATGAGCATCAACAAAACGGGAACTGTATATTTCACTATTTCCATAAATGTATTATCCATTGTCTATCAATTAATTATATAATTTACTGCAAATTTGTTTTTTTTTCAATATTGTAATTATTTCTTTCAGAGGATGTACGACTAATCAATTCTCCCAAGAAACCTGTAACAAAAAATTGAACGCCCAAAATCATGGCTAACATAGATAAATAAAAATAAGGGCTATTTGTTACCAATGGAGCCCTTACTCCTTCGAGAATAGCTGATAATTTATTTACACCTACAACTACCACCGATATTAAGCCAAACAAGAACATTATACTACCCCATACGCCAAAAAAATGCATTGGTTTTATACCAAATTTTGACAAGAACCAAATAGTTATTAAATCCAAATAGCCATTAATGAAACGAGCTAAACCAAATTTACTTTGTCCGTATTTACGAGCTTGATGAGAAACTACCTTTTCTCCTATCTTAGTAAAACCTGCTGATTTTGCCAAAAAAGGTATATAGCGATGCATTTCTCCATAAACTTCAATATTTTTCACTACCTCTAGCTTGTATGCTTTCAATCCGCAATTAAAATCGTGTAAGCGTATTCCGGATACCTTTCTAGCCGTGGCATTAAATAGTTTACTTGGAATATTCTTGCTAAACAAAGGATCGTAACGTTTTTGTTTCCAACCGGAAATTAAGTCGTAATCCTGTTCCATTATCATTTTGTACAAATCCGGAATTTCTTCAGGACTATCTTGCAAATCGGCATCCATTGTAACAACAACATCTCCTTTTGCCTCATTAAATCCACAATACAAAGCAGGTGATTTACCATAATTGCGACGGAATTTAATACCTTTTACATTTTCATTTTGTAAACTCAACCCTTCAATGATTTTCCAAGAATTATCAGTACTACCATCACTTATGAATATGACCTCATAAGAACGACCTTCCCTTAGCATCACTTTTTTTATCCATTCAAAAAGCTCTACAATAGACTCTTCTTCGTTGTACAGAGGTATGATAACAGAAATATCCATTATAATGTTTTTTTATTGTTTCTTTTCAGGAAAAATCCAAATATAAAACCTATTACCATTCCGAAGAAAGAATAAATCCAAATATTTTGAATGGCAACTTCTATCGCCGAAGGAACTCCCACTTTTGTAATTTCAGCAGCATAAGTAGACAAGTCGGGTATTTGTTTTTCCAGAAGTTTCATTTCATCCAATAACAAAGAATATTGCTGATTCAAAAAGTCGGGTTGAATGTATTGATAAAATATGTATTCAACAGCAGCCAAGAAAAGACTGGCAAAGAAAAAAAGCAGAAAGCAGAACATATAAATGTGTGCATAACGTACATTTTCTTCAAAAAAATTATCTCTAAATTTTTTAGCAAAAAAATATGCCAAAACAGGAATTAAACATGTGGCAAGAAGCACCAAAAAACTAAAAGTCATAGAACTTGGGCTAAAAGCGGAAAGAAAAAAACGCAATATCAAAAATAGACCTAGAAATAAGCCATAATACATGGACAAGTGAAACATAGAAAATTTAGTACCATTATTTTCCATAACACGAAGTAACGATTATCAATATTGTTCCACAAAGGTAACATTATTTGATCTAAATACACATGAAAAGATACAAAAATAATTAAATGTAAATGCTTCTTTCTCCAAACCTTAAATCAAAGAATCTTCAATATTTACAAACGTTCATAGAGATTTAGCCCAATCTATTTGTTTTTTTTTCAAAAAGTTCTACCTTTGCACTCGGGTAAGTCCTGCACGACCAGCTCCCTTCAAATCCCCCAGGGCTTGACGGCAGCAAGGGTAGTTGGTTGAGCGGTGCGATGTAGGTCGCTTACCCATTTGCCAGCATAGCTCAGTTGGCCAGAGCACGTGATTTGTAATCTCGGGGTCGTGGGTTCGAATCCCTCTGCCGGCTCAAAATCCCAAAGTTATATTTTGGGATTTTTTTATAGAATTTAAACGTATCAATAAAAATTTAAGTTATGGGAAAATTAGAAGAAGTAAATGTGGGAATTTCTCACAATACTCTATCAACAGGTACTATTATTAAAGGTGAAATTGTCTCCGAAGGCGATTTTCGTATTGATGGTTCGGTAGAAGGTTCTATTAATTGCAAAGGGAAAATTATTATCGGAACAAAAGGTTCTTTCAAAGGAAATATTAAGGGCGGAAATATTGATATTATGGGTTATGTACAAGGGGATCTGCTAGCAGAGAACTCTTTATCATTAAAATCCACAGCTAAATTAGAAGGAGAAGTCCAAACAAAAACTTTAATCATTGAAGAAGGTGCCATATTCAATGGTAGCTGCAAAATGACAAATAACAACATAGGTGATAGTAGAGTCAACACAAACGTGATTGTAAAAGAAACTGCAACAAGCGAAAAAGACAAAAAATAAATTCTTTACTTATCTCAATTTCCCTTGTGGTTTTACTTATTTATTCCTTTTTGGATTTGAAGGAAACCATCCTTTTTTGACTCGTTTTTGTTGTTGAAATATTTCGAGAATGCTCCAAAAAGAAGAAAAAGAAAAAACTCCAAGTAGAGATGAAATAATAATATTCTCCGACAAAAAAGAAAGTACTAGGGTTATTATTCCAAGTACAAGAAATATCCACCAACAAGCTACTCCAAAATGATACTCAAACTTTATAACTATCGGATGAAATAATCCTATTATTAAAAAAGTACTCAATCCAACAACTAATCCAATCAAGTGATACTCACCTAAGAACGCCATTTTCCCTTTATTATCTGATTAATAACTAATTATATATCCAATATCTTTTAGATCTTTCTTTAAAAGTATTTTCGTCTTTACGCCAGTAAGACTTAATTTGATCAAAGGAATATCCATTTTTCTGCAACTGCAAACGGATGTAATTTGTTCCACAGACTTTATCAAACATACTGAAACGTGTTGCATCACATTCTGCAAATAAATCATGCTCGGGATATAGCTTTTTCAAAACCTGCATGATATAAAATTGAATTTCAGATACTCTTGCTTTTTCAAAATCAGTAAAAAAGAATTGAACTCCTTTCAAGTTTTTTCCTTGACCAAATCCGTAATAAGGTTTGTAAGAAATAGGACGAAATATAACTCCATCCAAATGTAATGCATTCATTGATTCTGCAAACTGCTGATCATCAATCCATTCCGTTGCAAAGGTTTGAAAAGGAACAGTATAACCTACCCCAATAGATATAACGCCCATTTCTCCCGAAATTCCGGAAGCTGGATAGTAAGTCGCTGACTGAACATACGGAATATGAGGAGATGTAGGAATCCATGGCAACCCTGTGCTCTCAAAATGCATAGTTCTTTTCCAACCTTCCATCGAAACTATATTCAATTCACATTTTTTACCCAACATATTTTCTTCATTGAGCATATAAGCAAGTTCTCCACAAGTTAAACCATAGATATATGGAATTTTAAATTGACTTACAAAAGATATATATTTATCTTCAGTCAGACATCCTTCAACTTTCAATCCGCCCAACGGATTTGGACGGTCAAGAATTATAATAGGTATTTTATTTTCCGCTGCTGCCTGCATTGCTAACCCCAAAGTACTTATAAAAGTATATGAACGACAACCAATATCTTGTATGTCATATACCAAAACATCTATTCCTTTCAACATTTCCGGGGTAGCCTTACGGGTACCTCCATATAAAGAAAAAACTTTTATCCCTGTTTTTCTATCAACAGATCCTGCCACTTTTTCTCCAGCGGCAATATCTCCACGCACACCATGTTCAGGTGCAAATAAGGCAACAAGAGAAACACCCTTAGCTTCATGAAGAATATCTATCGTTGATGTTAAATTTGAATTTACACCTGTCGGATTAGTAATCAAACCTACCCTTTTCCCTTTAAGTATATCAAAGTTTCTTGCTTCAAGCACATCTATTCCCGTCTTAACTATCTGACAATAAACAGAATATGCCAATAAAAAAGCACATAAACTCAACAACATCTTTTTCATTTATCTTCTTTTTTCAAGACACATAAATAACTTAATCGATAAATATCAAACAAGAACAAACTCGGATTTGAAGATGCAAAGTTGCGTTCAAAAAGCTTTTTAAAACTTCTGAAAACCCATGCAAAAATGCCGCATAGACCATATTTTTCAGTTCTTTGAAAGGCTTTTACCAAACGAATATCCTTAAGAGAGTCTTTCCGAGTGGAATTTTTGTACAACCCATAAAGATTTTTTACGGCTTTTCGAACTTTTTGCAAATACAATTCTAAATCATCTATAAAAATCTGAAACATCTGATTATCAATATGATAAACAGGTATTTTATGTTGTTCCAATTGTATTCCAAACCAAGTATCTTCATAACCATATCCTTTGATTGTTTCATCAAAAAAAATCGCTTCAAAAGCTTCTCTAGATATTAAGAAATTAAATGAGCTAAAATATCTATATGGAAATTTTTCTCTTTTTTCGGCAGTAATTTCTTCCCTATTTTTACCATACTTCCAACGAAATAAGGTTTCTCTTGCTATTGGAGGTTGTTCCGAATATTTATACCCACCACAAATCACGAAAGGGGGGTTTTTATCTTCTATTTGAAACAAATATTTTTGTAAAAAAAATGAATCTGCAGGAAAAGTATCGCAATCCATAAACAAAAAATAATGATACGTAGCCATTTCTGCGAGACGGTTACGAATGGCTGATCGTCCAACATTTTCAGGTAGCTCTATAAATTTGCAATAAGGAAACGATAACGCCATCCGATTTTCTTCTTTATAACAAAAAGAAGCATCATCCATAGCGACAATTTCGTATGAAATGAAAAGTAACTCTGCTTGTCGTCGCAATTCTTCTATTAGGGCAGAACAATTTTGATTGTATATGGGAATTAGGATAGAAATCATCAAGTATATAAATATTGAAATACTTTTTGCTAAGGTTCTTTTATCAAAACTTGGTTAAAGATACAACGGTTTTTTATAACTTTCAATTTATTTTAATCAAAAAGAGTTGCCCGATATTGGGCAACTCTTTTATTTGTTATTCTATTTCAATCATCAAAAAATTCTTTGGAATTTTCTCTCCGATTTTTACATTGATTTTCTTTATTATCCCATCGAAAGGCATTTCAATTTTATTTTGCATTTTCATGGCTTCCAAACGGAGTAATAACTCTCCTTTTTTAACCTTCTGTCCCTCTTTCACATCAACTTCAATGATAGTACCAGGTATATGCGACTTTATTTCGCATTCATTTGGTTTTTCCCAGACAGTTCTATTTTTAAATTTTTCAGTAAGTAACGTTTTATATTTACGTGCTGTTACTGCAAAATCTACCAATTCATTTTTTTGGATTTCTTCAGACATAATTTTATTTTTTACAGTCAAACGTCAATAATTCAATTCATTTATCTCTCACCAACGCATAACCTATTTTTATCAAAATGGAGGAATTCCATGTTTCTTTTCCGGACGAGGATCTACTTTATCTTTTGATACCAAAAGAGTATGAAGTAACAAACTACGAGTCTGGTCAGGTTCAATCACAGCATCAATGTAACCCTTGGATGCAGCAACAAAAGGATTTGCAAATTTTTCCACATATTCTTTAACTTTTTCAGCACGCATAGCGTTTTGATCTGCAGCTTCCTTTATTTCTTTAGCAAAGATAATATTAGCTGCTCCTTCCGGTCCCATTACTGCAATTTCAGCAGAAGGAAGAGCAAATACAAAATCTGCCCCTAAATGGCGTGAATTCATGGCAATATAACCACCACCATAAGCTTTTCTTAAAATAACCGTGATTTTTGGCACCGTAGCTTCTGAATAGGCATACAAGACTTTGGCTCCATGACGGATAACTCCTGCATGTTCTTGGTCAGCTCCCGGTAAATAACCCGGCATATCTTCAAATGTAACCAATGGAATGTTGAATGAATCGCAAAAACGAATAAAACGAGCTGCTTTATCTGCACTATCACAATCCAATACACCAGCCAAATATAGAGGTTGATTAGCAACAAAACCAACTGTTTCTCCATCCATACGGGCAAAACCGATAACAATATTCGGAGCAAAAAGCTCTTGTACTTCAAAAAAATCAGAACTATCAACTACAGAGCGGATAATATCACGAACGTCATAAGGCTGTTTTGGATCAGAAGGAATTATTTCTCCAATTCTCTTTTTAAACGTTGGAGCCTTAGGCTCAATACTATGTGCTTTTTTGATGTTGTTAGCAGGAAGAAGGCTTATCAATTTTTTGATTTGTTCAAAACACTCAAGTTCTCCTTTAGCATAAAAATGGGCATTACCTGTTATTTTGGCATGTACCATAGCACCGCCTAATTCTTCTTGTGAAATCACTTCACCTAGAACAGATTCTACCACATTCGGACCAGTGATAAACATCTTTGAAATATTTTCTACTACAAAAACGAAGTCCGTAAGAGCCGGAGAATAAACTGCTCCACCTGCACAAGGACCTAATATAACAGAAATTTGAGGAATAACACCGGAAGCCATTGTATTTCGGTAGAAAATCTCGCCATAACCAGCCAAAGCGCCTATACCTTCTTGAATACGAGCACCACCCGAATCATTGATTCCAATACAAGGGACTTTCATTTTCAAAGCATGATCCATAATTTTAGTAATCTTGCGAGCATGTTTTAAACCTAAAGATCCCCCCATTACGGTAAAATCTTGGGCGTAAATACATACCGGATTACCAAACATTGTACCAATACCAGTTATAACACCATCGCCATGAAGCGTTTTTTTATCCATTCCAAAGTTACGTTCTTCGTGTTCTACAAACAAATCGTACTCATAAAATGAATTTTCATCAAGCAACGACAAGATACGTTCGCGAGCTGTCAATTTCCCCATTGCGTTTTGTTTCTCAATGGCAGCATCTCCACCACCTTTTTGAAAGATAGCAGTCTTTTCCCGCAATTCTAAAATGTCTTTTTCTAATGACATAATTGTTTTACTGTTTAGTGAATATTTTAAAAATTACAATGAAGTGCAAAGTTACTAATTTCTTTTATTTACAATAGTTTTGTTTCAACTAATTATAGCATGTTTTTATAATTAGTTGATTATTAAACTATTATAATACACAAAATAAGTATTAATGTGCAATTCATTCTTTTTTCAGAAAAATATCGACAAAAAAAATAGACCTTAAAAAGGTCTATTTTTTTATACAAAGTTGTATAACTTACAATATATTAGGACTTACCATGTTAATTGATGATATCAAAACCGGTAAATGGCACCAAGGCTTTAGGAATTTTAATTCCTTCCGGTGTCTGATTATTTTCCAACAAAGCTGCTACAATTCTTGGTAAAGCCATCGCACTACCATTTAATGTATGACAAAGATTTGTTTTTTTATCTCCTGTTCTGAAACGACATTTTAGTCTATTGGCTTGATAGCTTTCGAAATTGGATACAGAACTTACCTCCAACCAACGTTGTTGAGCTGCAGAATATACTTCAAAATCAAACGTAAGTGCCGATGTAAAACTTATATCTCCACCACACAAACGAAGGATACGCCAAGGAAGCTCCAATTTATCAACCAATGTTTGAACATAATCGACCATTTGTTGAAGCGTTTCATACGACTTGTCAGGATGCTGTATTTGTACAATTTCCACTTTATCAAATTGATGTAAACGATTCAAGCCCCTAACATCCTTGCCATAAGAACCGGCTTCTCTACGAAAACAAGCTGAATACGCCGTGTTTTTTATGGGAAGATCCTTTTCATTCAAAATGACATCGCGGTACAAATTAGTTACCGGCACCTCAGCTGTCGGGATTAAGTACAAATCATCAACCGTGCAGTGATACATTTGACCTTCCTTATCAGGAAGTTGTCCTGTTCCATAGCCAGAAGCCGCATTGACCACATAAGGTGGTTGAATCTCAAGGTAACCCGCTGCATTTGCATTAGACAAGAAAAAACTAATCAATGCTCTTTGTAACTGTGCTCCCTTACCCTTATACACAGGAAATCCTGCTCCTGATATTTTCACACCAAGTTCAAAGTCAATCAAATCATATTTTTTTGCCAAATCCCAATGAGGAAGAGCATTGGCAGGCAAAGTAGGTATTAACCCACCCATTTTTTCCACAATGTTATCTTCGGCACCTTTACCTTCGGGAACACTACTATGTGGCAAATTAGGAATTTGCACTAACAAATCCACTAAAGCTTTTTCTGCAACATCAAGTTCTGCCGAAAGTTGTTTGCTTTTTTCCTTTAGCAAAGCTGTTTTTTCTTTTGAAGCATCGGCTTCTTCCTTTTTGCCTTGCTTGAACAATTCACCAATTATCTTTGACAAGCCATTGACTTCGGCCAAAATTTCATCCAATTGTGTTTGTTTATTTTTACGTAACGTATCCAAGGAAACTACCTTTGCTATAATTCCCTTACCATCGAAATGTTTTTTTGCTAAACGAGCAATAACATCATCGGCGTTTTCTGTTATATATTTTGTTGTAAGCATATTTGTAAAAATAAAAACCTCACCTTTACTTCTTTCGAGAAGATAAGAGGAGAGGTTTTAATATTATTTTCTAAAAAGTTTAGTTTTTCTCGATTGGTTGTATAGATACAAACGAACGATTATCTTTTCTTCTTCTAAATACTACATTACCATCAATTAGAGCAAATAAAGTATGATCTTTACCTATTCCCATATTTTCACCGGGATGATGAACCGTACCACGTTGTCTGATTATGATGTTACCTGCTTTTGCAAATTGTCCACCAAAAATCTTTACTCCAAGTCGTTTACTTTCTGACTCACGTCCGTTCTTAGAACTACCGACGCCTTTTTTATGTGCCATTTCTTATACTCCTTTATTCGTTAAGCAACTACTTCCTTAATCATTAACTCTGTAAAACATTGACGGTGACCGTTTCTAGCTCTGTAACCTTTTCTTCTTTTCTTTTTGAAGACAATTACTTTTTCCCCCTTCACGTGAGAAAGAACTTCAGCTACAACTTTAGCTCCTTTTACAGTTGGCAAACCAACTTTTACTTTTCCGTCGACATCAACAAGTAGAACATTTTCAAATTCTACAGTCGCACCGCGTTCTTCATTCAAGCGATGAACAAACAATCTTCTGTCTTTTTCAACTCTAAACTGTTGTCCCGCAATTTCAACAATAGCGTACATACTTATAAAATATTTTTATAATGATACCTTCGTTAGGTGAATACAAAGAGTATTACTTGTTTACCTCTACGAAATCAGGTTGCAAAATTAAGATTTTTTTCATTGTTAGCAAATAATTTGCTTGTTTTTTTGCACTACAAAGAGATTTTAAGCCCATCATAAGCAAAAAAAACATTGTCAGGCAATCGTTTTTCTGTTTCTGCTTGTTTTCCCATTTCATGGCTCATGTGAGTTAAATAAACCTTCTTTGCCTTGGTGCTCTCAGCAAAATCGAGAGCTTCCTGCAAAGAAAAATGCGAAAAATGCGATTTTAGACGCAAGGCATCAACTACCAACACATCCAAATCGGACAATTTGGATAATTCTGCGTCATCAATATAACTTACATCCGTTATATAAGCAAATCTTTCAATTCTGAAGCCTAAAATAGGTAGTACGGAATGGGCAACACGTATGGGTATGATTGGAATATCGTCAATATTAAAGGGCTTATTTTCAATCTCATTCAGTGAAATTTGGGGAACGCCCGGATATTTACTTTCACCAAAACAATACGGTAGATTTCTGAGAATAATGTCACAAACACGTTTTTCAGCATAGATGGGTATACTGCCAAAATTTCGCAAATCATCAATTCCATTGAGATGATCGTAATGCTCATGAGTAATCAAAACGGCTGAAATATCGGTTATTTTATTACGCAACACTTGCTGTCTAAAATCGGGTCCGCAATCTATCAAGACATTCTTATCTTTTACTGTTACAATGACCGAAGAACGCAAACGTTTATCCCGTGGGTCATCTGACAAACAAGTGGCACAATTACAATTGATATAAGGAATGCCGGTTGAGGTTCCGGTTCCCAAAAATAGCACATCCATGATTGGTTATATAAAACTTTTAAAATTGCTTTGACTGATATTCATACGAATTCTCCACTCTTGCGGATAAAGATTGTTACACCTATTTCCAAGATTTTTCACCCACCCTATAGGCATATTTTTATAGGTTAAAAGTACCAAACCTTTTGGAGAATTGGGCAAAGCAATTGCTTCTTTTTTCAAAAATAAAATAGCCGTTTGCCAATCGACTTCTTGTATTTGCACGGCTTCCTTATCTATATATTTACTTAATGCCAAATGCTGAGCATACACAATATTTTCTCCTTTTTTCTCCGCTATTAAAATACCTGATAGCAAAACATTTAACTTCTTTTCTAGAAATTCAATTTCTGTACTTTTAGCCAATGGAATGGCAGAAATATAATTGTCCGACAACCGAAAACCCCATTTGTCAGAATCTTGCAAAAGAGCTTTTATTTGAGATGAGACCTTTGTTTTTTGCGGTTTTTCTTCTTTTATTTTCAAACGTTTGATAGCATCATCAGTTTTGCGTAAAGCCGCAATAAAAAAACCTTCTCCTTTGGTTTTATGAGGAAAAAATCGGTAGCCAAGACTCGTTTCCGTAATATTAAATTCATCCTTAATAGAAACTTTCAAATATTCAGCTCCCAAGTTTTCAATTATCCATTTCACATTCTCTTCATTTTCCTTTCGGTTGTATGTGCACGTGCTATAAATGAGAACACCATCCGTTTTAAGTGCATTCCACACACTTGCCAAAATATTTTGCTGACGTTTAGCACACATTTCTACATTAGACAATGACCACTCGCTAATAGCATTCGTATCCTTTCGGAACATACCCTCACCGGAACACGGAGCATCGACCAACATGACATCAAAAAACGAATGCAGGTTTTGAAAATCTTCCGGTTTATTATTGCTAACTAAAGCATTACCATTTCCGCATTTGGCAAGATTTTCTGCCAAAATATAAGCACGTGAACGAATAATTTCATTACTTACTAATAAACTGCCTTCAGACAAAAGGTTTGATAAATGCGTTGATTTTCCTCCCGGAGCCGCACACAAATCGAGGACATTTACAGGAGTTGTAACATACTGTTTTATAATCTGTTCCAAGAACATAGAACTCGCTTCCTGCACATAATATGCTCCGGCATGAAACAACGGATCGGCAGTAAAAAGAGGCCTTTCGGGCAAATAATAGCCAGTGCTACACCACGGTACCGGTTGAAAAGTAACATTGGGCGTAAATTTTGCATTAAAACGAATACTGGTAAGTGATTCTTGGTCCAAAGCAGCTAAAAAGTCTGCAGACTCATCGTTCTCTAAAAGGGTCTTGATACTCCGTATAAATTCTTGTGGCAAGTTCATTTTAGCCTAATTTTGTGTAACACAACGGCAAAGGTAATAATATTTTTCACTACTTTTGTGAAAACAAATGCTATATGCAAGGAACATTATACCTCATTCCTACCACTTTAGGTGATTGCGATTTAAACACTGTTTTACCCTCTTATAACAGTGAAATCATTAAAAAAATACATTTTTTTATAGTAGAAGATGTACGAACGACACGTCGCTTTTTAAAAAAAGTAGATAAGGATATTGATATTGACCAATTGCAATTTTTTGAATTGAACAAGCATACATCTCCTGAAAAATTCTCAGAATATTTGATCCCTCTTTCGACAGGAAATGATATTGGGATTATTTCCGAAGCCGGTTGTCCCGCAATTGCCGACCCGGGAGCAGATGTGGTACGTTTGGCACAAGAAAAAAGCTACAAAGTAGTACCCTTAGTGGGACCTTCCTCTATTTTGCTTTCGTTGATGGGATCGGGATTTAATGGACAAAGTTTTTCTTTTTTCGGTTATTTACCTGTGCAAGAAGAAGATAGAGTGAAAACACTGAAAAAATTAGAGAGGAAGGTATATGCGGAAGAGCAAACACAGATTTTTATTGAAACGCCCTACCGTAATATGAAAATGCTATCGGATATTTTGACACACTGCCAACCCAATACCAAACTTTGTATTGCCATTGATATAACCTTGGAAACAGAATTCATTAGAACAAAAACTATACAGGATTGGAAAAAAAGTCCTCCTGACTTGAATAAACGTCCCTGCATTTTTTTGTTATACAAATAGGACAAACATTTGTTAATTTTTATTCATCACTAATAATTCTATACATACATGAAAAACAAAAGAAGAAATTTTTAAGCTGATAAACGAGAATCCTGTATTTCATTTAGCTACTGTTGAAAATGGAAAACCACACGTTCGAGGAATGCTTTTGTTTAAAGCTGATAACGAACAAGGCATTATCTTTCATACCGGCACATTCAAAGATTTGTATCGACAGCTGCAGGCTAATCCATCGGTAGAAATGTGTTTTCACTGCCAAAAAACAGGTGAACAAATCCGTATTTCGGGCGATTTGGTGCAAGACAAGAGTCTCGATTTAATTGAGGAAATTTACAACCACCCTACGCGTGCATTTTTACGCAACTTTGGCGAAAGCATCAAAGAAAGAATGGCGGTATACCGGATGATACATGGAAAAGCAACCGTATGGACAATGGAAAAAAATTTTGAACCAAATTCTTTCATTGAATTTTAACTGTACAAAACAATGTAAAACAACTTTATAACTAAACGAAACAGATTGTTAATACCTAAAGTTTGGTTTTGAAAGATTGTAATATCCAGCAGTGTGGATGAAAATCAGAAAGTTTAATTAGCTTGCAAATAGGGTAACAATATTGTTAAAAAGATTGATTGATAAACCTCAAAAATAAATTGATGCTAAGCAATTTATTGAAAATATTGCAACAAAATCCAAACAATTGGAAACAATGCAAGGATTTTTTTCAGGAAAAAGAACTTTCTGCCAAAACCACCTTATTGCACGAAGGAGAAGTTGCACAAAATATATACTTCATGCAAAAAGGATGCTTGAGGATATGGTTTAACGATGAAGGGAAAGACATTACGTTTCAGTTTTTCTTTGAAGGACAAGCTGTATCTTCAATTGAAAGTTTTTTTACCCGCCAGCCCAGTTTATTTTCATTAGAAAACATCGAACCCTCAACTGTAATACTACTCAGTCACAAAGACTTTGACACTATTAATGAGTTATATCCTGAAATTAAAAGCGGATTTCAGAATATACTATTGCAACGGATGACTAACTACGCAGGACTTTTCTTGTCAAGAATA
Organism: Paludibacteraceae bacterium; assembly: GCA_963668615.2. Classification (GTDB taxonomy): domain Bacteria; phylum Bacteroidota; class Bacteroidia; order Bacteroidales; family Paludibacteraceae; genus JAAYPI01. Next base: position 131,167 of record CAXXCL010000003.1, read on the forward strand.
AAAGACAATCCGCGAAAACGCTACGAAGATTTGCTAAAAAACCATCCTGAAATTATTCAACGCGTACCGCAGCATTACATTGCATCCTATCTGGGAATCACCCCCATTTCATTAAGCAGGATACGAAATAAACGATAGATATTTTTTAACTGACAAAATAAATAAAATTTCAAACTTATGAACAACCCTCTTACAATTGCCATTTTTCTCTTTGACAACTTTGCAGCTCTTGATGTTGTAGGGCCATACGAAATATTATCTAAAATTCCACAATCCAAAATTTATATGACGGCTGTAAAAAAGGGATTGTACAAAGATGTCAAAGGAATGCAAATAATGGCGAATTATTCATTAGAAGATATACAAAATCCTGACATACTGCTTATTCCGGGAGGATTTGGTATTGATGCCTTATTACAAAATTCAGAGGTGATAAGATGGATTCAGAACAGTCACGCTACCAGTCAGTGGACAGTTTCCGTATGTTCCGGAGCCTTACTATTAGCTGCAGCAGGCATATTAAAAGGGGTCAAAGCAACGACCCACTGGAATCGTAAAGAACAATTGAAAAAATACGGCGTAATAATAGAAAATAAACGCTATGTGCAAGACGAAAAAATAATTACTGCAGCAGGCGTTTCAGCAGGTATAGATATGTCTTTATATCTCCTAAGCCTGATTGTTAACGAAAGCTATGCCAAGACTATACAACTGGCAATGGAATACGATCCGCAACCTCCTTTTGATTGTGGTTCGCCGGAAAAAGCTCCTCTGGAAATTGTAAACCGAATTCGACAATCAAGCACTTTGAAATAATTTTATCGTCAATAACTACTTTTCAAAACAGCAAACTGCTTTTATTAACAATTGTTATCGTCCAACAAATTACAGCGTTTATATCTTTGCCTAAAAATAGACGGCTATGAGACCTCTTGTTTTCAACCGAAGTTATAGAAATACGGCTTTTGTTCAACTAGATAACCATAATTGCAGAGCCTGTTGGGCTTGTTTGGATGCATGCCCCAATAATGTAATCGGAAGAGTCAACCTTCCATGGCACAAACATGCACTATTTATTGAAACGACGAAATGCACGGGATGCCTGAAGTGTGTGAAAGTCTGTAAACATGATGCACTTAAAAAACGATACATATGACACTCAAGTCACACCAACGCACAATCAACCTTTGTCTACTAGTAACAAGTATTGCCTTAGTAAGTTCAGGATTTATATTACAATTTAATTACCACATGGGAAATCATGGACAAATTATTACCACAGATACCTTTTGGGGGATGGATTATTATTTCTGGTCAATGTTTCATAAAGTAAACTCGCTGTTATGTTCAATCATCGTCTTTCTCCACTTATATGTGAATTACAAATGGATAAAAGGTGTAATTACAAAGCATTTAGTAGATAAACATAAACAGGTATTTATTTTTTCGTCGATATTTTTCGTTTGTGCAATTACTGGATTTACTGCATGGTATTTCTCCTTAGAAGCCAATGAACTAAGCAGAAAATTATTTATAGAAATACACGATAAAATAACCTTGTTCCTCTTTATTTTCCTGATTTTGCATATTTGGAAACGAAGAAAACGGTTTTTATAAAAAAAAACGATAGGTCACTCTTCCTATTTTATAAAAAGAGTACCCATCGTTTCAAATTTTACGAATTTATTCTTTCAATCGTTGTATGTATTTTCTTGTCTTTTCCAAATCTTCAGGGGTATCAATACCTATTGTTTCATGATTGTTGATAGCCACTTTAATACAATAACCGTTTTCAAGCCAACGCAGTTGCTCCAACGATTCTGCTAATTCCAATGGAGATTGCTCCAATTGTGTAATTTCAGCCAACACTTCAGATCTATAAGCATACATTCCAATGTGTTTGTAATAAGTATGTACAGACAACCAAGAATTACGGTCAATACCACGGTTAAAAGGAATAACGGAACGACTGAAATACATTGCTTCCATATTTTTATTAATCACCACCTTAGGCGTATTTGACGCTGATAAATTATCAAAAATATCTCCTGAAGAAAAAGGTTTGACCAATGTAGCAATATCAATTCCATGGTAATCGAAACATTTTTTTAACGATTCTATTTGTTCCGGTTCAATAAACGGTTCATCACCTTGAATATTTAATACCACATCAAACGGCTTACCAATTTTGGTATAGGCTTCGTAACAACGGTCAGTACCACTTTTATGATTTATACTCGTCATGATAGCTTTGCCTCCAAAACGAACCACCTCGTCGTAAATACGTTGGTCATCAGTGGCCACATATACCGTTTCTACAGCTTTTTTAACCTGTTCATACACACGATGTATCATCGTTTTTCCACCTATATCAGCTAATGGTTTTCCGGGAAAACGAGTAGAGCCATAACGAGCGGGAATTAAGGCAACAAATTTTAAATCATTCATATTGTTGATTGTTTGGTTATAAAACTATAATGTACCCTTGGTACTTGGAAGTTCATAATTGAAAATATCCCTTTTTATCGACATTTTTAGTGCTCGAGCCAAGGTTTTAAAAATCCCTTCAATTTTGTGATGTTCATTATCTCCTTCTGCCTTAATATTCAAATTCATTTTGGCAGCATCACTCAATGATTTAAAGAAATGAAAAAACATTTCAGTAGGCATATCTCCTACTTTTTCACGTTTGAATTCAGCATTCCAGACTAACCACGGACGACCACCAAAGTCTAACGCAACCTGACACAAACAATCATCCATGGGCAAACAATACCCATACCTCTCAATGCCACGCTTATCGCCAAGAGCTTTTAGCAAAGCTTCTCCCAATGCGATGCCTGTATCTTCAATAGTATGATGTTCATCTACCCTCAAATCGCCTTTTACGCTAATTGTCAAGTCGATGCCCGAATGTTTGCCTATTTGTTCCAACATATGGTCAAAAAAACCTAAGCCGGTAGAAACATTAGTTTTACCCCTTCCATCAAGATTTATCTGTACCAATATGTCGGTTTCTTTCGTTTTTCGTTGAACTGTAGCACAACGTTCGCCGGCAAAAAGAAATTCAGTAATTACATTCCAATCGTTCGTTATTAAGGAACAAAAAGTATCCAACCCTTTTTCTTTAAGAGAAAATTCTACAGCTTTTGCATTTTCTAAAAAAATAGCTTTACACCCTAAATTCTTAGCTAATTCTACATCAGTCATTCTATCGCCAATAACGAAGCAATTTGCCAAATCGTACTCCCCTGTCATGTATTTTTTCAACAAGCCTGTACGAGGTTTACGTGTAGGAGAATTATCTTCGGGAAAAGATCCGTCAATTAAAATATCGTCAAATTCAACACCTTCACTTTTAAGTATTTGCAACATCTTACCTTGTACCAAATCGAAGTTTTCTTGAGGATTGGAAGGTGTACCCAACCCATCTTGATTGGAAACCATAACAAATTCAAAATCAAGCTTTTCACGAATAAAAGACAAGTTTCGAATTACCTTGGGCAAAAACTGCATTTGTTCCAAATTATCTACTTGGAAAGTTATTGGCGGTTCAACAATAATGGTTCCATCTCTATCTATAAAAAGGGCTTTTTTCATTCTTTTGTCAGGGTGTTTTTATTTTTTATATTGTAGCAACTCATCCAACAATATTTTATTTTCGTCTTTCGTTCCTACCGTAATGCGTAAACAGCCTAAGCAAAGTGAAATAGAATTGCGATTACGAACAATGATACCCTTATCTACCAAATAATTATAAACAGCATTGGCATCGGGCACTTTGACCAATAAAAAGTTGGCATCGGTTGGATATACTTTTTCTATCAAAGGCAATCTTTTCAATGCTTCAAACAAATAAATGCGTTGTTCCAATATCATTTTGACCCAATCATTTTTTCTGTCTTCTTCTTCTAATTGCTCTTTGACAAAATTCTGAGTTAAAATATTAACGTTATACGGATACTTTACTTTATTGAAATAAGAAATAATCTCCTCGGACGCAAAAGCCATACCACAACGCAAAGAAGCCAATCCCCAGGCTTTCGAAAATGTTTGAAAAACAATCACATTCGGATAGCTATCCAAATCAGCCAACCAGGATTTTTCCGAAGAAAAATCGATATACGCTTCATCTATTACAACAACACCGTGAAAATTGTGTATGACTTTCAGCATTTCAGTACGATTCAACAAGTTTCCGGTTGGGTTATTGGGCGAACACAGAAAAATGACCTTAGTATATTCGTCCACAACTTGTAAGAGTTTATTGGCATCTAAGCTATAATCGGCATTGAGTAATACTTTGCGATACTCCACGCCATTTACATCAGCACACACTTGGTACATACCATAAGAAGGATCAATGGCAACAATATTGTCTTGTTTTGGTTCGCAAAAAATACGGATAACCAAATCAATTGGTTCATCACTTCCATTTCCGAGCATAATCTGTTCCGGTCTAACTTTTTTTATTTTGGAAATTTTTTGTTTCAATTCCCATTGCATTGGATCGGGATAACGATTATAAGGATAATTCAAAGGATTTTCATTAGCATCCAAAAAAACAGATGCTTCTCCCTTGAATTCGCTTCTGGCACAAGAATATGGCTTGAGGTTGCGAATATTTTTACGGACAAGACTTTCGACATTCATGGTATAAATTCTATCTATTAAAAAACAAAGTTAGTAAAAAAAACATGTAAACACCCTCGTTAAATGAATATTTTACAGAATTCCTACAGGCACAAAAAAAGTCCACAATGACAACATTATGAACTTCCCGAGTGATCCGCTTGGGGCTCGAACCCAAGACCCCATCCTTAAAAGGGATGTGCTCTACCTACTGAGCTAGCGAATCATTAACACTAAAAAAGTGATCCGCTTGGGGCTCGAACCCAAGACCCCATCCTTAAAAGGGATGTGCTCTACCTACTGAGCTAGCGAATCATTCCGTTTTTACAAAAGCGGTGCAAAGATATGGTTATATTTTTTATTTCACAAATAAACAGTCCGTTTTTTGTCGAAAAAGGCGTCAAAAGGTCTTAATATTCAAATAAAAAAATAAGGATAAACAATGTTTATCCTTATTCCAAAATTTATCAAATTATCAGTTCATACACTGTTGTGCACATCCTGTATTTTCAGTATTGCCTCTACCTTGAGGTTTTCCTTTTCCTCCTTTTCCACCCTTTATTTCTTTCAAAAGGTGCATTCTATAATCGCGTTCAGCTTGATATACTTTCATCAACTTAGAAGGAGGAAGAATTTTCTTACTTTGTTCATAGTAATCTCTTTCTAATTGAGCTTTTTTGAAACGATTTTCACTACATTTGTCCATCATTTCTTCAATTTCTTTTTCAGTAAGAGAACCCGGCTTTTCAGCATTTTTTGCACAACACATATTATCAGGTCTACACTGTTGATTCATCTCCATTTTTTTCTTTTCATATTCTTCGTAAAAAGGAATAAAATCGGCTTTTTCCTTATCTGTAAAATTGACTTTCTGTTCGATGAAAGCAATCTTTTCGGCTCGCATTTTATTCATGGAAGATTTTTGTTGTGCGTTAGATGCATTTTGTGCACACAAAGGAACTGTAACAAACAATGTTGCAATGGCAACCAGAAATAGTTTCTTTTTCATAATCTTGTTTTTTTTTATTCATTATTCACTCATTGTTAAGTACTCATACATACTATAATCGTCCATTTCATCAATAATATACTCCTCTTTGACATTTAATTCGGAAACTTGTTCTTTTTGCAACGTTTTTTTAGAAGAAAAAGGACCCTTTACTACACTAATTGAAATGTATAATCCGGTAAGCATTGCTGCAACATAAAGTACGGGGCGTACCCTCCTAAAAAAGGTTACATGTTTAACTTGCTCAGTGGGAGTTTCTTGACTTAATAGAATATCCATCTTGTCTGAAAAATCCTGAAAATAACTTTCAGGAACAGAGAATGGGTTTTCATTCCCTATCTCATTTAATATTTTATTTTCTTTTTCCATATCAGTAGATTTCTGTAACTTTGACGGTTTAAAACCCCGAAGGGTTTAATTGCATTGTAAAATATATTTTTCGATTTTTTTGACGGCATGATGATAAGATGCTTTTAGAGCTCCAACTGAAGTGTTTAAAATTTTGGACATTTCTTCGTATGGAATTTCATCGAAATATCTCATATTAAAAACAAGACGTTGTTTTTGTGGTAATTCTAAAATCGCCTTTTGTAATTTTGCTTGTGCTTCGTTACCATTAAAATAAGAAGGACTTTCCATCGAAAGTACCAAAGCATCTTGTAAATCAATGGCATTATTTTTGCTTTTTTGACTGTTCAAGAAGTCGATGGTTTCGTTGGTGGCAATTTTATAAAGCCACGTTGAAATTTGGCATTCGCCACGAAAACTTTTTATGCTTGACCATGCTTTTAAAAAAGTGTTTTGCAATATGTCATTAGCATCATCATGAACAATCACCATTTTACGGATGTGCCAGTATATTTTTTGCTGATGAGTTTGCATTATCCAAGTAAAAGCCTGCCTTTGTGTGGCATCATCTGAAAGCAAAACAAGCAATTCGGACGTTTCAAATTTTTCTTTCATGTATGTCATTTTTGTACTTTGCTAAAATACTATCTTTGGGTTAGACTAAAAAATAGAACAAACGTTTAATAGAACATTAAAATAAATTTGCATTTATGAAGGATAACAATGTTTATGCACAATCTCACCTCGAATTTATAACCATTGCAGTTGCATATTGCTCTTATTTAGAAGAAATTGCGGAAGAATCAGCCTTAGATTTTGTACGTAAAACAGACAAAATATTACCTCTATTGTACTTAAAAGCCTCATTAGTTGAAATTCCTGAACATCTATATGAAGAAGGCGTTGAATCGTTTGTAACGGAAGAAGAATATGAATCAAAAAAGGAAGAAATAGCTAATTTATTGGGACGTTTTGATGCCTATTTGGAAACTGTTGATGATGAAATGCAATTTAGTGACACTCCAATTGTAGCAACTATTTCGGAAAACCTTACTGATGTATATCAAGACATAAAAGACTTTGTAATGAATTACAGACTTGGAAATGAGCAAGTTATGAATGATACTTTAGCCAATTGCATAGAAAATTTCCAACAATATTGGGGACAAAAACTTTTGAATGCACTTCGAGCTTTGCATATGGTACTTTATAAAAGTGACATAGACGAAGAAACTAAAGCGAAAGAAAATTCTACTGAAAAGAAAGAAAATTTTGTTGATTTTTTACGAGATGATGAAGCAGATTATAGCCAATTGCTATAATAAATGAATGATAAATGATAGATAAAACTGAAATAAAAAAAGAAGAGATACAAGAATTGCCCCCTTGTTCTTACGAAGGAATAAAAATAGAGGTAATAGACTCCGAAGAAAAATTATTAGCAGCTCTGGATTACTTAGGGTGCCAATCTTTAATCGGATTCGATACTGAAACGAAACCTTCGTTCAAAAAGGGTGTTACCCACCAAGTTTGTTTATTGCAATTAGCAACAAGTGAAATTTGTTTTCTTTTCAGATTACATTTAATACCATTTCATCCTAAACTTTCGGCAATTTTATCTAACCCGAAAATCACGAAGGTAGGTGTCTCCATAAAAGATGATATTCGTATTTTAAACAAACGAGGAAAATTCAAACCTCAAGGGTTTATTGATATGCAAAATATGGCTAAAGAAATTGGAATTAAGGATATTAGCTTACAAAAGATTTATGCTATTTTATTTGGCAAAAGAATATCCAAAACACAACGTTTGTCAAATTGGGAGTCTGAAGTTTTAACTCCGGCACAACAACAGTACGCTGCCATTGATGCCTGGGCTTGCATTGATATTTACCATCAACTACAAAAAGAAATTTCTCTAAAATAGAACCATTATGTACAAAAAAATCTACCTAAAACCGAAAAAAGAAGAATCGTTAAAACGTTTTCATCCTTGGGTTTTTTCCGGAGCTATTGACCATTCAGACAAGGGTATAGAAGAGGGAGACTTAGTTGAGGTATATGATAGTCAAAATAATTTTATTGCATTGGGACATTGTCAAATAGGCAGTATTACGGTTCGTGTGTTATCCTTTGAACCGACAACAATAAATGATACATTTTGGGAAAAACGTATACAGAAAAGCCTTGATGAACGAACAGCAATTGGTCTAAATCAATCTGAAAATAACAACATTTTTCGTTTGGTACATGGTGAAGGCGACTTATTGCCCGGATTAGTAGTTGACATTTATGGAACGACAGCTGTTTTGCAAGCTCATTCGGTGGGTATGCACTTCTGCCGCATGGAAATTGCCAATGCCATTGTAAAAGTAATGAATGGAAGCATTAGTACCGTTTATTATAAATCAGAAGGAACACTACCTATAAAAGCTGAAATAGACATTGAAGATGGGTATTTAATTGGGAAACAAAGCAATTCCATTGCCACAGAAAACGGTCTGCAATTCCATATTGATTGGCTAAGAGGTCAAAAAACAGGCTTTTTTATTGACCAACGAGATAACCGTTCGCTATTGGAAAAATATGCAAAGGGCAAAAGTGTTCTGAATATGTTCTGTTATACAGGCGGATTTTCTGTTTATGCTATGCGTGGCAATGCAAAATCCGTTCATTCGGTTGACAGTTCGGCAAAAGCCATTGAGCTGACAAATGAGAATATAAAGCTAAATTTTCCGAACGACCAACGACATGAGGCTTTCACAACAGATGCCTTCAAATATTTGAATGACATAAAAGATAAATACGATTTGATTATACTTGACCCACCTGCATTTGCCAAACACCGCAGTGCTTTGCACAATGCTTTGCAAGGCTATAAGAGATTGAATGCAAAGGCTTTTGAACAAATTAAACCGGGTGGAATTTTGTTTACTTTTTCGTGTTCACAAATTGTCAATAAGGAACAATTCAGACTGGCTGTATTTAGTGCAGCAGCCATGAGTGGTCGTCACGTACGTATTCTACATCAACTGACACAACCCGCAGACCATCCCATAAGCATCTATCATCCTGAAGGTGAATATTTAAAAGGGCTGGTTTTATACGTTGAATAGAAAAATATTGCAATTTTTCACAAACCTTTTACTCGGTCGGAATGTTGTTGAGCAAATGCTTTCCAACTTGTGCTTTTCCCCGGCAGGATGGGGCTGCACATCTGTAGATAATGACAATACGCAGCGGCCAATCCATCTGTCGCATCCAATTGCAAATGCATATCTTTTTCGGGTATTTTGAGAAATCTTTTGAGTAAATCGGATATTTGTTCTTTGGAAGCAGATCCGGTTCCTGATATAGCCATTTTAATTTTCAACGGTGCATATTCTTGAATAGGAACATCTCTATATAAAGCCGCACACATAGCTGCACCTTGTGCTCTACCCAATTTCAACATAGATTGAATATTTTTACCAAAAAAAGGAGCTTCAATAGCTAACACATCCGGTTTATATTCATCAACAAGAGCCAACACACGGGTAAAAATACACTGTAATTTATCATAATGAGTTTTGTATTTTTTAAGCTCAAGAACTCCGATGGCAAGCATTTTCGGTCTATTATTTTCCACCTCCAATAGACCAAAACCCATGACCGTTGTGCCGGGATCAATTCCTAAAATTATTGTTCTATCTTTTTTCTCTCGAACCATTATGATGCTTTATTATACTTTTTCAATTAAAGAGGTAACACAAAAAACATTGGAACCAAAAGTCTTCGAAACTTGATTTTTTATATTTTCCTCATAGTCCTTACGAAATTTATCAAAATCGGCAAAAGAAGAAACCGGAAATTGAAGTGTATATACAAAAAATTCAGTTTCATCGGTATAAACCTTGAATAAATCAGGATTACATAACAACTCAGTAGAAAGCATCACCGGAATAAATTTTTGCTTAACCCACTGTAGCCAAAAATCAAATTCGGAAAATTCTATATTGAAAGAAATATTATAATAAAGCATTGATTATTAATTGTTTAAATTCCTTTTGTCGGCACCCCACATTAACTTGTTACGAAGTGTTTGAAAATAGGTATAATTATTGCGTTTTGCCACTTTAACGGTATAACCAGCCTTAGAAATATGCAGACGGGTTTTGCTATCAAGTACTTCAGAACGACCATCCAAAGATATAAGAAAGCTATTATTGCGACTTTCTATCTCTAATTCTATTTCCCAATCATCTGGTATAATTAATGGACGCAGATTCAAACTATGCGGTGCAATAGGAGCAATAATAAAGCTTTTGTTTTGTGGAGTCATTATAGAGGCACCCACACTCAACGCATAGGCAGTAGAACCAGTCGGAGTGGAAATCAGCAATCCGTCAGCTTGGTACGAACACAAATATTCATTATTGACAGTAGCGTGAATCATAATCATGGAAGAAGAATCCAACTTGAGCACAGCTATTTCGTTCAAAGCTTTATTATTCGTTTTAAGCGAATGATTATCTGTTACCAATTTAAGAACAGAACGTTCCTCTATTTTATACCCTTGTTCCAAGATTTCGGTTACCGTAGCCGTAATGCATCCAATTGATACATCTGCCAAAAAGCCCAATCTACCGGTATTTATTCCCATAATCGGAATATTTCTATCAGCAATGGCTTCTGCCGTTTTTAAAAACGTACCGTCTCCCCCTACACTAAAAGCTAAGTCCGCATCAAAATTCGTATCACTTTTTTTAATAACAGTATATTTTGAAGGAAGAAACTGTTTCTTTTCAAGAATAGCATCGTATAAATCCTCACATAATAAAACATTTACATTCTGTTTATCAAGAACTTGCAACAATTCATTGAAAGAACCGAAGAAACCATGCTTGTAAATATTACCAAAAACAGCTACTCTCATAATTTAATTAATTTCAATATTTTTAAACACCTAAAATCGCCAAGATCTGCAATATTATATTACTTTTGTTGGTTAAAGACAAAAGGTTTGTGCAAAATAAATCATTTGTTTCTGAATAAAAGTAAAAAAGGAAAATATTTTGGAAAAAATATGCTATGACTAAATTAAGTGTAAATATAAACAAAGTTGCCACCATACGAAATGCAAGAGGGGGCAATACTCCTGACATTGTAAAAGTAGCTTTGGATTGTGAACGTTTTGGAGCAGAAGGGATAACCGTGCATCCTCGTCCTGACGGTCGTCACATAAGATACTCGGATGTATTGAACTTAAAACCTGTGCTAAAAACAGAATTCAATATTGAAGGCTATCCACAAAAATCATTCATTGATTTGGTATTAAAAGTGAAACCTACTCAAGTCACCCTTGTACCCGACCCTCCTGAAGCTCTTACTTCGAATGCAGGATGGGATACCGTGAAAAATTTGGATTTCTTAAAAGAAATTGTTGGTGAATTTCAACGGGTTGGCATAAGAACTTCCTTGTTTGTGGACACCAATCCTATAAACACGGAATATGCTGCAAAAACGGAAACAGACAGAATTGAGTTGTATACGGGTCCTTATGCTCATGATTTTTTAATGAATAAGGAAAGAGCGATAAAACCTTTTGCAGATGTTGCCAAAATTGCTCACAAAAACGGTTTACAAATCAATGCCGGTCACGACTTAAACTTGGAGAATCTGAATTTCTTTTATCAAAACATTCCTCATTTAGAGGAAGTTTCGATAGGACATGCTCTTATTTCGGACGCCTTATATCTTGGTTTGGAAAAAACCATTCATGAGTACAAAAGCCTTTTAAAATAAAATATATACTACTAACGCTTAACCCTTAGAATAATGAATCTATTAAGTATTTTATTACAAGTTGCTACTAGTGACGTTGCAACTACTGTTGCAGATACCCTAAATACTGTTAAATCAGCTGCTACTGCAGTTTCGGCTAGTGTTCCTAAGGTAGAAATGGATTATCTTGACTTGACCATGAAAGGTGGAATTGTTATGATTCCTATATTTCTCCTTTCCTTTATCGGAACATATATTTTTGTAGAAAGACTTATTGTTATTCATAAAGCATCGGAAGAGGATGACACCTTCATGAATAAAATAAAAGATTATATTATGGAAGGAAAAGTCGAATCAGCAACGAAATTGTGCCAAATAACCGATACTCCTTCATCAAGAATGATTGAAAAGGGAATTTCACGTTTGGGTAAACCAATGAATGATGTGTTGGTTGCAATTGAAAACGTAGGAAATATGGAAACAACGAAATTAGAAAAGGGTTTTGCGATGTTAGCAACTGTTGCCGGAGGTGCTCCTATGTTGGGCTTTTTAGGAACAGTAACAGGGATGGTTCGTGCTTTCTTTAATATGGCAAACTCCGGAAACAATATTGATATAACTATTTTATCAGCTGGGATTTACGAAGCGATGGTAACAACGGTTGCCGGTTTGATAGTAGGTATATTTGCTTATTTTGCTTATAATTATTTGGTTACAAGGCTCGATGAAGTGGTACAACATATGGAACTTAGTACTATGGAATTTATGGATTTATTAAATGAACCCATTTAATAAATAGTTGAACGTTTTTCATCTGAATTAAACAAATTACCATGGCCATTAAAAAAAGAAACAAAATAAGTACTCAATTCAGTCAGGCATCCATGACAGATTTGATATTCTTATTATTAATATTTTTCATGATAACATCAACGGTGGTAACACCAAATGCAATTAAAATATTATTACCCCAAAGTAGTAACCAGACATCGGCAAAACCAATGACAAGAGTCATCATCGATGCTAATTTAAATTATTATTTGGCAGCGGGAAAAGAAAAAGAGCATTTGGTAAATTTCGAAGAAATTGAGCCTTACTTGCAATCTGTTGTATTAGCGGAACCTGATATGTATATAGCCCTATATGCGGACGAAAGTGTACCTTGCAGAGAAATTGTACGCGTACTCAATTTGGCTAACGAAAATAAATTTAAATTAGTTATTGCGACTCGACCATTGAAGAAAAATTGATTTGTCTGATGTTTAAATCGTATTTAGGTGAAAGAAAATAAAGATAGTAAAATAGGCGGAGCAATTGGAACGATTGTTTACCACGTTATTTTGCTGCTCCTTTTAATGTTCTTCGGATTTTCCAAAATTGTTCCTACAAAAGAGGAAGGATTGACGGTAAATTTTGGAACATCAGACGAAGGTTCTGGTTTTTTCGAGCCTGCACCACAAAGTGACATTAAAGATATGCTCGAACCGGAAGCCTTGACAGCACCACCAGTTCCTTCAACTCCAATCAAACAAGAGAGACAAGAAGAACTAGTTACTCAAAATAATGAAGAATCAGTTGCCATACAAGAGACCAAACGTAAAAAGAAAGAAGAAGAACAACAAATAATCGAACAAAGGAGAATTGTTGAAGAGCAAAGAAAGGCGGAAGAAAAACGTATAGCTGAAGCAAAAAAAATTCAGGATGAAAAGGCAAAAAAAGCATCAGCCGCAGCAAAAAATGCCTTTGGAAGTGGAGGTAAAGGGTCTTCTACAACCTCCAAGGGGGAAGGTATTACTTCGGGAACAGGAAATCAAGGAAATCCTTTTGGAGATGTCAATTCCAAAAACCGAGTTGGGGGTGGTACTGGTACGGGGCATTCTTTCAGTCTATCGGGTCGCAGCATTGTCGGCAGTATTCCTCAACCAAGTTATAATAGTAACGAAGAAGGTTCCATTGTTGTAGACATAGAGGTTGATAAAAATGGAAATGTTATGAGTGCCCATGCAGGAGGAAAAGGAACTACCATAGGGAATAGTAGTATGCGTAAAGCTGCCGAGAATGCTGCTAAAAGAGCAAAATTTAATGGAATCACAGGCAACATTACCCAAACGGGTTCTATTACCTACCGATATAATCTAAAATAAATATCATATATTATCCGTGTTAAAGGAGCATGAACTTGATTTTCTATGAGCAAAATAGATTTAACATCTTCTAAATGGTGTGATTTAATCTTTGAAGGAAAGAACAAAAGATATGGTGCTTATGTATTGCGACAAGAATCATCAAAGCGTCATGAGAGAGCTTTAGTTATTGTTTTCGTTTTATTGGTATTAGTTTTACTACCTATTTTATTTTCTTTCAATACTCCGGCAAATAATAAAATACAAGAAGTAGACGTAGAGGTCATGCAACTTTCCGATTTACCGGAGCCAATGCAAGTAGGAGAAGAAGGGAAAACGGTAAATTACGGAACTTCTGACAATGGTTTAGGCAAAGAAGAACCTGCACCCCAAAAAGGCACCGAAAATATACCTGAAACAGGAAATTTAACAGCTCCTGTCATTTTATCGACAAAAAAAACAAAAACAAGTTCAAAAGAATCTTCAGCAGAAGAAACACAGACTTCTATTGCTATAGAAAAAGAAAATCAACAATTACTCGAAGAAAAGAAAATTGCTGAGGAAAATCGCAAAGCAGAGGAATTACGTAAAGCCGAAGCTATGAGGATTCAGAATGAAAAACGAGAAAAAGCTTTAATGGCAGGCAGAAATGCTTTTGGAAACGGAGGAAAAGGGACTTCTACTACGGCTAAAGGAGAAGGGATCACTTACGGAAATGGAAATCAAGGGAATCCTTTCGGAGATGTTAATTCCAAAAATCGAGTTGGTGGTGGTACCGGAAATGGGCATTCCTTCAATCTATCAGGACGTAGCATCATTGGCAGTATTCCTCAACCCAGTTATAATAGCAATGAAGAAGGTGTAATTGTTGTGGACATTGAAGTTGACAGAAATGGGAATGTAATCGATGCCCGTGCAGGTGGAAAAGGCACAACTATAGGTGATAGTAATATGCGTAAAGCAGCCGAAAATGCAGCTAAAAAAGCAAAGTTTAGTTCTATTTCAAGCGATATTACTCAAACAGGAACTATTACCTACCGATATAATTTAAGATAAACGTTTATTTTTAACCAGAATGGATGTACGTATAGAAAAAGGTTGGAAAGATCTCCTCGCAACAGAATTTGATAAATCATATTTTTCAGATTTGACGGAGTTTGTTCATCAAGAATACAAACGAAGACAAATCTTTCCTCCCGGCAAATTCATATTCAATGCTTTTGACTTATGTCCATTCGAACAAACAAAAGTGGTTATTTTAGGACAAGACCCTTACCACGGAATGGGTCAAGCTCACGGCTTAAGTTTTTCAGTAAATGATGGAGTCGCACTTCCTCCTTCTTTGCAAAATATTTACAAAGAAATATCCTCTGATCTGGGCATTACTCCATATAATACAGGTAACCTTGAACGATGGGCAAAGCAAGGTGTTTTGTTGCTCAATGCGACATTGACGGTTCAAGCTAATATAGCAGGTTCACACCAAGGAAAAGGTTGGGAACAATTTACCGATTCTGTCATCGAAATCTTGTCAAAAAATAAAGAGCATCTTGTATTTCTTCTTTGGGGAAGTTACGCACAACAAAAAGTTCGTCTTATTGATGAACACAAGCATTTAATTCTTACGGCTGTTCACCCCTCCCCGCTTTCAGCTTACCGTGGCTTTTTTGGATGCAAACACTTTTCGAAAACGAATACGTATTTGTCGGAAAAAGGTTTCAGTCCGATAGATTGGAGATAACCTATTCTTATAAACCTTGCCTTATTCACTCACGTCATTTGTCAATTCAGGCATTTCAAAAGTTTGTTCAATATAAAAATTAGCCGTTTCAGTATATTTTTATAATTAGATAAACGTTTCCTATCTACCTTTGCCTTATAAAAATCTTGTAAAAAAATGAAAAAGAAATTTTTATTATTAAGTCTAATTTGCGTTTTTGTTGGTTCTGTTAATGCTCAACAATTGCAAAAAACAAATCAATTTACACTAGAGCAATGTTTAGAATATGCATTCAATAACAGTTATACACAAAAAACAAAACAACTGACAGAGGTGGCAAAAAACACTATCTACAAACAATCAAAGCTGAATGTGCTTCCGTCTGTTTCAGCTTCTTTGAGTGAAAGTTTCGGCAATAGTAGTACCACATCTGCTTTTAGCGGAAACTATAGCATTAATGCCGGATTGGTACTTTACAATGGAGGAACGACCTCTAATACCATAGAAATGAACAGATTAAGCAAAGAGCAAGCAAGTTATAGCACCTCACAATACACCAATGAGTTAACAGTACAAATTTTACAAACATTCCTTACCATATTGGGAAATGAAGAATTACTGAAATACCAACAATCGTTACTTACTGCGAGCGAAGAACAGGTAAAGCAAGGAAAAAAACAATTTCAGGCAGGAAGCATTTTGGAAAGTGACTACCTTATGCTCGAAGCTCAATATGCAAGTGCTAAAAATGACATTGTGGACACCCAAATAACAAGAGATAATAATCTTCTTTCGATGAAAAGTTTATTGTCGATGGAACCAACAACAACTCTTGAAATAATCTCACCTGATACATCCAACATTCTTAACTTAGCAATATTACCAACACAAGAAGAAGCTTTGGAAAGTTGCATGAAAAGTTTTCCTGACTTAAAAATAAGTCAATATGACGTAAATATTGCAGAAAAAAACATTGCTATTGCTCGAGCAAATTACTTTCCAACTGTTAACCTAAGTGGTAGCATCGGTACAGGACACGGAAACGGATATAGCAATTTTAGTACACAACTGTCAGACCAATTTAACCAACAGATTGGGTTATCGGTAAGCATTCCTATTTACGATAAAAATGAGACTAAATCTCTTGTAACACAAAGAAAAATTGCTCTTCAACAAGCTGAATTAGAAAACCAACAAACCATACTTGATACACGACAGACATTGGTACAAGAATATCAAAATGTGGTATCTGCTTACAGTAAATTTGGAGCTACAGAAATAAAAGAAAATGCCTATAAAAAAACATTTGAAGCATACAGAGCAAAATTCAATGCAGGAGCAATTACTGCCGTTGATTTATTACAACAACAAAATAACTACATCAGTGCTTTAAACGATTACATCCAAAGTAAATACAGTTTTATCCTAAAACGTAAAATTCTAGATGTATACATGGGATTGCCAGTAAAAATGTAAAAAACATATAATAATCATTTATAATAAGACACAATGAAAAAAAGAAAAAAAATCATCTTGATATCTGTTGCTGCAATTATCGTTTTGGCAGTTGGTTTGTACTTCTTTCTGAATTATGGATCCAAATCAGTGGTATTTAAAACAACAACTATTCAAAATAAAACAGTAGAAGTAACTGTTACGGCTACAGGTTACGTACAACCGGTTGATAAACTTGAGGTAGGCACGCAGGTTTCGGGAGTTATTCAAAAAATATATGTAAATTATAATTCACATGTAAAAAAAGGTCAATTACTTGCCGAACTTGATAAATCAACTCTAAATGAACGGTTGAGTCAGGCACAAGCGAGCCTAAAAAGTAGCGAAAGTGCCCTAACGTATGCACAAAAGAACTATGACCGAGTAAAACAACTTTACGAAGCAAAAGCTGCGACAGAAGCTTCTTATGAGGAAACACTAAACGCTTTGATTCAAGCTCAAACATCCTTAACAAATGCTAAAGCAAATTTGCACGAAGCAAAAGTAAACCTTTCTTATGCCGAAATTTATTCTCCTATTGACGGCGTTGTTTTGGATTGTTCTGTAAAAGAAGGACAAACAGTTGCCGCTTCATTCAGTACTCCAACCCTCTTTACCATTGCAAAAGACTTGAAAAAGATGCAAGTAGAAGCAAATATTGACGAGGCCGATATAGGTCAAGTGAAAGTAGGTCAAAAAGTTAAGTTTACTGTCGATGCTTATGCTGATAACCTATTTGAAGGTACTGTGAATGAAATTCGCTTAGAACCTACTGTTACCAGCAATGTTGTAACTTATACGGTGATTATTTCAGCACCAAACCTTGAAGAAAAATTATTTCCGGGAATGACAGCTAGTATTACCATTGTTACTAATTCAGAAACAGGTCCTGTAGTAACACTGGAAGCCTTGAATTTTGATCCCTCTCAAGAAGTTATAGCTCGACTCAACAAACCCGAAAAGCCTGAAAAGATAGGCACTGGCAAACCAATAGCACCTCAAAAAAATGGTTCTATCAAAACCGCTAAAAAAGTTTGGATAAAAAAAGGAAACTCATTAAGACCTCTTCCTGTTGAAACATCTTTGAGCGACGGAATATATACCATTGTCACATCTGATGTTCAATTAGGAGATACCATTGTACTTTCAGCATCTCTAGAAAAAAAACAGACTGTAAAAAGTGGAGCTTCTTCCAATCCATTTATGCCAACACCACCTAAACACTAAGACTATGAATACTATTATTCAAGTACAAAATTTAGAAAGAGATTTTCAGGTAGGAAGCGAAACAGTACGTGCTCTTAAAGGTATTTCATTTTCCATTAATGAAGGTGAATTTGTGAGCATAATGGGTACAAGTGGAAGCGGAAAATCTACGTTGCTTAATATTTTAGGATGCCTCGATCGACCTACAAGCGGAGAATACTTTATCGACGGAATAGCCATTAGCGAAAGGACCAAAGATGAATTATCTACTATAAGAAATAGAAAAATCGGATTTGTTTTTCAGTCATATAATTTGTTGGCACGAACTACAGCATTAGAAAATGTAGAATTGCCTTTACTGTACAATAATACTATTTCTCCTAAGGAAAGAAAAGAAAGAGCTATAGCTGTTCTAGAAAAAGTAGGATTACAAGATAGAATGCACCACATGCCTAATCAACTTTCCGGAGGACAACAACAACGTGTAGCGATTGCCAGAGCCTTAATCAACGATCCTGTCATTTTATTGGCTGACGAAGCTACCGGAAACTTGGATACTCGGACCTCGTACGAAATAATGAGTTTATTCCAAAAGCTAAATGAAACAGGTAAAACAATTGCTTTTGTTACTCACGAACCTGACATTGCAATTTTTACGGGACGAACTATTACTCTCCGCGATGGACACATTTTAAAAGAAGAATTGACACAACCGAAATCGGCAAAAGAAGCATTGGCAGGATTGCCTCAAGAAAAAAATAATTAATCACACACGATATGAAACTTCTAAATCTTTTAAAGATAGCATATAAAGCCCTTATTCGTAACAAGACAAGAGCCCTACTCACAATGCTAGGAATTGTCATAGGCATTTCATCAGTTATTGCTATGGTAAGTTTAGGTCAAAGCTCACAACAAAATATCAATAACGAAATATCCAGCATGGGAACGAATCTTATCATGGTGATGAGAAATAATCAAAGACAAGGTGGTGTCAGTATCGGTTCAAGCAATGTACAATCTTTAACAGCAAAAGACTGTGATGCTATTTTAAAAAATGCCCAATATGTAAGTAAAGTGTCTCCGATAGTAAATGCCAACGGACAACTAGTATACGGTTCTAACAACTGGCCGGGTAGTATGCAGGGAACCTCCCCTGATATCATGAGTATTAAAAAATATGAATTAGCCTCAGGTACAAGCTTTACCGAAAAAGAAGTGAAAAGTTATGCCAAAGTATGTATTATTGGAAAAACAGTCGTTGAAAATCTTTTTAAAAACGGAGAAGATCCAATAGGAAAACAAATTCGTTTTGGTAAAATTCCATTCAAGGTTATTGGAGTACTGGAAGAAAAAGGTGAAAATCAAATGGGACAAGACCAAGACGATATAGTTCTTGCTCCCTATACCACCGTTCAAAAAAGAATATTAGCCGTTGATTTTATTCATATGATTATGGCTTCGGCTTCTTCGGAAGAAGTTGCCACAAAAGCTACCGAAGAGATTGAAAGTATTTTGAAGGCCCAACATAAAATAAAAGAAAACGAAACTGCTGACTTTCAAGTACGTACACAACAAGAAATGCTTGAAATGATGAGTTCCGTTAGTGGTTTTATAACCATACTATTGGCAGCCATAGCTTCCATTTCGTTAGTAGTTGGGGGCATTGGCATTATGAATATCATGTATGTAACGGTTACTGAACGCACCAAAGAAATAGGTTTGCGTATGTCAATCGGTGCAAAAAACAAAGATATAATGCTACAATTCCTATGCGAGAGTACAATTCTCAGCCTGATCGGGGGAATTATAGGCATCATTTTCGGACTTGTTGTTTCTTACATTGTTTCTTATGCACTCACTTGGCCATTCATCGTTAGCTCAACAGCCGTCGTTATTTCGTTCTTTGTTTGTGCTGCTACCGGTATATTTTTTGGATGGTATCCTGCCAAAAAGGCTGCATCTCTCGACCCAATAAACGCTTTACGTTACGAATAATTTGTTATTTTTGTAGAAAAGTTATGCAACAACAACCGTTAACATATAAAAAAGCTCTATTCTTCGCATTGGGAATCAGCATATTTCTGAATATGTTATTCCTCGTTGCTTTCATGTACGGAAAATATTTCACAATGTCTCGCATAGAAGAATCTTCTCCTCAACACCCAAGGTTAGATTTTGACATCATTGCATTACATATTTTATTAAACTTTGTTATTGCTTTTGTCCTTTACGTATTAAATTTTAAGATACTCAAATCTAAACTTTATTTTAAACAAAAAATTTTTGCTTCAATCGGATTCAGCATCATAGTAACAATATGCCTCAGTTTACTATTTTATTTTTTACAAATGCACTTTCTTATTCATGATGATGGTCCTCAGCATTTTCATTTCTTAATCAGTAGCTTAACTCGAGATTTCTTCATCGCGATAATTGTTGTCTTTTCTTCCTTAATAATATACTTGTCGCATCAACAGCAACAAACTGTGCTGGAAAACGAAACTCTGTTATCAGAAAATCTGAGAGCTCATTATGAAGCATTGAAGAATCAGGTTAACCCACATTTTCTCTTCAACTCCTTAAACACACTTAATTCTCTTATTAAAATTGATGCCGATAAAGCCCAAAACTACGTTCAACAGCTTTCTTCCGTATTTCGTTATACACTTCAGAATCAAGAAATAATAACACTGAAAGAAGAAATGGATTTCACACAATCTTATTGTCAACTGATGCAAATACGGTATGGAGAAAATCTAAAATTCGTACAACAAATCGATGAAAAATATTATTCATACAAAATTATGCCCCTTAGTTTACAAATATTGGTAGAGAACTCTATTAAACACAATGTTGTAAGTAATAAACATCCTTTAACCATTATTATAAAGACAACAGTTGAGGACAATATTATTGTCAGCAACCCTATACAACCTAAAATACAACCTGAACAAGGCAATGGAATTGGTTTGGTAAATCTATCGGAACGCTACCGATTAATGTGGAAAAAAGAAATCTCAATTGACAAAAAAAATGATATGTTTGAGGTAACTATTCCTTTGATAAAAGTATAATCTGAGGTTATGAAAACAGTTATTATTGAAGATGAAATATTGGCAGCACAAAACCTGGAACTTCTGATTCGAAAAATTGATTCAGAGGTAGAAATCTTGTGTATACTCCAATCTATTGAGGAAAGTATCGAATGGTTTCAAACTCACACCATGCCCGATTTAGTCTTCATGGACATTCATTTGGCGGACGGTTCCTCGTTTGCTATTTTCGATGAAGTAAAGATTTCTTGTCCTATTATTTTCACAACTGCCTACAACGAATATGCCCTAAAAGCTTTCGAAGTAAACAGCATCGACTATTTACTGAAACCCATTAACGAAAAAGACCTACAAAGAGCTCTTTCAAAATATAAAAACTGGACAAAAAAAGGCTCTGATAACAACGACCTAATTAATAAACTCCTCTCTGAGCTAAAACAAACTGAGTCAATCTATAAATCATATTTTTTAGTTCCGGAAAAAGACAAACTAATACCTCTTGCAGTAAAAGATATTGCTTACACTTATATTGATACAAAAACGGTGAAAATCATCACTTTCAATGGGAAAACATTCTTTATGAACCAGACACTGGATGAACTGATGGAACAATTAAATCCGAATGATTTTTTCAGAGCCAATCGCCAATATATCATTTCTCACCACGCGGTTAAAGAAATTTCCATCTGGTTTGCAAGCAAAATTCTCATTTCATTATCCGTAAATACCCCTGATAAAATTGTAATAAGTAAAGCACGCGTCGGCGAGTTCAAAAAATGGTATTCAAAATAAGATTTTTTGTAACTTAATATTGCTTTGCGAAAGGTATAAAAATACTGTTATGAAAAAGAAAATCTTTGTATTAATAGGTTTTCCATTATACTCTGTTTTGGTATAACCGAGAGTATTAATTTTTTTCATATAGGAGGATGGAGGACAAAAGGGTAAAATTCATTCAAAATCTGAAACAAAAAAAAGGTAAAACAACTTGTTTTACCTTTTTTACAATGATAGTCTAACTATTCAATAACAATAAGAGTTGCATCTTCCGATACTGAATCTCCTTGTTCTATCTTTATCTCCACTACTTTTCCATCTCTATCGGAATTAATACAATTTTCCATTTTCATAGCTTCAAGGACAACCAATTTCTGTCCTACTTGAACCATATCACCCACTTTTACGTGGATAGATAAAATAACTCCCGGAAGTGGTGCCTTAATTCCTCCTTTATGACCACCAGAAGCATGTGCCGGCTTAACTGTGGTTGTAACAGGCGTAGAAAGTGGAGCAGAATTCGAGACTGGTTTTACCACTTCTTTTTGGGTAATGCTTTCCTTTTCTACGTGATAAGAAACACCATTAACTTCTACATCAGCAGAAGTATTGTCAACGTTATTTATATTTACTTTATACTTATTCCCGTTTATAACAAAATCATATTCTTTCATGGGTCTTTAATTTTAAGTTTGTTTATTTTCTTGTAGGAAGAGTACGTAAGCCGTAAATTTTTGAACTCCAAGGAGAATACGTACGTTCAACTTTTTTCATGGTCAATCTTGTTTGTTGTATATCATGCGATTTTGACTGATATTGATACAAAGCCATTGCAATAGCTGCATACACTTCACCGGAATCATTTTTGACAGGTTTTGCTTCTTCTGACTGTAAGACAACAGGAACAACTTCCTCCTGTTTTTTTTGCGTAATGCTTATCAACTTGCGTGTAAGCCTAAGCAACAAAAACGATAAAATCAATGCCAAAAAAACTGCTACTGCAACCAATACAAATAGAACAACTCCATAAGAATCACTATTGTGAACAAGAGCTTGTGCAGTTTCTCCCGTTTTTTCTTGTGCAAATACACTCTGCAAGGTCAGCACAAGTGTCGATAAAAACAAAATTACTTTTTTATTTTTTAGTATGTCCATACCAAATCTAATTATAAAGGTAAATTATCATGCTTCTTAGCCGGATTTGTCTGTTTTTTGGTAGCAAGCTGTTGTAAAGAACGAATAATACGAAAACGAGTATTTTTAGGTTCTATTACATCATCAATATATCCATATTTAGCAGCATTATAAGGATTGGCAAAAAGTTGTTTATACTCGGCAACTTTATCGGCTTTAAACTGTTCTGGATTTTCAACCGTTTGCATTTCTTTCCCAAAAAGAACTTCGACAGCTCCTTCCGGTCCCATAACGGCTATCTCAGCAGTTGGCCAAGCATAATTAATATCTCCGCGCAATTGTTTGGAGCTCATCACACAATGAGCACCTCCGTAAGATTTACGTAAAGTAATTGTTATTTTAGGTACAGTAGCTTCACCATAAGCATAAAGCAATTTGGCACCGTGTAAGATTACTCCATTATATTCTTGCTGCGTTCCCGGCAAAAATCCCGGTACATCCACAAATGTTACCAAAGGAATATTGAACGCATCACAGAAACGAACAAAACGAGCAGCTTTACGTGAAGAATTACTATCTAAAACTCCTGCCATCACTTTAGGTTGATTGGCTACAATACCGACAGAAACACCATTAAAACGAGCAAACCCAACAATAATGTTGGCTGCATAATTTTTATGAACTTCCAAAAACTCCCCATTGTCAATAACAGCACCCAATACCTCATACATATCATATGGTTTATTCGGATTGTCAGGAATAATATCATTTAATGAATCTTCCAATCTATTAATAGGATCGGTACATTCAACCATTGGTGCTTCTTCCATATTATTTTGTGGCAAGAAACTAATCAATTTTTGAATACATTGAATTCCTTCTTCTTCAGAATCAACAGCAAAATGAGCCACGCCCGATTTTGTGGAGTGAACACTTGCACCACCTAATTGTTCTTGGGTTACATCTTCTCCCAAGACTGACTTCACGACCTTCGGACCAGTTAAAAACATATAGCTGGAACCTTTAGTCATTATATTAAAATCTGTAAGAGCAGGTGAATAAACTGCACCACCGGCACAAGGACCAAAAATAGCGGATATTTGAGGCACAACACCTGACGCTAAAATATTGCGTTGAAAAATCTCGGTATATCCTGCCAAAGCCGTTACACCTTCTTGAATACGAGCACCACCCGAATCATTGATTCCAATAACAGGGGCACCCATCTTCATTGCTAAATCCATCACCTTACATATTTTCAAAGCCATGGTTTCAGACAGAGAACCTCCTTCTACGGTAAAATCTTGGGCATATACATAAACTAAACGTCCATTTATGGTACCATTACCCGTCACGACCCCATCTCCAAGATATGATTCTTTCTTGTCCATATCAAAGTTTGTACAACGATGTTGTACAAACATATCAAGTTCTTCAAAACTACCTTCATCCAAAAGCATGTTGATACGTTCACGAGCTGTATATTTACCCTTCTTGTGTTGACTTTCAATTCGTTTTTCTCCACCGCCAAGACGTGCTTTTTTACGAAGGGCTATTAATTCGGTTACCTTTTCGAGTTGATTACTCATTTTTGTTTTTAATTTAAAATTAAAAAATATCTTTATTTAGGACTTTCACAAAGTTCAGTCAAAACACTTAAAGTTGATTTTGGATGAAGAAATGCAATATTAAGATTTTCAGCTCCTTTACGGGGAGCTTTGTCAATAAGTTGAACACCTTTTTGTTCAACCAATTTTAATTGATCGCCTAAATTATCAACAGCAAATGCAATGTGGTGAACACCACCTCTTCCACCATTTTTTTCAATAAATTTTGCTATTGTACTATCCGGACTAGTTGGTTCAAGTAGTTCAATTTTCACTTCTCCAACCTTAATAAAAGCTGTTCTCACTTTTTGATCCGGCACTTCTTCAATCGCGTAACAAGAAAGTCCCAATACATTTTCATAGAAAGGTAATGCTTCCTCTATACTAGGCACAGCAATACCGATGTGTTCGATTTTTTTTGGTTTCATTTATATTTTATTTTTAAGTTATGAATATTTATTCTTTCCCTATTACCAATTTTTTAAATTCCCTAATAGGCTTTCCTTCTTCAAGTAAATGACCACCCATCATCTTTCTTTTGTACAAAATATACCAAATACTTAGCCCCAAAAAGATGATAAGGGAAAGTATATATTGCAAAAATAAGGGCATAGCGAAGTAATTAATTGCGGACACGAATATACCTAAAAATATTTGTATTCCAAAATAGAAAGAAGAAACACACAAATGGGATTTTTCACCTTGATTACACAACAATTGAAACAAATGAATGCGGTGAGGCTTAAAAATATTTTGACCAATTAACAAACGTTGCAAAACCGTGTAACCAGCCTCTATAATAACAACACTAAAGAGAAGGATATAAACAAAATTTTCCGTTTTTATAATAAGGCTACACAAAACATACATAACCATGAAACCTAGAAAAATAGAACCGACATCACCACAAAAACAGGCAGGACTATTCCTAAAATTAAAGAACATAAAAATCAAGCACGGAATAGACAGGAAAATAAGAAAATTCGAATCAATAAATTCCACAATAAAAGTATTAATGAAGAAAGTTGAAATAAAAAAGGCCAAACTTAAGCCTCCAATCATTCCATTAACTCCATCCATGAAATTATACAAATTAACACCACCGACAAACAATATTGCTAAAAACACGACAGCAAACCAATCTACCAATCTCAGAGACAAAATATGTATTTGAAAATCGGTTTTCAATTGCCACATCAACAAGAAAACAGCCAAAAAATGAATACACAACCTAATAAAAAACCAGATTTCTTTAATATCATCAATAAAACTAATGATTGCCAAAAGAATAGCTGCAACAGACAAGTACAAAGGAATAGGTTTCTTTTGCCAAAACAAATATCCAATATACAATACATAGCTAATACAAAAAATGATACCAGCTCCTGTAACAACCGGCCTTTGATGTGAACTCCTCTCATTAACATGTGCAATAATTCCGTATTTACGAGCCAAGAGACAATACACATTGAGACAAAGAAGTAAAATCAAAAAAACCAAAAAATATACCATATCTACTGTTATATTTGAAAAAAAACAATGATTTAATTAGTTTTCGTATTCGAATTATATTTGTATCTAAAAATAACCGCGAAAGCAATAGCTACCACCAACGAATAACCAGCAAAAATAAACCAAGAAGTAGGCCAACCTGCCATATCTACAATCCAACCTGCAACATAAGAGCCAATGAAAGCTCCGAAACCATTTGTCATGATCATAAAAACCCCTTGAGCACTCGAACGAATGGAAGAATCTGTTTCGCTTTCGACAAAAAGAGAACCGGAAATATTGAAAAAATCAAATGCTACGCCATAAACAATCATTGAAAGAACCAACATCCAAACACCATCGCCCGGATTACCCATTCCAAGCAAAGCAAAACGCAACACCCATGCAAACATACTGATTAACATTACTTTCTTTATTCCGAACTTTTTCAAGAAAAAAGGAATCAGAAGAATACATAATGTTTCTGACGCTTGTGATAAGGAGATGAGAATATTAGCATGTTCAACACCGAAAGTACCTTTGTAAACCGGATTCTTACCAAAGAAGTTCGTTAAATAGTCATTAGCAAAGGCATTGGTTATCTGAAGAGACATGCCCAACATCATGGAAAAGACAAAAAATACAGCCATTTTTTTTTGCTTGAAGAGAGCAAAAGCACGTAATCCTAAATGATCAATCCATGATTTTTTTACCATTATCCTTACTTACTTCACAATTGGGAAGTGTAAAAGAATAAATACCTAATACAAAACCTATAGCCGCTGATAAATATAGTTGGCTGGAAGAATTGGCAAAGCCCAACAAATCAACAGAAAATCATAGAAACGATAAACCCGATAGTTTCCCCACACACGAATGGGAGGAAAAGCTTTAACCGTATCTAAACCTCTTTTTGTAAGAGCGTTATATGCAACAGAATTGGACAATGCAATGGTTGGCATATAAAACATAACACTACACAAAAACTAATGGATACAAAGAAGAATAGTGAATTTGTGGTGCTGCAACAACAAGAAATCCGGCTGCTAAAATATGACAAATACCTAACAATTTTTGAGCGGGAATCCAACGATCGGCTACAATACCCATTATTGCGGGCATAAAAAGCGATGCAATACCCATTGTAGCAAAGAAACTACCTATTTGAAAACCTTCGAATTTCAACTGTCCACCAAGATACGCTCCAAGAGAAATAAGCCAAGCCCCCCAAATCGCATATTGGAGGAAATTCATTAAAATTAATCTTAGTTTGAGACTTTGCATTTAATTTTACGGTTATAATTCTTTTGTGTTATCCGAATCTCTTCGTTGTAATTCGTCTTTTAAAATAATAGCCTGTTCGTAATCTTCTACCTCAACTGCTTTACGCAACATCTCCCGTAGTTCATCTTCCGCAAGGACTTTTAATATTTTTTGTATTTTTTACTACTTGAACCTTTTCCGATTGAGGACTGGTATTGTTGCAACAATTCTTCATCTATCAAAAATAGGACATCCACAACGTACAGCTATTGCTACTGCATCAGATGTACGTGCATCAATTTTGACTTCCCGCATACCGGAAGAACAAACTAACTCAGAAAAAAAAACTCTATCCTGTATTTTATTGATAACTACCCTCTCGATAGTAATATCAAAAGCTCTCACCAAATTAGAAATTAAATCATGCGTTAATGGTCTTGGTGATATGATATTTTTCCATTGGCAATGCTATGGCATGTGCTTCATTGAGACCTATTTCTATAAGTAAATACCTACTAACCCGATACCTCTTTCAGCATAAGCGTATTAATTCCCACTATTAGAAACACCCACACTGACTCCAAAGACGTACAACTCAACCATGCGTGATAATTACTATTGTGGAGGGCAAAGTTAGAAAGAAATATCTTAAAAGGAAAAATAAAAGGCCTTTTTGTGGCAAGAAAAACAAAAAACATTTTCATTTCATTTAATCGCAAAAAAAACGTATTTTTGCGACCCCTAATATCCTTTTATTCCAATGTATAAACAAATAGCAAGAACAATTTACTTATTCATCACCAGCCCTGCCAAGGCTTGGAAAGAATTGAATTCCGAAAATCCTTCTGAAGAAAAAGCCCTAAATAACTATGCCTATCCCCTTATTGGTATTGGAAACTCTTGCCGCCTTTATTGCAGGATTGTTTAAAGGAAACTCTATAAACTTTCAAGTTGGACTGAAAAATGCTTCTTTGCTGTTTATCTCGTGTTTTATAGGATTATACTTGG
This sequence comes from Paludibacteraceae bacterium, assembly GCA_963668615.2. Taxonomy (GTDB): domain Bacteria; phylum Bacteroidota; class Bacteroidia; order Bacteroidales; family Paludibacteraceae; genus JAAYPI01. The sequence goes on from CAXXCL010000003.1 coordinate 159,798, forward strand.
CAGCCTTTTTAATCCGATGGTTTTACGAAAAACACATGAAAAAAAAGATGTTATTTTCTACATCAATGATATACGTTGTTTTATAGCTCAACTGTAATTTTTATTATTAACTTCCTCACTCAACTGACGGACGGAATTTTCTTTATTCAAATCTTCTCGCTCTACAGCATCTACATAGTGTGGGAAGGGGCTTCCGAACTTTTGGAGATAGAAGATTCAAAACGTGCCGGATTTGTTTTATTTAGTTCTTTGTCTATTATTCTTTCTCCGGTAGGTTTATCGTACTTAATAAAGTTACTTATGCCTGCCATGCAATAAAACGTGTTATGTGATGAAGAAACCTTCTGACATACGAATAAAAAAATAAAACGTGCTTCTTTCGATTATGCAATTCTCGAAAAATACACGGCAGGAATCGTTTTGGTCGGTACTGAAATTAAATCAATACGGCAAGGAAAAGCCAGTTTAGTAGATTCTTATTGTTTTTTTGTTAATGGAGAGTTATGGGCAAAAAAATATCAATATATCGGAATATTTTTTACGGTTCATACAACAATCATGTACCACGTCGTGATCGTAAGCTACTGCTCAAAAAAAAGGAATTACGAAAACTGGAACGCATAACCAAAGATAAAGGAACAACAATCGTACCTACCCTTTTGTTTATCGACGAAAAAGGGCATGCCAAATTGGAAATTGCCGTTGCTAAAGGGAAAAAAGAATATGACAAGCGTGAAAGCATCAAAGAAAACGAAGATAAAAGGATGATGGATAGAGCGTTAAAAGAAAATTAACAGGAAAACATAGTCAATTTTTGACGCTATTTTTTAATGGCCTAATCTGCCACATTCTAACAAAAACCATTCAGTGAATTAGTCACTAAAAGGCAATACTAATGTAATCAGATAAACGATTCATATTAATGACTACAGACATGACCCTCTTGGTGGGTCGCACAATTTTCCCCACTATCTTTCAAGTTTCCTGATAAATACTGTTCAACAAGGTTATGAACTTCTCCTTGACAATTTTTGACGACTTTTATGCCATGTAAAGAAAGAACATTAACGGCTCCTTCTCCTATCCCTCCTACTAACATTACTTTAACACCCATTTCTGACAACTCGTAAGCAATATTAGACTTACAACCACATCCTTGGGGAGACGGATGAATCGCCTCTGCTAAAATTTCGTTCTCATCAGAGATAATAAAGATTGTGTAAAATGCACAGTGACCAAAATGATTGTCAATTTGGTTGTTTTCTTTTGTTGGTACTGCAATTTTCATTGTTTTATTTGAATTTAATTTATTTACTCAGGCTTATCAAGTTTATTGAATGAAGACAAAAAAATGACATTCGTATATTTGGATATATAATTTAACTAATCGCACCAATGGGACAAATCTTAACGCATTTACCACACTTCTTGCATACATCGTTTACAATATAAGCTTTATTATCTATTTCTTTCAGGACACGATTTTTATACAAACGCCACAGCCGACACATTGATCAACATCAACGAGAAAAACTTTCCGTACATTAATTACTGATGTTTTTGATTCAGAAACAGATGTACCTTCTTTTACACGTTTTTTTGTCCTTCTCCACCCCCTGATTTGCGACGTTTTCCCATACCAACACCAATGTGATATTGATTCGAGGTTTGTTTTCTTTTCTCAAAACAGTTTCCTAAACCTCTCCCCATTATATTTTCATCATCCTCAGGTCCTTTTCCATTTAATCTTGACATAACTTCAAATTTTAGTTAAACAATTAATGAATATCCCGCATAAAAACTTTTTAAATGGGTTCCTAATTGATGTTTCATCAATTCATAAACATTTTTACCGGTACAATGCCCTGTAATAAAAGTTGTTTGAGGATACTTCTTGGTAAGTTCTTGTGCTATACAATCAATTTCCTCTGCGGTTTCAAATTGCAGGGTTATTTTTACTATCCAACCAAATGAAAACCTCCTATCACACAGCTAATTTGCTTTGATGAAAATAATGAAACAGAACCCAAAATATTCAATAGTCCCTTGTGAGCACAACCCGTATAAATAAGTAAATTATCTGAACCAAAAGTAATTACTAACTCATGATTAAAATCGTCCGATTCAAGACCATTCCCTGCACTTTTATATAAGATTGCATTAGCCTTTGGCAAAGGATATTTATTCATTTCTACAGGAAACACACAAATTTCATTTTTGAAAAACGTTTCCATCTTGATATACATCAATCTATCGGCAAAAAGACTCAAATCTAAATCTGTATTTATCTTGTGCAAACCATTTCGTTTGGAAAAAAAACTTTGATTGGTTGCATTTTTTGACAATACTACTTTAGCTTTCCTATTTATTTGTAAAAATGCCGATAAACCACCAATATGGTCAGCATGCCCATGTGAAATAAAGACATAATCTACATCTGACAAGTCAATTGCTAGTTTTTCAGCATTTCGTATAAATATGTCTGATGCCCCCGTGTCAAGCAAACATTTATACTGTTCTGTTTCCAAATAAACACATAAACCATGCTCTGATTCTAACGAGCCACTCATTGCTTGATTATCGGACAATACAACTAATTTCATTTTCAAGTTATCTCAAATTCAGTCTATAATCACTTCCGTTTAGCAATCAGAATAAATTGATTATAATTTCTTGTTATAGAATCAACCGTTCTTGAAAGGGTATTATATCTTTTCACCTGTTTTACCTCAAATCCGGCTTGAGCAAATTGTATAGATAAGGCTTTTGTGTCAAATCCGTTATGAGGAATCGGTTCAAATTGATGAAAAGAACCGTCCTCTATTTCAAGGTCTCCAATAGCAACCCATGCACCACGATTTGTAATTAGGTATAAATGATTCAATGTGTTTTCGATATCAGCAATATGATGAAATGCCATGCAAGAAAAAACAAAATCAATATCTTGTTGTGTATAATCAAATACTTCACCATGAAGTATCTCTACTTTTTCACTATTATTTTCGTTCAGCTTTTTTGTCAACACATCCAACATAGACTTAGAGACATCTTCCATAACAACCTTACATACAAACGGCTCAATTTGCAAACCAACCAAGCCTGTCCCCGTACCAATTTCCAATGTTTTCCAAATTGGAAGAAGATGTATTAGAGAAAGGAGTTCTGTTACAAATTTATTCGTCATATTAATTTTGTCAGGACTATCCCAACCAACAGATTTAGAAACAAAAGCGTCTTTCATACTATTTTCCTGATTATTTTATTGCTGTTAACTCATCTGTACAAAAGGTTTTACAATTTCTGCATCGTACATGATTTTCTAATCCTCCAATTAGTTTAAAACACTTTTTGCATCTAAACCATTGTTTACCAAATTGAACATTGCCCCCATCAATTAAAATCATTTTCCCCTCAACAAATGCTTGTGCTATAGTTTTTCGAGCATTTTCGTAGATACGGGTAAGAGTAGGTCGAGAAATATTCATTCTGTCTGCCGCCTGCTCTTGCATCAATCCTTCATAATCCAATAAACGAACAGCTTCGTATTCATCAAAATGTAAAACAACAGAACATAACTCCCCACGAGAAATTCCATAGGGTTTAAAACCCTGCATAAGAGGAGGTTGACATACTTTACGACATTGTTTTAAACGAGACATAGTCTTATTTTTATGTTATTAGCACCTAAATGGCCAGACAAAGATATCAGAAATATTGAACATATGTTCAATAGAATACTATTTTTATAAAAAAAAAGTAAATTAAAAGAAAAAAAGAGCTCTTTGGAATAAATTCCAAAGAGCTCTTCAAGTAGCGGGAACGAGAGTTGAACTCGTGACCTCCGGGTTATGAATCCGACGCTCTAACCAACTGAGCTATCCCGCCATATTTTTTCGGTGGTGCAAAGGTAATACTTTTTGACAATTTGAAAAATAAATGTAACTTTTTTTCAGCGTCACATTACCCCAAAACAAATGAAAGACATAAAAATTTCTATGATTAAAATCTGAACTTTACCGAAACCCAGTTATTTTTTTGCTTATAATCAACTTGTTGCAATCCCAACAAAGTTGCTTTTGCATCTATCTTGGCAATATCTTCAAAATAAAAACCACTCATTATCAAAATTCCACCTTTATTTAAAGACGTAACATAAGTATGCATATTCTCAAGAAGGACATTCAAATTAATATTGGCAACAATGTAATCAAACATTTGTCCATTGATAACCTCGGAGCCACCCAACGCTATTTTAGTCAAAGAAACATTATTCAATGCCGAATTTTCCACTGCATTTTTATATGACCACTCGTCTATATCTACTGCCCAAACAGGATTGGCACCTCTCATACTTGCTAAAATAGCCAATACGGCAGTCCCACAGCCCATATCAAGAAAAGATTTATTTTCAATTTTTTCTTCTAAAATCCACTCCAACATCAGACTCGTTGTTTCGTGATGACCGGTACCAAATGCCATTTTAGGATCTATAATAATATCGTATTGAGTTGCAGGCAAGTTTGTATGAAAAGAACTGCGAATAAGACATTTATTGCCCACCACAATTGGTTGAAAATAATTTTTTTCCCACTCTTCGTTCCAATTTTTTTGCTCTATGGTTTCTACCGAATAGGTAATATAAACTTGATATATTTTTTTTGTCTCGTCAATTAGTTGTTGTAACTTACCCTTATCAAAAATTGATTCCTTTATGTATGCAAAAAATTCATTATTTTCGGTTTCAAAACTTTCAAATCCCAACTCCCCCATTTCGTATACAAGTAGATCCGAAGCATACTCGGGTAATTGTTTAACATCACACGAAACCCTTAAATAATTTATCATATATTATGTTTTTAAAAGAAAAAATTACGTTAATTTAGTTTTTTTTTGGCTAAAGATGTATACCTTTGTGGTAATACTATGAAAAAGTCTCTTAAGATAAGATAGAGAGTGCAAAAGTACGTAAATTCATTTAAATTATTATCTTATGAAAAAGAAAGTGCTATTAATTTTTTTGTTATCCTCTTTTTCTCTGACTTTCTACGCTCAATACTTCGATGACATTTACTATAACCCTAAACGTGATAAAAAATCAGAAGCTGTCTTAGTTAGCGAAGAAAAGCAAGAAAAAGCAGAGAATGTTGCTGTAACAAAGAAGGCTATTAGGGATGTTGATGAATACAACAGACAGACACCTTCCACTACGAATGAGAGTAAAATGAGCAGTTCTACTTCTGAGGAAAATGCTGACAATCTTGAATACTCAAAACGCATATCCAAATTTCATGATTCGACAAACATTACCATCAATGATGCTCAGTCTGTTTATATCTACAATTATGCCGAACCTGAAGAAGAGGCTCAGTCAACAGTCTATGTAAATCCTTCTTCCAATTGGAGTTCATGGGGTTATTACGGATACCGGACCTACTCTCCCTACTATTGGGATGATTACTATGGAGTAAGTTATTATTCTTACTACAATCCTTACTATTACTACGGTTATTCCTACAGGCCATACTACTATGGCTATTACAACTATTATCCTTATCATCCTTATCCACCATACCATCCGGGAGGGGCTAATCCACCGTACCATGGACAACATCACAAGGAGTATAATAACTACAATCGGACTCCAAATTATGTAAATGACAACAGAGGAAGTGGGGTTAGATCAAATAGTTCTCAATCCATAGGGAACACAAACAATTCTTCTACAAACACAAACAATAGCTCAGGAAGAAGTTATAATTCCATAAAAGAAAAATCCTATTCAAATGGAGGAACAAAATCAACGAATACGTCGACAAAAAGTGTAACTATTACGCCCTCTTCTACTAGTAACAGTAGTGGAAGAAGTTATAAAAGTTCGGGAAACGCGGAACGTAACAGCGGAGGATCCTATAATAATGCAGGAACACACGGTACAGAAAAAAGTGGACGTTCCTTTGGTAAATGATCAGAAACATGTTTGAAATATTCAATAAAATGAAAAAAACACTAATTATAGCCTTTTGCTTATTAAATTTAGGAGGGGTTGCTCAGGCTCAATTTCAGTCTGAATACGATGCTCTGAAAATAGGTACTACAGAATTAAACGGTACAGCTCGATTTATGGGTGTTGCGGGAGCCATGAGTGCTTTAGGAGGCGATGCTTCTACCTTGTTTTATAATCCCGCCGGGATTGGAACTTATAGAAGTTCTGAACTAACTTTTACCGGAAACTTTAATTGGACAAACACCAATGCTTCCGGAAATAAAGAAGGTCAATTTCTATTCAACATGAATAACATTTCCTATATCGGTGCTATAAATACAGGCAGAGATAAGGGATTAGTTACTTTCAATTTCGGACTTGCTTATAACAAGGCCAAGTCTTTTGATAGAGACATTCATTATTCGAATACAACAGATAATTCTATCGGAGACTTTTTAGCCAATTACACCCAAAATTCAGGAGATGTTTCAAATTACAACAGTGATGCTTTAGTCGCAAACAATGCTTATAGTAATGCAGATGTTCCTTGGATGTCCGTTTTAGGATGGGATGGTTTGTTGATTGCCAACACAAACGATGGCACTAACGATATTCTAGATGAGTATGAATCCTATCGTAATTACTTAACATCTCAAAGCTACAGTGGTAGTTTGATTAGTTCTTACACGCTTGCAGAAAGGGGTGGTATTAATGAATATGCTTTCACGGCAGGTGGTAATATAAGTAACATTGTCCAATTCGGTTTAAGTCTTGTTTTAGTCGATTTAGACTACAACATGACTTCTACTTTCAAGGAAACTTTAGCGGACAATAGTTCACTTACTTATAAGAATGTGTATGAATGCGATGGTAGTGCCTTTAACATGAAAATAGGAGCCATTGTAAAACCAACTAGTTGGTTGCGAATCGGTGCTGCATTCCATACACCATCGTGGTACTATATAACAGACAGTAATCAAGGCTCTGTTAATTCAAGAGCCATTGAAATTGACGAGACGGCATCAGCCTCTACACCATGGGGATACGGTTCTTATTACTTGAATACACCGTTAAAGGCATTGGGTAGCCTTGGATTGGTCATTGGTCAATATGGATTTATCGATGTTGATTATGAGTATGCCAATTACAAAGGGATGGTTATGAAAAACAATGACGATGTTGACTCTCGTATGGAAGACCAAAATGACAAGATAGATGCAAATTTTAAAGACACGCATACCATCCGTGTAGGAGGAGAATACATTCCTTTTAAAAATTTTGCAATACGTTTGGGTTATTCATTTTCTACATCTCCCATCAAAGAAGATGCTTACAGAACTTATGCAACCAATACGGTACGTACCGATACGGAATTTTTAAATGACAAAAGTTTATCCTATATAACCTCAGGCATTGGATATAAGTTTGGCAGAAGTTCATTGGATTTAACCTACGTTCTTAAAACAAAGGTTCAAGATTTTTATCCTTACAACCCTACTTATGTAACAAATTTTGATGGACCAATCGAAATTACAAGCAAGCATAATCAAATTTTATTAACTTATGGAGTACGTTTCTAGAAGGTTATCTTAGGAATGGGTACAACAAAAAAGGAGACAATTTTTATTATCTCCTTTTTTGTTGTTGTATAATTAAACAAGGGTAGTCTTTCTTATTCTATAATACCCAAGTTTCTCGCATTCTTAGTAATCTTTTCAACAGCCTCATCAATTTGATCAAACGTATGTGTTGCCATTAATGAAATACGAATAAGCGTATCTTCAGAAGGAACTGCAGGTGAAACAACCGGATTAACAAATACACCGTCATTCATCAAATCACGGGTAAGTATAAATGTTTTGGTATTATCTCTTACATACAAAGGTATAATTGGAGTTGTAGAATGACCGGTATCAAATCCCTTATCTTGAAGGGCTTTACGCATACGATGTGTGTTTGCCCACAAAGCATCTTTACGCCATGTTTCACGTTCCATAACGTCTAAAGCAGCTAACACACAACCTGTAGAAGCAGGTGTAATACTAGCACTAAAAATCAATGTACGAGAATTATGTTTTAAGTAATTGATAATATCTTTATCCGCAGCAATAAATCCTCCGATGGTGGCAAGAGACTTACTGAACGTTCCCATGATAAGGTCTATATCGTTGGACAAACCAAAATGGTTACAAATACCCTTACCCTTGTCTCCATAAACGCCTAACGAATGTGCCTCATCAATCATTATAGAAGCATTGTATTTTTTTGCTAATTTGACCATTTCAGGAAGTTTTACTTCATCTCCCTCCATACTAAAAACCCCATCAGCAACAATCAGTTTAATTTTATCGGACTCACAATTTTCAAGGTATTTTTCCAAAGCCTCCATATCATTATGAGCATACTTGTATTGTTTAGCAAAACTCAAACGTGCTCCTTCAATGATAGAAGCATGATTTAATTTATCCAAAAACAAATAATCTTCACGTCCGCCTAAGCAAGGAATCACCCCTGAATTAACAGTAAATCCTGTGGCATAAACTAAAGCCTCTTCTTTCCCAACCAATTTAGCTAACCGTTCTTCCAGTTCGATATGAATATCCAACGTTCCGTTTAAAAAACGCGATCCCGCACATCCTGTACCATATTTTTCAACTGCCTTAATAGCAGCTTCTTTTATTTCGGGATGATTTGTTAACCCTAAATAACTATTAGAGCCGAACATTAAAACAGGTTTTCCTCCTATTTGAACAACTGTATCTTGGTCTGAAGTTATGGGACGAAAATAAGGATAGACACCAGCTTCCTTATAATGCTGTGGTGCATCAAATTTTGCTAATTTTTGACTTAGTAAACTCATTTTTGTTATTTTTTAGTACTTTTTTCTCAAAAAACATGCAAATATACTGTTTTTTTTACCTAATTACAACAAGGATAGTGGCATCAAAGAGTTTAATCTTTATTAATATCCAATAATCCTTCTGGTAAATCCATGCAAATAATTCTGTTTTTTGCATCTACACTTACAATATAATCCTCTGAAACGGGAATTAAAAATATATCCCCTTTTTCGTTTGCAACACTAAACAAAACATTTAATGTCGTGTCATCTGCATCAACTATTGTGCCTATTTTTTGTTTATCCGAATCTATAATAACAAAATTAATGAAATCGGAGTAAGATGTGACTTCTTCTTTTGGTTTCTTGAATGTATTGGGCAAATATAAGGTACAACCGACCAATAATTTAGCATCTTCTTCATTGTCAATATTTTCGAACTTTACCAAAGCTGTAGTACTGTTTTTATATCGATATGATTCTATAAAAAACGGAACAAAAATACCGTCTATACTGCAAACAAAATACTTGCTATCTTCAAAAGCATCTGTTGTAAAAGAAAAAGACAACTCCCCCTTTACACCATGAGTCTTATAAATTTCTCCTGCTTCAAATATTTCTTCTCTTGTTATCATTTTGATGGAATTACATTAATTTTTTGAGCTTGTGTTCGAGACATAAATTCAGGTGCATAAAGGCACTGTATAGTTGCTACTCCTGTTGTAAATTCTCCCGACAAATTAGTCCACAACGGATATTCAAAAACATAGGTTCCCTTTGGCAAACGGTTAAAAAAATAGTTCATAGAAACATCTTTCGGGTTAAGGAAATAACCAACCCTTTCTGTTTGTTGATAGGATGATTTTTGGTTCACCGGTTCAAAACAAGCAGCTCTAAGGTCTTTGATATGAACAAAATCCATATCCCTATCTACTCTTACCGTTAGACGTACCACCAACTTATCGCCTACCTGCAAAAGAACATTTTCTGCCGGCTTCAAAATTACGTTTTTATCCGTAATTTTCTCTACAAAAAGCTTTTTATCTATGTTGAGTGGACCTTTTTGCTGTGTGTTTAACTTATCCATTTGCTCAAAATATTGCCAATAGGCAGCTCCCCACGACAAACCTTTCCCTGTTTTCGAAATGGAGATATTGCCCATTTCAGGCATTACATCAGTGGCATCGTAACTAATTTTGACATAATTGCTTCCTGCCAACGGAGAATTCTGCTGCTTCACTTCTTGATTATTAAGTTTGATGGATATTTGACTTTCGTTTTCGAGCACATTGTTTCCCTGAAATGCCAAAGCAGAAATAGCATCAACGGTGGAAATAACATTGCTCCATTGGTTGGTCTGTTTATTTTTCAGCAACCAAATTTTCATTTTTTCCATGTCGTCTTTTTGTGAGTTTATTTCGTTGAAAGCCTCCATAATAGCAACCTGCGTTGTGATATTCGACTCACACCAAGTGTATCCGGAAACATTTTTATCCCAATACATGCCTATTTCTGAACTCAAAGAAGATTGTTCTTTTAATGATTTAACTACTTTATTGGCCGTTTGTTCTTTTTTATTTCTATATAAAACAATAGCTATCAATGATTTGCCGTATAAACTCTGTTTATTCCATTGTTTTTCCATCAAATTAGTGTAATAACGATAGGCATCTTTACTTTCTTCTTTTAGTGGAATCTGAGGATAAAAAGAACGAACATATAACGAATGAATAACATGCATGTCCAGATAGTCTTCTTCGGTTTTATCTTTACGTCTCAACCATTCGACATACTCTTTCTGTACATAGCTGTCGAGATAATTGATTGCCTTTGCCTGCATATCCAATTCTTTTTGTTCATATTCAAAGTTATTTATCTTGGATAATTTACCCATTTTTTCCAAAATAAATCGTGTTACAAAAGCATCTTCGGGCATACCGGAAAACCAGGCAAAACCACCCGAAGGCATTTGCAATTGTTGTAATTTTTGGAAGACAAAATTCCTATTGTATGATTGATTGTTTGCATCCAATAATAAAGCCAAACGTTGTTGCTGTTCTGTTTCGTTCTTCGCTTCGAGCAGCCAGGGAGTCTCTTCCTGCAAAATATTTTTCAATTCCTCATTCTTTTGTAAATTAGAAAGAAAATTCTGCTGATTAACCTCACTGTGTTCTATTAATTGAGCCAATTTAGGCGATGATTTTAAAATTTGCTGTCCAATTACATTCGCATAAAAACTTGACATGTAAGAAATTGCATTACTTTCTTCGGCAATAGTAAGTGAAGGTAAAGCTTGTAAAGCATACCAAGCTGTATTGGCAGAAAATTCTACCACAAATCGATTATTTTCAAGCGTCTCAGAAGTATTATGTAACAAATTATCAAACGCAAATTGGTAATTTCCTTCTTTGTAGATAGACATTGGCAAACTTTCCGTTACCAACATCCTGTTAGAAAGCACCGGCAAATAATGTTGTTCTCCATCGCTATAACCTTTTCCCTCTACAAGAACTTTACATTGCAATAGGGATGAAGAACTATTCATTTCAAAAGCACACGAAACAGGAACAGAAGAATTTGGTTTGACCGTAATATTTTGAATGATTTGATTCGTAATTTCTTTATTTGTTTGAGCATCTGTAATTATCCAACGAGCATTGACTAATACAATGCTATCGCTCATATTGGTAATTTTTGCAGTTAAATTTGCTTTATCGCCTTTGGTAATAAAACGGGGCAAATTAGGTGTAACAGAAACTACTTTTTGCGTATAAACTACATCGGTTCGTTGACCATATTTGGCATTTTTGGTATGTGCTAACGTAAGAACTTTCCACTTGGTAAGTGATTCCGGCACAGTAAAATGAAACGAAACATGACCCGTTGTATCGGTTGTCAAAAACGGATAAAAGAATGCCGTTTCACTGAAATTTTCTCTTACAACAGATGTGGGCTGCTGTTGCACTTGTACTTTCTCTGCCGGGTTAGCAGTCGACACATCTTCCATTGAAACTACATCAATCGCCTTATTACTCTCTCCTTTCGCCATGACTGAAGACTCCAACCTCAAAGCTTTACCATAACCACCTTTTACAAAACCATATTGTATGGGGTAATTAAAGCCAAACCAATTGATTTTTGGATAATTAATTTCTTTTTCTTCTGCCATTTCCATAGGCAAATACAAATAATCTTGATTGCAATTGGCATACGACGTTTGCCAAAAAGGATAATTTACATAGGAATTAAAACCGGGAGTAAAATTCCATTCATGAGGTGCGATTTCGTCGAGAGAAGCATCATACATGGTAGTTAGAATTTCAGCCGACTGACCCATGTGTTGTTCATCTTTCACACAAATATTCCATTCTTCTTGGGTATTGGGCAACAATTTATCCCGAAAAGAATCGAACTGAATATCCAGTTTTTTGCTCGGTTGTTTTTTTGTTATCAATTGCACATTGGTAAACAATTGTTCATCTTTTACAAAAGTGATTTTTAGCTGTACTGAGTTGCCATACGTTGCCAAATAAGGAAATTGTAAGACTATATTTTTGTTCGATAATTTGAATTGTTTTTGCAACAATATTCCATTATTTCCAAAGATTTCATACAGAACGTTAACATCATTAACAGACGTACCTAATATAACTTTTGCATTTTCACCCACTTCACATTCCGTTTTTACAGGCAAAAACCAATTGTACGTTTTCAGGGGTGGTTTTTTGTCCTTTTCAGCATACAAAATAAAAACTTTAGAATAAACCACTTCCCTCTTTTTATCATCGTAAACCCTAAAAATAGCTTTGTAAGTGCCTGAATACAATTTGTTTATACCCTCTATACCAAAGGGTTCTTCCGAAGAAAAATTGCCTTGTAATACTTTACTCTTTATGACAGACGTATCGACAGGCTGGTTTATATTTGGCTGTTCGTACAACGAACATATTTCGTAGGTTCCTTTGGTTACAACGTTTTTACCATTTATATTTCTAACCGAAACCGTAATCTTCTGCGGTTCGTTTTTGTTCCATTTATCAGGCAACGAAGTAGTAATAAACAAGGGCTTTTCTCCAACTACAAAATGAGTAGTACCTTGTTGAGTTTCGCCCGAATTATCGGTCACATCAATATACACTTGATACGAAGCAACCTTCTCATTTTCTGTTGCTTTGGGAACAAAAGGAATAGAAAAATTTCCCTTTTCATCTATCAAAACATTGCCCGAAGCTAATTGCTCATTATTTGCAATGGGAAATCGCAACCAAATATTTGACTGACGAACAATACGATATTGTGCCGTAACAGATTGCAACGGGAAGCCCATAAATGTTTCCGCCTTACCTTTTATTTTTACCGTATCACCGAAAGAAATAGCTTGTTGTACATCATCAAACTCCACAAAAAAGGTCGGACGTTTGTATTCCTCTACCAAAAATTGCAAAGAATAATCTTCAGCCTGTATGGTAAAATACCCATTCAGCAAACCTTTCGGCAATATAAACTCACCTGCAAAAGAGCCAAATTCGTTAGTTTGAAAATCTTTTTCGTTAACAACTTCATTATTACTGTTACGAAGAACCACATGGATATTTTTGTTGGCTTCTACGACCGTTTCTTTTTCATTGGATGCCCACGCGATGCCTTTAAAGTGAACCGTTTGTGTTGGTCGATATAACGCACGGTCAGTAAACAAGGAAATAACGTGATTCGTTTCATCTTCCTTTTTATTCGGATTATACCAACTCGTTTGCTCATAAGACAAAGGATAAAACTCGTCGTTACCCAAGGAAACGGAAACCTTATAATTATTTTCATCTTTCAATTGTGCGATAAAAAAGCCTTTTTTATCCGTTGAATAGGACTTAAATTTTGTATTGACATAACGATTTACACGATAATCATTTCTATACAACTGAACCGTTGCTCCATTTAATGGCTGTCCCGTCATTCTGTCAAGCACATAAAATTCGGTATTTTCATTGACTAAACGTTGCAAAAGCATCAAACGAGTAACGAAAAAATTATTGCAAATAACTTCTTTTGCAGTATCTTTTATACCAATCTCGTATTCGTAAATACCTTCCTCTGAAACATTTATAAAAACGGATGTATCTTGTTCCGAAAAAGTAGGCGATTTTTTAACGTTAAAAGTTTCCGTTTGTACCAACGTCCTATTGTGTTTATCTATCGTTCCTTGTTGTTTGGCATTTTCATACTCCGATACAGACATATTTACCTTGAACAAATGCAAGATTAACCGTTCAACATTGTTATACTTTAATTTAATTTCCAAACTTTTTTTAGGATAAAGTAATTCGTTGTTACTGGCACTAACCGAAGGTGTTGCTATCTCTGCCATCATATTCCGAAGTACCCCAATACCTTTGTAATGAGGAAATTTTTGTATACCATTCAGACATAAATCGTATGCCGATTTTTTATCGTCGTTATTCCGAAAATATTCCGCTTTCAAATACACTGCACGTAACGATAATGGATTGGATGCATACGTAGCAATCGCACTATCTAATCCACTCATGTACAAATCGTTATTCGATTTATTTTGACCAAACAACGCTTGAAAAGTCATCAATCGGTCAATATCTACCTGACAAAAAGCATCACCGTTATTTTTCTGATGAAATAACAATAATTGTTGATAAATGCGTGCAATATTATCCTTTACCTGAAAAATATTTTCACTAAAAGCATATTGTAAAAACTCCTTAGAAGGAGCAAAACAAGTGGAAGGATCAATTTCTTCTTGAGCGATAATCTTACCCATATTGCTCTGTTGATTTTGATAAAAATCTATGGTGCGATGTGCCAACAAATCAAACATAGTTGGACGTAAACTTGTATCATCGCCGTTTTCGAGCAATTCTTGGTAGGTAGAAACGGGTGTATTTTGCAATTCCCGCACATTTTGCAAAGACAGTCGTGCGTAATCCGCCATTGTTTTAAGAAAATGACTGGAAGTCCATTCTTTTCTGTCTTTAGGAGTAAAATCGGCAATCTGAGTACGAGCGTTAATCACGTACAAGTGAGCATTATAATACATTTCGTACAACTCCGAAAGCAACGAATAGAGAACCGATTGAGCTACTTTATCATCACAATTTTTAGCATAGCTGTCCATTTTATCTACTTCAGTAAAAAACGTATCATCGGAAATAGAAAAATTCATTTTCAACTGATAAATCATTGTTTTGATAAGTTGCTGATTGTTCTTCTCTTTTAGGGCATGAACTCTTATTTTATCTATTTCTTTTGTGGCTGATTTGGGCAAGGATTCTCCATCCAGCTGTTCCACTTGTTTCCACATTTTCTCGTAAGAAAAAGCCTTTTCTTTTGCATTTTGGGCAATAGAAAAGCTTACTATCGAAACAAATAATAAACCGGCAAGAACGAATGACCATTGTTTTTTCATAAATATACAGATTGGTTGATTACGCAAAGGAACTGAATTTCAGCTAAAGAAACGGTAAAAACTCCCTAAAAAATGTTAGATGTTGAATATCTGACATCCTTCACAGGAAAAAAACCAAATAATTTGGGCATTCTATTTTTTATTTTTAACTTCGCACCGAAAGACATCCAAATATGAAAGCAACAAGCATAACACATCATTCACACTTACGCTAACATAGGTAAGCGGGTCTGATATTGTCTGCATGTAATATAAACTCAAAGCTTACCTAAAAAGGTGAGCTTTTTTTATGTAAAATAAACCATACTAAAAACAATACTCTTATGTTAAGAATTGCCGTTCAAGCCAAAGGTCGTTTGTATGAAGAAACGATGTTGATGCTTACAGAATCCAGTATTCAAGTAGAATCAGGAAAAAGAACATTGTTAATTCCTGCAAAAAATTTCCCGGTAGAAATTTTGTATTTACGCGATGACGATATACCTCAAGCCGTAGCCAGCGGAATAGCCGATGTGGGCGTTGTGGGAGAAAATGAATATGAAGAGAAACAAGAAAATGCAATTATTATCAAACGGTTAGATTTTAGCAAATGCCGTTTGTCATTAGCGATTCCAAAATCAGCTGATTACAAAGGCGTTTCGTGGTTTAATGGAAAAAAAATTGCCACTTCTTACCCTGTTATTTTAGAAAAATTCTTAAAAAAGAATAACCTGAAAGCAGAAATACACGTCATTACCGGATCCGTAGAAATAGCACCGGGCATTGGATTGGCAGATTGTATTTTCGACATTGTAAGCTCCGGCAGCACATTGGTTAGCAATAATCTAAAAGAAGTAGAAGTGGTAATGAAATCGGAAGCTTTGATGATTGGAAATAAAAACTTATCCAAACAAAAAAAGGAAATTCTTGACGAGCTTCTTTTCCGTTTCGACTCATACAAAAACGCCGAAGGTAAAAAATATATTATTCTGAATATTCCTAACGAAAAAATTGATGACGTTTGTAAATTATTACCCGGAATGAAAGCTCCAACCGTAACTCCGTTGGTTACAAAAGGCTGGTCATCACTTCATTCGGTTATCGAAGAAAAAACATTTTGGGACATCATCAGCCAATTGAAAGCCCTTGGTGCTGAAGGCATTTTGGTCGTTCCTATTGAAAAAATGATACTATAAATCAGTTATTTGTTGAATTTTTATTCGTATTACCGTTATGCAATTAATTAAATACCCTAAAAAAGAAGATTGGACAACGATACTCGCTCGTCCGGCTTTTGACAATACCAACTTGCTTGATTTAGTGGGCACTATTCTGAAAGACATTGCCAAACGAGGTGATATGGCTGTGAAAGAATATGAACTCAAATTCGACAACGTACAAATAGACACTTTACAAGTATCCGAAAAAGAAATGGCGGAAGCCGAAAAATCAGTTTCTTCCGAACTAAAAAATGCCATTCTATTGGCAAAAAATAATATTGAAAAATTCCATACTGCACAACAACATGAAATGCCCGTTGTAGAAACAATGCCGGGTGTAACCTGTTGGCAAAAAGCTATGCCAATAGAAAAAGTAGGCTTGTACGTACCAGGCGGTACAGCTCCCCTATTTTCTACCGTACTGATGTTGGCAATTCCCGCACAAATAGCCCAATGCAAAGAAATAGTACTGTGTTCTCCGCCCAACAAAGAAGGAAAAATCCATCCTGCTGTTCTGTTCGCTGCAAAAGTGGCAGGTGTCAGTAAAATATTCAAAATAGGTGGCGTACAAGCCATTGGTGCGATGGCATACGGAACGGAAAGTGTTCCGAAAGTATATAAGATTTTTGGGCCCGGAAATCAGTACGTTACCGCAGCCAAACAATTGGTTAGCCTGAATAAAGTTGCCATTGATATGCCCGCCGGTCCATCGGAAGTAGAAGTTATTGCCGATGAAACGGCTATTCCCGCATTTGTAGCTTCCGACCTGCTTTCACAAGCAGAGCACGGAGTAGACAGCCAAGCTATGTTGATAACCACCAGCGAAACATTGGCTAACGCCGTTATGACTGAAGTGGAAACCCAATGGAAAGAACTTCCTCGGAAAGATATTGCTGAAAAATCGCTTGCCAACAGTAAAATAATTATTGTAAAAAACATCGATGAAATTATTGATATTACGAATGAATATGCACCCGAACATTTGATTATTTCAACCACAAATTATCGTGCTGTTGCCGACAAAATTATTAATGCGGGATCCATTTTTTTAGGCAATTTGACACCCGAAAGTGCGGGTGATTACGCTTCGGGTACCAACCACACCTTACCTACCAACGGCAATGCAAAAGCATACAGTGGTGTTAACTTGGATAGCTTCTGCAAACGAATCACCTACCAAGAAATCACCTCGGAAGGTTTACAAAAAATAGGTCCAACCATCGAAATAATGGCAGAAAACGAAATGTTATTCGCTCATAAGAATGCGGTGAGGTTGAGATTGAAGGGAGGAAAAATCTAATGGGTTAAATACGATTGCAAAATTTAATATAAAAAAATTTGCTACTTATAAACCACTTAATCGATCACTACACACAAAATACGTCACGGCATTTTGGAACAAGATAAAAAATATACCAATGAATAGACTGATGTTTCTAATTTCAGCAATTTTAATTTCTTCCACTCAACTTTTTGCAAAGACTGTGGTTAATGTTGCTGAAAACACATTTAAAATTGAAGGAACCGGTGGAGAAAAAGAATTTTATTATGGTTTTTCCCAGGGCGACCAATTGATTTTTAACTTTGAAGAGGTAAATGGAAAAGAATTGAAAGAAGTTGAGATAACAGAACTTCCATCATCTTCTAAATTTATGGATTACAAGAAGAAGAAAATTAAAAACAAAATTATAACTGTTCAAAGAACCGGTATTTACAAATTCAGATTTTCAAATGCTGTGCTTGGAGATCGTATCTGTAAAATGAAAATTCAACGAATTCCGGCCTCCGACTTAACTAAAAATTTTAATTCATCCGTATATTGGAAAACTGTACAAGACACGACTTACACACCAACTACAGAGAGATTTTTGGTGAAAAGTGATACCATAGCACAAGAAATTTATTCAGGCAACCCGCAAATCTCTTCACAAAATGCATTAAATCGAAACAAGAACTCTCAAGTAATTGATTTCACGTTGCCGGACAATACCATATCATGGAGTTTCTACATTGGAACAGGTAGAGAGGGAAAAGCTGAATATGAAAAAGTAAAGTCAAGCTTTATCGGTAGTGCGGCAAACCTGATTTCAAAAATATCAAATTATGGTCCATTAGCTGCTTTGGCATTAACAGGCGTTTCTTATTTCAAGCAAGTTCAAGGTGAAGATAATGTAAAGTATTGGTTTTTGACCGATGCAAATAATGTGGCACTTTTTAATGCCGGAAAAACATTCCATCAGTATAAAAAGGGAGACGTAATAAATGAAGCCTCTCAAATGAAATATCCCTTGAAGGGGAAAATATACCTTGCATTATTAAATGACAATACCATTGACCCAATCGTAGTAACAGTTAAAGTTGCAGCTATTCAGGTAAAACAAGAATGGGACACACGAGTAAAACAGGTTATGAGAGTAATTAATCGACAAGAACCATATTTGAAAAGCAATTAGACATAAAAATGAACAAGATGAAAACGTTTCTTAGTGATGTTTCAAACAAGGAATTTCCGGTTTCCGAAAAAGTTTCGGCTAAAACAATCAGACATTCCGTTTTAAATTTAATTCAAAAAGACAATCCTCAATTTTCACATGAGAGTTTTATTGCCTTGAGTGAATTAAACAAATACAGAGAAAAAGCAATATCAGATTACCTTAAGAAAGAAATCGGCGAATTAACCAATCTCGAAGAAACTGTGTTAAATTCGGTAACAAGTGACACAATTTTAACCGATAAAGTTGAAGGAGAAGATGGACAAAAGCTAACTGTAGGACAAAAGGTGTCTGATAAAGTTGCTTCATTTGGTGGTAGTTGGACATTCATTATTTCATTTGGGGTTTTTATTCTTATTTGGATTTCTCTAAATGCATTCTGGCTTTTCAACAAAGGATTTGATCCCTACCCTTTTATACTTCTCAATCTAATATTGTCGTGTGTAGCGGCATTACAAGCACCGGTTATTATGATGAGTCAGAATCGACAAGAAGAAAAAGACAGGGATAGAGCAAAAAAAGACTACATGATAAACCTTAAATCAGAATTGGAAATAAGGACATTACATGAGAAAATTGATCATTTTATAATGGACCAACAACAAGAACTTTTGGAGTTGCAAAAAATTCAAATTGATATGATGAAAGACATCTTAAAACAAGTTGAAAAGAAAACCTCAGAAAATATCTGACAAATTAAATTGTAAGCTTAAACTTTTATCGTTGTTATAATCACAGCGAATATACAACCCTCAGCAATATAAAAAATATGAAAGAAAACATGAGAAACAACAATCCTGCCGGAGGTGCAATATACGGATTAGGACTTATCGGAGCAGCCATTTATTTTATCTCCACTGCCAGTACATTTTGGATTGGCGTACTTGGATTTTTAAAAGCTCTCGTTTGGCCGGTTTTTATGGTTTATGAGGCTTTTAAATATTTCGGAATATAAAAAATATAAACGATTAAACACTCCGATTTGAATGCCACCTAAAGCAGTAAAAACAGTACGACAGATTATCTATTATCAATATGCCAAAATAATAGCCGAATCATCAGGATTCGGAAAGGAAAATTATGGCATGATTATGACAAAATGGAAGCAATTAAATGAGGGAACTATTCATTGGTCAAGCTCTGTCAGAGAATGGTTGAAAGAAAAGGAAAACGCTAATAGTTGTATTTATTGTGGGGAAGAAAAAGAACTGACAGTGGAACATATTTTGCCCAAATCATGCGGTGGTGAAGATATACCGGACAATGTTGTAATGGTTTGCAAAAGTTGTAATTGCTCTAAAGGGGGTAAGCGACTTTACGAATGGCGTGGTTTAATCGCCAAAGACACCTATCATCGTATCGCTGAAGGCAAATACCTCAAATACCTTTTTGCTCTTCATGAAAAACAAGGCACATTGGATTTTGATAATGTGCAAGATCTTTGCCAAAATTGCAATATGCAAAAATGTTGCGAAAAGGACGATTCTGTGGGCAAATTATCCGTTTATTGTATTGAAGGGTGCTTTCATAAAAAAGCAAAATGAAAGGTAAAATTGGAAATACGCACCAGCCAATCCATTCTCTTTCATACCTAAATTTCATAGAAGAAGCAGGAATAATCGTCTTGCTTTTGTATTTATTTAGGTTTCAAATGAGCTGTATTTTAACATAGATTTATTACTTTTGCACTTTTATTGCTTGTAATTCAGCATGAAAAGCCAAATTGGCAATGCAAATAACATCACAAATCACACTCCTGAAACAATAAAAAACATTGTTTTAGTTATAAGTAACAGCTTTTTTATTGCCTTTCTATCAAAATTTATACAGCATGAGATATTTATTAATCATTTTAAGTTTGTTTGGCGTTCTTTTTTCAGGATATGGACAGACGAGTACAAAAGTAAGAGTCAAAACTACCAAGTCGGTCGCCAAACAAGGGGGAAAAAATGATATATTTGGAAGTACTAAAGAAATGTTTTTTTCTTTGAAAGGGGATATTTATTTAGTAGATTCGGGCTTCTCAGGACTATCCGAACTCTCAAAATACAAACCTACAGGCAGTATCTACACGAAAAAAATTAATATTCCCATTACAAAATTTGACCGCGGTTTTCCGGGAATTACGAACAGATTTGAATGGTTTGCCATAGATTACAACGGGACATTTTACATAGCCAAAACCAAAGACTATTACTTCTCGTTATTATCTGATGACGGTTCTCTTTTGTATATTGACAACCAATTAATTATTGAAAATGATGGGTTGCACCAACCTCTCAAAATGATACAAAAAATTCCTCTCTCCAAAGGTTACCATCAAATAAGATTAACGTACTTCCAAGGTCCTCGGCTACTCTTAGCTTTACAATTAAAAATGTCTACTGACAATGTAGAATATGTTCCCTTCGATTTGGAAAAGCTTAATCCGTTGACTATACAAGATACACCCAATGAAATAAAAATCCTCATGAAAGATGGCATATTATTCGATTTTGATAGTGACGATATACAAGATGACACAAAAAAAATATTAGAAGAAATCAAACGATACTACCTTGATAGAATAACTTTTAAAGAAATTATTATTGAAGGACATACGGACGATATGGGATCAACCGAATATAATCAAGCCTTGTCTCAACGTAGAGCAGATGGTATTGCTAACTTTTTTATATCGGAAGGAATATCAAAAGAAAAAATAAAGACCATCGGTTGCGGAGAAGAAAAGCCATTGGTTAAAAACGATAATGATCAAAACAGAGCTACTAATAGAAGAGTTGAACTTCGAATTATTAAATAATTACATGAAATAACAATAAAAAAGGAGACTTTGCTTTGATAGCAAATCTCCTTTTTTCTGTTTAACTATAATTCTTTGAATTACTCTGCCAAAAGGATTTCCATAATGGTACAAGCTGCTTTTGCTACCGGACTACCAGGTCCAAAGATAGCAGCAACACCTGCTTTATAGAGGAAGTCATAATCCTGAGCAGGAATAACACCGCCGGCAATTACAATGATATCTTCTCGACCCAATTTTTTGAGCTCTGCAATTACCTGTGGAATCAAGGTTTTGTGCCCTGCAGCCAAGGAAGAAACGCCCATTACATGGACATCATTTTCTACCGCTTGCTTAGCAGCTTCAGCCGGAGTTTGAAACAAAGGTCCCATATCTACATCAAAACCGCAATCGGCATAACCGGTAGCAACTACTTTAGCACCACGGTCGTGACCATCTTGTCCCATTTTTGCCACCATAATACGAGGTTGACGACCTTCTTTTTTAGCAAATTTTGCTGTCAATTCGCAGGCTCTAATAAAGTCTGCGTCATTTTTGGTTCCTGCACTGTACACTCCTGATATTGTTCTAATTGTTGCTTTATATCTTCCTACAATCACTTCGCAAGCATCTGAAATTTCGCCCAAAGTAGCACGAACTTTAGCGGCTTCTACTGCTAATTCAAGCAAATTACCCTTACCTGTTTCCACGCATTTGGTAATAGCGGCTAATGCTGCTTTTACAGCATTGTTATCACGTTCTTTTTTCAATTTATTCAAACGTTCAATTTGTTGCAAACGAACGGATGTATTATCTACTTCCAAAATATCAATTGGATCTTCTTTTTCCAAACGATATTTGTTGATACCTACAATGGTTTGTTGGCAAGAGTCGATACGTGCTTGGGTGCGAGCAGCAGCTTCTTCGATACGCATTTTCGGAACACCGGTTTCGATAGCGGCAGCCATACCACCCAGTTTTTCAACTTCTTCAATCAACGTCCATGCTTTTTCTGCCAATTCATTCGTTAAAGATTCTACGTAAAAAGAACCCGCCCAAGGGTCAACTTCACGACAAATATTGGTTTCTTGTTGAATATAAATTTGTGTATTACGAGCAATACGAGCTGAAAAATCGGTTGGAAGAGCAATAGCTTCATCCAACGCATTGGTATGAAGAGATTGTGTGTGCCCCAAAGCAGCCGCCATTGCTTCAATGCAAGTACGACCAACATTGTTGAACGGATCTTGTTCCGTTAATGACCAACCTGAAGTTTGACAGTGTGTACGCAACGCTAAAGACTTAGAATTTTTAGGGTTAAATTGTTTTACGATTTTTGCCCACAACAGACGAGCAGCACGCATCTTAGCAATTTCCATAAAATGGTTCGTACCAATTGCCCAAAAGAAAGATAAACGTGGAGCAAATGCATCAATATCCATTCCTGCATTAACACCGGCACGTAAATATTCCAAACCGTCTGCTAAAGTATAGGCTAACTCAATATCCGCAGTTGCACCTGCTTCTTGCATGTGGTAACCTGAGATAGAAATTGAGTTGAACTTAGGCATATTTTTGGAAGTATATTCGAAAATATCGGCGATAATCTTCATAGAAAACTTAGGTGGATAAATGTACGTGTTACGCACCATAAATTCTTTCAAAATATCGTTTTGAATGGTTCCTGCCATTTCTTCCAATTTTGCACCTTGTTCCAATCCGGCATTGATATAGAAAGCCAAAATAGGAAGAACGGCACCATTCATGGTCATAGATACGGACATTTTATTCAACGGAATACCGTCAAATAATACTTTCATATCTTCAATGGAGCAAATAGACACACCGGCTTTACCAACGTCTCCTACTACTCTTTCATGGTCAGCATCGTATCCACGATGCGTTGCTAAGTCAAATGCTACAGACAAACCTTTTTGTCCCGCAGCTAAATTTCGACGATAAAAAGCGTTACTTTCTTCGGCGGTTGAAAATCCTGCGTATTGGCGAATAGTCCAAGGACGCATCACATACATCGTGCTATATGGACCACGAAGAAAGGGTGCAATACCGGCAGCATAGTTCAAATGCTCCATGCCTTTGGTATCTTGTTTTGTATAAAAAGGCTTTACTGAAATATGTTCAGGAGTTAACCACGTTTCTTCTGTTTCGTTCACGGCAGAAGAAGCAGTAATATCTTGAATGCTAATCTCTTTAAAATTTGGTTTCATATATGTAAAATTATTATTTTTATTTATTAACCACTATTCCCTTTAGGAATTAGTGAAATTACATTAGTTGGTTTTGTAATTCCAACTCTTGTTTTATTATTTCACAAGTTTAGCATTAAACTCTTTCAAGGTTTCCAACACATTGGATTTCACATGAATAAAAGACTCTATTCCTTTGGCTTTCAAATCGTCCATGCAAGCAGGAGCACCTGCAACTACAAATAAAGCTTTACCTTTCAATAAGTCATATGCAGCAGGAGCAAATTCTGCGTATTCATCATCACTAGAACAAAGAACCACAATATCAGCTTTTGCATTTAAAGCCGCTTTTACACCTTCTTCAACGGTTTCGAAACCTAAATTATCTACAATTTCATATCCGGCACAAGCAAAGAAGTTAGATGAAAATTGAGACCGAGCCAAACGCATGGACAAACTACCTATTGTCAACATAAATACTTTTGGTTGTTTAGCCGCAGCTTCCGTTGCAAAGCGTAATACCTCAAATTGTTCGGCAGCACGAGTTTGGGGAACAACATCTTTGCTATCACCCCCACAACCGCAACCACATTTTGCTGATTTTTTAGTTACTTTATCAGATGCTTTTTCCGTAAAATTAGGGAATTGGTTGGTTCCAAGTAAAACTTCTCTACGAGAAGCAACATATTTTTCACGTTTCGCACTGATATCTTTCATTTCTTGTTGAACTTTTCCGGCTTCTACCAAAGCAAAGAAGCCTCCGTTATTTTCTACATCGAGAAATACTTTCCATGCTTGTTCTGCTATTTTAGCAGTCAATGTTTCGATGTAGTAAGAACCCGCGGCAGGGTCGCTCACTTTATCAAAATGAGATTCTTCCTTCAACAGTAATTGTTGATTACGAGCAATGCGTTCGGAAAAATCATCGCTAGCTTTGAATGTTATATCGTATGGATTAACAATCATGGAATCGACGCCTCCTAATGCGGCACTCATAGCTTCCGTTTGTGTACGAAGCATGTTTACACTGGCATCAAAAACAGTTTTATTGTAGATAGAAGTCTCTGCATGAATTTTCATTTTTGCAGCACAAAGACATGTCCCGTCAGGTGCTGTATTCGGGCATTCTTTTCTACGACAAACAGGTTTATATGCTTCTACTATTTTAGCCCAAAGAAGGCGAGCAGCACGAAATTTTGCAATTTCCATGAAATAATTTCCACCAACACCAAAATTAAATTTGATTTTTTTAGCAACCAAAGAACTATCAACACCTGCTTCTACAAGAGAAGAAAGGTATTCGTTGCCCCAAGCTAAAGCGTAACCCAATTCTTGAGAAATATAAGCTCCTGCATTGTTTAATGTTGTTACATTAACAGCAACAACCCGGTAAAATGGCAAAACGGACGCAGCCTCTACTACCGCCTTCAATTTCGATACAATAAATTCTTTTTCAATATCTTTACCCTTACGAAGTATCCTGTCTATTGGATCACAATTGATAGAACCTTGCAATTTGGTCAAATCGTATTTTTGAGTGTTAAAGTATGCCACCAAAAGATTTGCCAAATCGGCACCACTTCTAACACATATTTTAAAATTTAATTCTACACAGTCAGCACAAATACCATTCAATAATGTCGAGATGTAATTTGCATCAAGAGCATCTTTTTTAATTTGAAAACCCAACGAAGTAATTCCTTTGTTGAGGAGTTCCAATGCTTTCTTATTAGCACTTTTTGCGTCTTCAACTTCAATATCCTGACGTACAAACCAATCGTTATTTGCTTTGGTTCCTCTTACGTAAGGGAATTTGCCCGGAGCCGAATCTAAGCTCTTTAATGATTCAACATCTCCTTGACGATAAAAGGGCATTACTTCAAAGCCTTCATCAGTACGCCAAACAAGCTTTTTAGCAAAATCTGCACCCTTAAGGTCAACAGTGATTTTTTCCATCCACTTTTCCGTGGTAATTTCAGGAAAATCTGCTAAAAGATTTAATTTTTTTTCTGCCATAAAATATAAATTAAAGAATGATTTTTCAAAACTCAGCGAAATTACAAGTTTTCAGCAACATAATGAATTTTATGGCTTGTAAATTTTTAGAAAAGAAGTACTTTTGTTTCGAAAACGTGCATTTATATGGAGAAATTACCCACAGAAATTCAAAAGAAGATTTTTTCTCTTCACCGAAAATTTGGTAAAACAATAGAAAAATACGGTTTAATTGAAGATGGAGATTCTATTTTGATAGGTTTATCGGGGGGTAAAGATTCTTTGGCTTTAGTTGAATTTTTGGGAGAACGAATGAAAATATTCAAACCCAAATTTTCTGTTTATGCTGTACATGTTTCGGTAGAAAATATTCAATACAACGCTGATTTACAGTATCTAAAGAATTATTGTGATGCGTTTAACATTCCCTTTTACCACGAAACAACATCGTTCGATTCCTCAACCGACAAACGAAAAACGCCCTGTTTTTTATGTTCTTGGACAAGACGGAAAGCTTTGTTCGAAACAGCCAAGAAACTGGGTTGCAATAAAATAGCCCTCGGTCATCACCAAGATGATATTTTGGAAACTTTGTTGATGAATATGACCTGCCAGGGAGCCATTTCGACGATGCCACCCCTGCTTAAAATGATAAAATTCGATATGTCCATTATACGACCGATGTGCCTTCTTACCGAAAACGAAATAACAGAATTGGGAGCAATACGAGAGTTTAAAAAGCAGATTAAAAATTGCCCTTACGAAAAGGTTTCCAACCGTGCAGCGTTCAAAAAAATAGTGAGTTTACTCAATGAAATAAATCCCGAAGCAAGATATTCGTTATGGAACTCCATGACAAACATTCAAACAGATTATTTACCAAAAATTAAAGAAAAAAGAGAAAATATATGAGTACCGAAAAAAACGAAAAGACTGAAGATTTTCTGGCTTTAGAAAACAGAATAGTAAAAAGACTGAAAACAGTTTTTGACCCCGAAATACCCGTTAATGTATATGATTTAGGATTAATCTACAAAATAGATATTTCTGACGATCAGATAGTAACTATCGACATGACCTTGACGGCTGCCGGCTGTCCGATGGCTGATTTTATTTTGGAAGATGTAAAAATGAAAATTGAAAGCATAGAAGGTGTAAAAGCTGTTACCATCAATTTGGTTTTCGACCCTGCGTGGGACAATTCCATGATGTCGGAAGAAGCAAAACTGGAATTGGGCTTTCTATAAATCATTTAAAATGGCAAAGAAAAATTACGTAGAAAATTTGTTTAATAACATAGCATCCAGCTACGATAAACTGAATCATATCTTATCGCTTAATATTGATAAATGTTGGCGTAAAAAAGCGGTAAAAATAATTCTCAGCAGACCACACGAACTTGTTTTAGATGTAGCTTGCGGAACCGGTGATTTCGCAATTGCTTTGGCAAAGGCGGGAGTAAAAAAAGTTGTTGGAATTGACATTTCCGAAAAAATGTTGGAAATAGGAAAAGAAAAAATAACACAAAGAAATCTTGAAAATAATATTCATTTACAATACGAAGACTGCGAAAAGATGAGTTTCGAAGCCAACTCTTTTGATGGTGTAACAGTTGCCTTTGGAGTACGTAATTTCGAACATTTAAGTGTAGGAATACAAGAGATGTATCGTGTATTAAAGCCCGAAGGAAAATTGGTTATTTTAGAATTATCCACCCCTCAAAACAAGTTGATTTTTTCGCTTTATAACATTTATTTCAAGCACATACTTCCCTCAATAGGAGGTTGGATTTCTGGTGATAAATCGGCTTACCAATATTTGTATCAATCCGTGTTACAATTTCCGAAACCCGACAAGTTCATCCCGATACTATCGTCTTGCGGATTTCAAAAAGTAGAGCACAAAGCCTTTACTTTTGGGTTGGCTCGTATGTATGTTGCTACAAAATAAGGTTGTTTTATAAGAACCAACCTACCGATACAACCAACACAAAGAAAAGAGTAAGCGATACCAATACAGGCATTTGTTTGTCCAAAGGTTTCCCTGACAGCTTTTTTACCTGAATGAGATGTTTGATGAACAAAGGCAAAAGTAAAAGAAACAAGTATTCTTGTATTTCAGCTCCTTTAAAAAAATTGAAAATCAACATCGCAATAAAAGCACCTATTATGAGGCAATTGTGGTATATTTTGGCTTTTCTGTCTCCCAACATGACCGGAATCGTAATACGTGTTTTCAAATCCGTTTCTCTATCGCGGATATTATTGATATTCAACACTCCGGTTATTAAAAACCCTGCTGCACTCGCCGGAAGAAACACCATCCCATCAATTCTTCCTGTCATCAAAAAATAAGAACCGACTGTACTCAATAAACCAAAAAAAATAAAAACAAAAATATCTCCCAACCCTACGTACCCATAAGGTTTTTTCCCAAGCGTATACGTTAAGGCAGCGACAATTGCCAATCCACCGAAAAGCAACATCAACATTCCATCAAAGCTAAAAAAAACATCAAAGGAAACACATAGCAACCATAATCCGAAAATGGCAGATAACACAACAAAAAGAATTATCATCGCATAAAAGTCTCTACGAGAAAGGGTGCCTGCCAATAATCCATAGATAGGTCCCTGCCTATCATCCGTGTCTGTTCCTTTAAGAGAATCACCCAATTCGTTGGAAATATTTGACAAAATTTGCAACGAGAGAGTCGTAAATATGGCTAAAACAAAAGTCAGCCAATTAAAAGAGCCTGCTGATGCAGCTAACAAAGACCCTAAAAGAATTCCCGAAATGGAAAGGGGCAATGTTCGTAAGCGAAAAGCAGCTATATAATATTTTACTTGTTTCATTTTCTAATTTCTACTCCTTTTATTTTGCCTTATTGCTGTAAATATCTTGCAATGTACGTTTGAAAGCCGGTTCCGTTACATCCTTATTCTTAAAAGATATATCTATTTGCAAATCAAGCTGTTCCAAAGCAAAGCGTTCGAAAAACGTATTAATATCGTCCAAATTTCCTACCATGGGTAAAACGGCTATTTCGTGACCATAATTCTCGAAACGGAAAATTTGAAAATTATAACCGTTTTTCAAAAATAACTTGGCAAGAGCACTGGAACCAAACAGTCCCTTTTTGAAAACACGTATTTGGTTATAAGGAACAACCCCATCTTTAGTACCATGAAAAAACAAGGTCGGATCGGGATGCCTTGTGTACGTAGGTTTTCCTTCTACTGAAAATACAGCTCCCGAAAAAGAGACAACCGCTGCATAGCGAAATGAAGGAGGCAACCCACTGGCTAATGAAGTACGATTTGACAACTGATAATCGGCTTGCAACACTGTTACAGCCCCTGCACTAGAACCGGCAATCATAATCAACGATGTATCAACACCCAATTTGTCAGCATTTTCTATTACGTATTGAGTAGCGGAAAACAAATCTTCTACAGCGTAAGAAATAGCTTGTTCGAGAGGTTTAGTATCAGTTGCAGAAACATTTTTTGCATTCTTTAAACCCAAACGATAATCTATTGCAATAGACACAAAACCACGGTCTGCCATTGCTTGACAAAAAGCCGAATCATGTTTGTTATTGCGTTCTCCATGAGCAAAACCTCCCCCAAAAACGTAAATCATACATTTGTTCTTAGGTTGCATTTGTTTGGGAGAATATACGTCCATATACAATTCTTGCGAACCTTTTTGAGCAAATTTATAGGTGTTAACCTCCGAATAAATGCAAAAAAGGAAGGACGATAATATAAAAAAAACCGAAAAAACTATTTTTTTCTTCATAACTTTAAATACTGAGGTTTAATTGGTAAAGTTCGTAAAGTTATTGTATTTTTGTGTTCAAAACAAAAAATTATGAGCTTTACCGAACTACTCAATACTTTTTCCGAATTTCCTATTTTACTGGCTTTGATATTGGGGCTTTTAGTGGCTATAAACCCCTGCCCTTTGGCGATGAACATTGGAGCTATTGCCTTTATTGGCAAGGATATACAAAATAAAAAAAAGGTATTTATCAACGGACTTCTCTACACATTGGGGAGAATTATCAGTTTCACGTTGTTGGGAATTGTCCTTATTTTCATTTTGAATTCCGGTAAAAATATTCACCTGATACAAACATTATTTTCTGAATATGGCGAAAAAGTAATAGGCTTTGTTTTCCTTGTTATCGGTATTTTTATGTTGGATATTGTGAAGTTTCATTCTCATAATCAATGTAAAACAGATCACGGCATTGCTACAATAAAAAACAAACAAAATTTAAGTCCATTGGCACTTGGTATGGTACTCGCATTGGCTTTTTGTCCATACGGAGCCAGTTTATTTTTTGGCGTTCTTATACCGGTAGCAGTAGAATCACCCATTGGTTACCTTCTGCCTGTTTTATTTGCTATCAGCACAAGTGTTCCGGTAGTAATTTTGGCATGGTTTTTAGCATATGGATTTTCTAATGTAAATAAGTTGTACGACCGCATGCAGAACTTTGACAAATGGATAAGACGTGTAGTTGCAGTATTATTAATCGGAATCGGTTTGTATTACATTATTACATCCTTTGGTTTCGTAGAACACCACCATATTCACTAAGCCATTTTCGTATTCCTTTGACCTCAAAGCAGATAAAATTGGGGAATATAAAATGATTCGCCTCTTTGGAAAAGAATTTTTACTCAGGAAAAATCATTACCTTTGCCCCCTCGAAGCGAAAGCTTAATTTTACACATACAAAAAAATAGTTATATTTATGATTACTGTTTCAAATCTTGCCATTCAATTTGGCAAACGCGTGTTATTTCAAGATGTTAACCTAAAATTTACCGCAGGCAACTGTTACGGAATTATTGGGGCAAATGGAGCCGGAAAATCCACCCTTTTGCGTATGCTTAGCGGCGATTTAGACCCTACACGCGGAACCATTATTTTTGGTACCAACGAACGTTTGTCCGTATTAAAGCAAGACCACTTTGAATTTGATGAATATACGGTTTTGGATACCGTTATGATGGGACACGAAAAATTGTGGAATGTTCAAAAAGAAAAAGACGAAATTTACTTAAAAGAAGATTTTTCAGATGCTGACGGAATACGGGCATCTGAGTTGGAAGAGCAATTTGCCGAAATGGACGGTTGGAATGCCGAAAGCAATGCTGCTTCCCTTTTAAGCGGATTAGGCATCAAAGAAAATTTACACCACGTCTTTATGAAAGACATCAGTGCCAAGGAGAAAGTACGTATTTTGTTGGCTCGTGCACTATTTGGCAACCCGGACAACTTACTACTCGATGAACCTACCAATGACCTTGATATAGCCACCATTAACTGGTTAGAAAACTATTTGGCAAATTATGAAAATACCGTTTTGGTAGTTTCACACGATAGGCACTTTTTAGACTCTGTAAGTACGCATACAGTAGATATTGACTTTGGAAAAATCCAACTATTTGCCGGCAACTATTCGTTTTGGTATGAGTCCAGCCAATTGGCTCTTCGTCAGCAACAAAACCAAAACAAAAAAGCCGAAGAAAAGAAAAAGGAATTGGAGGAATTTATTCGCAGGTTTAGTGCCAACGTGGCAAAATCCAAACAAGCAACCAGCAGACGAAAAATGTTGGAAAAACTAAACATTGAAGAAATACAGCCTTCGACACGTAAATATCCGGGAATTATTTTTACTCCCGACAGAGAACCGGGTAACATGATTTTGGAAGTAAAAGGACTTACCAAATCGACAGACGGAACAGTCCTTTTTAGGGATGTAAATTTCAATGTGGAAAAAGGAGACAAAATCGTCTTTTTGTCAAGAGACCCGAGAGCAATGACAGCCCTTTTCGAAATTATCAACGGTCACCTAAAACCCGATGCCGGCTCTTTTAACTGGGGAGTAACCATTACTTCTGCTTATTTACCATTGGATAACTCGGAATTTTTCAATACGGACTTGAATTTGGTCGATTGGCTCGGACAATTTTCAAGCGATACCACCGAATCGTACATCCGTGGCTACTTGGGAAGAATGTTATTTTCCGGTGAAGAAATTTACAAAAAAGCTAGCGTGATTTCAGGTGGAGAAAAAATGCGTTGTATGATTTCTCGCATGATGCTAAAAAATGCCAACACATTGGTTCTTGATTCTCCGGCTAATCACCTCGATTTGGAATCCATTCAGGCATTTAACAACTCATTAAAGAATTTTAAAGGCAATCTTTTGATGTCGTCTCATGACCACGAATTTATACAAACCGTATGTAACCGTGTAATAGAGCTGACACCAAACGGAATCATTGACAAAGTAACAGAGTATGATGATTACTTGGACGACGAACACGTAAAAGAACAACAAGAAAAACTATACAAATAATTCTCAAACAAGATGAAAAGCAAGGGACATCTAATAACAGTGCTTTTGATTTTATTTTCAATCAATATTCAAGCACAAATATCGGAAGAAATAAAATCGTACGTTGACAGTACAGAAACACTTGTAAACAGCGGAAGAAAAATGTTGGTACAAAGCATCGCAGCAGGTGATTTGGACAAAACAAAAGATATTTACCACTATTTATCCGATAAAACTTCCGGCAACTATTATTCGGCTTTCTACTTTACAGAAGACCTGTATATCAATATATTGGTTGGCGACTGGCATGGCGTTGAACAACAAATGCAAAACTATTCCGAAAATGTAAAAAAATTCAGCTATCCAAACACATATTCCATATACCCCGTGTTGTATAGCAAGGTAACACAAGCCAATGATTCCTTGTTAATAGCATCTCAAAAGTCGGACATCAACGATGAGAGTAAAAAAACATTGAAACTACTTTTTTACGCATTAAAAGCAAAAACAATAGACGATGGCTATAATTCCCTACTCAGCGACTACAAAAAGAACTACAAGAAAACAGGAAAAGAAACCGATTTTGTTGACGGATTTTTACCGGCAGCCAACATAAAGATGTCTCTTGCATGGTCGATAGGTTCGGGAATAGTGCTTCCAACAAGCTCTTTGGCAGACAATTTCAAACCCAATGCGTCCATAAATGTATCAATGGATGTTAACGTAAATAAAGTTTATACATCCTTGTACCTGCTAGCTTCCGGATTAAAATTAAAAGAACCTTTTACCGGATCTACAAAATATGAAGATATGCAATTTCAGAAAAATGAGCTATTCGACTATTTTGATGCCGGATTGAAGGGGGGTTACTTTTTGATAAGAAACAATAGATTTCATGTTGCACCCTATTTGTCCATATCCGGTAGTTATTTGAAAAGTGATCATTATGATAGCGATGACGACAAATACGAATACGAAATATACGATTCTTTTACCTATGGTGGCGGATTACATACAGAAGTAAAAATTGCCAATCTTACCGCAAAAAATGGATATTCTTATGACGACACATATATCAGTGTGAAACTGGATGCAGGTTGTGACATGGTTACCAGTTTTAAAAACAGCCACTTTCAAGGAGATATATCCTACTTCTCTCTTGCTTTTGTATGGGGAGTTGGAAATTTTTAAGTAAAACCTATATCAACATTACAGGCACAAATTTACCACTTGTGCCTTTTTTATTCCCGGCTGTATCATCCAAATTTGGGTTCCCTTTTTCTTCTTAATTCTTTGGTTATTTACAATTAACTTGTAATTTCGATAGTTATCAGAAATAACGTGAAAATTTATATTCTTGGCGGTGATATTTGAAATGTATGTACATTGTCGATAGCCTCAGAAAATTAATTTCGCAGAACCGGTTGTTCGGGGTAAGTTAAAAAAAACAAAAATACAAATAGACACATATTACTACGAAAGGTTTTGACCAGATAAAAAGTTCGTTGGATAATCTTCACATTTAGTTAATTTTTAAACTTTTTATTGAAATAAACTTTTTATCTTTGAAAAGAAAATAATAAAACTAACAAAAAAACGTCTGTTTCTCTTCTCTATAAAATTCCTGTATGTGCAATAACCAGAAAATAGGTAAATATTCTAACATTCTAAATAACACAACTTTAGCTAAACAAACACACACTTCTATAGCGGATGTATGTGCAATAGCGTAGTACATACAGGAATTTGTTGCACATACACGGATGTTGTGCTTAATTTTAAAAAACATACATACATGAAGAAACTTACATTAATTGGATTATTTATTACTGGATTTATAGTAAATGGACTAAGTTCAGAGAATTTAGTTGATAGAATTAAATTTGCCTCACTTGGTAAAGCAAAAGAACTTCTAACTCAGGAGGATGAATTTACAAAAAGTTGGAGTCAGTTTGATATTGACTCAAGAATGCACAAGAAGAATAGTACAAAACAAGAGTTATTCAGCTATATTTCAGAGCAGACAAAGGATTGGACATTAGATGAACAAAGCAAGATTCAAACAATTATTGAGAGTATTAATAAACAAATTTTAAAACAAGGCTTCAAAATTAATTTTCCAAATGAGATTTTTTTTATTAAAACTACAGCCAATGAGGAAGGTGGTGCAGGTGGATATACTCGGGCAAATTATGTTGTATTAAAAGATGATGTTATTTCGCAACCAATAGGAGAATTAAAGCAAATTATAGTTCATGAATTGTTCCATATTTTGACAAGAAATAACCCTGAATTCAGGAAAGAAATGTACCAGATTATCGGATTTGAATTAATGAATGATGTTGAATATCCAGCTAATTTAAAACCATACAGGATAACAAATCCAGATGCACCTCAAATTGACAGTTACATAAAATTAAAGATTGGTGGACAATCTATTGAGTGTATGATGATTTTGTATTCAACTCAAGATTATATTGGTGGAGATTTTTTTAAATATTTGAATGTAGGATTCTTGAGTTTGAAAGGTGATTCAATAAAATCTGTGGACTACAATGACAACAAACCTGTAATTTATAGCTTTAAGCAAGTGGCAGATTTTTTTGAACAAGTGGGAAAAAATACACAATACATAATTCATCCCGAGGAGATTCTTGCGGATAATTTTGCATTTGCAATTCTTAATAAATCTGGATTACCTAATCAAGATATTGTGAATAAGATAAAAATGAAACTAAAAGAATAAAAACTAAGCACAACACGCGGTAAGTTTTATTGCCGAAACCCTGCAAAACTGAGGCTTCCGCTCCCGTTTCAGCGTCGGTTTCGGGCGTTACGAAACAGCTCGCTTTTCGGCAACAAAACTTACCGCAACTCGTTAGCGGTCATTGTAAAAATGACAAAGCAACAAGAGATTAAAAGCAATTTATAAACCATTAATAACGAGATATTATGCCAAAAATAAGAGTTTTTATTAGTTTCGATTATGACAATGATTTAAATCTTAAGAATCTTTTGGTTGGACAAGCCCAATTATCAGACTCTCCTTTTGAAATTTCAGATTGGTCACTCAAAGAAGCTGCACCAGAAAAGGATTGGGAAGAAAAAGCACTTGCCAAAATTAGACGTTCTGATATTGTTGTTGTGATTACAGGTAATTCAACATATAGAGCGAGTGGCGTAAGAAAAGAAGTTAATATGGCGAGAAATAATGCAAAAAACGTTGTTCAAATTAAAGTTCAAGGAACTAATCCTACGAGAGTTGAAAATGCAGGAGTTTTGTATGATTGGACTTGGCCGAACCTTAAGATTCTATTATCATAACACAATTAATTATGAAAAAGGAATTAGTACAATTTGCCGAGAAATATATAAAAGCAATCAACAATGAAAACGCAGCAATCTTTGCCGGTGCCGGTTTGTCTGTTTCAACAGGCTTAGTTAATTGGAAAAATTTACTCAGAGATATAGCAGTTGAGTTAAATCTAGATATTGATAAAGAAGATGATTTAATATCGCTTGCTCAATATTATGAAAATGAAAAAGGTGGAAGAGGAAGTATTAACGACAAATTAATAGAAGAATTTACAAAAGATGTCTCTGAAAGTGAGAATCATAGAATACTTGCAAGTCTACCTATTAAAACTTATTGGACAACTAATTATGATGATTTAATTGAAAAAACAATTGAAAATTCAGGAAAATCTACAGATGTAAAAAGGTGTACAGAAAATCTGGCAACAAGTAAGCCAAGACGAGACGTAATAATTTATAAAATGCATGGTGACATTACTTTAAGCCACGATGCAGTAATTACAAAGGATGATTATGAGAAATACAATGAAAAACGTCAATTGTTTACAACTGCTCTTCAAGGAGATTTAGTTTCGAAAACATTTTTATTCCTGGGATTTAGTTTTGAAGACCCAAATTTAGAATATATACTCAGCAGAATAAGAATTCTATTAGGCAATCACACCCCAGACCACTATTGCTTTTTCAAGAATATTGATGAAAAAGATTTTCCAAGTAATGAAGAATACCTGTATTCTAAAATCAAGCAAGACTACAAAATTAAAGATTTAAAGAGATTTGGTATTCAATCACTATTGATTGACGATTTTAGCGAAATAACAGACGTTTTGCTTTTAATCCAGACTAAGCTTAAAAGAAAAAATATCTTTATTTCTGGAGCAGCACACGAGTATGGTAGTTTCAGTCAATTAGATGCTGAGAAACTTATTTTCAATCTTTCTAGTAATCTAGTAAAAAAAGACTATAAAATTATATCTGGTTTTGGTCTAGGAATTGGTAGTTCTGTAATAAATGGTGCATTAGCTCAGGTTTATTCTAATGTAAAAGGTCACTTAGATGACTATCTCATACTAAGACCATTTCCTCAAAACATAACAAACTCTAATGAACGACAACAATTATGGAAAAAGTATAGAGAGACAATGCTAAAAGAAGCTGGGATTGCTTTGTTCTTTTTTGGCAACAAACTTGTCAATGGCAAACTGGAGCGTTCTGATGGTCTAATTGAGGAGTTTGAAATCGCATTAGAGTTGGGGCTGAAAGTAATTCCTATTGGATGTACTGGCTATGTTTCAAAAGAATTATGGTCAAAAGTTATTGGAGAGTATGAAAAATATTATCCGATAAACCATGAATTGAAGCAAGCAATAGAATTACTTGGTCAAGATAACTTAGATGAAACGACAATTATCAACAATATAATAAAAGCAATTAACCTTTTACAAAATCACATTTAAAATGGCAAAAAGAGTATTTTTCAGTTTCCACTATCAAGACGTAATTGATTTTAGAGCAAATGTAGTTAGAAATCATAAACTAACGAAGGACGATAACGCAGGGTATTTTGATGCTTCAATCTGGGAAGATGCAAAAAAGACTAGTGATCTAGCATTAAAAAGACTTATAAACAGCGAATTAAAAAACACGTCCGTGACGTGTGTATTAGTAGGGTCTCATACCTTTGAACGTAGATGGGTTAATTACGAAATAATGAAAAGTTTTGAAAAAGGCAATGATATACTTGCTATACATATCAATAGTATAAAAGGGAAAGACGGATTGACAAAAAACAAAGGAAATAACCCGTTATATTATTTAGGCTATTCATTTGATTCAACAGGAAAGAAACTCAACCTACATAATTTTATTGAAGGAAAATGGGTTGCATACACAGACTTGGAAGGCTGGTCTGTATCTCAAGTTGAAGAGAAAGACAGGAACAAAGTATTTCGGCTTTCAACCATTTATCCGATTTATGATTGGATAGATGACGACGGATATGACAATTTTGCTACATGGGTTGGAAAA
The DNA here is from genome assembly GCA_963668615.2 of Paludibacteraceae bacterium. Taxonomy (GTDB): domain Bacteria; phylum Bacteroidota; class Bacteroidia; order Bacteroidales; family Paludibacteraceae; genus JAAYPI01. The sequence goes on from CAXXCL010000003.1 coordinate 197,431, forward strand.
AACAACGACCGCTAACATCAGCTAAACCCCAAGCGGGCATTAGGTTTGGCTCGTAATTTCGCTCTCGTTTCGGGCATTTTTTCGGCTGACAATTGTCCGCTTCGAACGCCCGCTTAGGGCTTGGTCGTGCCGTTAGGCGTCATACAAAGACTTGGTCAACTTAAAGCATATAATAATGAAAATAGTATTATTCACAATATTGATAGTCCTTTTGATAATTGCACTGATATTGACAATATCATTTACGAAACTTAAAAAAGTAACACAAGGAAAACATATTAAGAATTATCCTATTAATGTTACTGCTTTATTGATAATTGACGTTCAAAAGAATTTAGTTACACGGGGAGAAAGACTATCAGTTGATTATAATCAGGCACTTACTTTAGTTAAAAATATTAATAAAATTATTCAGCATTCAGTTGAAAAAAATTATCAAATTATATACATAAAAAATGTTTTTAGAAAAAATTCGGTGATTAATTATTTATCAGGAAGAACAATGGAAGACGGTTCTTCTGGTTCTGAAATTGACGAAAGAATTAAAATTGTTAATCATAACATATTTGAAAAAAATCAAATGGATTCATTTACTAATCATGAATTTGAAAAATTCTTAATAGAAAATACGGTTTCACGCCTTATTATTGTTGGATTAGATGCCGCAGATTGTGTTGATAAAACTATTAAGGGTGCTCTTAACCGAGGATATAAGGTTACCGTAGTGGGTGATGCTATTGCCTCAAAGACCGATGAGAAAAGAGACAAAAAGATTAATGATTTTAAAAATATGAATATTGAAATAATTGATACGAAAGATTTATTGAATTAAAATACGGCACACAACACGCGGTATAAAACATTGGGGGTTAAGTGGTATGCCAAATGCACTCGCTGGCAAGTTTTATATCGGTTGATAGGGAATCGTTCCGAATTCCCCAACTTTTCATATTGCCAACGTTGTGTGCAAGCATAAAAAGACAACGTCATTTGATAGATATCAAATTAATACAAAATGAAAACTGTAAAAATTAAATCAGAAGGGAAAAATCACATTGCAATTGATTTGGGACAAATTGATCAATTGATGGATTATTCTTACATGCATCCGAAACGACATCAAGAAGTAAAAGGGAAAGTATTTGTTGGAGAAATCCTTAAATCAACAAGTGCGGAGATTTCATTTACTGTAATGCCACCTAGAACTGAAATGCCTTTTATGCATCAACATAAAAACCACGAAGAGATATATATTTTTTTTAAAGGTTCAGGACAATTCCAAGTTGATGATTCAATTTTTGATGTATCTGAAGGTTCTATAATACGCATTTCACCTAATGGTAAAAGGATATATCGAAATAATTCCGATAATCCTTTAACTTTTTTGTGCGTCCAAAATCAAGCTGGATCACTTGACAATTTCAATGTCGAGGATGGATTTTTAGCAGAAGGAGAAATATTATGGAAAAAATAAAAAATGCCCCTATCGGGGGCGAATTTGCAATCCGACCACTAACAACGGCTATAGTCATAGGCTGGCTGACGAGCACTTAGGGGGGGGTAGCCCGCATTCACTTTGTCGCTGGGCGACAGTGAACGCTCCGGCAAACCGCCAAATGCCCATAGCCTCGGTCCGTTAGGCAACATTTTAAAACAACAACACGCGAAATGAGAACAAGATTTCATTGGAAAATAATAATTGCCTTTATCGTGACTCCGATTTTGTCTTTGGGACTATTCAGTTTCATTTATAAACTGGCATTGACAAGTACGAAACCTCCTCCAGCAGCAGTTTTCGTTTTTCTGGGAATTTTTGGAGTTTTAGGAATCTGGCTTTTGCTGACTTTAGTATTACATGCGAAAAGAATCGAATTGACTGAAAATTCAATTGCTATTACAAGACTTTTCACGTTTAAAAGATTCAAATATTTTCCGACAGACATAAAATCCTATTCAATTATTCTAAGGCAGGAGAATCCTTTTTATGACTACGAAATTTTGCAGTTTAAGACCAAAGACAATGAAATTCATTCTGTAATTAGTTATGAGTTCAAGCAATTCGACAATATTTTAAATTGGATTAAGAGAACTAATGCCACAAAAGAAAACTTTAATATGGGTAATTTTTTAATCAAGGGATATGGATTGCCATTTCTTATTGGAGTGCTTACGATTGCCATAGTAATTATTCAACTCAAGATGAAGTAAAAAACGTTGCATAACAAAAAATATATGATAATTGCCGTTTCCGTGCTGATTCCCTTGTCGGGGCGGATTTGCAATCCGACCCCCCCAAAAGCACTATTAGAATTTGCAATTCGTAAAAGAGAGAAAGAAATAGATATCAAGAATCGAATCACAGAATTGAAGAAAGTTGTAAAGATATGGATGCTTAAGCGTTTTGAATATGCCCATCAAAACAAAAAAATAAAAGGCTATCGGGTTTGCCAGGAAGGCAAGGATGGTAAACTATTTTAGCGGATTGCAAATCCTGATAATATCATAAAGGGGTCGGATTGCAAATCCGACCCGACAAGAACAGCAGTGAATGATATTTTTGAAACTTATTCAATTATTCTTGACAATCACAGGGTTCCACTGTCATGGGCAACAGAATTAAAGGTTATCGGTAGTTTGTTTTTTGACTTGGAAAAGCAACAAAAAGAAGTCGATATACAGAGTTTATGTAACCGTTTTGCACAATCAAGAACTGACAGAAATGAACTTAAAAAATTGATTAAGAAATCACCGTATTTTCCGCCGAGGACTTGGCAAGAAAAAGCTGCTGAATTAATATGTGGAGAAAAAAACTAAGAAAATGAAGAAAAAAATTGAGAAACACTTGATTGGTCTAACTGGAGAGTATTTTGTTGCAGGAATGATGAGCCTTAAAGGTTGGGTTGCAAGCCTGACATTAAAAAACTATCCCTCAGTTGACATTTTTGGTTTAGACCCTGAAACAGAAAAAACAATTAACATTCAAGTCAAAACGACAAAAAATGTAAAGAGTTATCAGGTTGGATTAATGAGGAGCCAAAGAGATGAAATTAATGACACAATAACTTGTCCTTTTGTGTTTGTATACATTGACAAAAATAGTAACATTGAATATTACATTCTTTCAAAAAGTCAACTTATTGACTTAATTCAAACAACTGACGATGAGTACTATAATCGTCCAAGAAAAGAACAATTAAAAGATTATCCTATTGCTATAAATTTAAAAGACTTGGCAGACTTTAAAGATGAATGGCAGAATCTATGGAAATGATAAACAACTAAACACCAGCCACTAACACGCGCCTAAGCTCATTGGCTGGCTGACGTGCATTTCGCAGGTTTGCCACTTGAACATCATCAATTGAAAAAAGTTACCCAAACAAGCCATACGCACGTAGCTGCTTTTTTATCTTCTGTTGTTCGTTGTCCCAACAAGAATCAGATGCAGCCTTAGCAAAATTTTCTTTCGAATAGTTTTGTGATAACATTTCTTGAATAGCTTTGGCTATTGTTTCAGGTCGATTTTCAGCAATGGTTTTTCCTACTTGATATTCTTTCACCACACGAGCCATTTCAGGAAAATCGGTAGCCAAAACGGGTATGCCGGCTTGTATAAAATCAAAAATGCGATTCGGCAACGCATAATAATAACTTAGTCCTTCTTGTTCGAGCAAAGCCAATCCCACTTTCGCCGAGATGGTATACCCGGGCAATTCTTCCAAAGGAACTCTTCCGGTAAAAACAACCCTGTCCGACAAATTGGATTCTATTACCTGCCGCTGAAGTTGTGGCAAAACATCCCCATCACCCACTATCACAAGTACGGCATTTTCCGACAAAGACATTGCCTCAATAGCTTGTTCCAGTCCCCTGCCAACATTTACCGCCCCTTGGTACAATATGATATTTTTACCCGGAAAATCTAATATCGGGACATATTGTGCTAAATCCTTTTGTTCCGGCACATTTCTCAAAACGGTCATTTTTATACCGTATCTTTTTTCATAATAATCGGCAATGGACTGACAGACCGTAAAAGCACAGGTTAATTTGGGAAAAATGCAATTTTCGATTCTTTCCCAAAAATACTGAATACAAGGACGATGAATAAGTTCGGGCAACTGTGGAAATAACTCATGTGCATCAAAACACAACCTTTTGTGTCTTATTTTCGACACCCAAAAATTGGGCAGTAAAGTATCGGTATCATTCGACCAAAGACAATCGAAAGAGGAGAACAGCAGCAAAAAGAAAAGACGAATATTGAATTCGGCATAAAACAAAAAACCACCACTACACAACATCCTCATTCTTTTCGTTGAATAAGAACGGGACAGTTTACCGCTTCTCTTGAGTTTTCTTCCTATCACAAGAACATCAAATCCTTCTTTTTCGAAAAAAGAAGCTACCTTATGCACTCGCTGATCTGTTTCCAAATCACTAACGACAGAAATGATAATTCGTTTACACCCCATGTGTACAAAAGTACTTTTTTTTGGCGATTTGAGAAGTTCGAAACAGATTTTTTATACCTTTGCAAATAAAGTTTTTTTTATGAGAACACTCGAGAATTTTTCTTTAATCAACCATAATACATTTGGCATCAACGTCCAAGCAAACTATTTTATTGAGTATGCTTCCGTAACTGAATTAAAGGAATTACTCGGAAGTGATTTACTAAAAGAAAATAAATTCTTTCACATCGGTGGAGGAAGCAACCTTTTGTTTATTAACGATTATGAAGGTGTTATCCTTCATTCTCAAATAAAAGGCATTGAAAAAACAAAAGAAACAAAGAGCCATGTGTTTTTACGTGCCGGAGCAGGCGAAAAATGGGATTCTTTTGTAGAATACTGCGTAAATAACAACTGGGGAGGAGCCGAAAATCTCTCCCTTATACCCGGTGAAGTAGGTGCAACTCCCATCCAAAATATTGGAGCTTACGGTGCCGAAGTAAAAGACATTATTGACTCTGTAGAATGTATTGAAATTGCAACCGGCGAAAAGAAAATTTTCACCAATAAAGCGTGTGCTTTTGGATACCGCGATAGCATCTTCAAAAATAGTTTACGCAATAAATATATTGTCTGCTATGTAACATATAAATTGGCAAAAAATCCGGTTCTTAATGTAAACTACGGAAGTTTGGCAACGGAAATACAACAATACGACGGACAAAATATTCAAAATGCCAGAAAAGCAGTTATTGCAATCCGCCAACGCAAACTCCCTGAGCCCAGGGTATTAGGCAATGCAGGCAGTTTTTATATGAATCCGATTATTTCAATAGAACATTTCAAAAAATTACAAACTTCGTACCCGGAAATTCCAAGTTTTCATGTTTCCGAAAAAGAAATAAAAGTACCCGCAGGCTGGCTTATCGAACAATGTGGATGGAAAGGAAAAGCCATTGGCAAAGTTGCCGTTCATGGAAGTCAAGCCTTGGTATTGATAAACAAAGGAGGAGCGAACGGATTGGACATCATCTATTTATCTGACAAAATCAGGGAATCGGTAAAAGAAAAGTTTGGCATTGATATTGTTCCCGAAGTCAACATCATTTTCGGTTAATTTTTATACTTTCTTGCACTTTATCATTACCTTCTTTTGCTCGGACAAAGTGGTAGCAAAAAGGTAAACATCTCCACCCTCTTTTAACTTCGTCTTTTTTCGTAATTCTGCCACTGTTGCAGGAAAATTACGCACAGCTATATTTGCTTTCTCTATCCCTTGCAAATTTGATTTCATTTCTTGCTTATTCAACGGAAAAACCGCTTCCACTTCAAATGAACGACCGGGAAAATCATGAACCAAATTTTCAGAAGTGTACAAATGGCTGTTTACCTGCAATTTATCTACATGGCATTTTTCTGAAACCAACTTAAACGCTGATGATTTTAAAACAGCCACATTCGGTTCATACAAATATCGTAAAGGTTTATTAGCTATGGTACTATGAGCTGAATATTCTTCCTTTCGGTCAAAAACAAAAAATTGATTGTTCTTATTCGGTTGCAAATTGACACAGTATATTTTTACGGCAAGTGGAGTTTCTTTTTGCAGTAACAGCAAAACTTCCTTGCAATCGTTATCTATGGCAACAATATGAACTTCAGCCGTATTCAGCAATGCCACTAAGGCGGCCTCAACATCGAACATGGGAGAAAGCTTAATAAGAAGCCTATTCGACTTTTGCAACAACAAACCGCTTATTTCAGGAATGTGGGGACTACAATCTTCGAGTAACGATACTTTTCTGCCTTGCTTATCTCTCCTGGCCGGATCAATGTAGATAACATCAACACTTGGCATTTTTTGCAAAAAAGAAACAGAATCAGCATTTACTATTTGAATGGCTGACAAACCCAAAGCTTGAAAATTATGTGTAGCAATTCGGCAAAGTTCAGCTTGTTGTTCAACGTAAGTAACTTGTTGAAAATTAGGAGCTAAAAAAGCACAATCAATACCAAAACCACCGGTCAAATCTACCAATGAATCGCCTTTTACCAATTTTGCTTTATAACGAGCAGTCACCTCGGAAGAAGCTTGTTCCAGCGACAATGGAGGCGGACATATAACCTCTTGATTTTTATGCCACGATGGAATTTTATTTTTTAGAATCTGACGACCTTTTATTTGATTCAACACAAAAGAGCTGTCAACACCTGCAGGAAAAGACTTAAACGCTATTTTTTCAACATCTCCATCTTGATTTTCTTCTATAAAACGTTTATTCTCAAAGGTAAGCATTGTGTTTTTTCAAAAAAAGTAGAAAAGAAAAGTATCAGCACAACAAAACAATCTCCAACACTTCATCGAAATTAACAGAAAAAACTTAGTCTTACTATCATTTTCTTCGAAGGACAATACTCCATCAAGACTTCAATTCCGTTTTTAGAGTAATCGAAATGGCCTCTTCATCAAGTTTCAGCATTTTGTACAAATCATGGTTAGAACCGTGTTCAATAAACTCATCAGGCAATCCCAGTCTTTTTACGTGTAAAGAAGAATAATTATTGTCAGCAAAAAATTCGAGTATTGCAGATCCAAAACCTCCTTTTAAAGATCCGTTTTCCACGGTAACAATTTTGGTAAACTTAGAACCTATGGTACGTAATAATTCCTCATCAAGAGGTTTAAGAAAACGCATATCATAATGAGCTATTTTGTCGCCTTCTCTACCCAATAATTCAATGGCACGAGTAACCGTATTTCCGATATCTCCTAAACTCAAGACCGCCAAAGAAGAACCTTCTTTCAGACAGATTCCCTTTCCTACGGGTATTTCAACAAATGGAGTTTTCCAATTTTTCAGCACACCTTTTCCTCTCGGATAACGGATAACAAAAGGACCTTTGTTCGGCAATTGTGCAGTATACATTAAATTTCTTAATTCCGTTTCATTCAATGGCGAAGCAATAGTTAAAGACGGAATGCACCGAAAATAAGACAAATCGAAAGCTCCATGGTGCGTAGGACCATCGGGACCAACTAATCCTGCTCTATCCAAACAAAAAACAACGTTCAGATTTTGCAAAGCCACATCGTGAATAACTTCATCATAAGCCCGTTGCATAAAAGAAGAATATATATTGCAAAAAGGCATCAAACCTTCCTTGGCCAAACCTGCCGAAAAAGTAACGGCATGACCTTCTGCTATACCAACATCAAAAATACGATCCGGCATTTCATGCATCATCACATTCATGGAACACCCGGTAGGCATCGCAGGAGTTACTCCGACTATTTTACTGTTCATTTCGGCTAATTCCAGTAAGGTATTTCCAAAAACATACTGATACAAAGAAGGTTCCGATTTTTCATCACATTCAATAATACGTTCGCCCGTTTCCTTATTAAACAATCCGGGAGCATGCCATTCCGTTGCTGAATTTTCAGCAGGAGCATATCCTTTCCCTTTAACCGTTTTAATATGAAGAACTTTAGGACCTTCGAAATTCTTAATATCGGTCAAAGTTTTTACTAATTGTTTTACATCATGACCATCAATTTGACCGAAATATCGTATACTCAGACTTTCGAAGATATTGCGAGTGCCTCCGGAAAGTGCATTTTTAATGCTATTGGAAAATCTCAAAAGGAATTTACGTTTATCTTCATCTATCAATCCCATTTTTCTGAATAGATGGTAAAGTTTGAAACGTAAACGATTGTAGGACTTGGAGGTGGTAATTCTCATCAGATTCTGACTAAACGCACCTACCGTTTTGTCAATCGCCATATTGTTATCATTGAGAATGATAAGCAAATTATTGGGAGCACTGGATGCATTATTTAATCCTTCAAATGCCAAACCTCCCGTCAAAGAACCGTCTCCGATAACAGCTATTACATGATTATCGATATGCTGCATTTTGTCTGCAATGGACATTCCTAGTCCGGCAGAAATAGAATTAGAAGCATGTCCGGATATGAAAGCATCGTACAAACTTTCTTTTGGAGAAGGAAAACCACTTATTCCCTTAAACTTTCGGTTTGTATTAAACACATTTTTCCGTCCTGTTAATATTTTATGCCCGTAAGCTTGATGACCTACATCCCATATTATACGATCGTTCGGAGTATCAAAGACATAATGTAGGGCGACTGTAAGTTCTACCACACCCAAACTGGAAGCAAAATGACCGGGATTACACGAAAGTTCATCGATAATAAACTGCCTCAATTCAGCACATAATTGCTCCAATTGATTTTCTTTCAAAGCACGAAGGTCTGATGGGTAATTTATTTTGTTTAATAATGGAAAATCTTGTTGCATAACTCTATTTTGAAACGCAAAGGTACTAATTAAATCAATTTTTTAATATTTTTAAACCCAAAAATATCTATTTGAATGGGGTTTAATTATTACATTTGCCGGAGTATAGCGATGATTTTGTAATAAGCTCAGAATTATGGTATTAAAACTTATATATTGGGTGTCTAAGTTACATAACCATTTTTTATTCCGACTCAACTTTTAAAACTAATTGACCGATGAAAAGAAGCATTCTATTTTTACTGTTAGCCCTAATGATGGGAACTACTTCTTGTGTAACGCAACAGAAATATAACGAGTTAAAAGATAGCGAAGAAAGATATTATGATGAAGCTAAACGATATGAACAAGATTTGTTTAATGCAAAAACAAAAAATGATGAATTGACCAGCGAACTGGCAAGAGCAAAATCTCTAAAGGAAAAGGCTGAAGCCGACACTGCACACTTATCAAAGGAATTACAACGGGTTCAATCTGAATGTATTGGATTGCAAGAAGAAAGTCAAAAATTGATCGAAAAGTTGCAAGCTTCGAAAAGTGAAGAAGAATATACAAAATTGATGACTGAAATTAATAGTCTGCAAGATGAATTGGTTAGACGAGAAGATGCTCTTTTTAAAGCCGAACGGTTACTTTTGGATAAACAAAAAGAATTGGAAATGCAAAATGCAAAAATGGTGGAACTAACACGAACAGTGGAACAACAAGAACAAAAAATGCAGGAAATTAAAAACTTGGTTAAAAACGCATTGGTTGGTTTTGAAGGAAACGGTTTGGAAATTTATAACAAAAACGGAAGAGTATATGTTTCTCTTGACGAACAGCTTTTGTTCCAATCAGGAAAATGGGATGTTGACAGCAGAGGCATTAGTGCACTAAACAACCTTTCCAACGTTTTAGCACAAAACAAAGATATTAATATTGTTGTAGAAGGTCATACAGATGATGTGCCTTACAAAGGGACAGGAAATATTCAAGACAATTGGGATTTGAGCGTAAAAAGAGCAACTTCTATCGTTCGTATTTTGCTCAGAAACAATGAGATAAACCCTACTCGCATCACAGCATCAGGACATGGAGAATTTTTCCCTGTTGAAACGGGAAGAACTCCGGAAGCCCGTAAAAAGAACAGAAGAACTGAAATTATATTAACTCCAAATTTGGATAGTTTAATAAAAGCTTTTGAATAAACATTAACGAACAAATAAACATTGTGAATTTCAGGACTATTATAAACATACCGGAGTCAAGCTTGAAAATTTCACACAAAAGCCAAATTTTATTGATGGGTTCTTGTTTTGCTCAAAACATGGCAAGAAAGCTTTCTGAAAATAAATTCGTCGTTCAAAACCCTTTTGGAGTATTGTACAATCCTCTTTCGATTGCAGAAGGATTGAATATTCTTCTTGAACAAAAAACATTCGCGGAAAAGGACTTATTTTTCGACAAAAATCAATGGCATAGTTTTGCTTATCATAGCTCCTATTCAGCCGACTCTAAAGAAGAATGCTTAGGTAACATTAATGACGAAATTGTTCAAAACTCGGAGTTTATACGCAAGGCTGACTTTTTGGTTCTTACTTTCGGCACCTCTTTCGTTTATCGTTTAAAATCGAGCGGAGAAGTTGTTGCGAATTGTCATAAAATAGAAGCTAATAAATTCGTTCGAGAACAATGTTCTGTAGAAGGTATTGTCTCGACCTACAACAGGTTAATTACCCGGTTAAAAACAATAAATCCAGACCTTACCGTCGTGTTTACCGTCAGCCCGATTCGACATTGGAAAGATGGAGCACACCAAAATCAAATCAGCAAAAGCATTTTACTTTTGGCTATAGATGAATTAGTAAAATTAAACAATTGTGCACTATATTTTCCTGCATATGAACTTATGTTGGACGATCTTCGCGATTATCGTTTTTACAAAGAAGATATGTTACACCCAAACGATGTAGCAATCGAATATATTTGGGAAGCTTTCGACAATTGTTTTTTTTCGAAAGAAACGAAACAAATAAACAAAGAGGTAGCCGTCTTGGTAAAAAATGAAAATCACAGACCTTTCAATCCCAATAGTGAAAATTACGCCGTATTTTTGTCAGAAAATAAAGAAAAAACAGAACAATTTAAGTTAAAATATCCTTTCGTAAAACTATAAAAAATGGAAAAGAAAAAAAAAGAAAATCCTCTCATAAGTCTAATATTCAGCATAATAATACCGGCTATCATACTATCTAAATTTAGTTCGCCCGACCGTTTGGGTGTATTACCCGGATTTCTTATCGCACTGGCTTTCCCAATTTCATTTGCTATATACAATTTTATAGTAACTAAAAAAGCCGGATTTATAGCCATACTTGGGTTTGTTAGTATTTTTCTTACCGGAATTATCGGCGTTTTTAAATTTCCATCTGAATGGATTGCTATCAAAGAAGCATCTGTGCCTCTGCTCATTGGACTTGCCATTGTTATCTCTCTGAAAACACGATTCCCTTTGGTAAAAAAGTTTATGTATAATGATGAAGTACTTGATATAGAAAACATAGAACGTCTTTTAGCTGAGAATAATAACAAAGAAAAACTGGAAAAGTCTTTGGTAAAAGCGACTTTTATGCTGGCAGGTTCCTTTTTGATTTCAGCAATTTTAAATTTCACATTAGCAAAAGTCCTCATACAAAGTCCTTCGGGTACCGCACAATTTAATGAAGAATTGGGCAAAATGACAGCTTTGAGTTATCCGGTAATCGCTCTACCCTGTACAATAATCATGTTTTTCGCTTTTTGGTATATTTTCTCTTCGCTAAAAAAATTAACCGGATTAAAAATGGAAGATTTACTTTCCGAAACTTTACGCAATAAATAAAATGTATTACTCTATCAAAAAAATTGCAAATGTCATTGATGCAGATGTTAAATTACATCAAGATAGTGACATTCAATATTTGCTGACCGACAGCAGAACGGTTTATTATCCAAAAGAAAGTTTGTTTTTTGCATTGGAAACTTCTACGAACAATGGGCATAAGTACATCAATGATTTATACAACCAAGGAGTACGAAATTTTGTAATTCGCACCTTTTCGGAAAAATGGAATGCACCGGATGCAAATTTTTTAGTAGTTAAAGATACTCTTACAGCACTTCAAACTCTGGCAAAAAAACATCGAGAAAATTTTCAAATCCCTATTGTTGCCATTACCGGAAGTAACGGCAAAACCATTGTAAAAGAATGGTTAAACCAACTTTTACAAGAAGATTTTGTTATCACGAGGTCTCCAAAAAGTTACAATTCACAAATAGGAGTTCCTCTTTCTATTTGGCAACTTAACAAAAGCTCTCAAATCGGAATTTTTGAAGCAGGCATCTCGCAAACTAACGAAATGAGCAAATTAGCATCTATCATCCAACCTGAAATTGGAATTTTCACTAATTTAGGTGAAGCTCATCAGGAAAATTTTAATTCATTAGAAGAAAAACTACAAGAAAAATTACTTCTTTTCAAAAATAGCAAAGTTCTCATTTACAAGAAGAATGTAAATGTGGAAAGAATTATGCAAAAAAATAATCGTGCTGTTCAATTGGTTGCATGGTCAGAAAAAGAAGATGCTAACGTCAAAATATGTAACATCAAAAAACAAGAAAAAAACTCCATTGTTGACTATCAATACGAGGGTGAAAAATATAATTACTCATTGCCTTTTGTCGATGATGCTTCCATAGAAAATAGCATTAACTGCTTGACCTTTTGCTTATTTTTCGGATTGAAACCTGAAGTTATTAATGCACGCATAAATAAACTTGAACCTGTAGGAATGCGTCTGGAAGTCAAAAAGGGGATAAACGACTGTTCATTAATAAATGACACATACAATTCCGATATTAATTCTTTAAACATTGCATTGGACTTACTTGTATATTCTTCCGGGAATAAACAGGACAAAAGGACATTGATATTATCAGACATTATACAATCAGGTGAAAAAGATGAAAACTTGTACAAACGGGTAGCCGACTCGGTAAGACAAAAAAACATTTCTAAAATCATTGGCATTGGAGAAACCATCAGCCAATTTTCCGATTTATTTTCCTGCGAAAAACACTTTTTCAAGGATACAGAGTCTTTTCTTGCATCCGATTTAATGGATTCATTTTTCAATGAAGCTATTTTGCTGAAAGGTGCTCGTCAGTTTTATTTTGAACGTATTTCTTCACGATTGGAACAGAAAAGACATGAAACGGTTATGGAAATTAACCTCAACGCATTAGTCCATAATTTCAACTTTTTGCGTTCTAAGTTGAAGCCCGAAACAAAAACAATGTGTATGATAAAAGCCAATGCCTATGGTTGTGGGGCTATTGACGTGGCAAAAACACTGCAATACCATCGTTGCGATTATTTTGGAGTAGCGGTTGCTGACGAAGGTGCAGAATTGAGAAAAGCAGGAATTTACACTCCAATTATTGTAATGAACCCCGAACCAAGTTGTTTTTCTGTACTGTTTGACAATAAATTGGAACCGGAAATTTACAGTTTCAACTTATTGAGGGAATTTTCAAAGAAAGCGAATAAAGAAGGCGTCGTAAACTACCCTATTCATATAAAAATAGATACCGGAATGCATCGTTTGGGTTTTAATCCTGAAGATATGGAACAACTGGTAAAGGAATTAAAGAATAACCATTCTGTTCAAGTTCAATCGGTATTTTCACATTTGGTAGGTAGCGATGAAACTCGATTCAATGACTTTACCGAACAACAAATAAAGATATTTTCAGAATGCAGTTCTTTCTTACAAGAACATACCGAACACCACATTATTAGGCACATACTCAACAGTGCAGGCGTTCAGCGTTTTGCCGAAAATCAATTTGACATGGTTCGCTTGGGCATTGCTCTATATGGTGTAGGTTCCGAAAAACAAACTGAAATAGAGCATTTGGCAACACTCAAAACTATCATTTTACAAATAAAGGATATTAAAGCAACAGACACTGTAGGATACAGTCGAAACGGGAAATTAATCCGTGATTCTCGAATTGCAGCTATCCCTATCGGTTATGCCGACGGATTGAGAAGAAGTTTCGGAAATGGAAATGGTTATGTGTTGGTGAATGGCAAAAAAGCATCTTTTGTAGGTAATATTTGTATGGATATCAGCATGATAGACATTACAGAAATAGATGATATAAAAGAAGGCGACCCTGTCATTATTTTTGGCAACGACCTAACGATAGAAACCCTTGCTGAAAAAGTAAATACCATTCCATATGAGATATTAACGGGCGTTTCTCAACGTGTCAAAAGAGTCTATTTCCAAGAATAAAACAAGTTTAAATTCTGACAATGCACACGAAAAATATTTATAAGACAAGCTTGGCTGTCATACTTTTAGGAACGCTTTTTTGTTCTTGTTTGCGAACAAAAAATTTTAAAATAAATGACAATCTACTTAGCGACGAGATTACAAATAGTGAGTTACAAGTATCATACAAAATACCATCTTCGTTTAGTGCCGTAAGCAAAAATTTCACAGATTCCGTTTCCAATGAAGAAATGTCAAGAGATCCTGCCGCAAGTAGAATCTGTGCCATTTATATTGACACCATAAATGGAGCGTCCATCATAGTTTCTGATATGCGTTATGTCCCTCAAGAAAAAATCAGTAAAAACATAAAGGAATACAAAAAATATTTCAATCAGAACAATTACTGGAAAGATGTTGAAAAAGAAAGATATTTGCACGAAGAATATACCATAACAGAAATCCGCTGTAATAATGATAAAGCACTGCTAATCAAACTCTTTTTCTTTGAAAAAAATCAGCAATTATTCACAGTTGATTATTCATTACCCGCGACATATGCAGAAGGGTACAAAGCTTCTATAGAATCCTCGATAGGTTCGTTTAAAAAAGGTTATACGGTTATATTTAATTGATTTCCTACCTATTTATCAAAATCTATTCGACCCATTTTGGGCATTAGTCTGAGAATTCTGGCCTTTCTTCTTTGCATATAAGGACCTGAATTAACAACTTTATATTTTCTTGGATTTGGTAAGCAAGCTGCAATTGACGCTGCCTGCGATTCAGTAAGATATTTTGGCGATTTATGAAAATAAATTTCAGATGCTTTTTCAACACCATAGATACCATTGCCCACTTCTATAACATTGAGGTAAACCTCCATAATACGTTCTTTTGACCAAAAAATTTCCATGAGGGCTGTAAAATAAGCCTCTAAAGCTTTTCTGATGTAAGAGCGATTTGGAACAAGAAAAACATTTTTCGCGGTCTGCTGGGTAATAGTACTGCCACCTCTAATTCTCTTTCCTCTTCTATTTCCCTCATAGGCCTTTTTCATGCCTCTAAAATCAAAACCATTATGTTTAAGGAAACGATTGTCTTCGGCAGCTATAACTGCCCGAACCATATTAGGAGAAATATCATCAATGGAAACCCAACTTCTTTCAAGTCTAACAGGCTTTCCATCCGATATCTGTTCTGCCACTCGGATAAACATCAATGGCGTATAGCAAACAGGAACAAAACGATATGCTACAACGAAAAAAACACTTGAAAAAAATAAGGCTATAAAAACGTTTCTGATTACACGAAAAAACTTATTTTTTTTCTTTGCCATAATTATTATAACAAATACATTCCATGTTGAGCACAATCTTTTCTCATCTCATCAGACCAAATACTCGACTGTATTTCCCCAATATGGGCTTTGTGCAACATAAACATACATAAGCGGGACTGACCAATACCGCCACCGATAGACAAAGGCAAAGAGCCTTCGACCAAACGTTTATGATAATAATAACTCAAGCGATCTTCATTGCCCGTTATCTTTAGCTGACGCAAAAGGGCTTCTTTATCTACCCTTATACCCATTGAAGAAAGCTCAAAAGCCTGATTTAAGACATTATTCCAAACCAAAATATCTCCATTCAAACCAAGCAATCCATTGTCACCCGGAGTTGACCAATCGTCATAGTCCGGAGCACGACCATCGTGTTTTTCTCCATTTGCCAACTTTCCACCTATTCCCATCACAAAAACGGCTCCATATTTCTTAACAATGAGATTTTCACGCTCTTTAGGTGTTTTATCGGGATACATTGCCAATAATTCTTCGGCATGTATAAAAAAGATATCACGAGGCAATTGTGGTTTGATAGAAGGAAACATCTCATAAACAGCATATTCTGAACGCACCATTACAGCATAAATGCGGCGTACAATATCCTTTAGAAAAGCAATTGTTCTATCTTCCTTACCTATCACCATCTCCCAATCCCACTGATCAACATACAAAGAATGTAAATTATCTAATTCTTCATCAGAACGTATGGCATTCATATCCGTATATACACCGTATCCTTTTTTAATAGCATAATCAGCCAAAATAATACGTTTCCATTTTGCCAAGGAATGCACAACCTCAGCTTGCAAATCGCCCAAATCTTTCACAGGAAAACTTACAGCACGTTCTACGCCGTTTAAATCATCATTAATACCGGTTCCTTTCAAAACAAAAAGAGGTGCGGTAACTCTTCTTAGTCTTAATTCTGCTGAAAAATTCGATTGAAAAAAATCTTTCAGACATTTGATAGCCAATTCCGTTTGCTGCAAATCCAAAAGAGATTTGTAATTCACCGGTCTTATTAAATTTCCCATATTAAAGTTTTTTCTTATTTGTAGAGCAAAAGTAAAAAAAATCCACGAAAATCACACAAAAACGACGTTTTTAAATCCAACTTGACGTTTAATCTGAAAAAATACCCATTAAAAAGAAACTTCCTCTACATTTATAAACTTGCTTCAATTATAAAATACAAAAAAATGTGTAAGTTTGCACTTGCGAAAATGCAGGTCCCATAGTTTAATGGATAAAACGTAAGATTCCGGTTCTTATGATGAAGGTTCGATTCCTTCTGGGATCACTCTACTACAATTCGGTGTTATTTAATACCTAAATAATCGACCATCTTAAAATTCTTATCGGTATTTTTTAGAATCAATTTTTCCAAGATATAATTTAACCCAGTACAGTGCCATGAATACAGCTGAAAAACGCAGAAAATCTCAACTCTATTTTTTAACAAGCAGACAAGAAATTGAGGTTGGAAACAGAAAAGATTTACCTGTAAGTTTAGACGAGATTGACCGTATTGATGAATATTCGACTTGCGTAGAACAAGTTTTTTCTTCGGGTCTAACGGCAATTGTTTATAAACTAAAGATTGATGGAAAATATTATAACCTAAAGAAAAAACGAAAAGAAATATTGGTATTAAACACTGATGGACAAACCTCTTTTCTAAACGAAGTACAACGAAGACTTGATTTTGAGCAGGCTAAAAAACATAATCCGGAAAACTTTGGAGGTATTGTAGATACTATCTATGCTAGCCTTACCAAAGGTTTTATTTTATCAGAATGGATTGAAGGTGAATTTATTACCCATTTCTCAAAAGATATTTTCAGCTCTATTTTTCAAACACTATTTGAGGTAGAGAAAATTGGATTATTTGAATGCGACCTATCGCTGCCCAATATGTTGGTAGATAATAACAACTGTGTGCACTTTTTCGATTTTGGGTATATGTATCCGTATAATCCATTACAGCACTTCAATTCAGATGGTAAAGAGATTCCAATTTTTCATATGGCTGAAAGATTAGAAAGCAGGTGTCTAATGCAATATTTAATGGATATTGAGAGCCATCAAAATATCAATTCAGCTCTAAACGAATTCAAAATAGCTAAGGAATCTGCATTGGAAATTTATATAAAAAAGGTATATTGGCTTGAAAAAAATATGGCAGATAATGACGTTATAGTTTGGCAAAAACATTTTATTCAACTTTGGGAAAATGGATTGTGCAATCAAGACAATTTGAATGATTTATACGAATTGGAATCATTTCGTTCATACGTGTTGGATGTACATGATGATGTCAGCGGAAAAAGCTGCACTCAAGCAACTTTACAAAAAGCTGACAAAATTTTGCAGAAAACAACCAATTATTATGATTTTCTCAAACAAAACCAAGGTCTATTTTGGGGAGATGAATTACTGGACAGGTCTTTATTGATAAAAAAATATGAAAATATAAAAAGTCAAGTTGTTAAGTACCAATTACACTAACAAAACGGTTTTTTTATTAGGCAAATTAAAAGCAACTCTCTTCAACTAAAAAAAGGAGGGTGTCCAATATAATTTTGGACACCCTCCTCTTATCTATAAACAAACCATCATTTGATTAATACTTTTGCATACGCTTTTTGAGTGTGAGTTGTAATGTGTAAAATGCTCACTCCAATATTTTGTATCCTTAATGGTTGGTCATTTTCTACATCAACAAACAACTGTACAGGACGACCTGTTAAATCATATACTTGAACATCTCCCAAACCTTCCAATCCTGAAATATAAACTTGATTGTCAATTGTTTCAACCTGTATATTTTTGTCTGAAGCAGAGGTAAGACTTGTATATACTCCAAGAGATAATTGCAACTGCATATTCTTCTTCGAAGCAGCATTAGTGGTAAATGAGTAACTTCCTTCTAACAGATTTGTTTTATTGTTACCGTCTACCAACAAAATACTTTCGTAACTTGGAGCAGAAGTAATATCGGACAAATTAATGGTATAGCTTCCTGCCCCCCCAGTCGTTACAACAAGATCGACTACGTTGGTTGTTAGCGGTAATGAATTTACAGAATAGCCATATGTACTATTAACAGTATAAATTTGCGGTACTGTGGCATTTAAACTCATCATCTTGATAGCATCTTTTCCTAACTCATAGTCTGTAGAACTTCCTGCTTGTAAACGAACCCGGGTTTTATCGGTATAAGTACCATTGCTCAGAACTAAAGGAATTTCTTCGAATGAATTTTCTGCGACAACTTTTCTAAGATTACGTCCTGCTGCAGCATAACTAATTACATCTTCTTCTCCATGAGCTTGTAAAAAGAATGCTCCGAAAGGTAACATAGAATAACTATCTCCTGTCATAACAGTTTGGTAAGTGCTTCCATCATAGTAATAGAAAGGAGCATGTTCCTGCGTTGCATTTTGTAAGTCGAATGAACTTAAGAATGGTTCTCCTACCAAATTCCAACTATTATGAACATTAATTGAATTGGTAGTGTATTTGCTAACAGATTTAGATCCGGAAGTTCCAAACGGTTGATTTTCTCCAACAGAAGATACAAAATCTAACGTTTTATTTGCGGTAACAGCAATAATATACCCTTTGTCTTTTTCAAAAATCTTTGGACTTACATTTTTCCAGTTCGGACTGTTCGTATTAACAGCAGTTCCTGTGGCATCTCGACGAGCACCATCATATTCCTGAACATAAAAGTCTACCCCCGTATCGGTAATATCGCCCCAAGTTGCTTGGGTATTAGTTCCCCCTATTTTCACATTGGCAGCAGGAACATCGTATGGGAAACTAATAAAGTACCAACCGGATGCTTTCAAGAATGTTTTGCGGAAAACAATAACACCGGTAGTATTTGTGATAGTTCCTCCATTCAATACCTGACCTGTACCCGTATCATTAGATTCGATAATCAGTTTCGTGTCATTTTCTATTGTACCATGTACATTGAAACGACCCGAAGGTGTTACGGTAATAGTAGGAGAATTCAGTGTCTTGGAATCAGGCAAATCGACAGTATTTTGTACGGTAAACGATACTGCTGAAACGTCCGGCTCTCCCGGATAACTTTGCCAATTAACTCCATCAAGAGAATATTCCCATTGTCCTGCATTACTCCAACTGGAATTACTCGTTGTGCGGTAGTAATAGTCAGAGGCCGGAATACCCATTTGAGTAACCGTAATTGTGACGGAAGTAATTCCATCCGAACTAATGGTTACCGTTGCAGTACGTGCACTTGCCGTCTCATTGGCTGCATCGGCAGTCAACGCCAGTGTCCCATTACCACTACCTGAAGTTGGAGAAACTACCAACCAATCTTCACTTGACGTTACTGTCCACGCCGTATTGGAAGTCAAGGTAACCGAACTTAAACTTCCGACTTCTTTCGCCAAGGTTGCCGTATTGGAAGATACGGCTATAGATTTGGCCGATACAATCAACGTCTGTCCGACTTGTGAGGCTGCATTGTATAAACTGCTACCGACTTGGTTGGCATATATGGTACATGTACCTGCTCCAATGATAGTAACTGTACTTCCATTACTTCCACTACATGTAGCAACATTCGTATTAGAACTTGTGAACACAACATGATTACCTGAATTTCCACCGGTAGCACTTACCGTAAAGGCTGCTTCTCCGACCACTTTCGAGGCTAAAGGCTCAAATGTAATGGTTTGATTTCCCTTATTTACTGTCAATGTGCGTTGTACATTGGCAGCAGCTTCGTAGTAATCATTACCAATTTGAGAAGCTGTAATCGTTGTCGTTCCGACTCCAATAACAGTTACTGTTTTTCCATCTATAGTTGCTACCCCGGTATTGCTACTTGTATAAGTTACCGCAAGATTGGAAGAACTTGTTGCCGTCAAATCGAAATCTTCAGCTCCAATAAGCACGTCTGGCAAAGCATCAAAAGTGATCGTTTGTGGTGCCTTGTTTACATTAAATGTGCGAATTACAGACTCAGCAGCATTGTAGTTATCACTTCCACTCTGGGAAGCTGTAACACTTACAAGTCCTGTCGTACCTGTTGATTCAATAGATGAGCCGGACAATGTTGCATGACCCGAAATACTAAACGAAATAGGTAATCCTACACTTGAGGTAGCGTTCAATTCAACAGGATTTCCCTCAAAGTCAACTAATAAAACATCAGATAATGCATCGAAACTAATGGTTTGATTAGACTTACTAACCGTCAATGTGGCAGTAGCCGTTGAACCACTGTAATTGTTATCCATCGCTTGTGTTGCTGTAAGTGTTGCCGTTCCTACTCCATTAATTGTTACTACATTTCCTGTTACAGTGGCAACAGCACTATTGTCGGAAGAATAAGAGAATGCACCCGTACTTAAAGAACTTGCCTGCAATGTAAAGGATTGATCGTCAAACGATTTATTTACATCATCAAAATTCGTAATCACAGGAGTTGCCTTATTGACAGTAAGAAGTTGAGAAACTTCGTTGGCAGCATTCCAATTATTGTTACCTGCTTGATTGGCAATAATAGAAACTGTTCCGGCTCCTACGATGGTAACAGTCGTACCATTATCCCCACTGCACACAGCTACATTAATATTTGAACTGGTAAACACAACCGGATTTGCAGAGGCTCCACCAGTTGCTGAAAGAACAAAAGGAGCATCTCCATAAGCTTTATCCGATAAAGCTCCAAACGTAATAGCTTGATTACCCTTTGTCACATCAAAACTTTGACTGATAGTTGCACTGTTGTAATTATCATTTCCCTCTTGAGTTGCTTCTACTACAATTGTCCCGGTAGAACCAACTCCTGAAAGATAATAAGAACCTT
This sequence comes from Paludibacteraceae bacterium, assembly GCA_963668615.2. Taxonomy (GTDB): domain Bacteria; phylum Bacteroidota; class Bacteroidia; order Bacteroidales; family Paludibacteraceae; genus JAAYPI01. The sequence continues at coordinate 218,715 of CAXXCL010000003.1, forward strand.
CATTCAAAGAAATCAATCCTGAAGCAGTACTACTACTTCCTTTAGAAACCGTTACACTTAATCCTGAACTGGAAGTCGCAGATACCTCAATAGATGTATCAAAGAAAGTATTAAGGGGAGCACTTGTCGGAACAGACAATGAAATAATCTGATTCTTTTTAGCCACCGTGAGCGTTGCTATTTTTGTAGCACTTGCATACACACCACTTGCTGCTTGCGTACAAGTAATAATCGTTGTACCTGCACCAACTACAGTAACAGTATTTCCGGAAACAGTAGCCACATTCGTATTACTACTTGCATACGTAAATACTCCGGTACTCAAGCTTGTAGGATTGACTAATGTAAATGGATCATCGCCATAGGTTTTACTCATATTCGCAAAAGTTCCCAAAGTAAAAGGTTGAATAGAAATCTGTTCACCATAGCCCGTTCCCATCGAATTCGTAGCATAAGCACGAACATAGTAGGTAGTACCGGCAGACAATCCTGCAATAGAAGAGGTAAATTCTCCAGTACCCGAAGATTCTACCGTTTTGTTATTGCTAATCGTTGGATTTTGACTTGTGCTCCAGCAAACACCTCGAGCTGTAACTGTTTGACCACCTTCGGATGTAACATTAGCATTTACAATTGCTCCTGTAGCCGTAACGCCAGAGGTACTAACAGTCGTAACGCTTGGCACACTGGATACGGTAACAGTAACAGGAACGCGAGTAGCACTTGGACAATCATTAGAACCTAATACAACCGCTCCTATTTGCGATAAAAAAGCTGTCGCAATAGCCTGTGCCTGAGTATTATTGATATACAACCCATTGCTTCCGGCATACAGCATATAGTACAACCTGGTTGAAGCCGTCAAATCACTCAACTGAGAATAATTATCAGCGGTATTACCTATCGGTCTATAAGAAGCAGAAGGATTAGATGGAATAATCATCAACTCATTAATGGACGGATCTGTCGCATTGTAAATACGACTTACGTAACAATTAAAGCTCATTCCATTAATAGTTACCGTAAATGTTCCATAATCATTAGAGCCACCACCATCAGATCCATAGTTTCCATGAACCTTAAAGTAAGAAGTACTGTTTAAATCAGCAGCCAAGAAAAACATTCCGTTTACGAATCTGGTAAAATATTTTGAATTTGATCCAAATACACTATTAGAAAGAATTGTATTATCAGAGTAAGCAAATTTAGTTGAATTTGGAGTGCTCAAATAATTTCCATTATCATACATATCATTACCACCGTCTCCGATGTAATTCGAATAACCTTCATTTCTGATGTCATATTTACTAGGAATTTGTGCTGCAATATTTGCCTGATTAGTATTCAATGCTGTTAAAATATTAGCCAAGGTATTATTGGATGTTTGTACAGGTGAAGTTTGTGCATAATACGTAGTAGTGGTAGTCGGAGCAACAACGTAATTAGTTGCACTACTCTTCGTCGCCAATAAGTTTCCACCCAAAGCTGCATCATACCATTTCACTTCATTTCCAGCTGTAACGGTTGCCGTAATAGAAGCACTTTGTCCTGATAAAATAGCAGAAGGAGTAGCTGTAGCAGCTGTTGGTAACGCAGCTCCACTACTAATAGAAACGGTTACCGTATTACTACTTAAAGTTACACTTCCTGAAGTTGCATTACGACGAAAATACATAACTTGGTACAAAGCAATTGGCTGATATGTAGTTGCTGTAGCTCCCGTAATATTCTCAAACGTGACATTATTAGCAGATTGTTGCCACTGATAGGTAACAGATGGCATACCGATAGCAGCTACACTTGAAGTCAAAGTAGCAGGAGTTGAACCGGAACAAATAGTTTGATTACTTCCAATTTGACCAGCCGAATAAGTGGTAAAACTTATCTGTTCTCCATAAGAAGTTCCCTGTGTATTTGTTGCATAGGCACGAACATAATAAACAGTGCCGGCGGTTAAACCTGACAAATTGGAAACAAATTGTCCGGTTCCCGATCCATTAGTTGTTTTACTATTTGACACAGTCGGATTTTGGGTGGTAGCATAACACACTCCCCGTGCTGTTACTGTTGAACCTCCTTGTAAAGTCACATTAGAAGTGATACTTGCCGTTGTGTTAGTAATCGAAGTAACTGAACTTCCTGTTGAAACACTAGGAGGATTAGCAATTGTGACCGTTACAGGTACACGCGTTGAACTTGGACAACTCTCAGCACTAACCGTATGAGTAGCCGAAGCATAACCAAGAGTTTCAGCACTTCCCCCAAATTGACCACTACCCTCGTAGTGATAATACCAACGATTATTCCAAGGTGAATAAGTAAAACAAGATAAATCGGATAAGTTACTAAACGTAGTTAAGGTAGCAACAGATCCTGTAGACAAATTTAGCCTCTGAATATTTTGGGTACCGCTTTCTCTATACAGCACACTATACACTGACCCATTCTTCTCTGCAACACCCCATGTTGCCCAATTCTCCGTCGGATATCTACTAATAGAAGTTCCTGGTGAATAAGAGGTAACTGATCCTGAAGGAATATCTATTCTGTAAAAGTTAGTACCGTTTTGCAAAACGACAAAACCATATCCTGCATAAATTGCCGAATTAGATTGTGTCATTGTGACAGGAGAAGAAAGAGCCACATATGTATCTCCAAAAGATAAATCAGTAGTCAATGAACGCAAATGTGTAACCGTGTAGGAGGATGTATTGGTTGAGTATACAGGATCGGAACTGCCGTTCCATAATGTGTACACTGTACCCGTTGACAAATCACTGAACAAACCATCACGACGAGTACATTTTAACGGATTAGCCAAAGTTGACATATCATATCGTACCGTATAACTGTCTCCTGAATAATACACATAACTTGGCGTAATGGCAATACCACCTCTATCATCTCCTGTATAATTATTGTGATCAACTACTGCATAACTATTTGGAGTCAATGTACTGATATAAAATGATGCCGGACTGTAACTTTCTGCATAATAAGTGGTGGTTGCCTCCGGAGAAACGGAAAAGTTTGTTCCACTTGCGGAAATACCAACAGAACTTCCTCCACTTACCTCTGTAAACCACTTAATGGAATTGCCCGCAGAAGTTGCATTTAAATTTGAGCTTTGACCGGTTTGTATGGTAGAAGGAGTGGCTGTAACCGAGGTAGGGGTAGTCGCTATCGGCAAAACAGTAACAGAATAGGTTGAAGAGCTCGAACAATTATTAGCATTGGTTACTAAATAAGAAATAGTAACCGTTCCTGCCGATACTCCTGTTACTAATCCACTTGAATTTATAGAAGCTACAGATGAATTACTACTACTCCACGTTCCTCCCGCAGTAACACAGGAAAGAGACGTAGAATTTCCCGGACAAACAGAATTTGCTCCGGTAATAGCAGCCACCGTAGGCAAACTATTTACAGTAATGCTTGTTGAAGCACAATTTGCACTATACTGGCTATTGCTATAATTTTTTGCATAATAAGTTGTGGAAGTTGTTGGACTGACACTAATTGAAGAACCTGTACCTATTTGAGTTGAACCACAACCTCCGGTATACCAATAAACAGTACCCACCACACCATTAGCTGTCAGAGTAGTACTCTGCCCATTACATATGGTGGACGAAGAAGCCGATATAGAAGTCACATCTGCAGGTAAAGTTCTAACTGTATATTCGGCACCATAAGATGTACCACAACTGTTTGTAGCATAAGCCCTAACATAGTATAGTGTATTGGCAGTTAACCCTGTCATGGATGAGGTATAAGATCCTGTCGCTGACTTTGAACCGAGTTCCGTCTTACTGTTAGATGTGGTAGGACCGGATGAAGTACTCCAACAATGACCGTATTGCGTTAAATTTACTCCTCCTAAAGAAGAAATATCCCCATTCGCCACTGCTGTAGTTGAATTGAGAGAGCTAAAACTATTCGTTGTTGTAACGGTGGGAGCAGAATTTACAGTAATAGTTGCAGAAGCACATCCTGAGCTAAACTGGCTATTATTATAATTTCTCGCGTAATAGGTTGTAGAAGTAGAAGGACTTACACTAATTGAAGAACCTGTACCAATTTGAGTAGATCCACAACCTCCAGTATACCAATACACCGTACCTACTGCACCATTAGCAGTGAGAGTAGTACTATTACCATTACAGATTGTACTACTTGATGCTGAAATTGACGTAGGATTTGCCGGAGCTGTTGCTTCGGATGTAAAAGTAATAGTAACTGGAGTAGAAATGGAAGCAGTACCACAATTGTATTGATTAATAATCACTTTCACATGAGGATAAGAAGAATTTCCTGAATAGTCGATAGATGAACGCGTTCCGGTACAAGCAGGACCATTATCATCTACATAACCTAAATACGTATCTGTACTCCAATCACGTAAAGTGATTTGTGAATCATAAGAAGCACCACAAGTAGAAATTCTGATATTACGTCCACTCGTTACATTTTCAATTACAAAATAAGTATTTGAATTGACCGTAATTGTAGTACTGTACCCGGGACCTAAATATGCAGGATTAGAACCGGAAGATGTATATCCTGACCCCAAAACAATAGTCGGGGTACTCCGTGTACTGGGCGTACTACATTGACCATACATGCTCTCAATCGGGAAAATCATCCCCAAAAGCACCACCATCATAAATAAAAATCCTTTCGAGAGATCCTTTAAAAGGACGTTATTCCCGACTTCTTTCCTAGTAGATGTTTGTGATTCCATACTTTTCTATTTTTAAAGTTTAACAATTTTCGTTTGAATCAATATTCTTTTTTTAATCACTTTGACACAAAGCTAAAACGCTAAGTAAAGCAAACATAACAAAAAAAATATTAAAAAGCAAAAAAAAAGCAAAAAAAATTAAAAAAAATTGGTAAAGCAAAAAAATATTAAGATTGAAAATCGCAATGTTGCATATCATCTGAGCAATTCCATTTTGTTTATATAATCTTGTAAAGGAATATGTTAAATAATACGGCATGAGTTATTAGCACATAATAGGTATAGAATAATTAACAAACAACATGTATATTGAAGTGCACCCCAAAAGTTAGACAAAACTTTTGGGGTGCACTTCAATACAATCCTTTTTTCAATTTATATTATTAAAAAAAAGCCCGACTCAATGAGTCGGGCTAACTTAATATAGTTTTTCAATTACTATTCCTTAATTTCCCAAGCCAAAGCACTTGCCCCCAATACCGCAGCATCAGACTCCTTTAACTCGGAAAACAATAATTTAACTTTATCTCTAAAAATAGGCATCAAATTCTTTTCCATTGATTCTCTTATAGGACGCAACAATAACTCGCCCGCCTTAGAAAGTCCACCAAACATAATAATAGCTTCAGGACTGGAGAATTTAACAAAATCAGCAAAAGCTTCACCTAAAATTTGTCCGGTAAAAGTAAAAACATCTTGAGCCAACTTGTCCCCTGCAACGGCGGCATCAAAAACATCTTTTGAAGTAATTTCTTCGGCAGGAATATCCCTAAGGCGACTTTTCACATCTTTTTGAGTTTCCAAAAACTCACAAGCCGAACGAGCCACACCCGTTGCAGAAGCATAAGCTTCCAAACAACCGGTAAGACCGCAACCGCACAAACGTCCATTATTACGACGCATAGTTGTATGACCTAACTCTCCGGCAAACCCATCATTTCCGTATACTAATGAGCCATTTGAAACGATTCCACTACCAACACCTGTACCCAAGGTAATCATAATAAAATCTTTCATACCACGGGCAGCTCCATATATCATTTCACCTATGGCAGCAGCATTTGCATCATTGGTAATGGCTACCGGAAGATCAAATTTTTCGTTCATCTTTTTTGCAAAAGGAATAATTCCTTTCCATGGAAGATTAGGAGCCTGTTCAATATTTCCCGTAAAATAATTAGCATTAGGAGCTCCAATACCTATTCCTTTAATTTTGGAAATATCCGTATTGTCTTTAATCAATTTTGACAATTCTTGATAAAGTTCTTTGATATAATCTTCCAAAAAAACATGTTTTTGCGTCTTAATAGAAGACGTAGCCAACACACTTCCACGTGCATCTACTATACCAAAAACGGTATTGGTTCCACCAATATCAATACCAACGACATAAGGTTTTTGCATAATTAATTTATTTTTAATGTTAGACTAATTTTATTCTATGGGAATATTTTTATTTACATTTTTATATCCTACAAAAGCATAAGTCATAATGTATAAAAAAGCTGCGAAAATGACCCAATAACTTGCCATATACCCTACTTTATCAGCAACAAAACCCTGCAAAGCGGGAAGAACTCCACCACCGGAAACGGTTAACATCAAAAAACCGGATGCCATTCCCGTAAACTTGCCTAAACCTGAGAGTACCAAATTAAAAATACTACTCCACATAACCGATGTACAAAGTCCACAAGAAACAAGAAACACAACATTTAAGGGAACATAATGAAACCTAAAAGACAATGTTGAATCAATAACAGGAAATTTTACCCACGCGATAGGCACAAACATCGAGAGCAACACAAGAACACTTCCAATAATTGTTACCGTAATTAGCATCGACTTACTAGAAAACTTCTTAGCAATAAGACCTCCAAAGAATCGCCCCAATAACATACAAAACCAGTACATTCCGACAATCGTTCCTGCAATGCTTTTTTCCATTCCCATACCTACAGAACCATCGGTAAGACTTCTTCCTGCAGTCATATAGAGATATGCAATAACTTGAATACCAACTTCCAAACCGACATACAAAAACATGGCAATCATTCCAAGCCTGAAATGCCTAAAAGAAAGTGGACTATACAGTTCTTTCTTTTCATTCGTTTCGCCTCGTTTTTTCAAAGAAAAAGGTTCCGGTATATCAACAAAATAAAGAGCGATAAACGTTACCATAAAAGTTACCATAGTAACATGCAACGCAGGGCTTACATCCGAAATTTGAGGATTGACAACTTGTCCTACCAAAATACCTGCAAAGACAGGAGCAATAGTAGCTCCTGACGAGTTAAAAACTCCACCGAACAAAAGCAATTGATTGCCTTTTCTTTCGTCTGCTCCCAAACTATTTAGCATCGGATTAATCAGGGCATTTAACATACACATCGAGCAACCCGAAATAAAAGCCCCTGTAAGATAAATGGCAAAACTGCCTACCCCCCCCGAAAACAAGGTAATCGTCACCCCAATAAAGCCAACAGCAAGTGCTGATAAAGCCGTCTTCTTGTAACCGATATGTTGCAACAGCCATCCCGCAGGAAGACCCATAATGACATAGGCAATAAAATTAGCTCCATTGCCCAACAAAGACTGAAAATTAGAAAGATGAAATTGCCCCTTAACGACATCAGCAAAAGGAGTTTGTAAATTTGTCACAAACGCTAACATGAAACAAAGTACAAACAGCATTGCAATAGGCAACGTGTAATTTTTTTTCTGTATATTCTCCATGAAAAAAAATCAAGCAACAGCCAAAAAAATCTCAAAATAAAACTAAAGAAACAGCTTTTTTAAGATATTTTTCAACAGGCAAATTTCAACTTTTCCGCTATCGGTACAAAAATAGTATATTTTTTTGTTTCAACTACCGCGGTTCCGCATTTTATTTGTTTGACAAAAAAAAGAAAAAAAATTCTCCAAAGACACTTCAGCCAAAAAAAGATACTTGGAACATAAAAATGATATATACATGTCAATTCTTTTTGTACATTTGTGTCAAATTTTTAGTTGATGACAGAGCAAATTCTTGTACTTGAACAGGCTGATCCGGTTCTATTCTGTGGTATAAATAATACCAATATTTTATTGCTAAAAAATCTTTATCCAAAAATTCGCATTATTGCTCGTGGAAACACTGTCAAGGCAGTAGGTGAAGAAGGGGAAGTCGCTGTTTTTTGCAAAAAAATTGCCGAAATTGAAAAATACATCGTTGAGTACAACCTACTGAACGAAGAAATTATAATTGATATTGTAAAAGGAAAAAATCCAACAATTCCTAAGCTAACCGACTTAATCTTACACGGATTGAATGGAAAACCAATTATTGCCCGTACCGAGAATCAACAGAAATTGGTAGAAGCTTTTGACGAAAATGATTTGATTTTTGCTGTTGGACCGGCAGGTTCGGGGAAAACATATACTGCCATTGCCCTTGCTGTGAGGGCACTAAAAAACAAAACAGCAAAAAAAATTATATTAAGCAGACCAGCGGTAGAAGCAGGAGAAAAACTCGGCTTTTTACCCGGGGATATGAAAGAAAAAATTGACCCGTACTTACAACCGCTTTATGATGCATTGCAAGACATGATACCAGGCAGCAAATTACAAGATTACATTGCCAACAACATCATACAAATTGCACCTTTGGCTTTTATGCGAGGTCGTACATTAAACGATTCGGTCGTTATCTTAGACGAAGCACAAAACACAAGCACTCAACAAATTAAAATGTTTTTAACCCGGTTGGGTGTCAGTTCCAAAATGATCATCACAGGAGATGTGACTCAAATTGATTTGCCCATACACCAAACGTCGGGACTTATACACGCAATGAGCGTACTGAAAAATATCAAAGGAATAGCTAAAATAGAATTTACAAAAAAAGACATTGTAAGACATAAATTGGTAAGTCGCATTATTGAAGCATACGAAAAACAAGCTGAAAAAGACAAAAAGAAAGAAATCAAAAAAATATAATTATACTATTTTATGAATGCACTAACTAAAACAGATTTTCTTTTTCCAAAACAAAAAAATGTTTACCACGGAAAAGTACGAGACGTATACAACATCAACGATGAACTCCTTGTGATGGTAGCTACTGACAGAATTTCAGCTTTCGATGTAATTCTACCTGAAGGAATTCCTTACAAGGGACAAATGCTTAACCAAATAGCGGCTAAATTTTTGGATGCCACAACTGATATTGTTCCTAACTGGAAGTTAGCAACTCCTGATCCTATGGTAACTGTCGGATTACGTTGCGAAGGTTTTCCGGTAGAAATGATTGTTCGCGGTTACCTTTGTGGAAGTGCGTGGAGAGCCTACAAAAGTGGAATTCGTGAAATTTGTGGTGTAAAAATTCCTGACGGGATGCGTGAAAACCAAAAATTTGAAACGCCCATAATCACACCAACTACCAAGGCGGAACAAGGTGCTCACGATGAAGATATTTCTAAAGAAGAAATTTTAAACCAAGGATTGGCTTCAAAAAAAGACTACGAACTACTCGAAAAATACACATTAGCTCTTTTCAAAAGAGGTTCTGAAATTGCAAAAGAACGAGGTTTGATTTTGGTAGATACCAAATATGAATTTGGCAAAAGAGATGGTAAAATATATTTGATGGATGAAATTCACACCCCCGATTCTTCCCGTTACTTTTACGCAGAAGGTTATGAGAGTCTTTTCGAAAAAGGAGAAGCTCAAAGACAACTGTCAAAAGAATTTGTCAGAGAATGGTTGATGGACAATAATTTTCAGGGAAAGGAAGGTCAAAAAGTTCCTGAAATGACCAAAGAGATTGTTCGTGGTATCAGCGAAAGATATATCGAATTATTTGAAAACATTACCGGTGAAAAGTTTGTAAAAGCCGACACAAAAGACATTTTACAAAGGATAGAAAAGAACGTAACAAACTACTTAGCAAACAAGTGAAATTTTCCTTACAACTAAAAAACAGTATTCCCCACTCTTTTTGCAAGAATGGGGAATATTTTTTTAATGGCTATTATTTATTAAATTCTCTCAACCTAATTTCGGTCAATACCTTTTTAGTATACAAAGAAAAGTCACCATTCATTATCCAGCCATAATAGCCGATATCTTCTTTCAAAACATCCGATACCTTTTTACCTCTGTACTTGCCAAAATTAAATACTTCCTCATTTTTTTCATTAAAAATAATTCTTCCTGCCAAATCGGCATTTCTGTTTTGTGCAGAAAAATCAGCCAAAAAGCCCACTTCATTTTTCAAAGAAGGATAACGTTCCAACTGAGATTTTAACACCTCATAGGTAGCCATTGTATCAGCAGCAGCAGTATGTGCATTTTCCAAATCGGCATCGCAATAAAATTTATATGCGGCAGCCAATGTACGTTGTTCCATTTTGTGGAAAATCACTTGCACATCTATCATTTTATGCTTTCCCAAATCAATATCCACACCGGCACGCAAAAACTCTTCCGCCAATAAAGGTAAATCGAAACGAACAGAATTAAAGCCGGCCAAATCGCAACCTTCAATATCTTTGGCTATTATTTTAGCAACTTCCTTAAAGGTAGGACAATCCTTTACTTTTTCATCCGTAATACCGTGAATTTCAGTAGAAGATTTAGGAATCGGCATTTCCGGATTAATCAGCAAGGTTTTCGACTCTTCTTTTCCATTCGGAGAAACTTTTAAATACGAAATTTCGACGATTCTATCGCTTACAATATTAATACCTGTCGTTTCAAGGTCGAAAAATACCAACGGATTCTTTAATTCTAATTTCATTTATGTAATTTTATTTTGGTTTTATTTGATATTTTACAAATCGTAGCGAACAGCATCAGAAATAAAAGAAATATCTAACGCCGAAATACCATATTTGGCAAGAGTATCAGCTTCTTCTTCCAGTGTTTCATAAATAAGTTTACAATTGCCTTTTTGTTCTTTCCTTACCAAACCGGCACTCTTTTTATAATATTCCAATGCTTTGCTCTTATTTTTCATACACCAATAACAATGCGCCAAATAGAGCAATTCATAATAGCCATTATCTTCAGGTTGCTTTAGGTAGTAGGTTTCAGCAGTGGCATAATTTTCAGTAAAAAATGAACAAAGTGCAATATAATTCTCCGCCTTTTTATTGTTATTGCTAATAAATTCAATTTTGAAGAAGTAATTCAACGCTTTATCAAATTGCTTTTGTTCAAAATAACAAATACCGATGTTAAACAATATGCTTTGGTTTTCCTTCGCGAGTGAATCTGCCATCAGATAATAATCTAATGCCTCATCATACTGTTTAAGATTTCGGTAACAATAAGCTATCTTCCGTATCGTCCAAAGGTTATCCGTTTCTATTAATTCCGCTTTTTTGTAGTAATCAATAGCAAACGTAAAATTCAACAACTTTTGGTAACAAAATCCTATTTTTCGGTAACGTTCCACATCGGGTTGAGACTGTTCGTCCAAATACAAAAATGACGACAATGCATTTTCAAAAAGGTTCTTGGCAAAAAAGAACTCTCCCATTTTTGCCAAAAAGTCATTATTTTGGTTCAAAAAACGGAAAAACCATGCTTTATGAAAATCAAATCGAAAAGAAAAAATATCTTCAAAACTATCCTTATGAGAAACAACAAAAAGTTTAAAAAATCGGTATAAGTCTTGGATATATTTATTTATAATTACCTCTGCAATAGAATCTTGCGATAAAACTTTTTTATCTTTTTCCAACTCTTTCATTTGGTCGGTTTCAACTTGCAAACCATTCATCATTGCCTTGCGATAATTTTCAGGCACCATCACCAAATTCAGGCAAAAAGAATATTTATCCGAATGACACAAAAAGTTACTTTTAACCAATGAAGAAACAAAATCTTGTGTTTCTTCAGCATTTTTTAAAAATAATGCTTTTACAGAAGAATGTTGGATAAAAAATGGCAGAAACCAATTACCAACCTCTGTAAAAAACGGGTAATTTTTCAGCATCGAAAAAGTACTCATTTGAATATCAGAACCCTGTTCTTGTAATTCTGCATACTGTTGCATTTTATCACCGACTCCGGTTTCATCAATTAAATCCTGCCAATTATTTTTCTTTTCCTCAAAATCTTCATTTTGATCAATATCTACTAAATCATCCCTCATCCGAGGAGCAATCTTAGATATCTGAGGCATAATATTTTCCGTAATATCTTTGGTGATACGTTCCGTTTCCTTGCTTCTAACCAGCTGTTGTATAATAAGTTGAGCTTCTTTTACGCATTTCTCATCCTCAAAGAGAAGAATAACCTTATTTCGAATAGTCGGATAAAACACAATACGATCATTATGAAAAAAAAGTGAAAGCACAATGCCCGTTAAAGCCCTCAAAGACACTTCTTTATAAGAAGATTTTTGTAATTCGAAAAGGCACAAGAACTTTTTTTCATCAAATAAATGCAACGTACTCAACATAATAGCAGATGCTGCCAAAGACAACTCAACGGGTTTAATTCGGACATTCTCAACAAGACTTTTACAAAAAAAAACCGAATCATCATTATATTGAGAAGTCAACCAAAATTTAGTAAATAAATGAGATAAATAAAATTCGTATTTTTTCTCATCATCCTCTGTCGGAAGAACTTTTCCCAAATCATTTTTTTCCAATTCCTGCATTAAAAAAGAATTGTCTATATCACGGGTAAGAAATGACCTGACAGAAGAATAGTAGTAAGAAAAACTATTTAGTTTTAACCAACTTTCAGCAACAGCATCAGTTATCTCATAAGTTTCTTTAAGCAATCGCTGGTAGACAACCTGTTGTTCCGGGTCATTTATACCTTGAAAAGAATATTGCAACATCAACTTGTAAGTTGTTTTTAACCCGTCTATTTTATCTGCAAACACGCCCTCTTGTGACAATAGCGACAACTTATCAAGAAGCTCAAATGCCCTACCTAATTTACTCTTACTCAGGAAATAAAATATTTTTTCCTTAAAGCTTTTTATTTCATTTTCTGTTACCATTTATAAAAATTTTCTAAAGAACAAAAGTAATAAAATTTGTGAGAAATTTTGGAAAATTGATTGCATTTACTACATTTGCACCTCTTGTGAAGTTTCTTAACATAATATAACCTTATTACACACCGTATGAGTTTAAAAATCATAGTTTTAGCAAAACAAGTTCCAGACACTCGGAATGTGGGGAAAGATGCTATGAAAGCCGATGGAACGGTTAACCGAGCAGCATTACCCGCCATTTTTAATCCCGAAGATTTAAACGCTTTAGAACAAGCATTAAGACTGAAAGATAAGTTTCCGGATTCTACAGTTACCATTTTGACAATGGGACCCAGTCGTGCCTCAGAAATCATTCGCGAAAGCATGTTTAGAGGAGCAGACGGAGGATACCTGCTAAGTGGTAGAGAATTTGCCGGTTCTGATACTTTGGCAACATCTTACGCATTAGCTTGTGCCATTCGTAAAATAAAAGAATACGATATTATCATATGTGGACGCCAAGCAATTGATGGTGACACTGCACAAGTTGGTCCACAAGTTGCACAAAAGTTAGGATTGCCACAAGTAACCTATGCTGAAGAAATTCTTAGTTTAAAAGACAACAAGCTCACTATCAAGCGTCGTTTAGAAAGGGGCATTGAAGTTGTTGAAGCCAAACTGCCATTAGTGGTAACCGTTAATGGAACTGCACCAAACTGCCGACCTCGCCATGCAAAATTGACTCTGAAATATAAATACGCTCAATCTCCATCAGAACAAATTGAAACCGGAGGTAAATACAACGACATCATAGCTGCTCATCCCTATCTTTCTATTAATGAAATAGGAGTAAAAGATCTTGACTGTGATAATAACTATCTCGGCTTACTAGGTTCTCCTACCAAAGTAAAACAAATTGAAAACATAGTTTTTGCCGCTAAAGAAAGTAAAAAACTAACAGCTTCCGACTGTGATATCGAATCACTAATGGTTGAACTAATAACAAACCATACAATCGGATAACGAGAAGTACTGAACGTATTAATTAAAAAAGAAAAAGAGAAAATATATTATGAATAATTTATTTGTATGTCTCGAAATAGAGGATGGCGTTGTTGGTGAAGTAAGTTTGGAATTACTAACTAAAGGGCGTTCATTGGCAAACAAACTCCAATGTCAATTAGAAGCGGTCGCTATAGGTGATAAGTTAGATAAGATTCCGTCACAAGTATTTCCCTATGGTGTAGATGTTTTATACGTAGCAGAGGACAAACGTTTATCTCCTTATACATCGTTGCCTCACACTTCAGTATTGGTAAACCTTTTCAAAGAAGAAAAACCTCAAATTGCACTTATGGGAGCAACCTCAGTGGGACGCGATTTAGGACCTAGAGTTTCTTCTGCACTTTTCAGTGGGTTAACCGCCGACTGTACTTCATTGGAAATTGGCGATTACGAAGAAAAAAAAGAAGGCAAAATTTATCAAAACCTGTTATATCAAATTCGTCCTGCTTTTGGAGGAAACATCGTTGCAACAATTGTTAACCCGAACCAACGTCCCCAAATGGCAACTGTTCGTGAAGGTGTAATGAAAAAAGAAATTTATGATGCAAATTATAAAGGCACTGTAAAAAAATTAGATGTTTCCAAATATGTTTCTAACGAAGATTTTGTTGTGTCTGTTATCGAAAGACACATGGAAAAATCTAAAATTAATTTAAAAGGTTCCCCTATAATTGTTTCCGGTGGTTACGGAATGGGATCTGAAGACAATTTCAAGTTGTTATATGAATTAGCGGGTGTAATCGGTGCTGAGGTAGGAGCTTCTCGTGCTGCTGTTGATGCAGGTTTTGCTGATCATGCACGGCAGATTGGTCAAACAGGAGTTACAGTACGACCTAAACTTTATATTGCCTGTGGCATTTCGGGACAAATTCAACACATTGCAGGGATGCAAGAAAGTTCTATCATCATCGCAATAAATAGTGATCCCAGTGCTCCTATCAATGCCATTGCGGATTATGTAATTACAGGAACTGTAGAAGAGGTAGTCCCGAAGTTAATTAAGTATTACAAAAAAAATACGAAATAATATATAAATAATAGTAACCAAAAGAAGAAAAGAAAAATATACAAACCGAATCAAATTAACATTTGTAAATTTTCTGAATCTTCCAAAAACATACAAAACCAATGGCAAACTTTTTTTTAGATTCCCCTGAACTTCAACATCAGCTAAGTCATCCTTTGATGGAAAAAATTGTTACGCTGAAAGAAAAAAACTTCATAGATAAAGATAAGTACGACTACGCCCCTCGCGATGTTGAAGATGCTGTTGACAGTTACAAAAAAGTTCTTGAAATTATAGGCGAAATTTGTGGCGATGTGATAGCTCCAAATGCCGAAGATGTTGACCATGAAGGACCTACCGTTGTGAACAACCGCGTTATATATGCTAAAGGAACACAAGAAAATCATGACACCCTCGCAAAAGCCGGTTTGTATGGTATGGCTTTGCCTCGTCAATACGGAGGTTTAAACTTTTCTATGGTTCCCTATGTCATGGCAGCTGAATTGGTAAGTCGTGCAGATGCGGGATTTGCTAACATCTGGGGATTGCAGGACTGTGCGGAAACTATTGCGGAATTTGCCACAGAAGAAATTAAGACGGAATTTTTACCTCGTGTATGCAAGGGAGATACTTGCTCTATGGACTTAACGGAACCTGATGCTGGGTCTGACCTTCAAGCTGTTCAATTGAAAGCTACTTTTAATGAAAAAGAAAATACGTGGTACTTAAACGGTGTAAAACGTTTTATTACTAACGGTGATGCTCAAATAAAATTGGTTCTTGCTCGTTCTGAAGAAGGAACAAACGACGGTAGAGGGTTATCTTACTTCGTTGCAGACAACAAACATGACGATAGGGTTAAAGTTCGTCGTATTGAAAACAAGCTAGGAATTAAAGGCTCTCCTACTTGTGAATTGGTATTCACGAATGTACCTGCCAAATTAGTGGGCGTTCGAAGAATGGGTCTTATCAAATATGTTATGTCTTTGATGAATGGTGCTCGTTTAGGGGTTGGTGCTCAATCGGTTGGATTATCTGCAGCAACTTATAGAGAAGCTTTGGCTTACGCGAAAGATCGTTGTCAATTTGGTAAACCTATCATTGAATTTGTAGCGGTTTCCGAAATGTTGGCAAACATAAAGGCAAAATTAGATGCATCTCGTGCTTTACTTTACGAATGCACCCGTTTCGTCGATGTTTACAAAGCGTATGAAGCTATTGAACAAGAGAGAAAATTGACTCCGGAAGAAAAAGCCGACTACAAAGAATACCAACGTTTGGCTGATGCTTTCACCCCACTTTTGAAAATGTTTGCGAGTGAATATGCCAACCAAAATGCTTACGATACGATACAAATACATGGTGGCTCGGGATTTATGAAAGATTACGCATGTGAACGCTTATACCGTGACGCACGCATTCTTACAATCTATGAAGGTACTTCTCAACTACAAACAGTCGCTGCCATACGTCACGTAACCACCGGCACATATCTATCTCAAATTCGTGCTTATGAAACCGAAACAGCTAATCAGAAGTATGCGGATTTACGTGACCGCTTAATCAAGATGACGACTACATACGAAAGAACAGTTGCTTCTGTTACCGAAAAGAAAGATACACACTATCTTGATTTAAATGCTCGTAAATTAGTAGAAATGGCAGGGCATATCATTATGGGTTATTTGCTCATTATTGATGCAAATAAAGATAACATATTTGAAACATCTGCTAAAAGTTACATCCATTATGGACAAGCAGAAGTGGCTAAACAAGCTGCCTTCATAGATAATATTTCCGTAGAAGAATCTTCTATTTATGGCAATTATTGTACTTGTCAACAAAGTGTAACCGAATAAATACTCCTCTTAACACAACAAACTATCTATAAGATGACAGTACCCCAAAAGTTTTTTCTAACTTTTGGGGTACTGTCACAATATTCAGAACTTTTCTGATCTTGTGAAAAATCAAATAATCAAAAAAAACTATTTAATCATCCTCGTTTAAGTCATCATCAAGCTCCTCATCTTCCTCTTCATACAAGTCATCAACATCAACAAACCTTGACTTATGACTTATTTCTTTAACAGGTTCTCTATTTATTTCTTCCCAAAGAATATCTTTCAACTCCGTTAAACCTTTCCCTGCTACAGCAGATATAAATACACAAGGAATATCGGGTAAATCTTTTTTCATTGCTTCCTCCAATTCATCATCTATCATATCAATCTTAGTAATTGCCAGTGCTCTATGCTTATCCAACAATTCAGGATTGTATAATTCCAATTCGTTTAATAATATTTTATATTCCTGATGTATATCAGGGCTATCGGCAGGTATCATAAATAAGAGTACGGAATTACGTTCTATATGTCGTAAAAATCGTAAACCCAACCCTCTACCTTCGTGAGCTCCTTCTATTATACCCGGTATGTCGGCCATAACGAACGAACGATGGTCTCGATAACTTACAATACCCAAATTAGGTTCCAAGGTTGTAAAAGGATAATTAGCAATTTCAGGTTTCGCAGCAGAAACAACAGACAATAAAGTAGATTTTCCGGCATTGGGAAATCCGACTAAACCTACATCGGCCAAAACTTTTAATTCCAGTATAACCGTTTTTTCTTGCAGGGGTTCTCCCGGCTGAGCAAACCGTGGCGTTTGATTGGTAGATGATCGAAAATGCCAATTTCCTTGACCACCTCGACCGCCTTTCATCAAAAGCACCTCTTGTCCATCTTCCTTCACATCACAAAGGAACTCACCTGTTTCTGCATCATATGCCACGGTTCCACACGGGACTTCGATAATTTGATCTTTGCCATCTTTACCAAAACTTCGACTAGAGCTACCACTGCCCCCATCACCGGCAAAGACATGACGAGCATATTTTAAATGCAATAGTGTCCAATAATTAGAATTGCCTTTGAGGATAATATGACCTCCTCTACCCCCATCTCCGCCATCAGGACCACCTTTGGTTATATACTTTTCTCGGTGCAAATGCATCGATCCAGGACCGCCTTTACCTGAACGACAATATATTTTTACGTAATCGACAAAATTAGAACTAGCCATAATTTCAAAAGTATATATTTATAAATACAAAAATACAGATAGTATGTACTTTACAAAAAGAATTTACTATCTGTATAAACAAAAAAATAAAAAAAACTATAAAGCAGCGTCTATTACCTTGCAAACATTATCAAAAGTATCTTCGATGGAAGATGTTCCGTCAATTTTGACATGTTTACCTTGTTGGTGGTAAAATTGTATAACAGGCATTGTACGTTCTTCATATATCTGAATGCGCTTTTTAATAGTTTCCATATTATCGTCAGAACGACCAGATACCTTACCTCTAAGCAACAAACGTTTAACAAGTTCTTCGTTCGTGACATCTATGTTTAACATAACGCTCACACGTATATTACGTCTTTTCAACATGGAATCTAATTCCTCTGCTTGAACAACGGTACGCGGAAATCCATCAAAGATAAAACCTTTCACTTGTGGATATTTATCTAATTGCTTATTCAAAAGATCGATTACCAAATCATCGGGAACAAATAATCCTTTTGAAATCAGCCCATCAGCAATCTTTCCTAATTCGGTTTTTGCTGCTATTTCTTTTCTTAAAATATCCCCTGTAGAAAAATGGACTAAACCGTACTTCTTTTCTATTAGTTCACTTTGCGTCCCTTTACCGGAACCTGGTGCACCAAAAATGACAACATTAAACATATCTAGATATATTATTATTTTACCAATGTATAAATTGCACTCAAATTTCTTCCATAGCCGTCGTAATCAAGTCCATAACCCACAATAAATTCATTGGGTATTTCCATTGCCACATAATCAAGAGGCACATCTTTTTCCAACGCATCGGGTTTGAGCAATAAGGTTGCAACGTATACTTTGGCAACATCTTTTGCTCCTAAAGATTCCAACATTCTTTCCATAGTGCGTCCTGTATCGACAATATCCTCAACAACAACTACCGTACGTCCTGCAATATTTTCAGTCAAGCCTAAAACTTCTCTTATCTTACCGGAAGAATATAAGCCTTCGTAAGATGATAATTTAACAAATGTAACTTCCGAGGGAATCGTTACATATTTCATCAAATCGGCAGCAAACATAAAAGCTCCATTTAGCACACAAATAAACAAGGGATTTTCATTTTTCAAATCTTCATTTATTCGAGTGGCAACTTTCTGTATAGCTTCCAAAATATCCTTTTCAGGTATAGACAATTGGAATTTTTTGTCTTTAATTTGTACAGTATCCACAGGTTTGTTTTTACGAAAAAATCGCACGAAGTTAATCAATAATTAGGAATAAACCGAGCAAGATGACAGTTATTTAACAAGAAGTTTGGCAATTTTCCACTATAATTAATCAAAACTAGTTAGTTACTCGATATGTATAGTTGGAGATGTGAGAAACAGTATATTTTTTCAGTCGCTCAGTTCCCGGACCCGTTTTACTATCAGGACTTCCTACTCCCCAAGCAACATCATAATGCGTACCACATTTTGGGCAATACAAAAAGTATCCATCACTTTTCAAAACAATATCTGCATCATGTTCATAGGGACAAGCCATATCAAATGCATATAATCCATTATCATATCCACGCACAACCGCAACGCCTCCATAACCATAACCGCTGGTACTGACCGATGATAAAATTGAAGGATTTTCTTCTGTAAAAAGGATTATTCCTCCCAACATATCATAGCGTAATTCATTATGAGCACCTGAAGAAGACACATCAATATCGAAAGAAACAAAAGCATAAGGGATGCTTGATGTCTCAGGCTCATTTTTGCAAGAAGCTAAAGATAACAGCAACAATACCAACAATATTTTCTCGTAAACGCTCCACATGCTACGCAAAGATACAACTTGTTACTACCAAAAGAAACTGATTTTACATCAAAAAACGCACAAACGTCATTTTATTTTGTAAAATAAAAAAGAAAATAGTAGTATTGCGTTCAGTTTACACTCCAAACAAATTATAACATGGTTTACTTTACGCTAAATTCTCTAACTTTATGAAAAGAACTTACCTTATCGTTTTTTCCTCACTACTTCTCGCAATGGTTGCATCTTGTACCAGCACAAAAACCATAAAAGAGAAAACAGACTGTACAAAAATAAAACACCTTGAATGGTCTCGTCAGGCTGTTATTTACGAAGTTAATTTACGTCAATATACGAATGAAGGAACAATCAAATCGTTTGAAGGACATCTTCCTCAATTAAAAAAATTAGGCGTTGACATTCTTTGGTTTATGCCGGTGTACCCTATTTCGGAGAAAAACAGAAAAGGAGAATTGGGTAGCTATTACGCAATCCAAAATTACAAAGCTATCAACCCCGAATACGGTTCAATCGAAGAATTTAAAGAAATGGTACAAAAGGCACACCAACTAGGATTTAAAGTCATTCTGGACTGGGTGGCAAATCATACCGGCTGTGATAATGTTTGGGTAGAACAACATCCTGACTGGTATGTAAAAGATAGTGTTGGAAACTTTGTTGGACCTTACGATTGGACAGATACTTATAAACTTGATTACTCTAACAAAGAAATGCGTAAGGGTATGATAGACGCAATGTCCTTTTGGGTTAAGCATTGTGACATTGATGGATTTCGCTGTGATGTAGCATTTGAAGTTCCCGTTGACTTCTGGGAAACAGCAAGAACGCAACTTGATTCTATTAAACCGATTTTCATGCTTGCTGAAGCAGAAAATCGGGAATTGGTCCACAAATCTTTTGATATGCTTTATAATTGGCCTATAAAAGATGTGACAAATCAAATAGCAAAAGGAAAAAATGCTAAAAAAGCAGAGTATATCCATGAATCGCTAAGTGCAAAAGACAAATCACCAATCAAAACAGCAGCAGACATTGACATTGTTCTTGCCAAACAAGACTCTATTTATCCCTGTGACGTATATTTAATGAATTTTATCACAAATCACGACGAAAATTCATGGGCAGGGACAGAATTTGAACGATTAGGAGATGGAGTAAAAGCTTTTGCGGTACTTGCTTATACATTAAATGGCATGCCTCTTATTTATACGGGACAAGAAGTTGGATTTAATCATCGTTTTAAGTTTTTTGCAAAAGACACAGCTCCAACGTGGGAAGAAAATGACACGTTCAAATTTTATCAAAAGCTAAATCAACTTAAGCACTCTCAACCAGCTTTGGCAGCAGGAAAGAATGGAGGAAGGATGGTTCGTTATCAAACAAGCAATGACAAAGCTGTTTACGCCTTCTCGCGTCAACTTGACAAAAAAAATGAAGTTTTGGTCATGCTTAATTTAACATCAAATACCGTAAATATTAACTTCATCGACAAAACACCGAAAGGAAAATTTAAAAATTATTTTGACAATACAACTTCTTCTTTTGATGATAAAGAAGCAACAATCTCTATGAAACCTTGGGAATATAGAATTTATGTAAAATAGTTTTTTGTGATACCCACGTTTTTGTAACACATTTGTAAAGCTTTGCTGGTACAAATGTGTTATTTTTGCGAAAAATAGTACATTCTCTAATGATGTTTTTATCTTTAAGGTGATTAAAATATAAAAATGAAGATACTTTTAATAGGCAAAAGTTTTCCATACAAAGGAGGTATAGCTGCCTTCAACGAACGACTCGCAATGGAATTGATGAGCGAAGGTAATGATGTAACAATCTACACCTACTCTCTCTTTTACTCGTTTTTGTCAAAATATACGAGCAATAGATTTAATAACAATGACAGCCCTATAAAGGGTTTGCACATTGAAGAAAAAATAGATAACTACAATCCTTTTGAGGCCGAAAGAATTAGTATTGAGATAAAAAGAGCAAAATTTGATCTGATTATTTATTGTTATTCAGATGTGGCATCAGTAGGATGTTTTACTCTCATCGCAAAAAATAATAAGCAGTCGACAGTACAACTGGCACTATTACACCAAATAAAACCCGAGAAGGGAAGTTGTACTTTTCAAAAAATGTTTATTCCTTCGATGTTAAGCCAGATGGATGGGTTCATTGCGATGTCTCAAAAAGTAATAGAAAATGTCAAATCGATTGATAAAAAAAATAAGCCGACACTATTTTCTCCCCATCCTATTTATGACCTTTTTGGAAAAGGTACCGACAAAAAATTAGCTATGTTACAACTTGGTCTAAATGCAAACTACCAATATGTGCTATTTTTTGGAGCAATCAAAGAAAGTAAAGGATTGGATTTACTTATTGAAGCTTTTGCTGATAACCGATTAAGAGGACTTCCCGTAAAATTGCTGGTTGTAGGTGACCTGAAAAACAATCAAGATTATTATTTTGATATCATGTATGAGTATCGATTGAAAAATAATATAATTTTTGTTGATGAATATGTTCCTAATAATGTGGTCAGTCTTTATTTCTCAGCGTCCAGTATTGTCGCTCAACCTTATAAAGAAGTAAATCAAAGTGGCATTTTACAAGTTGCTTATCACTTTGACAAACCTATTCTGATTACGAATGTTGCTGACGGAGGAAACTCCATCCCAAATAAAAAAGTAGGATACGTTATTAATCCTAATGTCACGGAAATTGCAGATGCATTGTTTGATTTCTTCGATCAAAAAAGAGAAGCCGAAATGGTCGAAAATGTAAAAATAGAAAAGAAAAAATATGCTTGGAGCAATATGACAAACATTATTTCTGAGTTGTACAACGACATTAAAAAGCAGAAATAAAGGACATTCAAAAAAAATTTGAGAATTTAGAACAATTCACTAACTTTGTGCCCCGAATTAATTCTAAATTAACAACTTACTTAACAGACAACTTTTCAATATGGCAACTACAGCAGACATAAGGAATGGCATGTGCATTGAATTTAACAATGGACTTTATACTATTGTTGAATTTTTACACGTAAAGCCAGGTAAAGGGGCAGCCTTTGTTAGAACTAAAATGAAAAATGTACAAACTGGTCGTACATTAGAAAACACATTTAACGCAGGAGTGAAAATAGATGAGGTTCGTATCGAACGCCGTCCATATCAGTTTTTATACAAAGATGATATGGGTTATAATTTCATGCATAATGAAACTTTCGAACAAATTTCTTTACAAAAAGACCAAATAAATGGTGCTGATTTCTTAAAAGAAGGTACAAACGTTGATATTACAGTACATGCTGATACTGAAACTGTTTTGTTTGCCGATCTTCCTTTAAATGTAATTTTGGAAATCACTTATACAGAACCTGGACTAAAAGGAGATACAGCTACAAACACCCTCAAACCTGCAACTGTGGAAACCGGAGCTGAAATTCGCGTTCCTCTTTTCATTAACATTGGCGATAAAGTTAGAATTAACACGGTAGATGGTTCTTATGTAGAACGTACTAAATAATAACGAAGAAAAGAGAGTTTTTCACAATAAAAAAGAGAGCCAAATATGGTTCTCTTTTTTTTATAAATAGTTTACTAGCAATAATTAAAAAATTGGCAATTCTTTTTTTATGCTTTCTTGTAAAGATATAAGGGTTTCTGTCGCAGTTACACCAGGTATTTCCTGTATTTTATTATTCAATAAACTCATCAAATGATGGTTGTCACAAGCATATAGTTTTACCAACATCGTGTATGGACCTGTAGTAAAATGACATTCTACAATTTCCGGAATCTTTTGCAATTCAGGAACAACATCCTTGTACATTGAACCCCTCTCAAGCTTTATTCCTATGTATGTACAGGTATTGTACCCCATCTTCTGTGCATTAACCTGATAACCGGAACCTTCAATAACGTCCATATCAATAAGTTTCTGAACTCTCTGATGTACAGCAGCTCTAGACACGCCACAAGCTTCAGCAACTTCAACAAAAGGAATCTTCGCATTTTTAATTATGATCTTCAAGATTTCCTTATCTAAATCATCTATCTTTTCCATACACAAAGTTTTAATTGATTCGGAGAAACAAAACCCACTGAAAGAAATTCTCCAGTGGGTTTCATTGTTATTTAGAAATAACTATTTCTTAATGATTTCCAACAATTCTACTTCAAATACAAGAGTAGAAAACGGCTTAATTACACCCATTTCTCTTGATCCGTAAGCCAACTCGTAAGGAACGAAAAATTTATATTTTGACCCTACAGACATCAATTGAAGACCTTCTGTCCAACCCGGAATAACTTGACTTAAAACAAATTCGGCAGGAGTACCACGATTTACAGAACTATCAAAAACAGTTCCGTCAATCAACGTTCCATGATAATTTACTTTAACCTTATCCGTTGGTAGAGGTTTTTCACCTTTTCCTTCTGTGATTACCTGATATTGTAATCCACTGGCTGTAGTTTGTACACCAGCCTGCTTTTTATTATTTTCCAAGAAAGCAATACCTGCTTTTTTGTTTGCTCCAAATTGTTGTTCCATCGCACGTTCTTGAATGGATTCCATTTTCTTTTTTGCATACTCGGAAGCTTCCATCTTACTCATTGACGCTTTCTTGAGAAGAGCATCGTAAAAAGCTTTGTAGAATAAATCTTGGTTGATAGTTTTAGTACTATCACTACCAAACAATGCATGATTTAAATTAGGCACCATTTGTTCCTTAATTTGATCTCCAATTTGCAAACCGACCAAATAAGCTTTCTTTTTAGGAGTTGTTTCTCCGGAAGCTTCTTTTACACCCTTTATAAAATCTTCAAGGTTTGCGGTATCGATGTTCATTCTATTTTCCAGATACTCAAAAAGACCATCTGTATTGGCAACACCAAAAGCATAAGATATGGAATCAATATCATTCTTCATCTCTACTTTCTTGCCATTTTTATCACAAGAAGTAGCAAAAAGGCTCAATAAAACAGCCCCAAACAAAAATAAAACACTCGTTTTTTTCATTTTTAAAAAATTAAAATTATTCATATTCAATTAAATCGCTAATAAAAATTATTTCTGAATTTCTAAAAGTTCAACTTCAAAAATCAACATAGAAAATGGAGGAATCACTTTACCTGCACCTTGTTCTCCATAAGCCAATTCATAAGGAATATACAGTGTGTATTTTGAACCCACGTTCATTTGTTGCAAACCTTCTGTCCACCCTTTAATAACCTGAGTTAATGGGAATGTTACAGGTTCACCTCTGTCTACTGAACTATCAAATTTCTTTCCGTTCAGTAAAAATCCTTCATAATGAACTTTCACTTTATCAGTTAGCTGAGGTTTTGGTCCCGTACCGGCTTTAACAACTTGATATTGTAGACCACTGGGTAATTCCACAACGCCTTCTCTCTTTTTGTTTTCACTCAAAAACTTTGCCTGATCTTCCTTTGCTTTACTATTTTCTTGTGCCTGCATTTTAGTCATATATTTATCTAAATAGACATTTGCCGAATCAGAGGTCATAACAAGGGTAGAATCAGATTTAATGGCTTTTTCAAAAGCTTCTGCAAAAACATTGATATCGTATTGACCACCAGGAAATTGAGTCATCTGTTGTTTAACTGATGTTCCCATGTTTACACCCAAGGCGTAACTTACAGAGTCCGTTGAATTGAGTAATTTTCTTGCAACCTGAACTTCATTTTTCGATTTTTTACTCTTCTTGGAAGATTCTTTCTTAGAAGCTTGTGCTGAAAAAGCAGCAAAACAACAAATAGATAATACGATTAATATTTTTCTCATTATTTTATAATTTTAAGTAATTCTACATCAAAAATCAATGTTGCATAGGGAGGAATTGACTGACCAGCACCTTGTTCTCCATAAGCCAAATCATACGGAATAAATAGACGCCACTTAGCACCTTCCTGCATCAATTGTAAGGCTTCCACCCAACCTGCAATCACTTGATTTACACCAAAAACAGCAGGTTCTCCCCGTTGTACAGAACTATCGAAAACTTTTCCATCAAGCATAGTACCATGGTAATGGCATTGAACCTTATCAGAAGCCGAAGGTTTACAGCCCTTACCTTCTTGTAAAATCTGATATTGCAAACCACTTGGAAGTTCTACTATACCTTCTTTTTGCTTATTTTGTTCCAAAAATTCTTGTCCAATTTGTTTATTGACCTTCTGCACTTTAGCAGCCAATTCGGTAAAATAAGCATCCAATACGTTTTTAGCTTCATCGTAGGAAATCTCAGGTTTCGTTTTTTCTAAAACATCCTTTACTCCTTGAACAAATTTCTCAATATTAACATCATTTATTCCACTACCGATTAAATTGTTACCGATGCTCAAACCTAGGGCGTAACTGACTTTCTCCATATTTTTTACACGTGTTTTCTTTTAGTTTAAAAATCCCGCAAATATACTATAACTAATCAAGATTTAAACAAAAAAAAAGCAAAAGATTATTTTTTTGCAAATACTTAACTTTTTGAGGCACAGTATGCTCTATGTTGCAGATGTTTTTTACTCCCGAAATAATTTCCGCAACCCGTTTTTTATACATATTTATTTTATTCTATTAAATTTTAATTACATTTGCAGCTGATAACCTAACTTCAGTACTATGGAAAGACTTCTCAAAGCAAAAGCAAAGGGCTTTTGGATATATTCATTACATTTGTTACTGCACCCGCTTTTGGGGATATTATCCTATTCTGTCAGGTATTTTTTCTTCCCAAAAAGTCAAAAAACATTGGTGTTTTTTTCAAAGTTGATATTTGACTTCCGCTATTTTCTCAAAAAAATAAGTTCTATACAACAACCTTTAACCGCAATATAAAGCTATGTTAGTAAGAAAAAAAACGCTGATTTTTTTCATTTTTTGTTGTGTTTTTAGCCTACACACAACAGCTCAAAAGAATGAAACTAAAAATATCTGCTCAGGTACCTCCACTACCCTAATTGCAACCACAGGAGATTCTTATTTGTGGTCTCCGGGCGGAGCGACAACTTCTTCCGTAACGGTAAGTCCTACTGCAACGACAAATTATACTTGTAATGTTACTACAAATGGGACGACAATTAACACCGGGAATTTAATACTCGGGGGAGATTTTGAGTTTGCAATTCCTACAGGATTTAGTATGGGTTCTCAATTAAAATTGACAGGTAGCATTACTGACCCCATTACAAATATAACTTCAAATTTATACACACAAATGAACAATTTCGGAAGTGGAATGACTAGTGAAACGGCAGGAATTCTTAATGTTACCGGAGTTATGACAACCACTGACCCTTATCTACTAAAAGATGATCCTTCTAATATAACTTGGGCTAGTACTTGCGGAGGGTCATATTTTATTCATTTAGAAGACCACACAAAAGCTGATGGAACAGGAAAGATGTTAGCTGTTGATGGAAGCAGCGGTGGGGAAATATGGCGATCAGGCAATATGCAAATTAAGCCCGGAAAAACCTATCAATTTAGCTGTTGGGTTGCAAATATTGACGCTCAATTTGGAACTAGTGAATCAAAGATTGACCCTATTACAGGAAAAACTATCATAACATCGCATGATATAAACACGTTAGCTGAATTAACTTTTACAATTCAGACAGGAAATGGAAATTCTACTTTTTCTACCTTTACGGTTTCTCAAATAGTAGGGAAATGGACTGAATACACAGGAACATACACTGTTCCTGGCACAGGAACTTCTACTTGGTGTAATATTTCGTTAACAAATTCTACAGCAAACTCAGAAGGAAATGACTTTGCTATCGATGATATTTACTTTGGATTAGAACAGAGTACTAGTCCTGTAACTATCACAGACAATTTCACGGTAAATGTTGATACAAAAGCAACTATCAGCATGGCGAATATAACTGACTGTGCCAATAAAAGCACTACGCTTTCGGCTACGGTAACCGGAGGAACAAACAATTCCATTGCATGGACAAAAAATTCGGCAGCAACGGCAGGAACAACAAATAGTCTACCTGTTACCGTTCCGGCAACTATCGGCAATAGCGATACATACACGATTAGTGTTACTTCAGGCGTTTGTGCTGCGGAGACCAGTTCGGCCACAGTAACGGCTATATCGTGTACATCGAATCAGAAAGATACCATTTGTTCAAACACGACTCTCGTGCTAAATAGTAGCAATACCAATACCTATACCGGCATTTCATGGACACCTAGTACCGGACTTAGTGATGCAAACAGTGCTACTCCCACTTTTACACCTTCCGCCGCCGGCGATTTTCAGTTCACTATGACAGGTACAAACACTAGCACTTCTACAACCGAAACAATAACGGTAAACGTGAATGTACAAGAACCTGCTACAGTGAGTTTGGAAGATCAAACTGTCTGCGAAAACTCGGCTATTACACTCGCTGCCACAGCATCAGGAGGAACAAACAACAACATTACTTGGACACAAAACGGAACTTCTATAACAGGTTCAACAAGCAGCATTTCGAGCACTGCACCTACGGTTGGAAATACAGATACATATCGAATTACGATTACTCCAACAGGTGCTTGTCCGGCAGTATTTGATGAAGGAACCGTAAGTGGAATATCTTGTAGTTCTATCGAAAATGATACTATCTGTTTAAATTCATCTATAATATTAAACAACAGTAATACCAATACCTATACTGGAATTTCATGGACACCTAGTACCGGACTTAGTGATGCAAACACTGCTACTCCCACTTTTACATCTACCGCCGCAGGTGATTTTCAGTTCATTATGACAGGTACAAACACTAGCACTTCTACAATCGAAACGATAACAGTAAAAGTAAACGTACAAGATTGCGGAATAACAACAGTCATTGATACAACAGTTTGTGCGGGAGATTCTATCATCGTCGGACCTCAAATCTATCGTACTTCCGGTTCTTACTCGTACACCTTTGTGGGTGGTAGCCAATTGGGTGCAGATAGCACCGTGATTGTAAACTTAACTGTAGTGGAAATCAATATTATAGCTTCAAAAACTGAAATTTGCATAGGAGAAAGCCTCTCTTTACAAGGTAGTGCAAATAATAATTTAACTTGGACCGCACAATGGACAGCATTACCTACAGAATTGGAAATAAACAGTTCTACTGCAAAAACGACTGCTGTGAATGGAACAACAGATGGAAATTTTGATGTGACATTGAGTGCTTCCGTTACTAAAAGCGGAAGTGTAATTTTAGCAACGCCCTTAGTCTGTACGGCTAAAATTCCTATTACCGTTCATTCAAATCCTGTTATATCGGAAATTTTCACAACAGGAAGAAATGCAACCATCATCTTGAGCACAAATGAGGGAACAGCTCCTTTTACCTACACGATAGACAATGAGGACTATATTGTATCAAGTTTATCCGATTTAGCGATTGGAGAACATTCTGTGGAAATTACTGATGCAGAAGGATGTAAAACTTCCGGCATCTTTAATATTGTTCCGGTGCCCATTATTCCCGCCAAATTCTTTTCACCCAATGGTGATGGCGTAAATGACAGATGGGTTGTAAAAGGCATTGATTTTTATCCTGATGCTATCATCCAAATTTTTGACAGATTTGGAAAAGAATTGATTTCTTACCATGGCGATGATTTAGGATGGGATGGGATGTATGATGGCAAGATGATGATGACCACGGACTACTGGTACCTCATTACAATAGATGAAATAACAAAAGTAATTTCAGGACACTTTACCTTAAAAAGATAATGAGCAAGAACACCTAAATCTCTTAATATTAAGGCGTTCTTACTTATTTTCGAATATGTTTTAGAATAAAAAACATGTATGCTCATGTTTTGTACAGAGGAATCTATTCTTTTCAAAAATCTTGAATGTACACAGTTTAAAAACATTCAACTAAAGAAAAATGACAAAAGTATTTATATTATCCTTTTTTGGAGACGGATCTTTTTTTTCCATGGATTCTACTAAAAAGGTGGCCTTTTGTAAAATAATTTAAAAAAAGTTTCATATAAAGAAATATCTTTTTACATTTGCAGGTGGAGAACTCCCTAACGAGTCAACTTTTAGCACATTATCCGTCTTTCAAATTCAATCTTGAGCATGCATATTTTCAAAAAAAATACTAGCACCGATTTAAGTTCTTTTAACAGCCAGATGTTGTTAATCGGTGAAAATATGTTAAGAGAGAGAGAGAGAGACTCACCTAGCGTGCACACGCGAGAAATCTAATAATACTTACCATTTTAGCAAAGAAATTATATATAATTTTTTTGCTAAAAATATAACAAAGCCATTGCAAGAAGAAATTTCTTGCAATGGCTTTGCTTTTTGTGCCATACCAACAAGTCGGTTTGGTATTCCGGCTTTTGCGGGCACTTCCTGTTTAGCTTCAATGGGCAGGGAGTGCCTTTTTCATTGCATGTATTTTCCCTTGTTTTTGTTTTCTCCATGGCAGTTGGTTTTAGCATTTCCGGCTGCCGCAAGCACTTCCTGTATGCCATCACATAGCAGGGAAGTGCTTTTTGTTGTATGTATCTTCTCTAGATATTATTTATTCACCAAACAAAGTAAAATTATGAAAGTAAAAATGTTTTTAATCTATCTGGCGGCCATGCTGCTTTCGGTATCAGTGGTTCATGCACAGAAAAATGTAGGTATTGGAACAGCGACACCTCAAGGAGCTCTTGACGTAAGCAGTACCACAGGGTGCTTTATTCCGCCCCGTATGACCACAACCCAACGAGACGATTTGGTATCTCCGCCTACAGGAGCCTTGATTTTTAATACCACTCTTACCCAATATCAGAATAATACAGGAACTCCAAGTGCTCCTTTTTGGAGTGCATGGGCGACCGTTGCAACCACTGTAAATAGTTGCATGATTAGGACTCGAATATCTGAAATGTCAAATATTCATCCTTCTAAAATGTCAGATGTTCCTCCTGTATTGTCAGTAATACCATGTACAGACCAATTGTTTGATAATACAGGGGGTTATGTTACTTATAATGCTGACGGGTCTTACACACTGAAAAAAGGCAAAATTTATAAGCTTGAATTTAGTGCAGGATTTATTCGAGGAAGCAGTACCACTGATACTTATGCACGTTTTCAATGGTATAATGTTACAACCGGAAATTATCTTGGTGCTACGCAGCATCAGGAGTTTGTGACATCCGGTAGTGTAATAGGCACAGCTTCTTCCGCTGCCATAGCCGTTTTGGATAATACGAGTGCGATTGCTGATGTTATTGTTTCGCCACTATATAAAAGTGGTGATACGATTAGTGAGTTTGGAGATGCAGAGGCCGGAACTAATTTCCCCATAGTAGTGATAACCATTATGAACTAGTAAGTAACTAAAAAACTGACCTTACAAAACACACCTGTCGAGAGGTATTTGCAAAACGTGCCAATGGGGGAAGTTACTTAATCCTTGAATTTTTATATAAATTAGGAGCATACTTTGTTAAAAAGTATGCTCCTAATTATTGTCCAGGTGACAAAATTCAAACTACTACTATCTACTAAAGAAATATATTACCACAAATTGATGTTACATATCTTAATCCTAAAAAGAACAAACTAACTCTTCACCATTATTTTTTGCACCTCTTCGTCTACAGTTTTAAGACGTTGTTTACAAAACTCGATTAATTCGGTTGCTTGTTTTATTTGTTCCAAAAGAGTATCCATACTCAGTTCTTCATTTTCTATTTGTTTCACGATATTTTCCAGTTCACAAATAGCTTGGTCATAACTTTCAGGTTTAGTTTTTTTCATATATCGTTTTAGTTATAATTTGGTAATGATACTTTCCACCGAACCATCATATAATATGGTGGTAATATTATCTCCCACTGTTATTTGTTCCTTTCGAACAATCTTACCATCTTTTAGGGTAATGGAATAGCCTTTTTTGAGTAAGTTATAAGGAGAAAGCAATTCAAGTTGCTTTTCTAAAGAAAGCAGTTTCTGATATTTTTTTTCCAACAACTGTTTTAGCAATAGGTTTATTTTAAAGGAATTATTTTCAATTAAATGATGCTGTTTTTCTATTTTTCGCTTGGCAGACCAGGGTAACGTTACCAACAAATTTTCCAAATAATTTTTATTATTTTGTAACAAATAGAGAACAGCTTCCGACAAAGATTGTTGCATAAAGAACAATTCAGCTTCCGTTTCTTCCATCTTTTGAATAATATATTGAGCCGTCGCAGTAGGAGTTTTCAAACTTTTAGAAGTAACCATATCCAAAACAGAAACATTCCTTTCATGACCGATTCCACTAAAAATTGGTAATGGAAATTGCGTACAATGATATGCTAAATTATACGCATCGAAACAGCTCAAATCGGAGGTAGAACCTCCACCCCTTATAATGACGACTACATCAAAAAGGTCTCTTTTATCATATATTTTCTCAAGAGCTGCTATAATAGAAGTCTCAGTATCTTTTCCTTGCATAGAAGCCGGAAAAATATTGGTATAAAAAACATAACCGCTCTCTTCTAATTGGTGACAAAAATCGCCATATCCGGCAGCTGTTTCCGATGAAATAATAGCAATACGTTGCAATAATTTGGGCAATGGCAATTCTTTGTTCATATCCATAACGCCTTCTTCCTGTAATTTCTGAATTACCAGAGCTCTTTTGCGAGCAATATCTCCCATGGTATAACTTGGGTCAATATCCTTTATATTAAGACTGTAACCATAGGCTTCGTGAAAGGTCACCTCTACTTTTACAAGTACTTTCATTCCTACAGCTATTTGTTCACCCGTTGTAGTTTCAAAATAAGGTCTGATCATTTTGTAAGCGAATGACCAAATCATGGCTTTAGCACGAGCAACAATATTGATGGAAGATTCATCTTTTTCAACTAATTCCAGATAACAATGCCCCGAACTATTTTCATGGAATTCACTAATTTCGGCACATATCCATTGTGGCTCGACAATTTGTTGTGTGAGAATATTTTTGACTAAATTATTGAGTTGAAAAAGAGTTATGTGATCTTTATTCGTCATATTTAGGAATAAAAATATCGACCTTTTTTTACACTTAACTTACCGTATTCGATGGCCCTTTCAGGGCAACGATGTATGCAAGCCAAACACTGAGTACAATTATCTCCCCATATTGGTTTATTCTCTTTCAAACTAATATTTTTGGTAGGACAAACTTTTACGCACAACCCACAAGAGATACATTTATCCGTTGTGTAATAAGGCTTTGCATTAAGTGCATATTTGCAAAACAAAGGATAAATCAGATTCGACTTTAAACAAGGGAACGAACCTTGATGGTAAAAATTGATAGGTTGATTATTAGCAATGGCTTCTATAATTTTGGGAACGGCTTCTTTGGCTTTTTGTTTTTTTGCTACTTCTACTTCTTTTGAGTCGACATCAAAAAATGGGAAAACGATGTAACTATTCGGCATTTGAACGGAATATTTATGCGTAAGATTCCAACTCTTTTTTGCCAATTCTTTTTGAAAATGAGGCAGTGCAAACCCGCAGTCATCGCCACAAGAGCAAATAGCATACATCAAGTGATTGGCATAATTATCGAATTGTAACCTTTTCACAAAATCAAGCACAATGGGAGGAACTCCCCAAGAGTGTATTGGAAAAACAAAGCCAATCTTTTCATTTCTTTCAAGGAAGAACGTAATTTCAGCATTATTTGCAATAAGCAAATCGGATATCGAAAACAATTTATCCGAAAATGCCGCAGCACATTCTTTGGCTATCCACAAAGAATTACCTGTTCCTGAAAAATAAAATATCATTCTTCTGAACCTTTAGCGTTAGAATTAGAATTAGAGAAATACCCGTCAGGGTTGGTTAAATAATCACCCGGATCTTTAATATTTTTGTCTTTCTTTTCATTTTCGTCCATTTGATCCTGCAATTTCTTATCTAATTCTTTTTGGTTTATAGCAACTCCATCTTTGTACTCTGCCTTCACATATAATCCATCATCTTTATACGTTTTCCAAATGCCTTCTTTTTTATCATTTACATATTGACCATCCTGATCTAAATCGCCCGTTTCGTAGTATGATTTGTAAGGACCATCCAACTTCCCATTTTCATACGAATATTTCGCCAACACATTACCGTAAGGATAGTATTGAATTCTTGGTCCATGCAACAAATCATTTTTATAATTTCTTCTCTCAAGAACTGTATTGTTTTCAGAATAAATAAGAGTTTCTCCTTCCCTTAGTCCATTTTCATAATTTTCGACCATAAACACATATCCCTTATCCGCATAATACTTCCAAGCACCAGCCCTTTTGTCTCCAATAAAAAGACCCTTTGCGAACAATTTACCATCTCCTTTATAATATTCAACGGATACAGAGTCTTTTGTACCAAAAATCTGCAAAGATTTCAATTTGCCATTTTCGTGATACCGCTTAAGTTGACCAACCGGGGTTCCATTCACAAAGTATCCTTCGTACACAAGATTTCCATTGGGATACTTTTTACTTTGATAGACAGGACTTTGTGCCACTCCCAAAACACTATAAACAAATAGTGCAACAACAATTGTATATTTCATTTTATTCTGAATTATCATAAAACTCAAAAACATTCTATTCGCGAAGATAGTGTTTTTTGATATGATAACTAAATTAATAAGCAAATTTATATTCATTGCATTTTTCACTTTTTTAATTGCTCTTTATACAAAATAAGATTTTATTCATGCTTCTTCGCAAGCAAAAAAATTAATTTAATAAGATGCAAATGTTAAAAAAATCGCAAAAAACAACTTATTTTCATTTTTTTTAAGTAAAAAGTGCTTTTATAACTGTTTTTTATTACATTTGTTACATTAAAATTAATCTGAAAAACAGGTTAATTTTTGTTGTTCTACATTTGATAACCTATAATCAATACGTTCATGAAAAAAAGATCATTTTTCTTTATTTGCTCACAAATGAAGAATCTTAAGCTAACGACACATATTCGTTTGCTTTTTTTGGGGGCATTTCTTTTTTGCATTTCACCTACTTGGGCTCTAGTTCAAATTACTGGAATTTCAACTCAATCGACATCATGCTATGGTTCCTCTGATGGGACAATTGTTGTAACAGCAACGGGAGGTTCAGGAACACTTAAGTATAGCCTTGATAATTTTGTTACTCAACAAGGAAGCAATATTTTCACTAATCTAGTACAAGGAAGCTATACCGTTTATGTTAGAGATGCTAGTAATGAAAGTGATTCCGATTGGGAAACCGCAAGTATTTCACAGCCTAATATTCTACAGATAGATGGTACTGTTACTACGCAAAATACTTGTTCGGCATCTCCAAATGGAACAATAACCGCGAATGTTTCGGGAGGTACTACTCCTTACACATATAGTTTATCAAACACTTACTCACCTTCTCAATCTGCCAGCGTTTTTACGGGACTTTCTTCCGGTAATTATACCGTTTTTGTGAAAGATGCTAAAAACTGCACAGCTCAAACTCTAACCAATAGCGTTGTGATTACACAAAACGTCGTTGCTTTAAATAATACGCCTACAGTCACCAATGCCACCTGCTATGGAGGACAAGGTTCTGTATTGATTGAAATTACAGGAGGAAGCAAATATCCTTCAGGCGATCCGTACCTCATTACTCTTACAAAAGATAATCAAGCATTTTCTATAACAAACAAAACTTTTGTAAGTGGAAATCCTGTTACTACCCTGACAATAACAAATTTACCTAAAGGAATTTATAGCGGTTCTATCAATGATGCAACGGGATGCCCTATCACAGTTGCGTTTGAAGTTACTGAACCAACACAAGTAACAGCTTTTGCCCAAAATGTTAAAAGCAACACTTGTGCATCAGATTCTATGGGCTCTCTAGATATATTAATAGTTGGTGGAGTAGCTCCTTACACCGTAACTTGTACCTCTCCTGCTATTTTTAACGGAACTATTTTAACAACCGGATCAACATCAAAAATTACGGGTTTAGCAGCAGGAATCTACCAATTTTCTGTCGCCGACTCTAAAAGTTGTACAAGTGTACAGGCTCAAGTTTCTGCAACAATCACAGCGCCTACTGCCTTAACTTTTGACCCAACTAAAGATATTGTAAAAGGAGTTGAATGTAACGGAGGAACAACAGGTACTATTCAAGTAGAGGCCCAAGGCGGAACAACTCCCTATTCCTATTCGATAAGTGCTAAAAACACCTTACTTTCTTATGGAAACAATACCGGTTTATTTGAAGAACTTCCTGCTGATACTTTTTATGTAAAAGTAAAGGATGCGAATAATTGCATAACAAATCACAGCGATGTTATCGTAACTCAACCTGAATTATTAAGTGCTGAATTAATGTCTACTACCAAAATCGTTTGTAAAGGACAAAAAACAGGCTCTGTCAAATTTAAGATTATCGATAGAATACAAGCTGCAGGACTTTTAAAATCAGATACTACGAGCTATTACTCAGCAAAGTTATACAATATTACAAATGCAATTGAAGTAACTAGTGCCAACTTTACGATATCAAACAAATTGCATCCCGAATTAGTAGGATCACACAGAGAGCCGGTTCTTGATGCTGAAGGAGATTCTACTTATACAGCAGATTCTGTGCTAATAATGAGGAATGTTAAAGACACTCTTTGGACTCAAGGTTGTCACGAATCAACTAAAGAGGCTACAATCACAAACTACACGACTGACTTAAAAGGATTTGATTGTTATGACTATGTTACCATTTCGGGTCTTGAGGAATGTGCTTATAGATTAGAACTTTACAAAGGGAATTGTATGATTGGAAAGTACTTTGAATTTGTGATCGGAAGGACAGGAGATGTACCAACAGCAACTCTTAATGGTATAGCTCCGATGTGTGATGGTGTTGAAGTAACAATTACGCCAACAATAACAGCTGTCCCAGGAACCACCACTTATAAATGGACATTAGAAGACGTCACGGTAGGAACAACAAAAAATCTAACCAAGACATTTATTTTGGAAGAAACCGGTCGTAAACTCAAATTAGAAACAACAAATGCTTGTGGAACTGTTGAAACAAATAAAATTACAATTGCGGTATTTCCTCGTCCTACTGCTTCTATTACTACAGATAAAGAAGCTATTTGCGAAGGACAAAGCACAGACATGACGGTATTCTTGGCAGGTAAGGCTCCTTTCACATACACAGTTACCGGATATGACCCTGTTACAACCCTGAACGTTTCTGAAACACAGGTCATAACACCTACCAGTTCAACTAGTCTGACGATTGAGTCATTGACTGATGCTAATTGTACTGCAACAGCTGCTGACATTACAGGCACAAATATCACCGTTTACCCAAAACCTATCTTCAATACAGACCTACAAATACCGGAACCAATGGTTAGCGGACGGTACATTACGGCTACTATTACCCCGGGATTTCTTGAATATAATTTATGGATAAACAATGTTCCTGTCGAATCTGTTGAAGGACAGTCTAACATTTTCAAATATAAAGATTTTGTTTATGGAACTTCCTCAAACGTTTTTGATACAAAAATTGTTGATACTAACGGTTGTAAATGGGATTCAACAATGACCACTGATATTACTTCAGTAATATTCCCTAATATTTTCACTCCGAATAATGATGGTGTAAATGATGTTTTCTTGGAAGGTTATAATCTTCGTGTATATGACCGACTTGGAAACCTTCTATACATAGGTACAAATGGTTGGGATGGTTCCCATAATGGAGTGATAGTAAATAGCGGTGTGTATCTGTACACCGTAGAAGTCCCCGATGAACAGGGAAAAGTAGTTGTTATAAAGAACACGGTTATGCTTGAAAAATAAATAGTAAACTATAATACACTTTAAAAACATGAAAGTACACAATAAAATAACCCTATTAATTCCCTTGATATTGTTTTCATCTATTACGATGGCTAATACAAGTAAAGGAAATAAAAAGTTTTATCAGAAAGACTATATCGGAGCAATAGAAGAATACAAAAAAACGGCAGAGAATTCTAAAGACGAAACTGCGGTAGCTTTTGCCAAATACAAAATCGGAGAATGTCACACGTTAATAAATGAGCCCAAAGAAGCCGTTTCTTACATAGGTGAAGCCATTACATCCGGTTATAATGTTCCTGAAGCATACTTGCTATATGGCAAGAATCTCCAAAAAATGGGTGAGTACAAAAGGGCAAAAGCAGCTTTTGAAGAATATGGACGATTAATGCCAAAGGATTTACGTGTGAAAAACCTAAAGGCATCTTGCGACTTTGCAATACAGCATGCCTCAAAGAATCCTATCTCACCGGAAGAAAGTTTGAGTGCTTTAAATACTTCTGAAATAGAATTCGGTATTGGTTTCTACCAAGATGGCATCATTTATGCTTCCACGGAAAAAACCGATAAGGGTTTTTCATCAAAAATGTATTTTGCTAACGAAAAAAATAATTTCACAACTTCTCGTCCTGCCGATATGATTAAAACGAAACGAGGAGAAAACACCGGTACTTTTACCATTGATACAATCAACAATTTAATGTTTTACACACGTTG
This sequence comes from Paludibacteraceae bacterium, assembly GCA_963668615.2. GTDB lineage: Bacteria > Bacteroidota > Bacteroidia > Bacteroidales > Paludibacteraceae > JAAYPI01. Next base: position 257,024 of record CAXXCL010000003.1, read on the forward strand.
TATTAGTGACGAAGACGACAATTGTTTCGTTTATTCTGCAAAATATAAAAACGAAAAATGGAAAGACAAAGGCATTCTGAACATTGGAAATCGTCATACAAATGCCTCCCACCCTGCATTGTCTCCTGACAGAAATAGATTGTATTTCACTTCATCAATGAAAGGTGGCTACGGTGGTTCTGATATTTGGTATGTGGAAAAACAAGCAAATGGAAAATGGGGAAAACCTGTTAATGCCGGTAGTGTTGTAAACACGGCAGGTAACGAAGCTTTCCCTTACGTAATAGGCAATGTGCTAATTTTTGCTTCCGACGGACATATTGGTTTTGGAGGATATGATATTTATCGTGCTCAAATAGAAGACAATACCATTCACATGGTTCAAAATTTAATGAAACCTATAAATTCTTCATTTGATGATATTAACTTAATCGTTTCACAAGAAAACAATGAAGCTTTTTTAGTAAGTAGTAGAAATACTGAAACCAAAGACGATATTTATCGATTTGAAGGAATTTTTTCAAGTATGATGGTATCAGGACATGCCTACAACAAAACAACTGAAGAGCCTATTCCCAACACTCAAATTATTTTGAATGGAATGGGAAAAACGCAAACAGTAAAAACGAATGAGGAAGGCTACTATTACGCGTTTATTGAAGCTGGTGACTTTTACAAAATCATAGCAAGCTCAGCTGGTTATTTGTCTGATATAGCAATGATTAAAACTGAAAAATCCACTATTGGAAACTTCCCTGTAGAGCAAGATTTTTATCTGACACCGACCGGCATGTCCATTAGCGGACGTGTATATGATATGGAAACAGATGAGCCTTTCATCAACGAAGATGTAATGTTAGTTGAAGGCGGTGCTGTGATTCAACAAACAAAAACCGACATAACAGGACGTTATACTTTTACGGACTTGACAAATGGAAAAGAATATCAAGTAAAAGTTAATAAACCTAATTTCCTTTCGATAACAAGTAAACCTTTCCGTTACGAAGATGGCAATTCAAGTAATAGTTCCTTAGATTTAGCTTCTATCTCTTATGGAAACAATAAAAACGATGCCAATAATGCAGGTAATAATAATGGCTTAGGTGCAAATAGTATCAACAATAATTTAAATTCCGATAAATATTTGAATAGAGAAATTTCTTTGAAAGAAATTTATTACGATTTTGATAATGCTAATTTATTACCGGAATCTAAATACACACTGGACAAAATTGTCATGCTACTAAGTTCTAACCCAACTATCAAACTTGAATTCGGTTCTCACACGGATAGCCGAGGAACTGTTGAATACAACCAGCAACTTTCGGATGCTCGTGCAAAATCAGTAGTTGATTATTTAATTGGATCCGGCATTGGTAGAAACCGACTTTCTTGGAAAGGCTATGGTAAGAGCAATCCTGTAGTAAAACATGCTGTAACAGAAGAAGAACACAGATTGAATAGACGTACCACATTTAAAATTATTGAAAGATAACATAAAAATTCAAAGCAATGAATAAAATTAAGAATATACTATTTCCGATGTTATTGTTATTTTCATTAATGGCAACAGCACAAAATGATGCACAAATAAGTCAGCAATTGCTTTCAAGGACAAATTTTAATCCCGCAGCTACAGGTTCTTCTGTATACGGCAACATAACAGCTATTGCTCGCGATCAATACGTAGGATTTGATGGTGCTCCAAAAACCGGATTATTTAATTTTGATATGCCGATTTCTGATATTAGTTCAGGCATTGGTTTGTCGGTTTTATATGATGAATATGGTCCTATCATCTCGTATAATGCAATGGTAAATTATGCATATCACATAAAAATATCTGATAATCAGCATTTATCTCTTGGATTAGGAGCAGGAGCTCAGATGCGTCAATACGACCCATCAAGCAATGTTTACGAAAACACAGGAGACCCTACCGAAAGTTACGAAAAAGAAACTCAAATTACACCTGATGTGAATTTTGGATTTGAATACGGACTATCTGATTGGTTGTTAGGAGCTTCGGCAACACACCTACCTCAACTATTTCAAGACCAAAGTCTTCTTTATTCAAATACAGAATACTACGCGTATAGCCGCTACCGTTTTGAAGTTGGTCGATATTGGGATTTAACGCCCACTTTATCAGCACAATACGACGGGTATTCTGTCCATAGTGAAGTCAATTTGATGTTGCATTACCTTAAATTCTTTTGGTTTGGAGGTTCTTATCGTATGAGTGACTTGTTTGTCGCTGAGTCTATTGTTCCAATGGCAGGTATACACCTTGGAGATAATATTCGCATCGGCTATGCTTACGATTACAACCTAACCAAATTGAATACGTATGCCGAAGGTTCTCACGAAATAATGTTAACCGTTCGCTTCAAAACAAAAGGAAATACAACTAAAACACCTCGTTTCCCTGAGTGGTAATTTCATTTTGAAAAACTATAAAAAAGGGCGTTGTGATTTATTTACAACGTCTTTTTTTAATAATAAAACAAGCCTACTAAAAGTTACCTGAAATTAAAAAAAGCTTTGTATTTTTGCGATAACAAGAATAGAATAATATATGACAGACAAGATTGAATATAACGAAGAAGCAGATGACATTCTTATTGAACGAGAATATAAACTTTTAATAGAAGATTATCTTGCTTCTCCTCACCGTAAGAAGGTTGAAAAAATAGAAAAGGCTTATCAATTTGCTAAGGCGGCACACAAAGGCATCCGTCGTCGTTCAGGAGAGCCTTATATACTGCATCCTTTAGCTGTTTCACGTATTATTGCAAAAGAAATAGGATTAGGTTCCACCTCTATTTGTGCAGCTTTACTTCACGATGTAGTAGAAGATACCGACTACACTGTTGAAGATATTGATAATTTGTTCGGATCAAAAATTGCTCAAATAGTTGATGGGTTGACCAAGATATCAGGAGGCGTATTCGGAGAAAATGTTTCGGGTCAGGCCGAAAATTTCAGAAAATTATTGCTGACAATGTCTGAAGATATCCGTGTGATACTGATAAAAATAGCAGACAGGTTGCACAACATGCGAACATTAGGGTCTATGCCGCCTGCCAAGCAATACAAGATAGCCGGCGAAACAGAATATATTTATGCCCCACTAGCCCATCGCCTAGGTCTTTTTTCTATAAAAACAGAACTTGAGGATTTAAGTTTTAAATATAATTTTCCATCTTCATACGATGAGATTCAGAAGAAGCTCGAAGCAAAGCACGTTGAACGGATGGAACTTTATGATAAATTTTCTTTGCCTATTGTCAATAAACTTAATGGCATGGGCTATAAATTCAACATCAGAGCACGTATAAAGTCCGTTTATTCCATTTGGAATAAAATGCAAACGAAGAAAATTCCTTTTGAGGAAATTTACGATATTTTAGCTGTCAGAATTGTATTTGAACCCAACCCTGACGTTGATGAGAAAGAACAATGTTGGATGATTTATTCAACCATTACAAGTATTTACATTCCCCACCCCGAACGTCTCCGAAATTGGCTAAATACCCCTAAAGCAAATGGATATGAGGCTTTACACGTCACGGTCATGGGACCTAACGGACAATGGATTGAAGTGCAAATCAGAAGTACTCGAATGGACGAAATTGCTGAAAAAGGATTGGCTGCCCATTGGAGATATAAACAAAATCAAAATAGCGAATCGGAATTGGACAAATGGCTAAGCACTATTAACGATATCCTTAAAAATCCGAATCCAAATGCTATGGACTTTTTGGATACCTTCAAGTTAACGCTTTATGCTACCGAAATTTTCGTTTTCACCCCAAAAGGAGAAATCAAGACTATGCCGGCAGGTGCTACGGCACTAGATTTTGCGTTTGAAATACATTCTGAATTAGGAATGCATTGCATTGGAGCAAAAGTAAATAATAAACTGGTTCCTTTAAGCTATGAACTTCAGAGTGGTGATCAAATAGAAATTCTAACATCAAAACAGCAGACTCCCGTACAAGAATGGCTCAATTATGTTACAACGGCACGAGCAAAAGACAAACTATCGGTACTATTCAAACACGAAGATAAAAACACTCGATCTAAAGGCGAAGAAATTCTTATTGAAGCACTTATAAAGAGTAATTTAATAGAAACACGTGTTATTCCCAATGATATAATTGCTATTTTATTAGAACACTATCAACTCAATTCTTTTGATGATTTGCTATATAAAATAGGAAATTCGATTATATTGCTTGAGAATCTGGAAAGCATAATAAAGCCAAAAAATAAAAGAAAAACAATTCGTTATTGGTATCCTCGATTTTTTGTTTCAGGAGACAATAATAATAAAAACAAATCCATAAAAAAGAATTCTTCTCAAATAAAAAAAGAAGAAACAATCCAATTAACCGACGAGATATTAAACAGGGAACATACAATTGCCCCATGTTGTAAACCTATTCCAGGGGACGAAATTATCGGTTTTATTGGCAAAAACAACCAAATTGTTGTGCACAAAAGGGATTGCAAGGAAGCTCTTAAAATAAAATCACAACAAGGTTCAAGTATCATTACGGCTGAATGGGCAAACACACAACAAAAATACTACACAGGTATTCTTGAAATCCAAGGTATTGACCGAAAAAAAATGCTCCTTGATATTTTGTCTGAGATTTCCGAAAAAATGGAAGCCAACATTGAAAAAGTCATTGTTAACACAAATGATGGAATTTTTACGGCAAAAATATATATTTATGTAAATCACGTGAATAACTTGAAACAATTATATAACCAAATCAAAAAAATTAAGGGAGTACAAAAGGTTGCTCGACTTGAGGAATAACTTGTAATGAAAAATATCACACTAAAAATTATACTAATTATGTCTGTAATATCCATTAGCGAAAATGAAATACTCGCGAAAAAGAATCCTTTTTTAAATACTTATAATACTCCATATCAAACAATTCCTTTTAACGAAATTTCGGTCAGTGACTATAAACCCGCTTTTGAATATGGGATAAAAAAACAAAACACTGAAATAGAAAAAATTATATCAAATAAAGCCGCTCCTACTTTCGAAAACACGATTATTGCACTCGAAAATTCCGGCGAAATAATAAGCAAAACAAGTAGTGCGTTTTACAATCTCCTTAGTGCTGAAACCAATGACAGTTTAGAAACACTAGCCCAAGAAATATCGCCTATTCTAACAGAAAATGGCAATAAAATATTTCAAAATCAGGCTCTTTTTGAACGTGTAAAAACCGTTTACAACGCTCAAAGCAAGTCGCAACTTACCAATGAGGACAAAGAACTTTTAGAAAGAACATACCAAGGTTTTATTCGTTCAGGAGCTAATTTAAATGATAAAGACAAACAAGAATACACCGAATTAAGTAGCAATTTAAGTCGATTGACCTTAGCCTTTAGCCAAAATGTTTTAAAAGAAACGAATGCGTTTTCTCTCCTTATTACAGATGAAAAAGATTTAAAAGGACTACCCTCTTTTGTTACTGAAGCTGCCAAACAAAAAGCAAAAAGCAAAGATAAAACAGGTTGGCTTTTTGATCTTTCTATGCCAAGTTACTTACCCTTTATGCAATACGCTGAAAACCGTGATTTAAGGAAGCAACTTTATTTAGCATATAACAAAAATGGATATCAAGGAAATGAATTTGACAATCAAAAAATTGTCAAAGAAATTGTCAACTCAAGGCTCCGTTTAGCTAATCTGATGGGTGAGAAGGACTATGCGGGCTTTGCGTTACAACAAACTATGGCAAAAAATACCGAAAGCGTGTATAAATTAATTAATCAACTTTTAGAGACCTATAAACCCATAGCCGAAAAAGAATTTAACGAAGTATTAGAATTTGCTCGTAAAACGACAAATGACAAATTTGAACTAATGCCTTGGGATTGGGCGTTTTATTCTGAAAAACTAAAAGAAGAAAAGTTTAAAATCAACGACGAACAGCTTAAACCTTATTTTGAATTAGAAAGAGTGAAATCCGGCATTTTTTGGTTAGCGAACAAATTATATGACCTGAATTTTAAGAAAAATACGCAAATACAAGTATATCACCCCGATGTAGAGGCCTATGAAGTAACAGATAATACTGGTAACTTTGTAGCCATACTATATACCGATTTTCATCCTCGTGAAGGCAAAAAAGGTGGTGCATGGATGACTGAGTATAAAGAACAATGGATAAAAAATGGCAAGAACAGCCGACCACACATCTCCATTGTGATGAACTTTACTCCGCCGACTGATAGCACTCCGTCTTTGTTAACTTTCGATGAATTAACAACACTTTTACACGAATTTGGACATGCTTTGCACGGAATGTTGTCACAAACTACCTATAGTTCATTGTCAGGCACTAATGTATACCGTGATTTTGTAGAGCTTCCTTCTCAAATTTTGGAAAATTGGGCTACCGAAAAAGAATTTTTAGATCAATTTGCTCAACACTACATTACAGGTGAAAAAATTCCACAAGAATATATCACAAAAATCAAAGAAGCCGAGAATTTCAATGTAGGCTATGCTTGTGTACGCCAATTAAGCTTTTGTTTTTTAGATATGGCTTGGCACACATTAGAGAATCCTTTTGAAGGCAACGTGAAAGATTTTGAAACAAAAGCTTGGCAACAGACCTTACTTTTTCCAACCATTGAAGAAACTTGCATGAGTACACAATTTAATCATATTTTTTCAGGAGGATATGCATCCGGATATTACAGCTATAAATGGGCGGAAGTATTAGATGCTGACGCGTTTTCTGTTTTCAAAGCTAATGGCGTTTTTGATAAAAAAACAGCTGATTCATTCAAAGAAAACATATTGACCAAAGGCGGAACAGAGAATCCTATGACCCTTTACAAAAAATTTAGAGGACAAGAACCAACTATAGATGCATTACTCAAAAGGAATGGAATAAAAAAATAAGCTATTCTCATAACGCATTAATAATTTACTAAAAACATACTTTTATTCTTTAATCAGTTTTTGTTACACTATCCATTCGGAGTACATTTTATTAATTTCCATCGATTGCTTACTTTATCAACACTTTAGCCTGTTGTCTGCCAATGCAAACGAAATAAACACCGGTTCTTGGAAGAGAAAACTCTGTTTCTATACCCGATGCTACAAGTTGCCCTGTCACATCATATATAGCTACGGATTCCGTCGCATTCTCAATTATTATCCGATGATTATTACTATAGATTTTCAATTCACCAACAGAAGGAGTTTTAATAACAGAACCATCACTCTGAAATTCGTATGCCCCCATATCTACCAGACTATTAGAGACACGGGATTTTAAAGCTAAATCAGTTAAAATGCCGTTAGGAATATAGCTATTATTACCTGCATTTATAGCCGGGCTGTTTTTTTGCAAGCTATAGTCGCCAATGCCTACAAAAAGAGGATCGTCACCAATAAGATTTGAATTGCCGAGTGTCAGATTCGTTTTTCCTATAATATTGTTGTAAGCGGTTGAGAGTACAGTCTGTTCCGGATTACTGCTATTATGACTCACATAAATATCGTATTTTTCTCCATTACTTATAGTATTGTTGTAGAAAACATTGTTATACAAGTAAATATTATCAAAGTTCTTAGTGCCATACCCCTCGTAGTTATTCGCGTATAAACCGATAGCCGTATTATCCGCTATGGTACAGTTAATAACATTAAGGGTTGCATATCTACCATTTTCAATAACTCCGCTAGTCAAAGAATTTTCAACATTCCGAATAAAGAGGCTGTTCACGATTGTTGCTGTTACATCAACTGATTGGATAAAAGGCGAATTTCCAAATACATTTTTTTGGTTCCCATCAAACACACAATTATTTACAAGTATCTCGCCCGCATTTCCTATAACCGATTCCGAATAAACAGCACTGTTATTTCTAAAGATGCAATTGTCTATCGTTGTATTTCCATAATTTGTAATGGCACCTCCAAATTGTGAAGCACTGTTCCCTTCAAAAAGGCAATCTTTAATCGTTGCTTCTTTTTTGCTTCTTATATAAATTGCCCCACCATTTTGGTCATAGTTTCCTTTAAAAGTGCATCCTTCAAAATAAGCTTTACCACAACAAACTGCTCCTTTTATGTTGTTTTCAAAGGATGTATTGTAAACATTTAACTCTCCTGTACAGTAAATTCCACTAGCACTAGTCTTAGCTCTATTATTTAATATTTTACAATTATTCACCGTTAGGTTTCCCTTGCTGTAAACAGCCCCACCAACACAGCTATAGAAATCTTGAAAAGTCAAATTATTAAAAGTTACAGTTGCTGCACTATCTATTTCAAGATGCCAATTAATATTGGTTACTGTAGTATTTCTTTGTAGCACCGTGGTATTTATAGCATCACCTGTTATAGTTAAATTTTTGTCGATAACTAATGCAAGTAGTGATATAGTGGTGACATTGCTTGCAAATACAATTTCATCACCTGCATTGGCATTTGTTACAGCTTGACGCAAGGTTCCCGTGCCAGAGTCGGCACTACTAGTAACGGTAATGGTTGCAGAAAATGAAACAGTTGTTGTGAACAGAAAAATTAGAATAATAATGAATGCATTTTTCATTTTTAATTGAATTATTTCATATCTCTTTTATACCAATGGGGAATAGGAATATTTACCTTTTTAGCGTAAAATGTCCCGAAAATGTCTTTCCACCTTTCAAGGTTATCAAGTACCAATAGTCTGTAGCTTGTTGTGGATTTCCTAAATAAATACCATTCCATGGTGTAAAATTGCCCTCATAACGAATCAATAATTTGCTAAACCGATCATAAATTTCCACCACATAACCATCATAACATTCTATATTCTTAATGTTCCAAGTATCTTGTACACCATCATTATTAGGCGAAAAATATTTGTCAGGAATCAGTTCATCACATTCTGAGGAATCATCCTTCCAACTTATTGTTGTCACAACAACACTATCACACCCCGATACGGACGTATACCTACTTATCACTTCGGTTGGAAAAGAATATATTTGATTGTCTATCTGTATACTTTCTCCATGTTGAATAAATACCTGATGAACAGTTTCGTATTCAGGAAGTACTTGCAAATTTAGCTGAACAATACTATCGCAGCCATTTTGCGATAAAAGGTGTAAACTATATATTTTTTCTCCCGAGTCTTTTTGTACTGGTAGATTAAAACCGTTTTCCGTATAAGAATCATTTTGGCAAATTGTATCTTTCAATTCCGTAGTTGTACTTGTTAACACAGACACAGTCACTGAGGTGCTTAAAGTTGTGTTATCAGCCAATGTACCTGTGACGGTATAGGTTGTTGTCGCCGTCGGAGAAGCTAGCGGATTTGCTATGGTAGTACTACTTAACCCTGTAGCGGGAAACCAACTGTAACTCACAGCTCCACTTGCCTGTAATTCTACCGAAGAGCCGGAGCAAATCGTCGTGTCTTCTGAAACTACCAAAGGACTTGCCGGACAATCTTGCACTGTTAAAGAAACAATATCAGACATCGAACGACAATTTACCAAATCAATGCTTCCGGCACTTGCTACAGCTACTCTATAAAAACCTGCATCAGAAGATTGAGTAGAAGAGATTGTTAACGTCTGCCCTGTTGCTATTTCAGTCCAATCCGACTGATTATAAGAAGCTATTGCACTTTTAAACCATTTATATGTCAAAGGTTCAGTAAAAGTGCCATCATTAGTAAATTGTCCTGTTAAGGTTACCGTTTCACCTTTACAAACAGTATCATCAGGAGATATACTAACATTAGTAGGGGGTACACAAAGACGAATTTCTATATCATCTAACACCAAATCATTACCCTGTGTACTGCTCCCGTTATTCAATATTTTAAAAATAACAGATGATTGCCCCGAAGGCACCGTAAATGTTGCTCCATATTGATTCCAGTCATTTTCATTGGTTGTACCGGGCATCAGTCCGGTATTTTCTTTCAATAGCACATTCCCATTGATATCCTCAATAACAAACGACAAGCTAGCTTTCTGAAACTGATTTTCATAAGCCTGATTAATAGAATTTGCTGCCCAAACAGAAAAATACAGTGAAGCACCTGCACACAAATCATCTATTTGACGCTTATAAAATTGTCCTGGAGTTGCTGAGGCATCCACTTGCATCAAATAACCACGAGTTTTATCGTTCGGATAAGTATGGTCATCCATGTGTGTCCAGTATAAACCATGATACCATCCCTCTTTACGAATAGCATAATTTCCTGCTCCACGTGGATCTCCATCCGCCTTAAAAACAAATTCACACTCGGGAATAGCCGTAGTACTGTGATCTGGATCTTCAACTAAATTTCCACCAAAATCTTCTTTAAAAAGAATGGTTCCATCAGTACAATCTTGTGATTTTGCTTCTACAACAGCAAAAAGTGATAATAAAGCATATAATAATATTTTTTTCATAAAAAAGTAAAAAAGTTATCAAATGTACTTAAGATAAATACATTTATCAACTACCCAAAAGGGTGGGCTTTTTTGAAAGAAAAAGAGAAAAATCACACATTTAAACTTGAGAAAAAGTTAAGAAATAAATAAAAAACACATATTTTTGCAACTCATGCTAACCCTAATAAAAATGACACCTTTCGATTTCCACACACCACCCTACGATTTGTTTTTTGAAGAAGAGCCTGATTATAATATAATTCGACAGAAAGTTGAGATATTGGATACGATTACAAAAATGAATGGTCAAAATGTCTGTATCATTGATTTTTACAAAAACAATTACTTCTACATATCTCCAAATCATATTTTTAATTGCGGTTATTCTCTTACCAAAATAAAAGAAATGGGTCAAAAATTTCCGGAATTGATTATTTATGAAGAAGATATGGAAAAAGAAAGCATAACAAAAGACGCAATGTGTGCTTTTTTTGCTACAAAAAATATCAAAAGTCAAGAGAAAATGACTTATTTTAGTTCCCACAGACTAAAACATAAAAACGGTAATATTTTAACCATCCTAAATCAATACAAACCTTTTTTATTCGATTCGGCAGGAAAGATGTGGATGACAATTGGAATCTCAACCTTGTCTACAAAAAATCATTTTGTCGAATCTTTCATTGAGGTAGAAGGTACCAATGAAAGATTTATTTTTAATCCGCAAAAAAAAGATTTCAATCAAATTCATAAAATAAATCTATCCAGTAAGGAACAACAAATTCTAATATTAGCATCTCAAGGGTACACTTCAAAAGAAATAGCAGCCACACAAGAAGTCAGCCTAAATACAATTAAATTTCACAAACAAAATATTCTTCTCAAACTTAATGCTCAAAATATCTCGGAAGCTATCTTATACGCCTATTCACACAATCTTTTTTAAACAGACCTTATTTCGCCAATTCCAAAATTTCCCGAGCCACTGTTCCCGTTACATTATGACATTCTCCGAAAGCCACATTTCGAGCGTTAAAACGTCGTTCTACCTGCATTATAGTAGAATCCGTTATACCCACCTCATGAAGTTTTGTTACTAATCCCAATGAACGAAAAAAGTCTTCTGTCTTCTGAATAATCTCCATTACCTTTTCTTCATCCGTTCCCGTCGTTATCTTCCATACCCGCTCTCCATACTGCAGAATCTTTTTCTCTTTTTGCTCTTTCAATCTCCGCATTGTAGCCGGAAAAACAATAGCCAAACTCTGTCCATGTGTAATACCATGCAATGCCGTCAATTCGTGTCCAATCATATGTGTAGACCAATCTTGTTCTACGCCCATAGCAATAAACCCATTGAGACCCATAGTAGCAGAAAGCATAAAATTGCTCATTAAGTCATAATCTTTTTTATTTTCTTTAATCTTAGGAGCTATTTCTACCAAAACCTGTAAAATTCCCTCTGCCCACCTATCCATCAACAGAGACTGATTAGGAAAAGTCAAATATTGTTCCATCACATGAACAAAAGTATCCGCTACTCCACATGCAATTTGAAAAGAAGGCAAAGAATATGTAGTTTCGGGGTCAAGAATAGAAAATTCAGGATAAGAAAAATTAAAAGGAAACTTTTCTTTTGTCTCCACATTTGAAATAACAGCTCCCGTATTCATTTCTGAACCTGTTGCAGGTAATGTCATTACATCACAAAAAGGAAGTGCATATTTGATTAATTTGGAATTGATGACCAAATTCCAGGGGTCTCCATTATAAGGGATAGACACAGCTATTAATTTCGTAGCATCAAGCACAGAGCCACCACCTACGGACAGTAAAAAATCTATACCATTCTTTTTCCCGAGCTCTACGGCTTTTCTTATAGTATCAACTGTAGGATTAGGTTCAATGCCCCAGAACTCGACACATACATGCTTGCTCATCGCCTGTTTTACTTGCTCATAGACCCCATTCTTTCTTGCACTGCCTCCACCAAAAACAATCATCACCTTTTTGTCCAAAGGTATTTCTGTAGTCAACGACGAAATAGAACCTTTTCCGAAAATCAACTTTGTGGAGTTATAAAATACAAAATTTCTCATAATATTTATCATTTGTCTAAAAAATACAAAAGCAAATATAAGCAAAAAAGAAGAGCATTCAGTAGAATGCTCTTCTTTATAAGTAAAACAAATAATTTATGTGTTAAAACCAGCGTACGTAACAAAAATCTTGACGATGTGGTAAATCGCTGTTCTTAGGGAACATACGGAAAGAATATTTAAATGAACCTCCATTTATAATCTCTAAATTCAATTCAAAGGTCAACTTTGTGCCCTCTGTTTTTACTAGACTCAATTCTTTCACAGAATAAAACTTATCAACACCTTCGGCTGTAGGAACTGTAGAGACACCTTCTACTCCTATTGAATTAAGAAGAGAAGCATCCTTAACGTCTATTTCTACAGTTACTTTATGAACCTGACCTACTTCCGTTACAGGATGGAACGTATCCGAAACGACTAATGAACAAACTTCAATGCTATCCCATCTTGCTGCAACATTTTCTTTCCATGCTGCTATTTCTTTTGCTTTTGCAAAATCTTTCGCTTTCAAAGCCTTACCTCGCTTAGCCTGTTTAGTATAGAATCTTTCGATATAATCATCTAACATCCTCTTTGTTGTATAAAAAGGAGATATTTTAGCAAAAGAATTTTTGACAAATTGAACCCAATCAGGAGAATATCCCTTACTATTTTTAGCAAAATACAAAGGTATTATTTCTGTTTCCAACATACTATAAATAGTAGCAGCATCAAGCTGATCTTGGTGTTCTTGATTTTTATAGGTACGTTTATCTGTTAAAGCCCAACCGGCTCCCTCTTTATAACCTTCATACCACCAACCATCAAGTACAGAAAAATTCAATACCCCATTCATTTGAGCTTTTTCTCCGGATGTTCCGGAAGCTTCCAATGGACGAGTTGGAGTATTCAACCAAATATCGACACCTGAAATCAATCGTTTAGCCAAAGCCATATCATAATTTTCAAGGAAAATAACTTTACCTATAAATTCCGGCAACTTGGAAATTTCAACAATACGCTGAATCAATTTTTGTCCACCGGCATCAGCAGGGTGTGCTTTACCTGTATAAATAAATTGTACAGGGAAATTTGGATTGTTTACTATTCTTGAAAGTCGTTCCAAATCAGTAAACAACAAGTGAGCTCTTTTGTATGTTGCAAAACGACGTCCAAAACCTATTGTCAAAGCATTTGGATTGATTTTTTCCAAAACGCTCACAACACGAGAAGGATCTCCTTGGTTCTGCAACCAATTAGATGCACATTTTTCTTTAATATAGTCTATTAATTTCAGCTTTAATGCCTGACGAGTAGCCCAAATTTCCTCATCGGAAACCTTGTATATATTTTCCCAAAATTTAGGATCTGATTGTGAACCTAAAAATTCTTTACCAAAAGCCTTAACATGTAATTTTTGCCACTCAGAAGCTGCCCACGTAGGATAATGGACACCATTCGTTACCCAACTTACATGTGATTCTTCAGGGAAATAACCTTCCCAAATATTTTTAAACATTTCCTGAGAAACCTTTCCATGTAACCAACTTACACCATTCACTTCTTGACAAGTATTGCAAGCAAAAACAGTTACAGAAAATTTTTCTGTCAAATCTCCCGGAACTTCGCGTCCCATATTCATGAAATCAGTCCAAGGCATTCCCAATTGATTAGCAAAATCATACATGTAGCGTTGGAATAATTCTTCTTCAAATTTATCATGACCTGCAGGAACCGGTGTATGAGTTGTAAACAATCCTGACACACGAACAATCTCAAGGGCTTCATTAAATGATAAGCCTTTTTCTCTCATCAAGTCAATCAGACGTTGAACATTAAGAAATGCTGCATGCCCTTCATTACAATGGTATACCTCTTTTTCTATACCCAATTGTTTAAGAGCGGCCATACCGCCTATGCCTAGCATGATTTCTTGTTTCAAACGATGTTCATTATCACCACCGTACAATTGGTAAGTAATTGTTCTATCGAATTCGCTATTTAATTCCGTATCAGTATCCAATAAAATCAGATTGACACGACCCACGGAAACTTTCCATAAATTGGCATAAATGTTTCTTCCTGGATAAGGAATGGAAATAACCACAGGATTTCCATTTCCATCTGTAATTTGCTCTATTGGCAATGTATCAAAAACTTGTGCCTCATACAAAGCTACTTGTTCTCCATTCATTGACAAAGATTGTGTAAAATAACCATAACGATATAAAAATCCAACAGCAGTCATATCTACATTGCAATCGCTAGCTTCTTTTAAGTAGTCGCCGGCAAGTACACCTAAACCTCCTGAATAAATTTTTAAAATATCGGTCAAACCGTACTCCATGCTAAAATAAGCAATCGAGGGGACTGATTGACTGGGCTTAACATCCATGTATGCTCTAAAATTGGCATAAACTTTATCCATCTTCTTCATGAAAGATTCATTCTTTGCCAACTCTTTATATTCTTCACTTCTAAGTTTTTGTAAAAAAACGACAGGATTACCACCAACTTCCTTCCAAAGTTGGTCATTCATTTCTTTAAAAAGATCTACAACTTCATAATTCCATACCCACCAAAGATTTTTTGATATCTCTTGCAATTTTTCAAATTCTTTAGGTGCATTAAATTTTACAGTAACAGGTCTCCAATTGGGATAATTTACATTACTAACTTTTAGTTTCATATTGATTAGGTTAAAATAAAATTACAATCTATTTATCTATATCCATGGCAAAAAAATGACATATTCATTTTTTCACTTCACGGGAGCACAAAGATATATGTTTTGTTTTTACAAACAAGTTTTTCGGGCAAAAACAAGTCTATATGTTAATATTTTATCTGTAATTCGGCAAATAAAACGACCGCAAACGTTTGAAATATCATCCTACAAAAAATCGAGAAATAAATCCAATCTCTTCGCAATTTATAGAAACTCATTTTGTAAAACAGAGGTACTAAAAAGGTTTTATTACTAAAACACAGCTCCTTCAGCAAAAAAAATGAGGAACGAAAGACCTGAATCATTCGTTCCTCATAGAGCGGAAAACGGGACTCAAACCCGCGACCCTCAGCTTGGAAGGCTAATGCTCTATCAACTGAGCTATTTCCGCAATTTTGTGGGCAGTGATGGATTCGAACCACCGAAGTCGAAAGACAGCTGAGTTACAGTCAGCCCCATTTGGCCACTCTGGTAACTGCCCGAAAAGCGACGCAAAGGTAAACACTAAAAATTAATTAGCAAAATAAATTTGCCATTTTTATAGCGGTTATCGCTCCTTCTACGCCTTTGTTACCATCTTTACCCCCTGCTCTATTTAGTGCTTGTTCTAAACTAGACACAGTAAGCAAGCCAAAAACAACGGGTACTGAACTCTTCGTATTTAAACAACTAACACCTTGCGTTACTCCCTGACAAACATAATCAAAATGAGGTGTTTCACCTTGAATTACGCAACCCAATACTATTATTGCATTATATTTATGCTCACTTTGCAGTTTCCCTGCGGCATATATCAATTCGAATGCACCCGGCACATGAAACACTGAAACATTCTCCTCAATAACACCATTTTCCAACAATGCATCGTAAGCTCCACTGAGCAAGTTATGTGTAACATTCGAATTCCAATCGGCTACCACTATCGCATATTTCTGTTCCGCCAAATGACCTTTATCAGGCATAAGCGAAACATCGTACTGAGATAAATTGTGGTATTTTGTTGCCATACTTTCTACAAAAAATAAAATAATAAATGACTATTTTGCAGATTTTGCTCTCTCAATATACTTATCAATTTCTTCCACTGTTGAAAAACCACTTATTTGATTGGTATATTTTTCCTTAATCTGTTTATACATCTCAATGGCCTTATCATATTTTGAAAGACTTTCGTAAGCTTTTCCGGCTTTCATTAAGTAGAGAGGTGCGATCAATGGACTTTCTGAATTTCCAGCTTTCAAGAAGTATTCAATACCTTTTTCTATTTGTCCTTTTTGAACATAACAGTCACCTATGGTTCCAAGTACAGAAAAAGACACAAGTTGATCTTCTCCCGAAAATTGATTCAAATATTTGATTGCACTGTCATATTTTCCTAATCTGTAATAGCAAATACCTGCATAGGCTGCAGCCAAGTTTGCACTTTCAGTCATTTTGTAATTATCTATAATTGACAAAAAACCATCAAACTCAACACTATCGCCATTCAGGGCAACTTTATATTTTTCTTGCATAAAATATCTTTGTCCAACAGACATCATTTCTTCAGCAGCTTTTTCTCGGGGTGCTACATAGTAATTTTGAAATAATAAATAACCTAAAACAACTGCAACCACAACCGCTAAACCAATAAGAAGTGCTTTTTGATTTTTTTCCACAAATCTTTCAGATGTGCTTAGAACATTTTCTATTGCACCTAAATCTTTTTCAGTTTCTCCAACTTTTTTACCACTTGCCATAATATTGTTATTATTTATTTTATTCTTAAATTAGACCACAAAAATATATATTTTTCTTGATACAAGGAGTTTTTGGTATTCATTTTTTCAATTATTTTACACGAAGCATTGGTAAATACAAAAAATATTGTAATTTTGCATCCGCTAACCACTAATAATAAGGTTCCTTGGCCGAGTGGCTAGGCACCGGTCTGCAAAACCGTTTACGGCGGTTCGAATCCGCCAGGAACCTCAACTTTTAGACTTCAATGAAATCAAAATTTCATTGAAGTCTTTTCTATAAAGATTAATACCCATTTCTGGATTTTCTTTTGGACATACTAAAATTCTCTTCATATCAGCAAAATTTAGCCCTGTTATTTACTGCATAAATAAAGTAAATATTTATCTTTGCAGTTGGTTTGATCGCAATAATAACACATCAAAATTTTAAAAAAATGAAAGTATTGAAATTTGGGGGAACATCAGTCGGCTCAGCTCAAAGGATAAAAAATGTTGCGGATTTAATTTGTGACGGTAATCAAAAAATAGTTGTTCTTTCCGCGATGTCAGGAACTACAAACACATTAGTAGAAATTTCTGATTATTTATACAAAAAAAATCAAAGCAGTGCCAATGAGGTTGTTAACAATCTCGAAAAAAAGTACATCTCCGTTGTTAACGAATTATATAGCACCAAAGAATATAAAGAAAAAGCTTCAGAAGCGTTAAAGAATAACTTTTCTTTCTTGCGCAATTTTACCAAGAACTCCGTTTTTACTCTTTTTGATGAAAAGGCAATTTTGGCTCAAGGGGAATTGATGTCTACGGTTATGATGCATTTCTATTTGACAGAGATAGGTAAAAACTCTGTTTTGCTACCGGCTTTGGATTATATGCGCATTGACAAAAACAATGAACCTGATGCCGGATATATTAAGGAAAATATTGCTAAAGAACTATCCAAACAACCGAATGCAGAGCTATATATCACTCAAGGTTTTATTTGCCGCAACGCATATGGAGAAATTGATAATTTACAACGTGGAGGCAGTGATTATTCGGCATCACTGATAGGTGCAGCAATACATGCAGAAGAAATAGAGATTTGGACAGACATTGATGGAGTGCACAATAATGATCCTCGTTTCATTGACAATACAAGTCCTATAGCAAAACTTCATTTCGAAGAAGCTGCCGAGTTAGCTTATTTTGGTGCTAAAATTTTACATCCGACATGCATTCTTCCAGCAAAACTTGAAAACATACCGGTTCGTCTTTTGAACACATTAGACCCTTCTGCCGAAGGAACTCTCATTTCGACAGATATTACTCCCGGTAAAATAGAAGCTGTAGCCGCTAAAGATAATATTACTGCGATAAAGATTAAGTCCGGACGCATGTTGTTGGCCTACGGATTTATGCGTAAGGTCTTTGAAATATTTGAAAGCTATCAAACCTCCATTGACATGATTGCAACATCAGAAGTTGGAATTTCAGTTTCTATTGATAACAACAAACATTTGGACGATATTGTAAACGAATTAAAAAAATTCGGAACAGTAAGTGTCAATAAAGATATGGTTATTATTTGTGTTGTAGGAGACCTGCCTTTTACCAATGTTGGATTCCAAGCAAAAGTAGTATCTGCCTTAAAAGAAATTCCTATAAGGATGATTTCATACGGAGGAAGCAATTATAATATTTCTTTTTTAATAAATGCTGAAGATAAGAAAAGAGCTTTACAAGCGTTAAGTAATAATTTATTCAACAATTGATATTTATAAAATTTATAAATATTTGAATGATGCACCAAATGATAAAAGGAACATTTCCAATAGAAAAATTCAAAGAATTATCAACACCTTTTTATTTTTATGACACTAACCTGTTGAAGGAAACTCTGGCAACGTTGTGTAATGAAACGGAAAAGCACGCTATTCGGGCACATTATGCTGTTAAGGCAAATGCAAACAAAAAAATATTATCTATTATTTCCAACTACGGGCTAGGAGCTGATTGTGTGAGCGGAAACGAAATAAAAGCTGCTTTACAAGCCGGATTTTCTGCCTCAAAAATAGTTTTTGCCGGAGTGGGTAAAGATGATTGGGAAATAAATTTTGCATTGGATAACGATATTTTCTGCTTCAATTGCGAGTCCATTCCTGAAATGGAAATAATTAACCAATTAGCAAAAGCTAAAAATAAAACTGCCTCTATTGCTTTACGCATTAACCCAAATGTAAAAGCAGACACCCACAGTTATATTACAACAGGAATTGCTGAAAATAAATTTGGGATAAACATTGCTGATCTTGAAAAAGTATTGGGTATTACACAAAAATTGTCAAATATTACACTAATCGGACTTCATTTTCATATTGGATCACAAATTTGCGAAATGGACAATTTCAGATCGCTTTGTAACAGAGTAAATGAAATTCAAGAGTGGTTTTATGACCGCAATATTATTGTGGAAAATATAAACGTTGGTGGCGGTTTGGGTATCAATTATGAACATCCAAATCATTTTCCCATACCTGATTTTAAGGCGTACATTGATGTTTTTAAACAACATTTAAAATTACATCCTTCTCAAACATTACACATAGAGCCTGGTCGATCGGTTGTGGCACAATGCGGTTCATTAATCGCCAAAGTATTATATGTAAAAGAGGGGACAAACACTAAATTTGCAATACTTAATGCGGGAATGACGGATCTTATCCGTCCTGCTCTGTACCAAGCTTACCACAGAATAGAAAACATCACATCTGATGGGAACATTGAAAAGTACGATGTTGTGGGACCAATTTGTGAATCATCAGATGTTTTCGGCAAAGCTTTCGATATCAACAAAGTAACAAGGGGTGATTTGTTTGCTATTCGTTCTGCAGGAGCTTATGGGGAAGTTATGGCTTCGCAATACAACTTAAGAGAACTTCCGAAAGCTTACTTGTCTGAAGATTTATTTTAAGAATATATACATATTAAACAAAAATGATTTCATTATTCGAATCATCTCCCAGCATCTTTGAGATTGTGCTTTTAGCATTATTTTTATGTGCTTTTTTAGTGCAATTGTTTTACTATCTTTTTTATTTTACTAAAATGCTTTCATATAGCAAAAAAGTAAAGAAAGGATTAGTGAAATTCGAGGAATTACAGCCCCCTGTTTCTATTATTATCTGTGCCAAAAATGAATCAGAGAATTTGGAAAAATTTTTACCATCTGTTCTTGAACAAGATTATCCAAATTTTGAAATAATCGTTGTAAATGATGGCTCTTCTGATGATAGTGAAGATGTCTTAGTAAAACTAAAACAAAGATATTCGAACCTTCAGACAACTTTTGTACCCGAAATTGCCAAATTTGTTGATTCCAAAAAATTTGCCGTCGTTCTAGGAATCAAAGCAGCAAAAAACGAATTATTGCTTTTTACAGATGCTGATTGTGTTCCAACAAGTAAGAATTGGATTACCAATATGATTCGTAATTTTGATAACGAGACTGAAATTGTGTTAGGATACGGCGGATATTCAAAGACAAAAGGGTTTCTCAATCGTCTTATAAAATATGATACCCTATTTATTGCTATTCAATACTTTAACTATGCTCTAGCGAAAAAGGCATATATGGGAGTGGGACGCAATATGGCATATCGCAAAAGTATGTTTTACAGGACAAAGGGATTTTCCTCTCATTTGAATTTACAATCCGGAGATGACGATTTATTTATTAATGAAACGACATCAAAAACGAACACACGTATAGAAATTTCGGAAGATAGTACAACTCTTTCCGTTCCCAAAACGACCCTAAAATATTGGTTCAACCAAAAAGAAAGACATCTTTCCACTTCAAGACATTACAAGTTTCAAAGTAAACTATTAATTGCTACAGAAATTTTGTCTAGATTTCTATTTTATTCAAGTATGATTTTGGTACTATGTTTTCTCAATCCTCTTGTTTCTATCATTGTCGGAAGTTTATTTTTGATTCGTTATATTATTCAACTTACTATTATAAACTTGTCTGCTAAAAAATTAGGAGAACAGAGATTTTATGTGTCTATTTTGATGTTTGACATTTTATTGCCAATTTTCAACTTACATCTGATGGGTAGAAGTCTATTAAGAGGAAAACAAAAATATAAGTGGAAATAAGAAATCTTGTTAAAAAAATGCCTTTTATTTTCAGCATTCAGCACAAATATGTAAGTTTGCAGATTATTCGATATATCAATGAATTATAAAAGTTTTTGCATTATAATGTGTGTTTTATTGTTTTTTAGTTCTTGCGGGAGTTACCAAAAGTTGCTAAAAAACCCTGATCCTGAAGTAAAATATCAAGCAGCTTTGGTATATTATGGAAAGCAAGATTACACGAAAGCGGTTACTTTATTGGAAGATGTTTCTTCTTTTTATAAAGGCACTGAAAAGGCTGAAAATATTTTGTATTTATTATCCAGCAGTTACTTTAATCAAAAAGATTATGTTTCTGCAACTCATTATTATACGCTTTATGTTTCATCTTACTTACGAGGAGAACATTATGAAGAATGCTTGTATATGGAAGCCTTTTGTTACTATAAAGAATCCCCGATTCCAAAGTTAGACCAAACGTCTACAACAAAAGGAATAGAAAAATTTAAGGCGTTTATTGAAACCTATGCGAACAGTAATTATGCACCTAATGCTAAAAAATACATCATTGAATTAGAAGAAAAACTAGCAGAAAGAGAATTATTAAACACAAAGACGTACTTCAACATAGGTAATTACAGGGGTAATAATTATTACAGAGCGGCTATTGTGACAGCTGAAAATGCTCTTAAGGATTATCCTGAGTCTCAATATGCTGAGAATTTTTCTTTTTTGATTGTACAATCCAAATATGAAGAAGCTGTTCAGAGTGTTGCAGAGAAAGCAACAAAGCGAAGCGAAGACGCTTTAGATGAATGCTACTACTTTTTACGAGAATATCCTAAAACTGAACACAAAAAAGAAATACAAAGAATTACAAATTCCCTACAAAAAATACTCAAAAAACAATCTAATTTATAGGCCATGGATTACAAAAAAACAAACGCACCTAAAAGTACCATTACAAGAGATATAAACAGATTATCTGAAAATACCGGGAATATATACGAAACTGTTAAAATTATTGGGAAAAGAGCCAATCAGATCAGCGTTGAAATAAAATCTGATTTGGAAAAGAAATTGCAAGAGTTTTCTTCTAACAACATAGATAACCTTGAAGAAGTTTTTGAAAACAGAGAACAAATTGAAGTTTCAAAATATTACGAAAAACTTCCGAAACCAACACTTCTTGCCATACAAGAATATATTGAGGACAAAACGTATTACCGTAATCCTGCAAAAATCAAGTAATAAAAACGTTTTCTCACAATAATATAAGGTAAAAGAATTGGTTTGGATTTATTTTCATGCCTGTATTCTTTTATCTTTTTTATTTTAAAACTATGCTAAAAGGAAAAAAAATCATACTTGGAATAACAGGTAGCATTGCAGCTTATAAAGCGGCTATACTTGTTCGTGATTTGAAAAAAAAAGGTGCTGAAGTAAAAGTAATAATGACCGCCAGGGCAAAAGAATTTATTACTCCTTTAACGATGGCGACCTTGTCTAAGAATCCGATACTTGTTGATTTTTTTGACCCTACTAACGGTAATTGGAACAGTCATGTAAATTTGGGTTTATGGGCTGATGCTTTCCTTATAGCTCCGGCATCTGCTAATACTATCGGCAAGATGTCGCATGGAATTGCGGACAATCTTCTTTTAACAACTTATTTATCTTGCAAATGTCCCGTGTTTGTCGCTCCTGCTATGGACTTGGATATGTATGCACACCCTACGACTCAGCAGAATTTAAGAAAGTTACAATCTTTTGGCAATCATATCATTGAGCCAAAAAACGGAGAATTGGCGAGTGGTTTACAGGGCAAAGGAAGAATGGAAGAACCTGAAATCATTGTGCAAAGACTGTCTGATTTTTTCGATGAAAAATCTTGTCTGAATAACAAAACGATTCTTATAACGGCAGGACCTACTTACGAAAAAATTGACCCTGTTCGTTTTATCGGAAATTACTCATCGGGCAAAATGGGGTATGCTTTGGCTGAAACGTGTGCGGAAATGGGAGCTATCGTTTATTTAATCTCAGGCCCCGTACAAATCACAGCTATACATCCTAACATTAAAGTTATTCCAGTAGAATCGGCAAAAGAAATGTACACTGCAACTCAAAAGTATTTTTTAAATGCCGACATTGCTATTTTATCTGCTGCAGTTGCTGACTTTTCGCCAAAAGAACCTACAGACAAAAAAATTAAACGAGAAAAAGAAAATTTAACAATAGAATTAGTTCCAACACAAGACATTGCAGCAAGTCTTGGAAAAATAAAAAAGGATAATCAAATTCTTATCGGATTTGCCCTCGAAACAGACAATGAAAAGGCAAATGCATTTGAAAAGCTACGTAAGAAGAATTTTGATTTCATTGTTCTGAACTCGCTAAATGATGAGCAAGCGGGGTTTGGTTATGACACCAACAAGATTACAATCTTAGATTCTCAAAACAGTGAAGAGGTTTATGAATTAAAATCAAAAAAGGATGTTGCAAAAGACATTATTGCAAAATTAACAACTCTACTAAAATAATTGGACTCATATCTGTAAATTACAAATTTAAAAATATAAGCATGAGAAAGTTTTTCATATCATTATTTGTTTCATTTACAATGTTATGCTCTCTTAATGCACAAGAACTTATCTGTAATGTAACCGTTAATTCAGACAAAATTTCAGGAACGAACAAACAGGTTTTTCAAAGTCTAGAAAAATCAATTAAAGAATACATGAATGGACAAAGTTGGACGGATTTTGTTTTTGATAGTAACGAACGCATTGATTGTTCTTTTTTTATCACGGTAAAAAAGCACGATAGCGATACTGATTTCCAATGTGATATACAAGTTCAAGCTCGTCGCAGTGTTTTTAACAGTTCTTATTACACCCCTCTCTTGAATTTTAAAGATGAAAATTTTGATTTTACATATGCAGAAAATGAGCCTTTACTATTTACGGAAAATACATTCGGAACAAATCTTACTGCTGTGTTAGCTTATTATGCATATGTTATTATAGGATTAGATGCCGACTCTTACTCAAATTTAGGAGGAAATCCGTTTTTTGAAAAAGCAGAAAAAATCACTAATCTCGCCCAAAGCACCTCTGAAACCGGATGGAAAGCTTTTGAAAGTTCGAAAAACAGGTATGCACTAATTAACAATCTAATTGATGAAAGTTTACGACCATATAGAACTTTCTTCTATCAATACCATCGTTTTGCTTTAGATGAAATGCACGTTTCAATAGAAAAAAGCAGAGCCCTCATTGATGAAGGAATGCCAACACTTCTTTCAGCTTATAAGGCAAGACCTTCGGCTATTTTATTACAAGTTTTTACAGAAACAAAAGCTGATGAATTAGTCGACATTTTTTCAGGAGGGACTGCAAAAGAAAAAAAGGATGTTTACGAAACACTGATGTCTATTACACCATCTCTTACCAATCGATTAGAACGCATAAAACAATAAGTTTATATGTTAAGAACTCTCCACATAGAGAACTACGCTCTTATCAAAAATTTAGATCTTATTTTTGATAAAGGTTTCTCTGTTATTACCGGAGAAACAGGTGCCGGAAAATCAATTATGTTAGGGGCATTGGGATTACTGTTAGGTCAACGCTCTGATATCAAAGCAATTAAAGAAGGTGAGCTAAAATGTATTTTAGAAGCCAACTTTGATATTGAGCATTATCACCTGCAAGAGTTATTTGATGAAAACGACATCGATTATGACGCTAATTGCATCATCCGAAGAGAAATTCTCACTTCAGGAAAATCTAGAATGTTTGTCAACGATACGCCTGTAAATATTCAATTTTTAAAACAACTCGGCGAAAAACTATTGGATATTCATTCTCAATATGAGAATCTGCTCATAAAAGATAACTTATTTCAGCTTAATGTTATTGATGCTATCGCTGAGAACAAAAATATTTTGAAGGATTACAGCAACACATTTACAGCATACAAAAAAGCTGAAAGGCAATACCAAGATTTACTCACTTTTTCGGAGAAAGAAAAAGCCAATTATGATTATCTGTCCTTCCAATTTGAACAACTTAGTAGTGCCGGTTTATCAAGTAATGAACAAGAAGAGTTAGAAAGAGAACAAACCATTCTTTCTCATGCGGGAGAAATCAAAACAATATTATACAAATCACAACTTTTACTTGACAACGAAGAAATCGGGATCTTATCGGTAATCAAAAATGCGATAAACAATCTCCAATCTATTACCCAGGTTTATACGAAAGCGGAAGACCTCTACGAACGTCTTAATTCTTGCTTTATCGACTTAAAAGACATTGCCGAAGAGCTAAATAAACAAGAAAACAATATTGAGTCTCAACCCGAAAGACTTGAATTTATTAATAATAGGCTTGATACAATTTATTCCCTATGTCAGAAGCATAAAGTAACAAACTTGGAAGACCTTATCGCTCTGCAAAATTCATTAAAAGAACAACTAGAAAAGCTGGATTCTTTTGATTCTGAATTGGAACGTCTCAGCAAACTTAAAGAGCAACTTTTAAAGGATGTATTGACAATTGGAGAAAATTTAAGCAAAAAACGTCAATCGGCTGCAAAAAAAATAGAGAAAACGATGATTGAACAGCTATCCGTTTTAGGAATGCCAAATGTGCAATTTGTAATTGAAATAACAAAAATAGACATTCCGGATATCACCGGTTGCGATTACATTTCTTTCCTTTTTTCTGCCAACAAAAATGTTTCGCCCAAAGCTGTCGCCCAAATAGCCTCTGGAGGGGAAATATCCCGCGTAATGCTCTGCCTAAAATCACTTATTGCAACAGCTTCTAATTTACCAACTATTATCTTTGATGAAATAGACACAGGTGTTTCCGGTGAAATTGCTGATAAAATGGGAAATATCATGAAAGAAATGGGAAGCAAAATTCAAGTCATTTGCATTACTCATTTACCGCAAATAGCAGCTAAAGGCACTAAACACTACCGCGTTTATAAAATAGAAGAAGAAACTTCTGAAACCAAAGTTGTATTGTTAAATGCGAAAGAGCGTGTACAAGAAATTGCTAAGATGCTCAGCGGAAGCAATTTGACAGAAGCCGCATTGAAAAATGCAGAAGAATTACTTAAATAATAACTGAGAAAATTTGCTTTTCTTTTTAAAGAAAAAATCAACTAGAATGCTGTTTTTATAAATTTCAGGAATACACAAAACTTTGGTTGCTTGCATATTTGCTTTTCTTTTTTCTTGGAAACCTTTTCTCATCTTATGATAGTCAATTCTAGCCCTGATTACTGCAAAAGAGTCCTTTGGCTTCATCTGTAAAAGCATAATAAATGCGGCAGCATAATCTAAAAAAAAACGCAGAAAGAACACTCTGCAAAAATCTTTTGGAAGAATATTTTTGTATAATAACAACAGATTATTGCGATAATTCAAGTATGTTTTTTGAGGATTTTCTTTATTCAAAGTCCCTCCACCAAGGTGATAGACAGCACTTTGTGGAACACAAACAATTTCTCCTCCACGAGATTTTATTCTCCAGCAAAGATCAATCTCTTCCATGTGAGCAAAAAAGGACTCATCAAAACCGCCCAATGCCAAAAAATCAGCTAATCGAATAAAAAGACAAGCCCCTGTTGCCCAAAAAACAGACTTTACCTCGTCATATTGAGCTTCATCTCTTTCCAAGGAGCTAACAATGCGACCGCGACAAAACGGGAAACCCAAAGTATCAATGTAACCACCGCAAGCACCTGCAAACTCAAAAATATCACGGTGTTGGTAACTTAATATTTTCGGCTGACAAGCAACAGTTTTCGGGTGTTCATCAAGATGTTTGATAGGTTCCCATAACCAATCGGGGGTAACTTCCACATCCGAATTCAAAAGAACCACATATTCAGCTGAAACTTCTTGCAATCCTCTATTGTATCCACCGGTAAAGCCATAATTAGCATCTAACTGAACTATTCGAACTTGTTGGTCATATTCTTTTTTTAGAAAATCAATAGAGTCATCTGTCGAACCGTTATCAATAACCACCACTTCCGTATTTTCAAACAAAGAAAAAGCGACAACACTCGGCAAAAAATTTTCCAAGTAATGTTTTCCATTCCAGTTTAAAATAACGACAGCAATTTTTTTCATTGTTTATAGGGTTAACTACCTATGTTTTGCGGTTTTTTATATTTCCAACGACGGTGACTCCACAAATAATAGGCAGGTTCTCTGAGTATAGTTTTTTCCATCATTCTCATATATAATTCCGTCATTTCAAATTCAGAAGTCTTTGCTACATTTTTGGTCATAGGAATAACATCTATCTCATAATATCCGCGTTTTACTTTTTTTACATCAAAATAAACCATTCCGTATGCCAATGGACGAGCAATACGCTCAGCACCATCAAGCACAGGGGTATCCTGATTTAAAAATGTAGTCCAATAATGTATATTTCTAACGGATGGAGTTTGGTCTGCAATAAAACCGGCAACCACCTTTTTATTTTTCTTTCTACAAGTTAAAATAGACCGAAAAGCACTATCTTTTTCCACGCAAATTGCACCAAACTGCTGACGAAGAACAAGCATCATCCGGTCAAAATTTTTATTTTTCAATTTACGATATAATTGCATAACCGTGGCTTCGCGAGAAATATATAAAGCCGATGATGCAGCCCACTCCCAATTTCCATAATGACCTAACATAACAAGACAACCATCTTGAACAGCGATAACGTCATCTATCACATCAATATTTTTGTATACAACATGCTGCTTCATTTCCTTTTCAGAAATATGAAACAATTTTAATGTTTCAACAATAGTATCGCAGAAATGATGATAAAATCGTTTTTCGAGTTCCAATCGTTCTATTTCATTTTTTTCAGGAAAAGAATTTGTAAGATTCAATCGTACGACCTTCAACCTATATTTAATTAATTTATAAATAATCAAATATAGGAAATCAGAAAGCACATAAATAGCGAAGAATGGTAACCGAGCAACTAACTTCAAAAACGCACTAAAAACACCGAAAAGAGCTTTTTTCATTTTTCTCTTCTTCAAAAGGATGGGAAAATTAATGTTACGAAAAAATATTATGACAAAATGCTAATCGTTAAAGATACCTATTGACTTAGAATATTCATATTCCGCATCCAACAGAACTTGGACATTTTCAGGAGAAAAATTAACCATCTTATCTTTCTTGGCACATTTCAACACATAGTTAAATAATTCTTCTTCATCTATATCAACTTCTTCAACTACATCTTCATCCAAATAACCCTTCGAATCATAAAAATCATAGATAACATCTAGTAAATACTGAATGTCATCATCATCAAATACAGTTTTTAGATTGTCGGGCAAATACTTCAAAATAAAGGAGATTGCAGCATCATCGTCAAACTCCAACAATTCTTCTTCAGCCATAATTTTAAGTTTAGATTTTAAACATATGGTAAAGATACAAATCAATTTTTAACAACCAATGAGTTTTAAATAATTTTATAAAAAGAGACGGATAATGAATTTATTAATAACTTTGCACTTTTATTAATAAAAACGCATACAATATGTCAGTTCATAATGATGATTCACGCAAAGTAACGACCCACCGCTTGATGGAAATGAAATCTCGAGGGGAGAAAATTACTATGATTACAGCCTATGATTACTCTATGGCAAGTATTGTTGATCAGTCTAATATGGATGTTATTTTGGTAGGAGATTCCGCATCAAACGTTATATGTGGTAATGTAACGACCCTGCCAATCACCCTAAACGAAATGATTTTCATGGCAAAATCAGTAACTAAAGCTGTGAAAAGAGCCTTAGTTGTAGTGGATATGCCATTTGGCACCTACCAAGGCAATTCATTGGAGGCTGTAGCATCTGCCATCCGAATCATGAAAGAAACAGGTGCCGACTGCTTAAAAATAGAAGGTGGAGAAGAAATTATTGAGTCGGTAAATCGCATTCTTTCCGCAGGGATTCCTATTATGGGACACCTTGGTTTAATGCCTCAATCAATTAATAAGTACGGCACATATACGGTAAGAGCAAAAGATGATGATGAAGCGACTAAATTGATTAAAGACGCACTTTTGTTGGAAGAAGCCGGATGTTTCGCTATAGTATTGGAGAAAATACCGGCAGAACTTGCCGGAAAAGTGGCAAAAAAATTACACATACCGATTATTGGAATCGGAGCTGGTGGCTATGTTGACGGACAAGTATTAGTCATGCACGATATGCTGGGAATAAGTCAGGGATTTTCACCACGTTTTCTCCGTCGATATGCAAACTTGAATGATATTATGTCTAATGCATTTAAGCAATACATAGAGGACGTGAAAAGTGGCGATTTTCCTAACGAAAGCGAACAATATTAACCATAAAAAAGGTTGCATAGTAGAATGCAACCTTTTTTTATCATTATTCTCATCAAACTATACTGCTTTAAAACTCATATCTAGGCTTTTGACTGAATGAGTAAGTGCTCCAACGGAAATATAGTCGACACCACATTCCGCATAGGTGCGTAAGGTATCAAATGTTATCCCGCCTGAAGATTCGGTTTCATATCTTCCATTAATAATTTCGACTGCTTTTTTCGTGTTTTCAGGAGTAAAATTATCCAACATAATGCGGTCGACTCCACCTAACTTAAGTACCCTGCCCAATTCTTCAAAATTGCGTACCTCAATCTCTATTTTCAAAGATTTGCCCTTTTCTTTGCAATATTTTTGTGCAGAAAGAATCGCATTTTCTATACCGCCAGCAAAATCAACATGATTATCTTTTAACAAAATCATATCAAAAAGACCAATACGATGATTTTCTCCCCCACCCAATTTTACAGCTTGTTTTTCCAACAAACGTAGTCCGGGAGTAGTTTTTCTAGTATCTAACACTTTCGTTTTCAATCCTTCGAGTTGCTTCACGTATTTTCGGGTGACAGTAGCCACGCCACTCATACGTTGCATAATATTGAGCATCAATCGTTCTGTTTGTAGTAAAGAAAGAATTTTACCCTCCACTTCAAATGCCACATCACCAACATTTACTTCGGAACCGTCTTTTATAAAAACTGTCATTTTTAAACTAGGATCAAATGCATTGAAAATTTCGCGTGCTACTTCAACACCTGCAAGCACACCTTTTTCTTTTATAATCAAGCGGGATTTACCAACGGCAGACTCCGGAATACATGATAAGGATGTGTGGTCACCATCTCCAATATCTTCTAAAAACCAATATTGGATGAGTTCTTGATATGTCTTATTCATTTGTTTGATCTATTCTAAGTTGGCATATTAATGATCTATTATCTACCTTTTTAATCAATAAATACACCCTGAATTTTTTATTATTTGAAGAAGTAAAGCTTCCTATTACAAAACTTGAACTCTCTTTTATTCCTTTATGAGATACATTGAAAGAGAGTGCAGGATTTCCAGCAAAAAAAGATTGCAAAATAGATGCTCCCTGTGTTTTGGTATAAATACCGACTTTATCACCTACAATGGAAAACTCAACTTTATCGTTTAAATAATATGCAATCGCACTAGCATTACCCTTCTGAAAAGCATCTGAAACCTCATCTATCATATTAAGTTGGGCACTTGACGTAAAAAAAGGTGCCACAAAAAACATGGTTAAAACGAGATATTTCAGATTCTTTTTTTTCATTTCGACCAATTCAGCGAAATTGTTTAAATTTTTCAGATATTTGTGCAAACATAAAGAAAAAAAATGAAAATAGCACTACTTGTTGTTGGAAAAACCACCGACAATCATCTTCAAAATTGCATTGCAGAATACTTCAAAAGGTTAACGCATTATATTCCGTTCGAGATACAAATCATACCCGAATTAAAAAACACAAAAGGTTTATCATTCGAAGTTCAAAGAGAAAAAGAAGGCGAATTAATACTGAAAAGTCTTGCTGACGCTAATGAAGTTATCTTATTAGATGAAAAAGGAA
Source organism: Paludibacteraceae bacterium (assembly GCA_963668615.2). Taxonomy (GTDB): domain Bacteria; phylum Bacteroidota; class Bacteroidia; order Bacteroidales; family Paludibacteraceae; genus JAAYPI01. Next base: position 288,137 of record CAXXCL010000003.1, read on the forward strand.
CTCAATTCACTTCTTTGGAATTTTCTCAGCAAATAGAGAAACAATTAGGTAGTGGAAAGAAAAAAATTGTTTTTGTGATAGGAGGTCCATACGGATTCTCAAAAGATGTTTATGACCTAGCCAATAGTAAAATTTCACTTTCTAAAATGACTTTTTCGCATCAAATGATTCGCCTTATTTTTGTAGAACAACTTTATCGAGCTATGACCATTTTAAAAAACGAACCTTATCATCACGAATGATCAACGATACAACTTATATTTCTGAATAAAGTCAAACACAAGAGTATCCACCATAGACTCGAAATTTTTACCTTGTTGAATATTTTCTCTTACCTCCGTAGAAGAAAACTTGAATAACGGTGCTCCTTCCATAAAAATCATTTGAGGATAATCCTTTCGTTCCTTACTTATGTCTGAAAACTGCCGTGGGTAAACTATAATCGGATATTTTTTCAAAATTTCAAGATAATTTTTCCATTTATTGAACGTTGGGACATTGTCACTCCCAATTATCAATGTAAAGTCACTACTGGGGTAATTTTTCGACAGGTAGGTCAATGTATCAATGGTATACGATGGTTTGCTTAAATGAAATTCCACATCACAAATTTTCGTATTGGGTACATTTGCAACAGCCATGCGAACCATTGCCAACCGCATATCATCACACAATAATTTTTCTGTTTGTTTTAGAGGATTTTGAGGAGAAATAACGAACCAAATTTCATCCAACGAGGTACAGTGCAAGAGATATTTTGCCAATTCGACATGTCCGACGTGTATGGGATTAAAAGAGCCAAAATACAATCCTACTTTCATGCTTTTTTTGATAAGAATTCACGAATAACCGTTTCTGCTTCTTTTCGAGCCCTTTCCAAATCGTCATTTACAATTATTGCATCAAATTGAGGAGCAAAAGTCATTTCGTAGGCAGCCTTTTCTATCCTTTTTTGTATCATTTCCGCACAATCCGTAGCTCTATGAAGCAGCCGCTTTTGCAATTCTTCAACACTCGGTGGCTGAATAAACAAAGTAAGTGTTTGTTCCGGATACTGTTTTTTTATGTTTAATCCACCTAACACATCTACATCAAAAACAACATTTCTACCTTGACCGGTAATTCTTTCAATCTCGGTTTTTAAAGTTCCATAAAAACAGTCTTTATAAACTTCTTCGTACTCCAAGAAATCACCTTGTATTATTCTCCGTTCAAAATCTTCTACCGACAAAAAATAATACGCTACCCCATCTTGCTCCGTTCCGCGAGGTTGTCTTGTGGTTGCTGAAATAGAAAACTCCAAATTGAGACCCGCTTCCAGCAAAAACTTCATAATGGTAGTCTTTCCAGAGCCGGAGGGTGCCGATAAGACAATTAGTTTACCCTGCATATCAAATTTTTCTTATCGTCTTTTTAATTAAAGCACATTAAGTACTTGTTCTTTTATCTGTTCCAATTCATCCTTCATAAGTACAACAATGCGTTGCATTTCACTATGATTGGCTTTTGAACCGAGGGTGTTTATTTCACGACCCATTTCTTGAGCTATGAAACCGAGCTTCTTCCCCGCTGATTTTTCGGTCTTCATGGTTTCTATAAAATAGCGTAAATGATTTTTCAATCTTTCTTTTTCTTCATTTACGTCCAACTTTTCAATATAAAAAATCAATTCTTGTTCAAGCCTATTTTTGTCGTAAGTCACTTTATCATCAATTGCTTGTAAATTTTGCTCCAATCGTTGTTTGATTTTTTCAACTCTTTCGCCTTCATACAAAGATATTTGACCTAAGAGTTTTTCTATATTTTCTATTTTCTTTTCAAAGATAGATTCAACGGCTTTACCTTCTTGCTGTCTAAAAGTTATAAGGTTGTCCAAACATTGAGCAATGGCATTTTTAATCACAATCCATTCTGTTTCTTGCAATTCCTGCGTTTCAGTTTTCATTACATCAGGAAAACGGAACAAAATATCAAACCAATTTGCCGGTTTTTCTATGCCGGTTTTATCTGCAATCTCCGTTATTTGTTGCAAATAATTTTGAAAGGCTACAACATTTATTTTAGTAACAGAATCGCCAACAGAATTGTCCACATACAAAGAAAAATCGACTTTTCCTCTTTCCAATTTCTGTGATATATCATTTCTTATCTCAATATCTTTTTCTCGGTACAAAGAAGAAAGACGAGTAGAAAGGTCTAATTGTTTACTGTTTAAAGATTTAATTTCAACAACAATTTTTTTATTGTCATATTCACAAACGGCATTACCGTATCCTGTCATCGATTGTATCATATACTTTATATTTATCTTTCACAAAAGTACTTCTTTTAAGAAAAAAAACGTCACATTAGCGACACAAAACAAAGAAAAACATTTTTTATGAACATTTTTTCAATCGAAAAATATAAATTTGCAGTCTACAAATAATATTTTTATGCCGGTTATTTTACACATCGAAACTTCCACCAATGTTTGTTCGGTTACCCTATCTGAAAATGGAAAAATTTTATTTGAAAAAATAGATGTTCAAGGGCAAAATCATAGTAAAGTTTTAGGTATATTTGCAAAAGACATTTTAAACAATGCAAAAAACGACAACAAAACGATAGATGCTGTTGCTATCAGTTGCGGACCGGGTTCTTACACAGGTTTACGCATCGGTGTTTCTTTTGCAAAAGGATTGTGTTATGGTTTAAATGTTCCTCTAATAGCAATTAACACATTAAAGTTGATGGCTTATGGATTCGTAGTCGAAGAAAATCCCGAAAAAAGCTCTCTTCTTTGTCCTATGATTGATGCTCGCAGAATGGAAGTTTATTCTGCTTTTTTTAATACAGATTTAGAAGAAATAAGACCCACCTCAGCAGACATTATTGATGAGAGTTCTTATCTTGATCTTTTACAAAAACGAGTTTATTTTTTTGGGAACGGGTCAGAAAAATGCAAAACTCAAATTACGCATCCAAATGCTTACTTTGTAAGCGACAAAACGCCCTTATCAAAATATATGATTTCGCTTGCGGAAAAAGATTTTGAAGAATACAACTTTAAAGATACAGCTTATTTTGAACCCTTTTACCTAAAAGAATTTATTGCTTCAACGCCTAAGAATAAAGTATTTTAGATTCGAAACGAATACTTTCCCATTTCATCAAAAATAGATTTAGAACAATAACAACGAATGAAATATTACACTGAATACGAGAGAATGATTATGCCCGAATACGGACGCAACATTCAACAAATGGTAAATCACGCACTAACAATCGAAGACAAAGGAGAAAGAACTCGATGCGTACGCACAATAATCAACATCATGGGAAATTTGTTTCCGCATTTACGTGACGTAAATGACTTCCGCCATAAACTTTGGGATCATTTAGCCATTATGTCTAATTTTCAACTTGATATTGATTATCCATACGAAGTTCCTCAAAAAAACATCTTATATACAAAGCCGGAACGTGTTGATTACCCGCATTTAGATGTAAAATACCGTCACTACGGAAGAACTCTTCCTTTGATGATTCAGAAAGCTTCTCTGTACAAAGACGGAGAAGAAAAAGACCAGCTTATTTCGTTGCTTGCCAATCACATGAAAAAATGTTTTCTTACATGGAATAAAGAAGTGGTTGACGATAAGAAAATATTTGATGATTTGCGTGAACTTTCCAATGGCGTTCTTAACTTTACAGAAAATTCAGTAAAGCTGAAAGAATCAAAAGATATTTTAGCCAATAACAACAAGAGCAGAAGCAAACAACGTAACAAACAAAAAAAGTAATGCTATGTGTTCATTTGTTATAGAAGGTGGTCACGAATTAAGAGGTGAAATTATCCCTCAGGGTGCTAAAAATGAGGCCTTACAGGTTATTTGTGCGACACTGCTCTCCAGCGAAAAAATTACCATTAATAACATTCCCAATATTCTTGATGTAAATAACCTTATTGCCCTACTTAAAGACATGGGCGTGGAGATTTGCAAATTGGGAGATAATTCTTACAGCTTTGAAGCAAAAGAGATAAACCTTGACTATTTTCAAAGTCAAGATTTTCATTCCAAAAGTTCTTCTTTACGGGGTTCTGTTATGCTTGTAGGTCCTTTGGTTGGTCGTTTTGGCCGTGCTGTTGTTGCTAAACCCGGAGGCGATAAGATTGGTCGACGGAGATTAGATACGCATTTTATTGGCATTCAAAAATTAGGAGCCAATTTTATTTATGATGCCCAGAATAGGGCTTATCAAATAGAAGGCAAGAATCTTAGGGGATGTTATATGCTCTTAGATGAGGCTTCGGTAACGGGAACAGCCAACATCATTATGGCAGCTGTTTTGGCAACAGGAACAACCACTATTTACAATGCAGCTTGTGAACCATACATACAACAGCTTTGCAAAATGCTGAACAGTATGGGTGCAAAAATTAGTGGAATTGCTTCTAACTTGCTCACAATAGAAGGAGTATCTGAGTTACACGGATGTGTGCATCAAATATTGCCGGACATGATTGAGATCGGAAGCTTTATCGGTATGGCAGCCATAACAAATTCCGAAATTACTATCAAAAATGTTTCTTATGAAAATTTGGGAATGATTCCTGATAGTTTCCGAAAATTAGGAATTCAATTATTTGTCAAAGACGACGACATTATTATCCCTAAACAAACAAGTTATACCATTGAATCGTACATGGACGGTTCTATCATGACCATTGCTGACGCTCCTTGGCCAGGTCTTAGTCCTGACCTTCTAAGCGTAATGTTAGTGGTAGCAACAAAGGCACAAGGAAGCATTTTGATTCACCAAAAAATGTTTGAAAGCAGATTATTCTTTGTGGATAAATTAATTGATATGGGAGCTCAAATAATTTTGTGTGACCCTCACCGGGCAACGATTATCGGATTAGGAGAAAGATTCAAATTACGCAGTGCTGTCATGAGTTCACCCGATATTCGTGCTGGTATTGCATTGCTTATTGCCGCTATGGGTGCCGAAGGCACAAGTATTATTCACAACATTGATCAAATAGACAGAGGATACGAAAATATTGATGAACGCATCAATCGTTTAGGAGGGAAAATAACAAGACAAGAATAACTTGCCCCAATCTTGAGAAAGCATTCTTGTCCTGAAATATAAATTTTATAGAACTTTTCTTAGAACCAAGTAGCCGAAGATTTGCTCAACGTAGAAAGAATTGTTTCATAATTGGGTTCATTGGTGATTTCGCTTATCAACTCGGTATATTGCACAACACCATTGGGAGAAATAACAACAATAGCACGAGCTAATAACCCTTTCAATGCCCCATTTTCTATTAGAATACCATAATCTTTCGAAAATGTTGAACAACGAAAATCCGATAATGGAATCACATTGTCAATTCCCTCAACCGAACAAAACCTTGCATGTGCAAAAGGCAAATCTTTCGTTACATATAACACAACTGTGTTATGAAGATCAGATACTGTTTTATTGAAGTGCCTTGCAGTAGCCGCACAGACTGAAGTATCCAAACTCGGATTGATGCTTAGAATAACATTTTTGCCTCTAAAATCCGACAACGAAACATCTTTTAAGTCCGTCGACACCAATGTAAAATTTGGAGCAACCGTACCCGGTTTCGGTAAATTACCATTGGTAGTAATTTTCTCTCCTTTAAAGCTAATTATTGCCATACGTTTGAATTTTAGAATTAGGTTGTACTAAGATACATCATTTTTTTGAAAAAAAATATATCTTAGCACGTTATTTTGTTTTATGAAAAATTTATTTTTCTACATAATCTTGGTTTTATCTTTCGCTTCTTGCGAATCAGACGACCTGACGTACAATGTACCAGCCGATTTCACACCTTATGTCGAGAAATTTAAATCGGACGCCAAACGTTTTGGACTAGATTTTGACGACAAGGGTCTCATTATGCGATTTGCTGACTTAGATGATAATGTTGCGGGACTTTGTTATTACGAAAAAAAGCCTATTGTTATAGAAATTGACAGGGAATATTGGGAAAAAGCCGGAAAAGCAAAAAATGAGAAAGATATAAAGGAAGATCTTATTTTTCACGAAATGGGTCATGGCTTTTTACAACGTTTTCATCTTAACAACGTCCTACATAATGGCGACTGGAAAACTATTATGTGTGGCGGGGAATTACCGAACGACAGAGGTTCGAATATTAATTACAGAGGTTTTAGGAAAGAATACTACATAAAGGAGTTATTTACCAGTACTGATGAAGTGCCGGAATGGAGCACTATAACCCCTGATTCTTCTACCGTAAATGAATCTGTCATTTTAAATCAAGATTTTACGGAGAGTTCAAATTGGATTATTGGCGAAGACGATTCATATAAAAGTGAAATTACTGATGGAAACTACATTTTCACAACAAAAACGACAAATTCCTACTATGTATTAAATGGACTAGGCATTGATGTTAGTAATGACTTTTATTTTGAAACTCGTTTAAAAATAGAGCATCAGGAAGACGGTACTTTTGGTATGGTTTTTGGAACATATGATGAAGAAGAAAGCTCTACTAATTGTGCCTTGCATTATTACATGGCAAATACGACTCAACATGTATACATAGGAGAAACGGAATGCCTTGGTCCTTTTATCGATTTGTATAAAGAAGGATTTAATGCCGGAGACTTTAACACATTAGCGGTACGAAAACAAGGAAAAATTTTATACTATTACATCAATGGAAAGTTCATCTACCATAACGATATTGACGATATTGGAATAGAAGGCAATAAGTTTGGATTTAAAGTGCCGGGTAACTCCTCTCTGTACGTTGATTATGTAAAAATAGCATCGTCAGACACAAGCAATACGCGTAAACTTATACCAAGTGTAAGTTCAATAAAACAAGCAAATGAAATAAATACAACCAAGTGGGTAAAATAAAAGAACCGAAGAAACCTATTAAATGGGTTGTTTGGATAGTCCTGCAAATATAAAACGAACAATGTACTCTCTTCGTTCTCTCATTTTAATGGCAACACTTTCTTTCATATAAGGGACTTCCAAACCTTTAAGAGCACTCAGTAATATAAACGCGGCAAAATCGATATTTTCAACCTCAAAAATACCGACACAGACCCCTTCTTGGATAATTGTCTTGAGCATTGCAAGCTCCTTTACGTTTACCTTTCTACGAACACGTTCAACAGTCTTTATATCGTTGAAAAAGTCTGCACGCAAAGAGCCGTTACTCTTGACAATATCTTTAATCGTATCTAAATGGGTATATATATACTTAACAAGTTTATCCTGAGGAGCTATTTTTTCTTGAGTAACAACTTCCAAAGCATCAACCAATTTTGACATTTCTTGTTCAACGACAGCATAATACATATCCTCCTTACTTTTGAAGTAGATGTATAATGTACGTCTACCTTTTTTTGAAGCCGTAGCTATATCATTCATGGTTGTATTGGTCACTCCCATTTTAGCGAATAATTGACGGGCTACGTCCAACAAAAGTTGGCGAGTCTTCGGCATTGTTATATTTAGAGAACTGTTTTCAGTCATTGCACAAAATTGGTGTTTTGTGCAAAAATATAACTTATAACAATATGAGTCAAACATTTAGGTGTTTTTTTATGTTTTTAAACCAAAAGGATGAAAAATAGCCGACAAACAAATAAATATTTAATACTTTTGTAACTATGAGTAACATTGCAACAAAAATAGAGAGGTACATAGCTGATAACGCACTACTTTCTAAACAGACAAAAATAATTGTAGGCGTAAGTGGAGGAGCAGACTCTGTTGCTCTCCTTTTGCTTTTGCAACAATTAGGGTATACTTGTGTTGCTGCTCATTGTAATTTTCATTTACGTGGACAAGAATCAAATAGAGACCAAAAATTTGTCGAAAATTTTTGTAAACAACGACATGTTTACCTAAAAACCATTTCGTTTGACACAAAAAGGTATGCTATTGAAAAAAAAATATCGATTGAAATGGCAGCTAGAGATTTACGATACAATTGGTTTGAAAGTTTGAGAGAAGAATACCAAGCTGAAGCGATTTGTGTTGCTCACCACAAAAATGACTCGATAGAAACGTTCTTGATGAATATCATTCAAGGAACAGGCATTGCCGGTTTAACAGGTATAAAGCCTAAAAATGGATATATAATAAGACCTTTTTTGTGCATCTCACGTTTTGACATTGAAGAATTTCTGCAACAACAAGGAGTTTCATTTATTATGGACTCCACAAATAAAGAAAATGAGTTTACACGGAACAAAATTCGAAACATCATCATTCCCGAATTAGAAAAAATAAATCCGAATTTCTCAAAAACAATTACTGAAAACATAGAAAATCTTACCGAAGCAAGTGCTATTTATGAAGATTTTATAGAAAAGAAAAAAAATGAGATTTCCTATATAAAAGATAATTGCTTTTTTGTCGATTTGCCCAAGCTGAAAAAAGAGAAACGATACAAGACCATACTATACGAGCTTCTGAAACCTTTTGGATTTAAACCACAGCAACTAAATGTAATCGCAAATAATTTGGACTCTATTGCCGGCAAAAAATACTATTCTGAAACACACGAAATGCTGAAAGACAGAGACAATTTGATTATTACAAAAGCAAAGGAACATTCTCCTGATGTTTTTCACATTTCAGAAAACGATTCTGTTTTAGAAATGCCTATTTTTATCCGTATAACAAAATTAAAAAAAGGAACCAATTTCACGATACCAAAAGCTGCCCATATTGCCTGCTTAGATGGTGACAAGATAACATTCCCTTTAATCCTAACCAAATGGAAAACAGGCGATTCGTTCTTTCCTCTTGGGATGAAGAATAGCAAAAAAGTAAGCGATTTCTTTATTGATGAAAAAACAAATTTGATTGAAAAACACAGTACTTGGATTTTAAAATCCGATGAAAAAATTGCATGGATTGTAGGAAAACGCATTGACGACAGGTTCAAGACAACTGAAAAAACAAAAAACATAATTTTACTCGAAATTATAAATTTGGAAAAATAAAGATTCCATTTGAATAGACACATCCAAGCCTTTCTATCAAACTTCTAATGTTTAGGGTACTCCCATTTTAATATTTTTAGACACACGCTTCTGTTCTTTAGATATACAATTTCTCCTATTTTCTGATTCTACTTCTTAATCGTCCTCGAAAAATTAATAATATTAAATATAAAATTAATATTATTCAATTATATTTCCATATTATAAATAAATTATTTAGATTTGCACAAAATTATTTAATAATATGTTACCTAATTATTGTCCGAGTTGTCAGGCACAACTCAAAGTAAAATGTCTGAAATGTGAAGCTTGCCAAACTGAAGTCAACGGTTCATACAATCTACCGCTACTGGCATTGTTATCGGAAAACGACCAGCAATTTATTATTCGTTTTATGATCAATAGTGGAAGCTTGAAAGAAATGGCATCAGAATTGAAACTAAGTTATCCCACCGTAAGAAATATGTTAAATGAAATTATTAAAAAAATTAAAACAGATGAAAAGTAAAGCATTCTTCAAATTAGTGTTCAACCCTTTCTCTCGCATCGCGGGATTGGAAGCTTTTGGACTTGGATTATTTTTTGTTGTACTAATGGGTATTATCGGCACATACAGTCATACAATATTCGACGGCGTGCTAGATATACATATTGTACCGGACTCAACGTTAGCGAACTCATTCATCATGCTAGGAGTCGACATTGTAGCTCTAACCCTTATCATGTGGATTGCTGGATTAATAATATCGAGAAATATACGATTTATTGATATTCTCGGAACAATGACACTCTCAAAGGCACCACTATTGCTCGCTTCCATTGCCGCATTTTTCACAAAAGTACCCGACACGAACACTATTATGCATAACCCGATGGTTTTATTATCATCTGTTTCTTTCATTGTGGTCATGATATTGACAATACCCATTGTTATTTGGTCTATTGCACTAATGTATAATGCCTTAAAGGTTTCGTGCGGAGTAAAAGGCGGAAAACTGACAGCAGCTTTTATTATTGGATTATTTGTAGCGGAAATAGTGTCAAAAGTAGCTATTTACTTTTTTGTAAAGTGAACTCTTACACATATTTTCGAAAAACACATTTGAAACATTGAGATGTTTACCATGTATAAATAAGGATGCCGTTACATAAAGCAAGAAAAATCAATTTTCTCCAACAGAGAATTACTACGTTTGTCATTGGTTTTTAAAGCAAGAGAAGTACAATGACCCCACAAGAGCAAAGCAGATCGGAATACTTAGGTCGAATCAATCGAGTAATGGAATATATTGATACTCATTACAATGAGCCGATCAATCTTGAAACAATGGCTGCGATAGCACATTTCTCTCCGTTTCATTTTCATCGGATTTTCAGTACGATGACAGGAGAAACGCTTGGCGACTTCTTTCTACGCATACGTGTGGAAAAATCCGCCCAACAATTAAAAGACCATCCTCACAAAAGCATTTCTGACATAGCTTTCGATTGCGGATTCAGCAGTATGGCATTGTTCAGTCGAACATTTTCACGACACTATGGCATGAGTGCCAGTACTTTTCGTCACTCAGAATTACCCCTTATGGTAAAAAATGGTATTTATTATAGCAAGAACGGTCAACCACTGAGCAAGAAAAGCAAAATATACATTGCAGCAAACCACGAACTTTGTCCCGTAAATTTAAAACAACTTATTATTATGGAAACAAAAGTTATGGTAAAAGAAATTCCCGACGTGCAAGTAATCTATTGCCGACACACGGGTGCATTTAATCAAATTGGTCAAGCTTATGAAAGACTGATGCAATTCGCCAGACCACGGGGATTGTTAGCATCACCCCAAGCTCATACTTTGACAATGTACCACGACGACCCATCAGTGACAGAAATATCGAAAGTACGTCAAAGTGCTTGTCTGGTAGTGAATCGAGACGTAAAAACCGAAGGAGAAATTGGCAAAATGACTGTCAAAGGAGGAAAATTTGCAGTTGGACACTTCGAAATCACAGAAACGGAATTTGAACAAGCATGGAATACTATGTGCTTATGGTTAAGTGAAAGCGGTTACGAACCCCGAGAAGGAAGCTCTTTTGAATATTATTACAACGACCATACAGAACATCCTGAACGTAAATTTATTTTGGATATCTGTATTCCTGTAAAAGTGTTGTAATAGATATTGAAACCGTAACCATAAAAAAAGAGAATCTCTTTTTTTATGGTTTTAAATTGCCAATAAAGCTTTTAACTATTAATTACCTTTATTTTCTTCCACTTTCCACCATTAAAACGCTTAATAAGAAGCGTACTAAAAGCTAGAAAAAACAAAATCAAGAAAAACCAGCTAAGTTGCACCGACAGATTAAATACATTTAGGCACAAATACAAAATGGGAACAAACATCCAATGAGTAATAATGGAAATAAGCATGGTAAAATGAGTGTCTCCGGCACCACGTAAAGCTCCTACAATGGATGATACTATAGCTTCAGCAAGCACATACAAAGCAGCAATCCGTACCATTGCTACAGCTATTGGGGTGGCATTGGAATAAATAGCACTTGGAGTCGCAGGATGAAATATATCAACTAAAAATTCAGGTATGCAAATAAAAATAATTAATATTCCAAATGAATATATTACACCGGTTTTGATTCCTGACAAAGCCGCACGGTGAGCAACCTGCGGACGCCCCGCTCCCATATACCGTCCGACCAAACTGGTTACAGCAGTCTCAATTCCCAAAAGGGGAATATATGAAACCATATCCCAATTAAACATAATGGTAGTGGCTGTAGAAACAACATCTCCCTGCGACTGAAATAGCAATATCATACAAAAAAAAGCCAAAAAATTTAAAAAAAGCTCCAACCCTGAAGGAAAGCCATAATAAACAAGTTTTTTCATAATATTCAAGTTAAACTTGAAAGATTTCATTACAAAAAATTCATTTCTGTTTTTACGTCTAAAATAGGCACCCAATAAAATAAATAACGCGATTACAGATCCAATTACTGTAGCTATGGCGGCTCCCTGTATCCCCATCGGATTAAACCCCAGTTTACCAAAAACAAGAATATAGTCCAATACAACATTGGTCAGCATGGCAACTATAGTTGCCTGCATCACAATTTTTGTCCGACCTACACCAACAAAATAGCAACTGAAAGTATGACGCATCAAAGCGAATATGCTTCCCCAAACCAAAATCGAAAGATATTGTATTTGAAAACCAATTTGCGATGTAGGTGTATGCAACAGATCAAATAGCAAAATAGCCAAAGGTTTAGCCAACATAATTACCGGCCATGCAAGCATAGTGATAATAATAGCCTGAAAGGTTGCCTTCGTTGAGTTTGCTCTTTCATCCGCACCTAAGTATTGAGCAGTTAGAGCGGTGGAATATCCTATAAGCCCGATAAAAAAGAAAGATAACATTTGCATCGTAGTCCCTCCAGCCAATGAAGCATTCATCTGTTCAGAGCCTACACGAGCCAAAAACAAACGATCAGTGAAAGTCATCACGCCGTCACAAGCAGTAGAAATTACCATTGGAAGAGCCAAACAAAGCAGTTCTTTTTCCCCTCCGGGTTTATAGTAACCCGAATATATTCTATTTAATAGATTCATCTTTATTTTTGTTCAAATAGGGGTGCAAAGAAAAAAATACAACAATAAAATGAACATTCTATTTTTTATCGTATTCCACTGAGAAGATGTATGACAATTTATCATAACAATTCTTCATATGCAATGTCCAATTGCTGCAATCCTGCCGAAATATCATCCAAAGAATAAATATCACTATCAACCCGAAAGATATTATCACAATCCTCTAAGTCAAAATTCCATTGGCAGAAAGGAAACAATGCATTCAATTTAGGCTTAAGACAATCAGCCTTATGAATGGAGCTTACATCAGTTTTAAAAACGTAAATCATATTCAATTAGAAGAAAAATTAATAGAGAGTACAAAAATATCCACCATACCCATTTATAATTTGTTTGTTCTTGCTATTTATTTTCTTTCTCTAATGTTCTATTCGAAGAAAAGTGTTTTGGAATTATTTCTATGTATGCTTTATTGAGTACAAATATATTGATGTAAACTATCACAAAACAACAAAAAATCGACAAGTAGGCTATATTTTCCCGACGAGAATATGTATTTGGAATGTAAATCCATTCCGAAAAGATTTTTTATTTAATGATTTAAATCATGCAAAAAAAGAAAAAGAAGCGAAAAAAACTAAAAAAAGCATTTGAATATAAAAGGCAAATTAGAAACAATTATTTAAGCAACAAATATTCTTTTCCTCAAACTCCAGAGTGGCATGAGAAACACCCTCTTCTGATAATATTTTTTTAAGATGAGCCTTTATTTCTTCCATTCGGGACATATCGGAAATTACAATATGTGAAGTCAGAGCCGTTTCAGTTGTACTCAGTGCCCAAATATGCAAATCATGTACACTTTCCACATACTGTTCAGAAACGATTATTTTTTCTATTTTCTCAATATCTATATTAGTAGGAACACCATCCAATGAAAGACGTATACTCTCGTGCAATAATTTCCATGTAGAAATAACAATCATCAATGCGATAAAAAGCCCAATAATCGGGTCAATAATATACCAACCCGTAAATGCAATGACAATTCCGGAAATAACGACTCCAACAGAAACCAAAGCATCTGCTGCCATGTGTAAATAAGCCCCTTTTACATTTAAATCCTTTTCTTTGTCTTTGATGAATAAAAAGGCTGTAAGAGCATTAATAAAAACGCCAATACCAGCCACCCAAGCAATAGCAAAGCCTTCAAGTGGTTGAGGATTAAATAATTTATGAATACTTTCTGCCAATATAAAACCAACAGAAACTAACAAAATAACAGCATTTAAAAGTGAAACCAATACGGTACTTTTTTTATATCCGTAGGTGTATTTGTTATTTTTATGAACTTTTGAAAGTTTATATGCCAACATAGACAAAACCAAACTGGCAACGTCACCCAAATTATGACCCGCGTCCGAAATCAATCCAAGGGAATTGTAATAGAAACCTGTGCTAAATTCAACTAAAACAAAAAGAACATTTAATAAAATTCCAATAAGAAAAATGTTTCCCAGATTCTTTATGTCATAATTATGTTCATGGTGATGATGATGTTCCATTTTCAGCTCTTTTGTATAACAAATTATTTTACAGACCAATAACAACGCCTAGGAGAAACGATTGATCCATTATCTTTTAATTGTTTCATTGCTTTGTCTACTTCCTTACGGTCTAATCCTGACAATTCTGCTATCTTACCTGCGTTTATAGGTTCTCCTGCATTTTTAATTACTTCCAAAACTTTATTTATTGCTTCCATTTCACAAAATTTTATTTGTTAAATACCTTTCAAAGTTACTAATTTTAATAATAACGCCATATCGTTTACAAACAAAAAGGGGAAAATTCGTTTTATCAAATTTTCCCCTTTTACAATTATATAACTTCAATGTTATTTTTCACTATTTCCAACTTGCTCTGCCATTCTCTTGTAACCATTATAACGCCACAAAGCATTCTTCTGAGTTTCTTGGAACAATTCTTCAGCTTGTGTGGGGAATACTTTCTTCAAGGAATTGTAACGAACTTCTCCCATAAGGAATTCTTGGAATTTAGTCCAATCGGGTTCTTTCGAATCAAGCTGCATTGGATTCTTGCCCTCTGCCTCCAAATCGGGATTAAAACGATACAAATGCCAGTATCCACATTCAACGGCACGAGCTTCTTCTGCCTGAGCTTTACCCATACCGGCTTTCAAACCATGATTAATACATGGTGCATATGCAATAATTAATGAAGGTCCGTTATAAGCTTCAGCCTCTCGAATGGCTTTCAATGTTTGTGCTTGATTAGCACCCATTGCAATTTGAGCAACATACACGTAACCGTAGGTTGCAGCAATCATACCAAGGTCTTTTTTACGAACACGCTTACCCGAAGCAGCGAACTTAGCAACAGCTCCAACGGGAGTAGATTTTGAAGACTGACCTCCTGTGTTGGAGTAAACTTCAGTATCAACGACCAATACATTTACGTCCTTTCCGGATGCCAATACATGGTCTAAACCACCAAAACCTATATCATATCCCCAACCGTCACCACCAATAATCCATTGTGATCTCTTAATAATAAATTTAGTCAATGGACGAATATCTTTGCAAATATCACAACCACAAGCATTTACAAGTGGCGTAATTTTCACCTCTAATTCTGTTGTTTTGAGAGGATTATTACGATTTTCAAGCCATTCTCCAAAGTAACCCTTCAATTCCGCACTGCAACAATCACAAGTCATACCTTTTTTGAAAAGCTCAGCCAAACGATCACGCATGGTATCAACGGCAAAAACCATACCCAAACCAAATTCAGCATTGTCTTCAAATAGAGAATTTGCCCAAGCCGTTCCACGTCCCTGTTCATTTTTGGTATAAGGCGTAGAAGGAGCTGACCCTGAATAAATTGAGGTACAACCTGTCGCATTTGCAACCATCTGACGGTCTCCAAATAATTGAGAAATTAATTTCACATATGGAGTTTCACCGCAACCGGAGCAAGCTCCGGAGAATTCAAATAATGGAGTCGCAAACTGTGAGTTTTTAACATTAGCTTGAATATCTACCAAACTTTGTTTCGTCTTAACATTAGCAACTGAAAAATCCCAATTATCTTGGTTCGGAAGTTCGCCCTCAATAGGCACCATAGTCAAAGCCTTGTTTCCTTTGTTTCCGGGACACACATCTGCACAATTAGAACAACCAAGACAGTCAAGAACATCGACTTGAATACGGAAAGTCATTCCGGTAAATTGTTTTCCGTTAGCTTTTAACGTATTATAGCCGACCGGTGCCTTGGCTTGTTCTGCTTCGTCAAGAACGAATGGACGAATACAAGCATGAGGACAAACATATGCACACTGGTTACATTGAATACAATTATCAGCATTCCAAACAGGAACAAAAGCAGCAACACCACGTTTTTCATATTTGGCGGTTCCTTGTTCCCAAGTACCATCCTCACGACCTTTAAACGCTGAAACAGGAAGATCATCTCCCGCTTGTGCATTAATAGGCATAACAATATTTTTCACAAAATCAGGAATAGAACTGTCAACAACGGGTTCTTCTACTATAATATCAGCCCACTCTGCAGGGACATCAACTTTTACATAATCACCACCACGATCAACGGCTGCATAATTCATATTAACGACATTTTCGCCCTTTTTACCGTATGATTTATTGATAGCATATTTCATCTTTTCCACAGCCAATTCGTAAGGAATTACGTTGGTAATCTTAAAAAATGCCGATTGCAAAATAGTGTTGGTGCGATTACCCAAACCAATATTCTGTGCAATTTCTGTAGCATCAATAATGTAGAAACTAATATTATTTACTGCTAAATATTTTTTAATTTTATTTGGAAGATGTTTTTTCACTTCTTCTGCATTCCAAACTGTATTTAACAAAAATGTTCCATTTTTCTTCAACCCTTTAGTAATATCATAAAGATGAAGATAAGCTTGAACATGGCACGCAACAAAATCTGGAGTAGTTACCAAATAGGTAGAACGTATTTCAGAATCCCCAAAACGAAGATGAGAACAAGTAAATCCTCCTGATTTTTTTGAGTCATACGAGAAATAAGCCTGAACTTTTTTAGTTGAATTATCACCAATGATTTTAATAGAATTTTTGTTGGCTCCTACTGTTCCATCAGCACCAAGTCCATAAAATTTTGCCTCATAAATACCTGAACCACCTAAGGCAATTTCTTCCTTCAAAGGAAGAGAGGTAAAGGTTACATCATCCACAATACCAACCGTAAAGTGATTTTTTGGCATATTCAAAGCAAGATTTTCATAAATGGCCAAAACTTGTGCAGGGGTAAAGTCCTTAGAAGACAATCCATAACGACCACCCACGATGACAGGCTCTTCTTTTGCACCATAAAAACAATCTTTTACGTCCAAGTAAAGAGGTTCTCCGTTTGCTCCCGGTTCCTTTGTACGGTCAAGCACACAAATTTTCTTGGCAGTTTTAGGAACAGCAGCAAGAAAATGTTTCGCGGAAAATGGACGATAAAGATGTACCGCTACTAAACCTACTTTTTCTCCCTTTGCTATCAAATAATCAATGCCTTCACGAAGTGCTTCCGTTGCAGAACCCATGGCAATAACCACACGATCAGCATCAGGTGCACCGTAATAATCGAACAAACCGTATTTTCGACCTGTAATTTTATTTATTTCGTTAACATATTCTTCTACAATGCCTACAACGTTATCATAAAATGGGTTAGAAGCTTCGCGGGCTTGAAAATAAATATCCGGATTTTGAGCTGTACCTCTGAGAACTGGATTTTCAGGATTCAAAGCACGTTCACGGAATTCGGCAAGAGCTTTCTGGTCAATTAGTTTAGCGACTTCATCCATGTCCATTTCTTCAATTTTCTGTATTTCGTGAGACGTACGGAAACCATCAAAGAAGTGAACAAAAGGAACACGTGATTTAATAGCAGATAAATGAGCCACAGCAGCCAAATCCATTACTTCTTGGACAGATCCCGTAGCAAGCATAGCACAACCGGTCTGACGAACGGCCATTACATCTTGGTGATCGCCAAAAATTGATAGTGCATGAGATGCTAATGCACGAGCAGCCACATGGTAAACTCCCGGAAGAAGTTCTCCCCCTACTTTATACATATTAGGAACCATCAATAACAAACCCTGTGATGCAGTAAATGTTGATGACAATGCTCCAGCCTGAAGAGATCCGTGCATAGCGGCAGCAGCTCCAGCCTCTGATTGCATTTCTTGGACTTGTACCGTTTCTCCGAAGATATTTTTACGACCGGCAGCAGCCCATTCGTCAACATATTCTGCCATTGTTGACGATGGCGTGATTGGATAAATGGCAGCAACTTCACTAAACATATATGCTATGTGTGCAGCAGCTTGATTACCATCACATGTTAGAAATTTTTTTTCTTTAGCCATTTTTAGAATGATTAATTATTAATTAAATATAATCTATTTGTTCTTAAAGTAAATTTTATCCATTCATTGAAACAAGAAATTCTTCATTATCTCGTGTTTTTTCCATTCTATCTTTTAAAAATTCCATTGCTTCTGTAGAATTCATATCTGATAAATAACGACGCAAAATCCACATTCTATTCAATGTATCTTTATCCAACAATAAATCATCACGACGAGTACTTGACGCCATAATGTCAATAGCAGGGAACAATCTTTTATTGGATAATTTTCTATCCAATTGCAATTCCATATTACCGGTACCTTTAAATTCTTCAAAAATCACATCATCCATTTTCGACCCGGTATCAGTTAGTGCTGTTGCTATAATGGTAAGGCTTCCCCCATTTTCTATATTTCTTGCAGCACCAAAAAAACGCTTTGGTTTATGTAATGCATTCGCATCCACACCTCCAGAAAGCACCTTGCCGGAAGCCGGAGAAACTGTATTGTAAGCTCTTGCCAAACGTGTTATTGAGTCCAAAAGAATAACAACATCATGACCACATTCAACTAATCTCTTAGCCTTTTCATGAACAATAGATGCCACTTTTACATGTTTTTCCGCAGGTTCGTCAAATGTGGAAGAAACAACCTCGGCTTTTACACTTCTAGCCATATCTGTTACTTCTTCAGGGCGTTCATCAATAAGCAAAATTATCATGTAGACTTCGGGATGATTAGCTAAAATAGCATTAGCGATTTCCTTTAACAAGACGGTTTTACCTGTTTTCGGTTGAGCCACAATCAAACCACGCTGTCCCTTACCTATTGGGCAAAATAAATCCACAATACGGGTTGATAATGACGAAGCTGATTTGCCTATAAGCGTAAATTTTTCTTCTGGGAATAATGGTGTAAGGTGTTCAAAAGGAACTCTATCTCTGACAAAACCGGGATCTCTACCATTAATTTTTTCAACTTTTACCAAAGGAAAATATTTCTCGCCTTCTTTGGGAGGTCTTATTGATCCATCCACCGTATCTCCTGTTTTTAATCCAAAAAGTCTGATTTGAGATTGAGAGACATAGACATCATCAGGTGACGAAAAATAATTATATTCAGGTGAACGCAAAAAACCATAACCATCTTGCATAATTTCAAGCACTCCCGACCCTTTTAATAAATTATCAAATTCATATGGTTTATCCGCAGCTTCGGCTTCTAAAGATGTTGGTTTAACTTTTTGTATTTTTTTTAATATTTGAGGTTCTTTATTGACATTTATGTAGGGTTCAGAAAAAACGGAATCAAGAATAATTGGATTCTCCAAAAGGACTTCTTCATCTGCGACTGGAAATACAATATCAATTTCTGATTTCACATCTTTGTTTTCCTTATTTTCCACGACAGGCAAAACTCTTTTAGAAATAATAACCTTTTTAGACTTATTTACCTTCAAAGGCTCTTTCTCCAAACTAGGAGAAATAACTTCCGGTACTATTACATTTTCCGTAACCGATTTATTAGTAGCTGCCACCACAGGTTGTTCCTTCTTACGAATTACTCTTACTCTCTTTTTATCGTCTTTCATTACAGAAGGCTTTTCTAAACTTTTCTTTTGAGAAACAGTTTCCGCCTCTCGATCTAGAATAGCATACACCAATGTTTTCTTATCCATAGTTTCTGATTTAGAGACAGCCAATTGTTGGGCTAACGTCTGAAGTTCCAAAAGAGATTTACTCTCTAATTCATTGATTGTAGACATGAAAAATGGTTTTTAATGTATAACTCTCCTTTTGCAACATGCAAAAGGATTATAAGAAAAAAAATGATTATTTTTTTGATTATGATTTTCGACTATGAGAATATCGAAAAAATTTTGACACTGCAAAGGTAATAATTTTTATTCTTATTACTAAATCTTTATGTTGATTTATTCGAAAAAAAAGCGAGTTGAGATTTACTCAACTCGCTTTTAAATATCCGAATTCAAAAGACCTTGTTAGTATTTAATAAACTTACTCGTTTGAACAGTATTATCAACATACACAACTTTTACCAAAAACATTCCTGCTGGGAGATCAGAAACATTGACCTTTAAATCAGAAGAGGTTTTCACCACACTTCCCGAAAGACTTTCTATAACAACTTGAGCGATTTGATCCTCTGTGTCAATATTTAAAACATCTTGGGTAGGATTAGGATAAATTGACAAATGTTTTGCTTCAATCTCATTTATTGCAGAACTACATGTAGCATCAACTGTAACAGCATATTTACCACTGGTAAGAGAGCCTGCTGTCCAACAAATATTGCCTGTAGTAGTTAAATCAACAGTTTGTTCTCCTCCCGAAGCAACACCATTATTGATAACAACACCCATAGTAGATGCAGTAACATTCGTAAGTGTAATTGAATAATAACCATCTGTTCCCAACGTCATTGCTGTACCCGGCCATGTGCCTCCTGAAAAATTTTCGGATGTATTACTTGCATCCCAAGCCCATATAGACGCTGCAGTCCATGATGCTGGTGCTTTAAATCTAATAGTTATGGTTCCTATGTCTGTTCCCGGATCAGAACTTCCACCACAATTAGTTCCTGTAATTTTCGTATAATATGCCCAACCTGTACCTGAGCAAGCTACTGTATAGCCACTGGGAGTTCCACTCCAAGAGCCGACTCTACAAATAAGAGTTCCACAGGTTCCAATACCTGTCGATTCATAATATCCACTTGTATTGGTTACAGTCACATCTGAATTACTATTCAAACCCACAGATTTACGAGCTGCAATCATACTTTGAATAGCGGACTTATTTGAAACCCAATGTTTCCAAAAAACGCAAGGAATACCAGCCGCAGACAACATAATGGCATTAGCCTTTTCAACATCACCTGTATAAGGCCAATTTCCATCTGTATGACTAACATCGGTATCATGGTTATCAATAAAAGTAACCGCATACTGACGCATCGCAGAATTATGGATAAGTCCTGCCGGACGAGCCGTTGAACCATCAAGCCATGACAAACCCGAATAACTGGTTCCTCCTCCCCAAGTCGTTATTGCATTTTTGAATGCAAAGTCAAATACCATAGAAGATTGGCTGGTAGCATCTACCCAAGCCTTGAGTGCATCGTAACTGGCATCGTAATATTCACCCACTGAAAGATAATTACCTGCTGCTTGAGTATATATCTTCGTGTATTTACCAAGATATCCTTTTACCAAATCAAAACGCCAACCATCAAAACCTATTTCATTCTTCATATACTGTAAGTATGCATTGATGCCCGCTTGAACAACAGAAGAAGAATGGTCTAAATCACGAGCTGAACAATATCCACCCGAAGCAGAACAAACCGTTTCATAACCGGCATCCTTTGCTCCGGTTCCTGGATTTTCATCATCAGAACAAATTTGAGCCATTGTGAAGGCTGTACTTCCATAAGTACCGAAATTATCCGGATAAAAAGTAGTAGCCGTACTTCCTGCTCTATGGTTAAGAACAATATCCGCAATTACTTTTGCACCTCCCGTATGTAGGGTTGAAATAAGAGTTTGTAAAGTAGATTTTGATCCCCACGAGCTAGTAAATCCAGACCACAAAATCGGATGGTAACCCATATTAGAGGTTCCACCACCTTCTCCATTATGACAAGGAGGTAACCAAACCAAATCAAAACTTTCAGCAATTTCAGCCGCAGAATTATTCAATAGAGCCCACGTCGTTGCAGATTGAGAATTCCAATAAAATGCCTGCAACATAACATCTGTAGAGGCCAACGGCACTTGAGAATAGGCACTGGTTGATGCTAAGAGACAGAAAAAAGCAACCAATAAGTGCTTAATTTTTGTGTTCAATTTTTTCATTTCTTTTATTTTTAAGATTAAGGTTTCGTAAAAGTGAGTGTAAAGTTAATCATATAAAAAAAAGAAACAAAAATTTGTCTCTTTTTTTTATATGATTAACAATGCTGATTTCTATTTTTTCACTAAACTATTCGCCTTGTCCAAAGCTTCATTTATATTTGAGCAAATGAATTCTTCAGCAAGACAATCTAAAAAATCTGCTTTCAACAGGGTTTCTCGCACATGTTTATTTACGCCTGACAAAACAACTTGTATATTTTCTTTTTTAGACTGAATACAAAGATTCTTTAAATTATGAATGCCGGTTGAATCTATAAAAGGAACTTTACGCATTCTTATAACACGAACTTTAGGTTTATCTCCTATAGATTGCATAATTTCATCAAACTTATTGGCTATTCCAAAAAAGTAAGGTCCGTCAATTTCATATACTTCTACATCTTCTGGTATTAACAACTTTTCTTCATGAAGAGTAACATCCAAATTATCTCCTGGATCTATTTCATCACGAAATGATCGAATAACAGTAGCCTCATTAGTTCGCCTCAAAAACAACACAATAGCAAGCAACAAACCAACTTCTATTGCTACTGTTAAATCAAATACGACTGTTAATGTAAAGGTAGTTAGTAAAACAGCAAAATCTGATTTTGGATTCTTTGCCAAAGAAACAAAAGTTTTCCATCCACTCATGTTATAAGCAACAACAATTAAAACAGCAGCTAAACAAGACATTGGAATCAAACCTACTAAACCTCCAAAAAATAATAATACCAAAAGTAACACTCCGGCATGCACTATTCCGGCAATTGGAGAACGTCCTCCATTATTGATGTTTGTCATTGTTCTTGCAATAGCTCCCGTTGCAGGAATACCACCGAAAAATGGCACAACAATATTTGCTATACCCTGACCTATCAATTCTGTATTAGAATTATGTTTATCTCCAATAACCCCATCTGCCACCATTGCTGAAAGCAATGATTCTATAGCTCCTAAAATTGCTATAGTAAATGCTGCTGGGAAAAGGCTTTGTACTGTAGTAAATAACGTTTCACCTTCATTCAATGATAATTCAGGAAGTTTCGGGGTTGGAACACCAGAAGGCAATACATATAAATCACTAATGGTCGTTATCGTCTTGACTCCTTCTATATCAGTAAAGTGTTTTAATACCCAAACCAACAGAGTAACAACAATAATAGCGACTAATGAACTAGGCATTTTTTTTGAGATCTTTGGAGTAAAAATAATTATTAATAAGCTAAATAATCCAGTAGCAAATGCCCACATGTTAAGTTGACCAATATTACTAAAATAAACAAACCATTTATGAAAAAAATCTGCAGGGATATTTTTAATTCCTAATCCAAACAAATCATTCATTTGAGTAGAAAAAATGACCAAAGCAATCCCACCTGTAAAACCCACAATAACGGGATAGGGAACAAATTTTATAATACTGCCAAATTTAAACATTCCCATTAAAACTAATAAAATCCCTGCCATTATAGTAGCAATCATTAATCCAGTTAATCCATGTTGTTGAATTATACCATAAACAATGACTATAAAGGCTCCTGTTGGACCCCCTATCTGAACTTTAGTTCCCCCCAAAAAAGAGATAATAAAACCTGCTATTATAGCGGTTACCAAACCCTCCGTCGGTCCTACTCCGGACGCAATACCAAAAGCAATAGCCAATGGAATAGCCACGACACCTACAATAATACCGGCCATTGAATCCGTTAAAAACTTTTTCTTGCTGTAATCTTTCAGACAAGTAAACAATTTAGGATAAAAAACATCTTTTATTGAGTAATTCATTATAAAAATATTAAATTATGTAAACAGAAGCTTTCTTTCTTTGCTTTACTGGAATAAGATCTAAACAAATAGCATTAAATTAGAGAAATGCGATAACGAAAAAAATAAAGGGAGAGTATCTTCATTTAAGAAAATACTCTCCCTTCGAAAAACGGCAGCTATCTACTCTCCCACAAATATGCAGTACCATCGACGCCATTGGGCTTAACTTCTCTGTTCGGAATGGGAAGAGGTGGAGCCCCAACGCTATAACCACCTAAAATAGTTCACTGATATTATTGCTAATACTCAGTCTCTAATGACGTTAACAAAATAGACAACCTTAGAAAAAAGAATCAAAAAACACTATACTTCGCGTTGTTTTGCAAAAAGAAAGTTCGGGCTATTAGTACTGCTCGGCTATGACATCTCTGTCTTTACACCTGCAGCCTATCAACGTCGTAGTCTCCAACGACCCTCATGGAAATCTAATCTTGAGGATGGCTTCGTGCTTAGATGCTTTCAGCACTTATCCTTTCCGAACTTAGCTACTCGGCAATGCCCCTGGCGGAACAACCGATAAACCAGCGGTTCGTCCAACACGGTCCTCTCGTACTAGTGTCAGACCCTCTCAAATTTCCTGCGCCCACAACAGATAGGGACCGAACTGTCTCACGACGTTCTGAACCCAGCTCGCGTGCCACTTTAATGGGCGAACAGCCCAACCCTTGGGACCTTCTCCAGCCCCAGGATGTGACGAGCCGACATCGAGGTGCCAAACCGCTCCGTCGATATGAGCTCTTGGGAGCGATCAGCCTGTTATCCCCGGAGTACCTTTTATCCTTTGAGCGATGGCCCTTCCATGCGGAACCACCGGATCACTATGCTCTAGTTTCCTACCTGTTCGACTTGTATGTCTCTCAGTCAAGCACCCTTATGCCATTACACTCTACGACCGGTTACCAATCGGCCTGAGGGTACCTTTAGAAGCCTCCGTTACTCTTTTGGAGGCGACCACCCCAGTCAAACTACCCACCATGCAGTGTCTTCCCTTCAAGGGAATTAGTATTCAAATAAGCAAAGGGCCGTATTTCAACGTCGGCTCCACAAACACTAGCGTGCCCACTTCATAGCCTCCGGCCTATCCTACACATTACTTACCCAAACACAATGCAAAGCTGCAGTAAAGGTTCACGGGGTCTTTCCGTCCCGTTGCGGGTAATCGGCATCTTCACCGATACTACAATTTCACCGAGCTCACGGTTGAGACAGTGTCCAGATCGTTACACCATTCGTGCAGGTCGGAACTTACCCGACAAGGAATTTCGCTACCTTAGGACCGTTATAGTTACGGCCGCCGTTTACTGGGGCTTCAATTCAATGCTTCTCTTACGATGACATCTCCTCTTAACCTTCCAGCACCGGGCAGGTGTCAGGCCATATACCTCATCTTTCGATTTTGCATAGCCCTGTGTTTTTGTTAAACAGTCGCCTGGACCATTTCTCTGCGCCCTCTCATTGCTGAGTAGGGGACCCTTCTCCCGAAGTTACGGGTCTAATTTGCCTAGTTCCTTAACCGTGAATCACTCGAGCGCCTTAGTACTCTATACTTGACCACGTGTGTCCGTTTGTGGTACGGGTACCCTAAAAATATGCTTAGCAGATTTTCTTGGAAGTCTGTTTACGTTCATATCAAATCACCACGAGGGCTCTCTGTACTTTCAGGTTCGACTCTTACAGCGGATTTGCCTACCATAATCAACGTCTACACCCTTTAACTGCCTATTCCGTCAGACAGCAGAACTTTCACTACTCCGTCCCTGCATCGCTCTTTAAGGTAGTATCGGAATATTAACCGATTCTTCCATCGAGTTCGCCATTCGGCTTCCCCTTAGGCCCCGACTAACCCTGATCCGATTAGCGTTGATCAGGAACCCTTAGTCTTCCGGCGAGGAGGTTTCTCACCTCCTTTATCGTTACTTATACCTACATTTGCTTTTCCAAATACTCCAGCACAGCTTATCGCTATACCTTCAACGCAATTTGGAATGCTCCCCTACCAACCATTACTGGTTCCATAGCTTCGGTAGTATGTTTATGCCCGATTATTATCCACGCCAAACCGCTCGACTAGTGAGCTGTTACGCACTCTTTAAATGAATGGCTGCTTCCAAGCCAACATCCTAGCTGTCGCTGCAATTCGACTTCGTTAATTCAACTTAACATACATTTGGGGACCTTAGCTGATGGTCTGGATTCTTCTCCTCTCGGGCGTGGACCTTAGCACCCGCGCCCTCACTCCCAGAGTAATCTTATGAGCATTCGGAGTTTGTCAGGACTTGATAGGCGGTGAAGCCCTCGCATCCAATCAGTCGCTCTACCTCTCATAAGAAATCCCCTGAGGCTGCACCTAAATGCATTTCGGGGAGTACGAGCTATCTCCAAGTTTGATTAGCCTTTCACCCCTACCCTCAAGTCATCCGAACACTTTTCAACGTATACCGGTACGGTCCTCCAGTTAGTGTTACCCAACCTTCAACCTGCTCAAGGGTAGATCACTTGGTTTCGCGTCTACTCCTTCTGACTATAGCGCCCTATTCAGACTCGCTTTCGCTTCGGCTGCAGCTCTGAGAGCCTTAACCTTGCCAGAAAAAGTAACTCGTAGGTTCATTATGCAAAAGGCACGCCGTCACAGCACGAAGCTGCTCCGACCGCTTGTAAGCACCTGGTTTCAGGTTCTATTTCACTCCTTTATTCAAGGTTCTTTTCACCTTTCCTTCACAGTACTGGTTCACTATCGGTCTCTAGGGAGTATTTAGCCTTACCGGATGGTCCCGGCAAATTCATGCAAGATTTCTCGTGTCCCGCACTACTCAGGATACTGCTAACTCTATAAAACATTACTCGTACCGGACTTTCACCTTCTATGGTTTACCTTTCCAGGTAATTCCGATTCCTTTTTATATCGTATATCGCAGTCCTATAACCCCAACAATGCATTGCTACATCATTGGTTTGGGCTGTTCCGCTTTCGCTCGCCACTACTCACGGAATCACTTTTGTTTTCTTCTCCTATGGGTACTTAGATGTTTCAGTTCCCCACGTTCGCCTCCCTTAACGGGATGATATACCTTCAGTATATCGGGTTGCCCCATTCGGAAATCCACGGATTAACGGTCATTTGCACCTCCCCGTAGCTTATCGCAGCTTATCACGTCCTTCTTCGCCTCCTAGAGCCTAGGCATCCACCAGGTGCCCTTTGTCTTTCTTTTTAATTATAACCTCGTTATATTTTCCTAAAAAAATATGACGCTGTATAGTGTCTTCTTTTCTCTTTTCTTTTAATTGTCCATTTTGTCAAAGATCTCTTTCTTTTAACTTCCTGAAAAAGCATTCAAAAAACACCTCCTCATTCTGTCAGAATCGTATAATTATACCAATACATTTAATGATATAAAAATATCTTCCTTTTTAACTCTCCTCCCCTTATCCCCCTATCCAATTAAACCCTCCAGCTTAATTCTTCTTTTTTCATGTGGAGAATAACGGATTCGAACCGTTGACCCTCTGCGTGCAAGGCAGATGCTCTAGCCAGCTGAGCTAATCCCCCGGTTTGCTTTATTATAAACCTATATCTTTCTTGTAGTCCCAGGCAGAGTTGAACTGCCGACCTCTACATTATCAGTGTAGCGCTCTAACCAACTGAGCTATAGGACTGCATATAATATTCTTAAAATTCTGCAGCTATTACCTCAACCGTGGCTCAACCACACTTCCGATATTACTATGCTTTACAAATTTAAACAACAGAAACAAACAAAAAACGAAAAAAAACAGCCACCTGTAAAAGGTCAACAGCTCCAGAAAGGAGGTGTTCCAGCCGCACCTTCCGGTACGGCTACCTTGTTACGACTTAGCCCCAGTTACTAGTTTTGCCCTAGGCCGCCCCTTGCGGTAGCGGACTTCAGGCACCCCCAGCTTCCATGGCTTGACGGGCGGTGTGTACAAGGCCCGGGAACGTATTCACCGCGCCATGGCTGATGCGCGATTACTAGCGAATCCAGCTTCATGGAGTCGAGTTGCAGACTCCAATCCGAACTGAGAGAGGTTTTAAGAGATTAGCATCTTGTCACCAAGTAGCAACCCTCTGTACCCCCCATTGTAACACGTGTGTCGCCCCGGACGTAAGGGCCGTGCTGATTTGACGTCATCCCCACCTTCCTCTCACCTTACGGCGGCAGTCTCACTAGAGTCCTCAGCTTAACCTGTTAGTAACTAATGATAAGGGTTGCGCTCGTTATGGCACTTAAGCCGACACCTCACGGCACGAGCTGACGACAACCATGCAGCACCTACACAGAGGTCATTGCTGACTGACTCGTTTCCAAATCATTCCTCTGCATTTCAAGCCCGGGTAAGGTTCCTCGCGTATCATCGAATTAAACCACATGTTCCTCCGCTTGTGCGGGCCCCCGTCAATTCCTTTGAGTTTCACCGTTGCCGGCGTACTCCCCAGGTGGATTACTTAACGATTTCTCTGTACCACTTACATTATATCGCAAACAGTTAGTAATCATCGTTTACGGCGTGGACTACCAGGGTATCTAATCCTGTTTGATCCCCACGCTATCGTGCCTCAGCGTCAGTTACACTCCAGTAAGCTGCCTACGCAATCGGTGTTCTGTGTAATATCTATGCATTTCACCGCTACACTACACATTCCGCCTACCTCTACTGTACTCAAGAACAGCAGTTTCAATGGCAATTTTACAGTTAAGCTGCAAACTTTCACCACTGACTTGCTATTCCGCCTACGCACCCTTTAAACCCAATAAATCCGGATAACGCTCGGATCCTCCGTATTACCGCGGCTGCTGGCACGGAGTTAGCCGATCCTTATTCATACAGTACATACAAAATACTACTCGTAGTACACTTTATTCCTGTATAAAAGAAGTTTACAATCCATAGGACATTCTTCCTTCACGCGACATGGCTGGTTCAGGCTCTCGCCCATTGACCAATATTCCTCACTGCTGCCTCCCGTAGGAGTTTGGACCGTGTCTCAGTTCCAATGTGGGGGACCTTCCTCTCAGAACCCCTAATGATCGTTGACTTGGTAGGCCGTTACCCTACCAACTATCTAATCATACGCATGCCCATCCATAAGCTATTAATATTTAACTGAAAATCCATGCGAATATTCAGTATTATGCGGTGTTAGTCCGAATTTCTCCGGGTTATTCCCCTCTTATAGGTAGGTTGCATACGTGTTACTCACCCGTGCGCCGGTCGCCACCATCGTATTGCTACTCATGTGCTGCCCCTCGACTTGCATGTGTTAGGCCTGTCGCTAGCGTTTATCCTGAGCCAGGATCAAACTCTTCGTTGTTTATATATTTCTATTTCTTATTTTTCCTGTTTCTGCTCATTGACCTTTTTTTAAATATCACTACCTATTTGCATAGATAGCAATGATACTTTTTGACGGTTGCTATTTTTTACCTTTTTTGTTGTTTCTATCATTCAATCTGTCAAAGATCTCTCTTTTGTGCTCCAATCATCACACCCCTGTGATAACCAAACTTCCTCCCCGCTCTCCAATCCTTTATCTCAAACCGAAACGGGCTACAAAGATAATACTTATTCTTCTTCCAATCCAAACTTTTTTCAAAGTTTTTTTAATCTTTTTTCGCCAACTCCCTCCTTAACTCACCTATCGCTATCCCCTGAAAGCGGCTGCAAAGATAAACCTTTTATTTCCCATCCTCCAAACTTTTTTACCCCTTTTTTTATCCCATATCAAAGATTATTCCTTAACTTTTTTAATATCAATTTATTATAACTGAAAAAAAATCTTATATTTTCCTACTATATGCCAATGCGTATAGCCTCATTTGTTTCATCATGGCTAAAAGTCCATTTGATCGTGTTGGGGAAAGATGCTCTTTCAATCCAATTTTATCTATGAAATATAATTCGGAATTTAGAATTTCTGCAGGTTTTTGTTCAGATAAAACAGAAATTAGAAGCGATAATATGCCTTTTACGATAACGGCATCACTATCTCCGGTGAAAATTACATTTCCTTTTTCGTCTAAATTAGCATCTAACCAAACACGACTTTGGCATCCTTGAATTAGATTTTCTTGTGTTTTTTTATTTTCATCGAATGGCAAAAGATTGTTTCCTAATTCAATAAGCATAGAATATTTATCAAACCAGTCATCGAAATCGGCAAAATCAGCTATTATTTGTTGTTGTTTTTCTTCTATTGTCATATGTACAAAATTAAAACATGGTTACAATTCTTTTAATTCCATTTACTAGACGGTCAATTTCTTCTTTTGTGTTATAAAAAGCAAATGAAGCCCGCACTGTTCCTTCTATTTTATAATGGTTCATAATAGGTTGAGCACAATGATGTCCGGTACGAACAGCTATTCCCAACTTATCGAGAAGAACTCCCATATCATAATGATGAATATTGGAAACCAAGAAAGACAAGGCTCCACTTTTTTCAGGTGATTGTCCATATATATGCATCCCCTCTATTTGATTAAGTGCAACTGTGGCATATTGTAACAATTCGTGTTCATAGGCTGCTATGTTTTCTATTCCTATGGTATTTACGTATCGAAGAGCTTCTGCAAAAGCAGTAGATCCTATGAAATCGGGCGTGCCAGCTTCAAATTTGAATGGAAGTTGGTTATATGTTGTTTTCTCAAAGGTAACTTGAGAAATCATTTCTCCACCACCTTGGTATGGCATCATTTTTTCTAACCAATATTCCTTTCCATAAAGAATACCTATACCAGTCGGTCCATAAATTTTATGAGCCGAAAAAGCATAGAAATCAGCATCTAAATTTTGTATATCTATGCCAATATGTGGAACCGATTGAGCTCCATCTATCAAAACAGGAATATCATTTTGGTGAGCTATTTTAACTATTTCCTTCACCGGGTTTATCGTTCCCAATACGTTGGAGACATGAGTCAAGGATATTAGTTTAGTTTTTGTAGTAATTAATTCAGGAAGTTTTTCTACATCGAGCTCCCCATTATCAAGAAAAGGAATAACTTTTAAAATAATACCCTTTCTGTCGCGTAACATCTGCCAGGGAACGATATTAGCATGATGTTCCATTTCGGAAATAATTATTTCATCACCTGATTTGCAAAACGTTTCACCAAAAGAAAATGCTACTAAGTTTATAGACTCAGTTGTTCCTCGCGTAAAAATTATTTCGTTACTTGATTTTGCATGAATGAAATTTTGAACCTCAACACGAGCCTTTTCATGTTCTTCTGTGGCTTTTTGACTCAAAAAGTGAACTCCACGATGTATATTGGCATTATTATCCGTGTAACCTTCCCTAATCTTATCTATAACACAATTTGGTTTTTGAGTCGTTGCCGCATTATCAAAATAGACAAGATCTTTGTTGTATATTTTATGTGACAAGATAGGAAAATCTTGTCGAATTTTTTGGACATCAAATATAGCTCCCATAATTTGGCTTTTATTTATCTTTTGTTTATTAGGTATATTTTTTCAGAAACGCCATTTACTTACAGATAATACAACCCGAGCATTTTGACAGTTCTCCTCTCAAACGTTTTTCCACCAACATCTTCACTCTATCTTTCAGTGCTTCTATAGTAATATTTTCAAGGACATCATGCACGAAAGCATACATCAGCAATAATTTGGCTTCTTTTTCGGAAATGCCTCTTGACCTTAAGTAGAACATTGCTGCATCGTCAAGTTGACCAATGGTATTTCCGTGACTACATTTTACATCATCTGCATAAATTTCCAATTGAGGTTTGGCTTTTATATCTGCATCTTGGGAAAGCAATATGGTACGACATGTTTGGAAAGCTACTGTTTTTTGAGATTGTTTTTCCACCAGTATTTTACCTGTAAAAGTACCCTTTGACTCGTCATCAAGAATGTACTTAAACATTTGCTGACTGTTTGATTTCGGTACGGAATGGTCAATTAGGGTATAATTATTTATCGTTTGTCGTTTATCTCCAATAGCAAGACCACAAACAACAGTTTCGGAATTTTCTCCGTTGATATCTATTTTTATATTGTTTTGAGTATACCCATTATGAAGAGTTATCAAGTTTGTAAGCAATTTACTATTATCACCTTGATTGACAAGAACATTGGATATATTTGTCATTTCGTTGTGGGTATTTTCAACTTTATAATGCTCGTAAGAAGCATTTTTGCCAACAAAAATTTCCGTTACTCTATTTGCAAGATATTGAGAATCATTTGATGTATGATCGCAAACTAACAATTTAAGTTTTGCACCTTCTTCAAGGACTATTAAATTATGACTCACAGCCATAATATCAGAATTACCGTACATAAAA
The DNA here is from genome assembly GCA_963668615.2 of Paludibacteraceae bacterium. GTDB lineage: Bacteria > Bacteroidota > Bacteroidia > Bacteroidales > Paludibacteraceae > JAAYPI01. Next base: position 320,279 of record CAXXCL010000003.1, read on the forward strand.
TTAACCACTTGAATAGGCAGTTCCATTTCGGTATTCTTAGGCACGTAAATAAAAAGTCCATCTTGTGCAAAGATCACATTGAAAGCCTGTGTAGGATTGTTTTTCCAATCCATCTTTTTAAACAAATATGGGATAACAAGTTCAGGATTGGTTTCGGAAATAGTATTTAAACTGCTAACTACAACACCATTGGGTAATTTAAGCTTTTGATCAGTATTTTGATAATATTTATCATTTACCACAAAACACAGATAAGAATTAATATTCGGAACATCACATCTGAATATTTTGTAAGGATCCGCATTTAAATCCAACCTATTAAAATTGAATCCGAAGTCCAAATCGTAGGCTGATTGTAAATTAATTGCATTTTTTTCTTCAGAGTGAACAGAAAAATCTGACTGGCAAAGACTTTCGAAAGCCTCATCTCTATATTTATTTAGCAATTCCGAACAATGTTTTTTTATTGTTTTGGAGTATTGTTGGTATAATGATATGTACTGTTCCTTAGCCATTTTTATTCTTCTATTTCTTGTTTTATCCAATCGTACCCTTTTTCTTCAAGAACTAATGCTAATTCTTTTCCAGCAGTTTTCACGATACGACCTTTATACAAAATATGGACAAAATCAGGCACAATATAATCGAGTAACCGTTGATAATGAGTAATAACGATAGACGCATTGTCGTCATTTTTTAACTTATTAACACCATTGGCGACAATACGAAGTGCATCAATATCCAATCCGGAATCGGTTTCATCAAGGATTGATAATTTTGGATTTAACATTGCCATTTGGAAGATCTCGTTCCGTTTTTTTTCTCCGCCAGAAAAGCCTTCATTTACAGAACGATTAGCCAACTTGCTATCAAGTTCTACTATTTCTTTTTTTTCACGCATCATTTTCAAAAATTCACTAGCAGAAAGAGGCTCTTGATTGTTATATTTACGGTGCTCATTGACAGCAGCACGCATAAAATTGACCATGCTAACCCCCGGTATTTCGACAGGATATTGAAAACTAAGGAACAAACCCGCACGAGAACGATCTTCGGGCGATAATTCCAGTAAATTTTTGCCATAAAAAAGGACTTCGCCTTGAGTAACTTCGAAAGCTGGATTTCCAACTAAAACGGAAGCAAGAGTGCTTTTACCGGAACCATTAGGCCCCATAATAGCATGAATTTCTCCAGCATTAACCGTTAAATTGATACCTCTTAGTATTTCTTTACCATTTATATTGGCATGTAAATCTCTTATTATCAACATATCTTTTTTATCCATCAATCTGATTTTTATTTTTTAACAAATTATCCAATACTTCCTTCTAATGAGATTTGCAGTAATTTTTGTGCTTCTACGGCAAATTCCATTGGTAATTTATTGAGTACTTCTTTCGCAAAACCATTAACAATTAACCCAACTGCGTCTTCGGTGGAAATACCACGCTGATTGCAGTAAAATATTTGGTCTTCACTAATTTTGGAAGTTGTGGCTTCGTGTTCCAAAATAGCAGTTTCATTGTTTGCTTCTATATATGGAAAAGTATGTGCCCCACACTCATTTCCGAGCAATAAACTATCGCATTGAGAAAAATTTCTTGCATTATCTGCATTTTTAACGATTTTCACCAACCCTCGATACGAATTTTGGCTTTTACCTGCTGAAATTCCTTTGGACACGATACGGCTTTTGGTATTTTTACCCAAATGAATCATTTTAGTTCCTGTATCGGCTTGTTGATAATTATTAGTCAGTGCAACAGAATAAAATTCCCCAACAGAATTATCGCCTTTTAAAATACAACTCGGATATTTCCACGTAATAGCAGAACCTGTTTCCACTTGAGTCCAAAACACCTTAGAACCATTTCCCTTACAAAGAGCTCGTTTGGTAACAAAATTATAAATGCCCCCGACACCATTTTTATCACCGGGATACCAATTTTGAACTGTAGAATATTTTACTTCTGCCCTTTCATGTATTATTATTTCAACGATAGCTGCATGTAGCTGGTTTTCATCTCTCATTGGGGCAGTACATCCCTCTAAATAAGACACATACGCATCATCTTCTGCTATAATAAGTGTTCTTTCAAACTGTCCGGTATTAGCTGCATTGATACGAAAATAAGTGGAAAGCTCCATTGGACAACGTACTCCTTTGGGAATATATACAAAAGATCCATCACTAAAAACAGCACAATTTAGTGCGGCGAAAAAATTGTCGGTATATGGAACTACTGATCCTAAATACTTTTTTACTAAATCGGGATAATTAGCAACAGCTTCACTTATAGAACAAAATATGATACCTAAATCGGCCAAACCTTCTTTATAAGTAGTTTTTACAGAAACGCTGTCCATAACAGCGTCTACGGCAACTCCACCCAATAAATGTTTTTGTTCCTCAAGAGGAATTCCCAATTTATTAAATGTTTTTACCAATTCGGGGTCTATTTCATCAATATTTTTTGGTTTTTTGACCATCGGATTGGCAAAATAGGCTATTTTCTGATAATCTATTTGAGGTATATTCAATTTTGCCCAGGTAGGCATTTTCATAGTCAACCAATGCTGATAGGCATTTAATCTAAAATCTAACAACCATTCAGGTTCCTTCTTTTTTGAAGAAATTAAACGAACGACATCCTCATTTAATCCAACAGGAATAACATCGGTTTGTACATTTGTGGTAAAACCATATTTATAATCATCTGTTGTTATATCGTCTATTATATTTTTATCTTTCATCTGTACTAGTTGTTTCTTGATGGCATTCAAAAAAAGGCAATAGTGTTGGAATCATCTTTTGTAATGGATAATACAATATGGACTCTTCTTTTTTTTGGTCAGAAATTATATTAATTTTTCCATCTAATTTTTCACCTAAGTTAATCAAAACACTCAATATCAAAGCATATTTTAAGAGTCCGAATATTGAGCCAAACAATTTGTTTATCCAGCCCAAAGATATCAATTTTACAACCTTTTCCAGTAACTTTGATAAAAAAACAAAGAACAAGGATACCACTACAAATAAAATAAAATAGGAAATAACGTAAGAAACTTTGGATGAAAATTCAAACCATTTGATTAGAGTAGCAGCAAAATCAGGAGCATACAACTGAGCCGAAAGGACTCCAATGACGAGCCCGAAAAAAGAACCCAATGCCATAATTAGCCCCTTAAACAACCCGTGAATAAATCCCCAAGCGAGAGGTATTATGAGAAAAATATCTATATAATTTCCTATTTCCACATTCCTGTTTAAAAAAAATTGCCCACGCTTTGATTCGCGACATAATCATCTTATGAACAAGATATTACGCCACAGAAACAAAATGCAGACAATCCTACGTATTAATTATAATGTTTTCTTTACCTCTACTTCTTCAAAAGATTCGATGATATCACCAACTCGAATATCATTATAATTCCCAATATTTAATCCACATTCATAACCGGAAGAAACTTCTTTCACATCATCTTTCATACGTTTCAGTGAGCCAAGTTCACCGGAATAGATGACAATGCCATCACGGATAAGACGTATTTTGTTTGATCGTTTAATTTTACCTTCACGTACCAAACAACCAGCGACTGTTCCGACTTTAGTAATCTTGAAGACTTCCATAATTTCCAATGTAGCAGTAATTTCTTCTTTTATCTCAGGAGAAAGCATACCTTCCATTGCCGATTTTATTTCCTCAATAGCATCGTATATAATAGAGTACAAGCGAATATCAATTCCTTCTTTTTCGGCTAAACGACGTGCCGGTAAGGACGGACGCACTTGAAATCCTACCATAATGGCATTAGATGCAGCTGCTAACATTACATCGGATTCGGAAATTGCCCCTACCGCTTTATGAATAACATTGACCTGAATTTCGGGAGTCGAAAGTTTTATCAACGAGTCGGACAATGCTTCAATAGAACCGTCAACATCACCTTTCACAATAACATTTAATTCTTGGAAGTTTCCTAGAGCTATACGACGTCCCAGCTCATCAAGAGTAAGATGTTTCTTTGTACGTAAGCTTTGTTCACGTTGTAATTGTTCACGTTTACCGGCAATTTCACGAGCTTCTTGTTCTGAATCAAGTACATGAAACTCATCACCCGCTTGCGGTGCACCATTCAATCCGAGTATCAATACCGGTTCAGCAGGTTTTGCGGAAGTGACACGTTGATTACGTTCGTTAAACATTGCTTTAATCCTACCATGGCTAGTTCCGGCTAATACGACATCACCCATTTTCAGAGTCCCTGAATTAACCAAAACGGTAGATAAATAACCCCTACCTTTGTCCAAAGAAGATTCTATAATAGATCCTGCGGCTTTTCTATTTGGATTAGCTTTCAAATCCAATAATTCAGCTTCCAACAATACTTTTTCAAGAAGTTCTTTTACGCCAATACCTTTCTTGGCAGAAATATCTTGAGATTGGTATTTTCCACCCCATTCTTCTACCAAATAATTCATACCGGCAAGAGCTTCTTTAATTTTATCGGGATTTGCATTGGGTCTGTCTATTTTATTAATAGCAAAAACAATAGGAACATTTGCGGCTGATGCGTGATTTATTGCTTCAATAGTCTGAGGCATTACATCGTCGTCGGCCGCTACAATAATAATAGCTATATCGGTAACCTTTGCACCACGAGCACGCATAGCCGTAAACGCTTCATGTCCCGGAGTATCCAAAAATGTTATTTTTTGACCATCACTAAGCGTAACATTATATGCCCCAATATGCTGTGTTATACCACCGGCTTCACCGGCAATTACATTCGCTTTCCGGACATAGTCCAGCAAGGAAGTTTTACCATGGTCAACGTGTCCCATAACCGTTACGATTGGAGCACGAGGTAACAAATCTTCTTCAGCATCTTCTACTTCTTGAATAGCCTCGGCTACTTCGGCACTTACATATTCTGTTTTAAAGCCAAATTCCTCAGCCACAATGTTGATAGTTTCGGCATCCAAACGTTGATTAATAGAAACCATCAAACCTATGTTCATACAAGTTGCAATAACTTGATTAACACTTACATCCATCATAGTAGCCAATTCATTGGCTGTTACAAATTCAGTGATTTTAATAACCTGACCATCCAAACGCTCCATATCTGCTTGACTTTGCAAACGTTGCGTGTTGGCTTCTCTCTTATCTTTACGATATTTCGACCCTTTTGATTTTGTTTTATTAGTTAAACGAGCTAATGTTTCTTTTACTTGTTTTTGAACATCTTCTTCGTTGACTTGCTCTTTTATTACCGGTTTTTTAAAATTTGAATGGAACTTATTACCAGACGTATTTGTATTTCCACCAGGTTGTGGCTTTACCGGTCTTTTAGGCTGATTTGCAGGATCGAAAATATTTACACGTTCTTTTTGAATACGACTACGTTTCTTTTTTTCTTCACTTAAATGAGTATCTGTCTGCACTGGAGTTGCCGATTTTTGCAAAACAACTTTCGCATTTTCTTTATCCGTAATCTTATCTTGACGTTCTTTTTTCTTTTCTTCTTTTGTTTTTTTCTTCGGACGAGTTTGTTGGTTTATTGCACTTAAATCAATTTTACCTACAACATTGATAGTTGAATGCAAAGTTGTACCCATGCTATATATTTCGACTTCATCGGAACCTTCGGACACAATTGATTCCTCTTTAGGAGAATTCATAGGTTCCTGTTTCGGTTGAATTTTTTGCTTTGATTCTTCCTGGAATTTTTCTTGCTTTTCCTCTGCTTGTTGATTAACAAGTTTAACTTCAGGTTCTTTTTCCACTTTTTCTTCCGCAAGGGCTTCTTCTTTCGTATCTAGAATAGGATGTTCTTCTTTTTTAGGCTCCTCTTTAATTTCTTCTTTAGCAAGTTCTTGTGGCTCCTCAACAATGGACTTTGCAACAGGTTTTTTACCTATGCTATCCAAATCAATCTTACCAACAGGTTTAAAATGAGGACGATCTAAATCGGAAATTTCCACTTTTAGTTCTTCGGGTTGTGGCTTAACGGCTTCGAAACCGTCTAATGTTACAGCCTCACCTTTGGTTCTTTCCTTATTTCTTTGGGCAAAAATTTCAGATTCTATTTTTTGACTTTTATCCTTGTTAAACTCTTTGTTGAGCAAATCATATTGCTCCTCGGAAATACGAGCATTAGGATTCACTTCCACGTCTGAAAAGCCCTTTTTGTGTAAGAACTCAACAGCAGTGGACAATCCCACATTTAAATCTTTGACGACTTTAGTTAATTTTATAGACATATATAATCTTTGGTTTTCTTCTAATTAAATTTGTTTTCGTTTGGCACTTTGTCCAACATTAAATGCGTCTGTTTCCGAGAAAGCATCTGCAAAAGAGGAATTTATTATTCAAATTCTTGTGCTAAAATAGCAAGAACATCATCAATGGTTTCCTCTTCAAGGTCTGTTCTATCAATCAACTCCGCACGTGGAATTTCGAGCACACTTTTTGCCGTATCACAACCAATTGATTTGAATACATCAATAACCCAAGGTTCAATTTCATCTGTAAATGCGTCCAAAAATACATCTTCTTCATCTTCTTCTTCAACATCTCTGAATACTTCAATGGTGTATTCGGTAAGCATACTTGCTAATTTGATATTCAATCCTCCTTTACCGATTGCCATAGAAACTTCTTCGGGACGAAGAGAAACCTCAGCCTTTTTATTCGTTTCATCTAATCTGATAGAAAGCACTTTAGCAGGACTTAAAGACCTTGAAATAAACAAAGAGATATTTGATGTGTAATTAATGACATCTATATTTTCATTTCTCAATTCGCGGACAATACTATGAATACGAGAGCCTTTAACACCGACACAAGAGCCCACAGGATCAATACGATCATCGTACGATTCTACTGCAACTTTAGCTCTTTCACCCGGAATGCGAGCAATCTTTTTAATAGTAATTGTTCCTTCTTGAACTTCAGGAATTTCCAATTCGAATAAACGTTGAAGAAAAACAGGAGATGTACGCGAAACAATAATTTTTAGATTATTGTTTTTATTATCAACTTTGACAACAACTGCTTTCACCGTATCACCTTTTCTATAAAAATCGGTAGGAATTTGCTCTGTCTTTGGTAATAACATTTCATTACCTTGTTCATCAAGCAACAGCATTTCTTTTTTCCAAATTTGATAGACTTCACCATAAACAACCTGACCGACCATTTCCTTATACTTATCATATACAGACTCCTTTTGGAGTTCCAATATCTTGGAAGAAAGAGTTTGACGAAGGTTCAAAATGGCACGGCGACCAAAACTCAAAAAATTAACAGCATCGGTTACATCTTCACCCACTTCACATTCTTTATCAATAAGACGTGCTTTTGAAAGTTCCACTTGTAAATTAGGGTCTTCCAATGCTCCGTCAGCTACAACTTCACGTTCTCTCCAAATTTCGCAATCCCCTTTATCCGGGTTTATTACGACCGTAAAGTTTTCATCTGTTCCAAACATTTTTGCTATTACACTGCGAAAAGAATCTTCAAGGACACCAATCATTGTTGCCTTGTCGATGTTTTTTAGGTCTTTAAACTCCGAGAATGTGTCTACCAAATTCAGGGATTGTTCCGGTTTGTTATTCATAACTTTTATTTGAATCTGAAATTATATTTTGTTTGTTTTATTTCGCTGTATGAAAAATTTATTGATTCTGTAATTTCTTGTTTCTTTGAGCTATTCTCAGTTTTTACCTTCTTTGTAACTTCGAGTGTAAAGGAATTTTCTTCTGCCGACACTAAAATGCCGACCAATTTACGTCCGTCTTTTGTTAAGACTTCTACCTCATTGCCAATATTTTTTTTGTATTGTTGCAATATTTTGAAAGGAGAAGTGATACCAACTGAACCGACTTCCAATTCATAATCTTCCAATTCTCTGTCTAATTTACTTTCAATAAAGCGACTTATTTCACAACAAGTATCAATATCAACACCTTCAAAGGCATCAATTTCGACCAAAATTGCATTAGCTTTACTGATAGCCACATCGACCAAAAAGTAGTCTTCTTTCTGTTTTAGAAAATCGCTAACAATTTGATACACAAAGTCCTTTTCTATCATAGTCATCTTATATCCAACAAATGAGGGGAACTTCCGCCCCCCTCACCTATCTCATTATCGGGTGCAAATATAGGAATAATTATTTAACAGACAAAATATTAGCTTTTTTTTCTATTTTTGCAATAGAAAATTTAATTGATGAAAGAGACGTATCCACACGAAGAATTTGGAGATATTGATGTTATCCATAGCTTAAGAGCCAAAACCTTACGAATTCAGATCGGGGGACAAGGTATAAGACTGGTAATTCCGAAGAAAATTACGACGGTCCAGGGCATTGAGTTTGTTAATTCGAAAAAAGATTGGATTAGCAAGGCCTTGACTCGAATAGAAAAAAAAACGCAACACATACAGGCTGATATAACAAGTTTAAAAACAATAACATTTACGGTTTCAATACAAGCAACAAACAGGACTAATCTTTTATTTAGCCTAAAAGACACTATTTTACTGATTGAATATCCTCAAAACATTGATTTAAAGGCATCTACCTATCAACAAAAGATAAAAGACGGCATTGAAAAATTTGTACTTGCAGAGGCAAAAAGATACTTACCCCAAAGAGTCGCTTTGCTAGCCACAAAACATGGTTTTAGGTACAATGAAGTGACAATAAGACGCACCAAACAACGCTGGGGAAGTTGTTCCAGCAAGAAAAATATTAATCTTTCGGCTTACTTAATGTTAGTGCCGAATTATTTAGCAGACTATGTCATTTTGCACGAACTGTGTCACACCAAACACATGAATCATGGAAGCAATTTTTGGAAAGCTATGGAAAATGTTTCGGACAATTATTTAGCACTGCGGAAAGAATTAAAGTCTTACTCTCATTTAGTCAATTTATTTTAATATTATGGAAAACACAATGCAATGGGTTAATCTACTATCTACCAAACGTTTTGGAATGGAAGAATACCATAAAAAACGAGAGGAGGATAGGTCAGAGTTTCAACGCGACTATGACCGTTTAATTTTTTCTTCTCCTTTCAGACGATTGCAAAATAAGACCCAAGTATTCCCACTACCGGGAAGCGTTTTCGTACATAACCGTTTGACACACAGCCTAGAAGTAGCTTGTGTGGGTCGTTCATTAGGCGACAATATTTCACATTCTCTTTCAAAAAAATATCCAGCAGAAAAGCTTCCCTATGTTTTGGAAATCGGTTCAATCGTATCAGCAGGCTGTCTGGCTCACGATTTGGGCAATCCTCCTTTTGGACATTCAGGTGAAAAAGCCATTTCCAGTTATTTCTCAGAAGGAAACGGACAGAAATTACAAGACTATTTAGAAAAAAATAACGAGTGGGATGATTTTATTTATTTTGAAGGAAACGCTAACTCATTACGCCTGCTTACGCACCAATTTTCAGGAAGAAGAAAAGGCGGGTTTGCTATGACCTACTCGACACTAGCATCTATTGTAAAATATCCATATTCATCAGAATTTTCACAACCTAAAGGAAAATTCGGGTTTTTTCAATCGGAAAAAGAAACGTATGAAACCATTGCTTTAGAGTTAGGTATTATTAAAAATCCGACTTGTAAAAACAAGTATGCACGTTACCCTCTGGTGTATTTGGTAGAAGCTGCTGACGATATTTGCTACCAAATAATGGATATAGAAGATGCTCATAAACTTAAAATACTTACAACGGAACAAACAAAAGAGTTGTTACTTGGTTTTTTCAATGAAGACAGGAAACAAAGAATTTTTGACACATGGAAAATAGTGGATGATACAAACGAACAAATCGCCTACCTACGTTCTGCCGTTATCGGACTATTAATATCGGAATGTACACTTGCTTTTATCGAAAATGAGGAAGATATATTGTCAGGTCATTTTGAAGGTTCCCTAATCGACCATTTGGAACCTGTTTGCGAAAAAGCATACAAAACTTGTGCTGCTTTATCGTTCAAAAAAATTTATAAATCATCCGAAGTACTAGATGTGGAAGTGGCAGGGTACAAAATTATTCTAACCCTGTTAGATGAGCTGACTAAGGCTGTTTTTCATCCCGAAAAAGCTTACTCAAAACTACTACTTGACAGAGTTCCCTGTCAATACGAAATGTATTCGCCAAGTGCTTATGGAAAAATTCAAGCGGTGATTGATTACATATCGGGCATGACAGACGTTTATGCACTGGACTTGTACCGAAAAATCACAGGAATGAGTTTACCTTCTTTATAATTTCTTTCTATGTACAGCAGAACAGAACTTTTACTCGGTAAAGAAAAGATAGAAATACTAAAAGCCTCACATGTTTTAGTGGTTGGCTTAGGTGGTGTCGGTGCCTATGTTGCAGAACTACTTTGCCGAGCAGGAATAGGCAAGATGACCATTATAGATAGTGATACGGTTAAAGAAAGTAACATCAATAGACAATTGCCTGCCACTTGGAAAACTATTGGAGAAAAAAAGGTCAATATATTATCTGAAAGACTAAGGGATATTAACCCAAATTTGGAACTTGAAGCTCTTGATATATTTATTGATGGAGAGAATATTCCAACCTTATTTGAAAGTAAACAATTCAATTTCGTGGTAGATGCAATTGATTCTTTAGCTCCAAAAGTATCTCTATTAGCATATTGCATCAAACATAAAGTAAAAATTATTTCGTCGATGGGAGCCGGCGGAAGAATTGACCCGACTAAAATTCAATATTCCGATATATCAAAAACCTATCAGTGTATGTTGGCAAAAAATGTCCGCAAAAGACTGAAAAAATTAGGCATAGAAAAAGGTCTTCCTGTCGTTTTTTCGTCGGAACAAGTAAACAAAAATGCCATCATTTTGATAGACGATGAAAAAAATAAATGTTCGACAGTTGGTACTATATCGTATTTACCAGCTATCTTTGGATGCTATTTATCATCATACGTTATACGAAAATTAATAAAACAATGAATATCGTAGAAGCAAGTCATATAGACAAACATTTCGGAGAACTACATGTTTTAAAAGACATTAGTTTGGAAATAAAAAAAGGAGAATTTGTTACCATTGTGGGTGCTAGCGGTGCAGGCAAAACTACCTTGTTGCAAATATTGGGTACACTCGACAAAGCAGACAATGGAACAATTAAAATAGCGAATACTCTTGTCAATGATTTAAGCAACAAAAATATATCGGATTTTAGGAATAAAAACATAGGATTTGTTTTCCAATTTCATCAGCTTTTACCCGAATTCACAGCACTCGAAAATGTAATGATTCCGGCATTAATCGGTAAGAAATCGAAAAAAGAAGCAGAGCACCAAGCGAAAGAATTGCTACAATATTTGGGATTATCGGGACGTTTGGAACACAAGCCCAACGAACTTTCAGGTGGTGAAAAACAGCGAGTAGCGGTTGCCCGTGCATTGATAAACAGACCTTCGGTAATACTTGCAGATGAGCCTTCCGGTAGTTTGGACAGCAAAAACAAGCAAGAATTACATCAATTACTTTTCAAACTACGTGATGAGTTTAATTTGACCTTGTTGGTCGTAACGCACGATAAAGAATTAGCTACTATTTCAGACCGAATTATTGAAATGCAAGATGGAAAAATTATTTAAATAATTCTCTTTTTTAGAACACTTTAGATATTATAAATGCAATCAGCCCAATCCATAAAAGGGCAATAACTATTGCCGTATAGATTCCTATTTTTTTGCTTACAGCAATACTTTCTTGTGCTTTTATACGACATTCTTCAAAAACCTCTTTTGGAATTAGCCTAATACAAATTTTTATCATTATCGGTAGGATAAGCAAATCGTCTAAATAACCGATAAACGGTATAAAATCAGGGATTAAATCAATGGGACTATAGGCATAACTGACTGTCAGACCTACCATAATTCTTGCCAACCATGGTGTTCTGGCATCTTTCATGGAATAGTAGATAGCTAAAACCTCTGCATTAAGAAATTTCGCACGCTTTTTTATTTTTCTCAGAATACTCATAGGCGAATTTATTAAATATACGAGATAGAACAAAAAGAATTGTAAAAAATTAGATAACGATTTTATTCTTTTATTACAGCGGTGGAATATTTTACAACCAAAATCCATATCTTCGTCGGGAAAATAGACGCTTTTTGTCGATTTTTACTTGTTTTACTACTATTTATATCGAATCTTTGCAACATAAATTTTAAAGCAAAACTATCATGGAAAATAAGATTAAAAGAAATTTTCGTTCAAACCATCATATGAAAGGTTTTGGGTTTGGACTATTACTTATGCTGACAGGTATTGTATTTCTCGGATTCAACTTTGGATTTATACCTATGCAATTAAAAAGCGTAATTCTTTCATGGCCAATGTTACTGATACTTATTGGTATTATTAACCTTTTTAGGCGACACATTTTTTCCGGAACCGTATTGGTTTTGGTTGGTGCATTTTTTATTACGCCCCGTTTTATTGCAGTATACCCATCATATTTTCAGGGAATTAATGGTGATTTCACGCAACTCTACTGGCCGTTTCTGCTCATTGCAGCCGGATTATTGTTTATTATCGGTCGACTTTGTTCACCAAAATGTTTTTTACACAGTTGCCATCATAGCCATCACCATAGAGATTTCCAATATAAGTATGATAACTATCATAAGTGGGATACAAATGCCAAAAGTTTTTCAAAAGACAGTGTATTCAGTAACGGAGAACATATTGTTTTGGATACGGAATTTAAAGGAGGTGAAATGAATGCAGTATTTGGAGGTATAACATTGGATTTGCGACACACAAATTTACCTGTTGGAGAAACTATATTAGAAGTAAATGCTGTTTTTGGGGGAATAACGATACTCGTTCCCGGTGATTGGTATATAGAAACGCATTTAGATAGCGTTTTTGGGGGATTCAAAGATAGTCGAGACCCAAAAGAACCTACCGACAAGACAAAAAAGCTACTTATTGTGGGCTCTTGTGTATTTGGTGGAGGAGAATTGAGAAATTAATAAACTTATCCCGGTAATTGATAGCCAAACTCGAAAAAATGACGCATCCTTTTTTTGAAAATACAACTAAAATCGTTCAGTATTCCCTTTTTTGGTTTGCTTTTGCAGTACTACAAGTGTTAGTTTTGTATCCACTAATCGAATTACCGTTATGGGTTATTATACTGGATGGTTTTATTCAGGCGATTATTTACGGATTACTTGGCATATTACTATGGAGTATCATCAAATATGGAAATTACGCCATCTTAAGCATTCAGCAACAAATCATTAACTATGTCGCTCTATCAATTTTGACTATCGGAATTTGGTTGGGATTGGGATTTTCTTTCATGTATTTGATAGTGGGGAATGAATTGACCATTCTATTGATGCCGATTCTCCCTATTCAAGGTTTTATCGGTCTGTTGGTTTATTTACTAATTATACAACAGTTCAGTTTAGTTTTTCAACAAAATAAAATGGCTGATGAAGCCATAGAAAAGCAGGAGAAAGCTGTGACAAGGGAAGCAATTAGAACAGAACAATTAGAAAGAATCGCTGTAAAATTGGGTTCTAAAATTCACGTGGTACCGGTTTCTGAAATTCTTTATTTACAAGCCGATGGTGATTATGTCCAAATATTTACAAATGAGGGTAAATACCTAAAAGAACAAACACTGAAGTACTTTGAAGAACATTTACCTGAAAATCAATTTGTAAGAGTACATCGTTCTTTCATTGTGAATGTAGAAATGATTTCACGCATTGAACTTTACGAGAAACAAAACCAGATGATAACCCTTAAAACCGGTGTACAAATCAAGACCAGCCCGACGGGTTACAAAACATTAAGGTCTGTATTAAATCTTTAAAAAAGCTATCTCACCTTTACCACAACATTAATTGAATCGATAGTTGAATTTTCTTCCCACGAACGACAATAATTGAATTTTAATGTATCCGTACCAACCGTAACACCTTTAAATTTCCAGATTTCCGTTCCACCACTTCCATCTAAAACAGGCTCATCAGCATCGTAAACGTACCCAATGCTATCAACTACGGCAATAGAATTTTTGTTTTTCCATTTCCATGAATAGCCTGTTGTCGGATTTGATGCCAAATAAAGTTCAAATTGCTCACCAACAGCTATTTCGTAATACGTTTTTGTTTCGTATTTGTTCTTATCCGGTTTTTCTTCACAGCCAAATAAAGACATTAGGGTAACTAAACATATTTGCAAGATTGTTCTCATATCTTCCCTGTTTGAATTTTCAATAATAATCCCCGGCAAGCATCTTCCAAGATGTCAAGCACCAACTCAAAACCTGCATCACCACCATAGTACGGATCAGGAATATAATCTTCATCGCAAACTTGACAAAAATCAGTCATTTTTGAAATTTTCCGTTTGGCTTCCAATGTTGGTGCTCGGTCACACAAATCATCCACATTCGTATTGTCCATACCAATGATTAAGTCAAAATTTTCAAAATCAGCGTATTCCACAGGTCGAGAAAGACTGGTAAGAGTATATCCACGCCGCGTGGCATGCTCTTTCATGCGATAATCGGCAGTTTCCCCTTTATGTATCGAAAGAATTCCTGCAGAATCAATCACAAACGAATCACTGAGACCCGCTTCATCAACGACCTGTTTCATCACTGACTCAGCAGCTGCCGAGCGACAAATATTCCCCAAGCATACAAACAATATTTTCTTCATAGGATTATAATTCACACATTACATCGGATCTACATCTACAACTATATTTACCGTCTTAAACTGTTTCAACACACTATTAATTGTTTCGGCTATTCTATTTTTTGCTCTTTTATACGAAGCCTCATTTTCAATTTTCAACATTATTTTTTTTACGTATAACCCTTGCATTCTACCCACAGGCGGATTATCGGGACCCAATACCCTATTTCCAAAAATGGCAACTAATTCGTACGCCAACTTTTCGACCGCAGCATTATTTATTTTCTCGTCCTTATGTTTTGTATAAATAGCAATTATCCTGTAATAAGGAGGATATTTAAATAATTTTCGTTCAGCCAATTGCGTGGCAAAAAAATCAGTATAGTTATTGTTTACAATTTGTGCTACTATCGGATTTTGGGGAACAAAAGTTTGCAGAATGACCATACCTCGTTTGTGCTTTCTCCCCGCCCTGCCACTCACTTGCACCAACATTTGAAAAGCTCGCTCACTCGACCTAAAATCGGGGTAATTAAACAAATTATCGGCATTTAAAATACCGACAACACTCACATTTTCAAAATCTAATCCTTTAGAAACCATTTGTGTACCAATCAGCACATCAATTTTATGCTCTTCAAAATCATTAATAATATTTCGGTATCCGTATTTAGTCCGAGTTGTATCCAAATCCATGCGACCAATCGAAACGTCAGGAAAATATTTTTTCAGTTCTTCCTCTACCTTTTCCGTTCCAAACCCTCTATCCTTTATCTGCGTGTTTCCACAAGAAGGACACACATTCGGCATAGATTCAGTATAACCACAATAATGACACGTAAGTGCATATTGGTTTTTGTGATACGTCAAACTCACGTCACAATGTTTGCATTTAGGCACCCAACCACATTGTGAGCATTCTACAAAAGAAGAAAATCCCCTCCTATTTTGAAATAAAACAACTTGTTCGTTATTTGCCAAAGCTTCTTGCATCTTTTCCAAAAGCAACCAAGAAAACATTGATTTCATTCGGTTTTTCTTGAATGCGTCCTGAATATCGACCACCAGAATTTCAGGCATTTGAATATTTTCGTAACGAGACGATAATTCTACCAAAGCATACTTGTCGGTTGTAGCATTAAAATAGCTTTCTAAGGAAGGAGTGGCAGTTCCGAGTAACACTTTACTATTAAACATATTAGCCAACACCAATGATGCATTACGTGCATGATAACGAGGTGCCGGTTCATATTGCTTATAGGTATTTTCATGTTCTTCGTCTACAATAATCAGCCCTAAACGGCTAAACGGCAAAAACACAGAAGAACGAACACCCAAAATTACCTGATAACGGTTCTTGTTCAACAAATCATTGTAAATCTCGACACGTTCAGCATCCGAAAATCTAGAGTGATAGATGGCAAGTTTATCTCCAAAAACACGCTTTAATCTATTGGTGAGCTGTATCGTAAGGGCTATTTCAGGCACTAAATACAGAACTTGCTCTCCTTTTTCAATAGCTTCTTGTATTAACCTGATGTAAATTTCAGTTTTACCACTCGAAGTTATTCCGTGCAACAAAACAACCCTATTTTCATCAAAATGCGTTTTGATTTTATCGAAAGCTTCCGTCTGACTTTCATTCAAATGGTTTATTGCTTCACACTCTTCTTCCTGGCTTGCTAAGCGAGCAACTTGCTCAGGATAAGTTTCAAAAACTTGTTTTTCAACCAACGCTATACAGGCAGATTCGTATCCCTGGAAGGTGCTAAGTAACTGCTTTTTCGAAATTTTATTTTGTTCGTCAAATTCTCCGTTACCACCAGACAATTCGAGATAGCCTTTTAAAAGTTCACCCTGCTTTTTAGCTCGTTTCAATTCATCAAACAACAAAACGCCCTTTTGCTTTGCCTGAGATGACAGCCGAATATAATTTTCATATCTCGGCTTATAGTTTTCTTGTACAACCTCACGAACCCTGATAACATCTTTTTCCAACAGTGTTTTTATGGCCGTCACCACAGTTTTGTTGCCACTTTCTTTTATCAACTGTTCAATTCGAAGAGATTTTTTTTCTCGGAGTACAGCAACTATGTCCTGCTCCTTTTTAGAAAAAACCGAATTAGTCGGGGAATCAACATTTATATCAACAAAAGTTTCACTTTCAAGTTTTAAACCGGAAGGAAGAGCTGCCTTAAACACTTCACCCAAGGAACATTGATAATACGAAGCAATCCACTCCCAAAATTTCAACTGAACAGGTGAAACAATCGGTTGTTGATCCAAAACACCTACGATTTCTTTTATTTGATAATCAGACGAATAATCTTGATGAAAAGAATATACCAAAGCAGTATATATTTTCGTTTTTCCCCAAGGCACAATAACTCGCATACCCACATCAAGCCGACCCAGCATTTCAGTGGGAACAACGTACGTATAAACATTTGCGACAGGCAATGGTAATATCACGTCAACATATATGGGTAATTTTAAATCCAATTTTATTGTGAGTTACGTGCAAAGATAAAAAAAAGAGGAATCAAACACACCATAATATATTTAGTTTACCAAAATCAATTGCTGAATTTTGTAACGTTTTTTGAGCTTTTTTGTGTATTCGTTTTTTACGTTTATCTTTGTCAACATGAAATATTTCAAATACATACTTGTTTATTTGTTTGTTTTGACAACTATGAGTGGATACGCCCAAGTTTTTGAAACAAAATCCTTTGTAAAGGAAATCCAGACCATAAGAATCGAAAATCCGGATAAAAAACCTTATTACCCCGTCATAGAGTTAGGTTCTCAAGGAAAAATTAATTTATCATTTGATGATTTATCTCCTGAAATTAGTTCTTATTCTTATACAATAATTCATTGTAACGCTGACTGGACAAAATCTTCTCTTAATGAATCGGAATATTTGGAAGGATTAAGAACAGGTTTTATAAGTGATTATAAAACATCTATCAACACTTTTTTCTCCTACACTCACTATGAATTGACTTTTCCAAATAATGATATTCAATTTAAAGTATCGGGAAACTATGTTGTTCTCATTTTCAAAGATAACGATACCGAACATCCTGTTCTCTCTGCGTGTTTTTCGGTGGTAAGCACTCAAGTCGGAATAAAAGCGAACGTAACTTCTATGACAGAAATCGACTATAACAAAGGTCACCAGCAACTAGAATTTGCAGTGTCATACCCAAACTATAACATTCAAATTCCAAGTACCGATTTAAAAATTGTTGTTCGTCAAAACTTACGCACGGACAATCAGGTTACAGATATTGTGCCCACCTATTTTGAACAAAATAACGCTATCTATAAAAATAACCGAAAATTAATTTTTGATGCCGGTAATGAATTCCGAAACTTCGACATTTCATCTACCAGGATACTAAGCAATCGGGTTAAATCCATCGATTACTATAAACCATATTATCATGTAACACTGTTTCCTGATGAAATTCGCAAGAAAAAGTGGTATACTCTCGAAAAAGATATAAATGGTAGATACATTATAAATGTTCAATTCTCAGATGAAGATGATACCGAAGGTGATTACTTTTTTGTCCATTTTACATTGCCTATGGAAACGCCAATATTGGATGGAAACTTCTATCTTCTGGGGCAATTCAACGAATTTCGTTTGGACGAAAAATCGAAAATGGTATATAACTTCAAAACAGCCGCTTACGAGAATACTTTATTACTAAAACAAGGAGGTTACAACTATAACTACGTATTTGTTCCGAACGGAGAAACGATTGGTCAAATGGAACAAATTGAAGGCAATTATTGGGAAACGGAAAATGAATATATTATTTATGTCTATCATCGACCTTTTGGTGGAAGATATGATGAACTAATAGGCGTAAGTGTAAACTTTTCAAATCAACAATAAAATGGCAAAAAAATACGATTACGAATTACTATTTAAAGTTCGCGACTACGAATGCGATTTACAAGGCATTGTCAATAATGCTAATTATCAACACTATTTGGAACATACTCGCCACGAATTTTTATTATCACAAAATATCAGTTTTGCCGAATTACACGAACAAGGAATTGACGCAGTAGTTGCCCGAATAGAAATGGCATTTAAATTTCCCTTGAAGAGTAAGGATGAATTTGTGTCAAAACTTAACGTAAGAAAAGAAGGAATTAAACATGCATTTTATCAGGATATTTACAGATTGCCCGATATGAAACTTTGCATACGTGCAAAAGTGGAAAGTGTTTGTTTGGTGAACGGTGCATTAAATGATTGCCCTCAACTGGATGAAAAGCTGGCTCCTTTTTTTCGAATAGAAAAATAAAAAAAAATGGAAAAAACAAATTTCAACATAGCCGTACTAATTGACGGCGATAATGCTCGACCAAAGCTTCTACAAGCAATTCTTGAAGAAGTATCGAAATACGGGAAAGCAACAATAAGAAGAATCTATGGCGATTGGACAGAAAAACAAATGAATGGTTGGAAAGAAATTATCAACCAATTTTCGTTCAATCCTGTACAAAAGTTTTCATACACAACCGGTAAAAATTCCACGGATAGTTCTCTTATCATTGATGCAATGGACATATTACACAGTAAAAATGTAGATGGCTTTTGTATTGTATCAAGCGATAGTGATTATACCGGTTTGGCAAAAAGAATTCGCGAAGAAGGTGTTTTCGTGATGGGCATTGGCGAAAAGAAAACACCGAATGCTTTTGTTCAATCGTGCGAAATTTTCACTTATTGTGAAAATATCAACAGTGAATTACTAGAAGAAATTAGTAAGAAAAAAGTAACCGGAAAGAAAATTGCAAAGGTTACTACAGAAAATACGGAATATACCAAAAACGCAGACGTTCCGAAAACGGAAAAAATTGATACGACAATCATTGATAAAGCTTTCAATATTTCCATCAATGAAGAAGAAGAAGTCCATATAGCACAAGTAGGTCTGAGCTTGAGAAAAATAGACCCGAGTTTTGACCCAAGAGCCTATGGTTTTAAGAATCTTACCAAACTATTCGAGAGTTTACCCAAATATCAAGTTATCAAAAACGAAGTGAACGGTTTGAATCATCCGCTTGTAAAATTAAAATAATTCACCTCCGTAAAAAAAAAGCATCAAGGGTTTTTCCTTGATGCTTTTTTATTTTTATCTATTTGGTTGATTTAAATCGCCACACTACTTTCGGCTTTCTGAATTACCTTTTTTGCTTCTTCATCAGCTTTTTTGTTCAATTGATCAGCTTTCTTTTGTGCTTCTTGTACCATCTTTTTAGAAGCAATTTCTGCGGCCTTTTTAGCTATCGGATTTTTAGCGTTTTTAACCAACTCATTTCCTTGATTTTGAGCCTCTGCAATCAATTGGTCTCCTGCTTTTTTAGCTTCTGTACGAAGTTTATCAGCTTCTGCATTAGCAGCCTTTAAGGCATTGGCTTTTTGCTGACGAGCTTCTTCCAACGCTTTTGCTTTAGCATTATCCACCTGCTTAGTTACTTCTGCTTTAACTTGCGTTTTTGCTGTTTGAACCGCTGTATTTACCGTATTCGTTAAATCAATTGCCACTTTTGGTTTGGTAAAAGTTCCACCAATTTTTAAACCGACAGTTGAAAAAGCACCCAATTTAAGTTTACTCGGCAATGTCACATTTCCCGTATACGCCATGGTTTGATCCAAACCGGTTGAACCACCCATATTAAATTTCACATCACTTACTTTGAAATCAAAAGGTTTGGTAGTAACTCTACCATCTTTAATATCAAAATTTAAAGCTAAATTTTTAATATTCATAGTTGACAAATCTTCTCTTTTCAAGGCTTTAGCTAAAGCTGTAACAGCCGGAACATCTTTTATTACAACTGACTGCGTTGACAAATTACCACCACCCACAAGAGTTGCCAAATCAGGCATCATATCCTTTTTAAGTAACGAATTAAAAGCAATTTTCGTAGAAAATTTGCCTGTTGACTGTTTGAAAATTGGAGCCATTTTCTGCAACATCTCCACTTGACTGAAAATTTCGGTAAAGGCTACTTCTTGAATATTTAGGTTAAAATCCACTTTCGGTTTGCTTGGTTCTTTCGTACTATAAAGGCCATTCATTAACATACTTCCGCCAAAAGCATTGACCGCCATGTTTTGTATATTCAATTCTCCATCAAGCACTTTAAGCGTTCCTTTTGCATTGGTAAAATTCATTTTATCATAAACCAATTGTTTAAATCCGGCATTTAATGTAAAATCAATATTCTTAGGTATTTCAATCACAGAAGCAGTATCACTTGCAGCGGATTGTGTCCCTGCATTTTTTGCAGACGTTTGAGCACCTGTTGTTTCTTCGGTCATGAAATCGCTGACATTAAAATAATTAGACTGCATTGTCAGCTGACCCTTTAGTGTTTTGTCATGAAGAGCATAAGCCACAAAGTTTTCGAGTTTACCGGTTGCACTTATATCATTTCTACCTATTTTTACATCTAAACCGGTCAAGTCAACATAACGGTTATTGAATATAAGGTTTGCATTCGTAATTGACACTTTTTGAGGTAACGATTTGGTATCCACAAGCATATTGGAAACATCCAATTTCCCTGAAAATTTAAATTTATCGTACATATTATTGTCGTAATACGACATTTTACCTGCCAATGCCAAATTAACATCTAACAAACCGTTGAGTTTCATGTCATCTCCGAGCGGATAAAAATCTTTCACATCACCTAAATTCAACTTTCCTACAGCTTTGAGTGTCATATCAGGATCGCTCATCGGAGTAGCTAATCGCAATTGTAAATTAAACGGATTGGCTCCCAACAAGAAAGAGAAACGAGAAATATCGACAACCGTTTCGTCGAGCGTTTTTCCCGGATTGGTAATTTTTGCATTCACATTGATATTTTTCAACGATTTGGGTAACGAAGGATATTGAAACCAACCGTTAACCACATTCAATCCCAAACTAAACGCAGGATAATAATCTCCCACCATGTTACCTTTAATGTATCCTTTTAAATCGACTTTACCGCCGGCTTTTATGTCACTGAAACTATTGGCATAAATCGCCGGAATCATAGAAAGAATAGATTTAAAATCAACGTCCTTTGCATTCAAGGTTAAATCCATACCCCAACCATCTTCTAAACTTTTTACCCAACCTTCAAGTGAAAACGCAATTTCATTAATGCGTGATGAATTTTTACTAAATGAAAAAATCATATCATTGAGATTAGCATTTATATCGGCATCGAAGAGCACATTTGCCTTGGAGATATAATCAATTTTATCCATTGTAAAAGTCAATGAATCTATGGTAGTGTGTGTAACCAACAAAGAACTGTCAGCTGTAAAATCGCCCGAAGTGGTATGATTCAAATTTTTGATAATAGCACGCATATTGCTCTCTTCGTCAATATACGCCAAATTAGCCGCTTTGATTTTGAAACTTCGCAACTTAAAGTGAAATTTAGATGCCGTTGTATCCACTTCAGAGGTATCTTTCATGATATTCCAGTTCACCTTCCCGTCGGGCAAAACGTGTAATTTCACATTCGAATTGTTGAATTCTAAATTTCGCACGTCGTAACCTTCATCCGAAAATAGACTCTTCAAGTTAACAACTAATCGTATATTTTCGCTGGAAAAAAGGGTATCCTTTGCAAACTCATTTGTTCCAATAACGCGTACATTATCCAACTCGATAGTAGCATTGGGAAAATTTCGAATGAAGCTGAGATTTAGTTCTTTAAAATCAACCTCCGCATTAATCATGTTATTTATTTCCTGTTTGGCTACTTTTAAAATCTTGTCTTTAAACAAGAATGGTGTTGTTAAAAGCAAAACAAACACAAATGCAATAACTGAAGCACCTATAATAATGCCCTTTTTCACTTTTGGATTCATAATAAAAGTATTAAATTTGGTTGAAAAGACGAAACATAAATCTACTCTCCGCAAAAGTAAGAAAATCAGCCCAAATAAAGACAAAAGTATTTTTATTTTTAACGAACATTGAGTCTCTTTCGAAATTTGGTACGCAAAATGTCACAAATTTCGGTATTGCAAAAAACATCATATCATATATCTTCTTGTAGAAAATTTTTGTATATTCGCACTGAGTAGAGAAGTTGGTAATTTGAAACAAAAATAAAATTGAAGAATAAAATCTTATATATAACTCCACTCTTATCATCATTTATCAATAATGATATACAGGGTCTATCGAAAGAATATTCGGTAAAGGTGAACGCGTGCGATTGGTCGAAAAAAAGCCGAACTATCCTCTACATGATCTCTCAAAAACTATTTATACTGCGACACCTTAGAAGCACCAAAGCTATTTTCATCTCTTTCGGAGGTTATTGGGCTTTAGTACCCACAATGATGGGGAAAATAATGGGTATACCTGTTTATATTATATTAAATGGTACCGACTGTGCTTCTATTCCATCATTACATTATGGCAATTTACGCAAACCTTTATTAAAAGCAGTTTGCGGTTTTTGTTATAGACATGCTTCGATGTTATTACCCGTCAGCGGCTCATTGATTTCAACAAAAAACACATTTTATTCGAACTCCGATGAAAAAGAATATTTTCAAGGATATCGACACTTTTTTCCAGCCATTCAAACAAAAAACAAAACAATTTATAATGGTTTTGATACCTCTCTTTGGCATAAATTACCCGAAATTAAAAAAGAAGGAAATTCTTTTATCGCTGTTTTCTCGCAGAAACAATACATTTTAAAAGGAGGTGATCTCATCATTGAGGTAGCAAAACAAAATCCAAATTATAAATTTTATATTGCAGGATGCACACAACCATCGACTATAGATGAAAATAGCAATGTGATTTTTCTGGGTCGGCTTACTTCCGAAGAATTGAAGCAATATTACAGTAAATGTCAATTT
This sequence comes from Paludibacteraceae bacterium, assembly GCA_963668615.2. Lineage (GTDB taxonomy): Bacteria > Bacteroidota > Bacteroidia > Bacteroidales > Paludibacteraceae > JAAYPI01. The sequence goes on from CAXXCL010000003.1 coordinate 343,958, forward strand.
GTTCTGCAACTGTCTATCTTTGAAGGATTTGGATGTTCTCTCTGTGAAGCTATGCTTTGCGAATGTATTCCAATAGGGTCATCTGTCAATATGATACCCGAAATAATTGGCAATACAGGATTTGTTGTAAACGACCGAAACGCGGAACAGGTAGAAAAAGCTATTTTATCGGCAATAGCAATTGAAGATAAAACCAAATTAGGAGAAATGGCACGGCAAAGAATTACAGAAAATTACAACCTCGAAAAAAGAATTTTTTCTTTGTTGGAAACTATCAATAATAAAAATTAATCACCTAAAAACACACGAGAATGAAAACGAAAAAACTACGAATTGGTGCCACTTTATTCGGATTAGTCAGCATCCTATCTCTTAATTCTTGCAACAGCATTCCCAATGGTGCAAGGGCGGTAAAAAACTTTGATAAAAGTAAATATTTGGGTAAATGGTACGAAATTGCCCGTTTAGACTTTAAGTATGAAAAAAACTTAAACAATACAACTGCCAACTATTCTTTAAATACCGACAATACAATCAAAGTAGTAAATAGAGGATTTAACTACAAAACACACCAGTGGAAAGAAGCAATTGGAAAAGCAAAATTTGCAGGTAAAGCCGACGAAGCCAAGCTAAAAGTATCTTTCTTTGGTCCTTTTTACAGTGGATACAATGTAATTGCCATCGACCCCGAATATAGATATGCTCTCGTTGTAGGAAAAAGCCTTAAATACATGTGGATTCTTTCTCGTACAACGATTATTCCCGAAACAATTAAAAGAGAATATCTACAAAAAGCCAAAGCCATTGGTTATAATACAGATGCTCTTATTTGGGTAGAGCATAATCAAAATAAAAATTTGAGCGATGAATTGTGTAATCAATAAACGATTGTGGGGTATATTTGTAAACTGAAAAGGAAACTTACTAACATAATTAATAGAACATGAAAGTTGTTATAATAATGGGATCAAAATCCGACCTTGATTGGGGTAATCAAATCAAATCCGTACTCGATAAATTTGAGATTGAATCGGTTATAAGAATAGCATCTGCACACAAAGTGCCGATTAAATGCTACGAATTGATAAAAGAATACGAAAAAGAAAATGTTGTGTTTATAACCATTGCCGGCATGAGCAATGCTTTGAGCGGATTTGCCGATGCACAAACCCATTGTCCGGTTATTGCATGCCCTCCGTATAGTGATAAATTTGGTGGTGCCGATATTTTCTCCAGTCTTCGTATGCCATCCGGAGTTGCTCCTCTGACGGTACTATCGCCCGAAAATGCAGCATTTGCCGCCGCTAAGATTTTCGGACTTACAAATCCGGCAGTACAAGAAAAAATTATTGCTTATCAAGCAAAAAGACGCAACGACATTGAAGAAGCTGACGCTATCCTTCAGAAAAAATAATAAAACTAACAAAAAAACGTCTGTTTCTCTTCTCAATAAAATTCCTGTATGTGCAATAACCAGAAAATAGGTAAATATTCTAACATTCTAAATAACACAACTTTAGCTAAACAAACACACACTTCTATAGCGGATGTATGTGCAATAGCGTAGTACATACAGGAATTTGTTGCACATACACGGATGTTACCAACAAGCCAAAGAAACATCCTGCTAAAAAGTAAATTATGAATAAAATAGACTCTCATATTTTAGAAATTAACAAAGTGATTTGTAAAAACATTGATAAATTCGATGTCGCAGATAGAGGTCTATTATCACAAAATATATTATCACAACTTAGAAACTTTGTAGAGCATATATCTCTAAAAATATTTGATAATGGGAGGAATATAGATGTCTCTTATGAAAATATAGAAAAGGCAAATGCATACGTAAAGACTATCGGAAAATTAAAATTCCTTAGCCGTTTCCATAATCTGTTACAGATTACAGCTTCGCATTATACACTTGATGAAGAAAATTCAGAACGCTTAATGTTAAAGTACTATGAGTACTTAATTAAAGTGAAATCATACTTAAAAAAAAGCTACAATTTAGAGGTTCTTGAAAATATCAATGAATTCCCAATAGATATAGACTCTAACTTAAATGAATATTATGAAAAAATAGCTAAGAAATTAAATCAACCGGAAAGAGTTAGAACAAAAACTTCTTATGATGACAGATATTACATCCAAAAAATAAAACCTTTTGTTGTTAATTATGAGGTATACTATGAAGTTACATTTACAAGAGCTAATGATTACGTAAGTAAGTTTGACCGTATAATTGCATTTACTAAACTTGATATTTCTTCAAATTATGCAGTTAAGCTAGGTGTAAGCAATGATAGTATTGATATTCTGGATAAAAATATGCCAATTCAAATAATTGATAAATGGGAAATATCAATTAGACAATGTGAATTAAATCACTTTGCTGACTTTTTTGGAAATCATTCTGACATAGGTGGAACAAAAGAGATTTATGAATTAATGAAATATCTGACTGAAACGGGTTTTAATTTAGTAGAACTTATTGATTTTAATGATAGCTATTTTAACTATATAAAAGGGGAAATTACAGAGAATGCGAAAGTTACCCATTTCTTTGACATTTTAGAAAAATGCCGTGTAATAACAAAAGGAAAGTATGGAGGTCATAATATAATCAGATACTTTCTGTATAAATTAAATAATCAGATATTGAAAAAGCAGTATAATCGTAAAACTTGCAACTTATTATCTAATTTGAATCTAAAATATGGATGTATCCCTTTTGACAAAATGCCATTTATTTTTTCACCAATTAATCATAACCCGAAATTATCAGATTTATTTGGATGTATTGATACAACCAATCGAGAACATGAATTACTTGCTAGATTAATAAAAAATAATATTGAACAAAATAGTCAGTTATATACCCCCAAAAAAGATATCACCAATTTTGAGAATATTGAAAACCTTATTGGACGATATAATAATAACATTTATTATAAACATAATGAAAGTAAAATAGATGAATACAAGGAACATGTGTTTATTAGAAGTTATGAAAAAGATACTTATCAAATTATTGAAAAATTAAAAGGAATATCATCCGAAGGAATTAGAAACTACTCAAATTCTGTTAATTCTTGGCTACAAACATCTTCATACAATATTGACTGTAACGAGAAAAAAGAAGCGTTAATTCAAATGTTTGAAAAATCAAGAGTTGCCCTTATATATGGTGCTGCTGGAACAGGTAAATCAACAATGATAAACCATATTTCAAACTTCTTTAATGATGATAAGAAACTATTTTTAGCTAATACAAACCCAGCAGTTGATAACTTAAAAAGAAGAGTAAAGGCAGCTAATTGTACTTTTAAAACCATATCCAAATTTCTATCCAACTGGAATAAAGAGTATAATTATGATATTTTGATAATGGATGAGTGCAGTACTGTAAGTAATTCCGACATGTTAAAAGTACTTGAAAAAGCATCTTTTAAACTTTTGGTCTTAGTAGGTGATGTCTTTCAGATAGAATCAATTCTTTTTGGTAATTGGTTCAGTTTAGCAAAAGCATTTGTTCCTAATTCTGCTGTTTTTGAATTAAAAACTCCTTACAGAAGCAATAGTACAAACTTATTGACCTTATGGGATAGAGTAAGAAATCTTGAAGATAATATTCTTGAATGTTTAACAAGGAATAATTATTCAGTTACTTTAGATGAATCGATTTTTGAGCATACTGAAAATGACGAAATAATTCTCTGTTTAAACTACGATGGACTTTATGGTATAAATAACATTAATCGTTTTCTACAAGGAAGCAATAGAAACACACCTATTGAGTGGGGAACTCATATCTATAAAATTAATGACCCTATTCTGTTCAACGAAACAGATAGATTTGCTCCTTTAATTTATAATAACCTAAAGGGTAGATTAGCTAATATCAAAATATTTGAAGATAAAATACAGTTTGATATTGAAGTAGATAAAGTAATAAATGAATTCGAAGCTGAAGATTTTGATTTTGAATTGCTTGATAATGCTAAGAATGGAAATTCAGTTATTCGTTTTTCTGTAAATAAATATAAAAGTACCGACGACGACGACGACACATCATCCAATACCGTTGTACCGTTTCAAGTTGCTTATGCTGTTTCAATACATAAAGCTCAGGGTTTAGAATATAAATCAGTTAAGATTGTAATTACCAATGAAGTTGAAGAGATGATATCTCATAATATTTTCTATACAGCAATAACAAGGGCGAGAGAAAAATTGAAAATATATTGGACTCCTGAAACGGAAAACAAAATATTGTCGACAATGGAAAAACGGTCAATCGGCAGAGATGTTTCATTATTAAAATCAAAATATGAATTATAAAAGGCCAGTTGGTAACAATGTATATACAAAATAGGCGTGAAAGCAGTAATTTCAAGGGCTGTAGTCCGCTTCAAAATTGTCACGGTTTGATAAGTTTGAAGCACGCAACCGCCTACTTTGCATATACTTACCGTTAGTGGTATTTTAAAAAAAGAAGATATCACATTTAATCAACCTAATCAATTACCAAAATGATAAAAAATGGGAAAATCACAATTGCTTTTTTAATTGGTTCTATTGTTGTAAGTTTTATTTCAGGTAATGTAAAACTTGACAACCCGAATGTTGGTGAAATAATAGGAGGAGTTTTAGGTTCTGTACTCATTCTTTTCGTTATTCCTCTTTTACTTACATATCTTATAAAACTATTCAGAAAATGGGTAAAGAAAGACCTGAAAGGAAATGAATTTGTATCTACTTATGCTGTAGCGTGGAGTATACTTACATTCCTCATTTTATATGGTTCGTGTTCCAATAAACAAGTTAATTCAACTGACAATAGTGACTCGGGATATCTTTATAGCCCCAAAAATTCAGCATATTCTGTTGAATTTAGCAGAAAACCAACAATTACCCCAACGACTTCTCCATTTGTTTCAGGTAATGTAAACGGTGAAATTGCAGAAGTTGATTTGGCAAATTTCAAAACTTTTGAAAGGGTTGAATTTTATACTTTAGATAAATCCTATATAAATCTTTTCGACAATGATGCAATCTCAAAATTTCTAACTGAATATAGTCGATATAATGGATTAAGTTTTCCGGAAATTAAATTCAATCAAGAGCAAAATAATAAGTATGCTGAGTTAAGAGCTTACAAAACGGCTACTCTAAGTAATGGAAAAGAAAAAACCTTGACCTTTGTTGCCAGAGTATTTCTTAAAGGCGAAACATTTTTCGTGACATATGTTGGGGCTGATTCTGAAGACTTTCCGACGCCAGACATTGTTAAGTTTTGGGATTCGACAAAATGCAAAGAATAAAAATTCTAAAAAGTGAATTAAAAATATCATTATGAGCGAGATTACACCTGAAAATGTCCAATTAAAAGATTGGATTTCCGTAGGAATGAATGATGCCGTGGTTTGTCATATTTATAAAGATGAACCGGGAAAAATTGAAGTTGTGTATTTAGACCGGAGAAATAGAGCAATTAACGAAGATGTCCATTTTAAAGATGGAAAATGGACTTTTGTTTACGATGGACCAAATGGAGGATATGCAGACAATTACTCAAGACTTGATGAGTTTGTTTCCATTTTGAGAGCTGGACGTTGGAGAAAATAAAAAACGACCACACAACAAATTGTAAATTGCATTGCGGGGTTGGTGGTGTGTCGTACGCTGGATTCTCGCAACATCGTTCCGTCCTGCTGGACAGGAACGAGCTCCGAAATCCCCTACGTAGCATATACTAAACGTTAGCAGTAATTTAAAAAAAAAAAAGAAAAGAATGAAAAGAATGAAAAAACTAATAGGCATTTTATTAGTCCTGACTTTATGCACGACAACCGTAAAAGGACAAGAATTTTTTGAAGATGGTAGTATGAAACTAACAGAAGTTTCAACTGACAAGAAATATGGTTACGAACCTAACCATAAGACCTCAATTAAAGTCGGGAGAATTGAAAATGAACAAGCTTATTTGAAAGCATTGCGTGGACCTAATGGCGAATCTGTTCAATTTAGACGATGGTCGAGTTGTTGTGAATTCAAAAGCAAATCGGCAGCTTTTGGTAAAGGGCTATTGGACAAATATGAAGTTTATTATCAAGGTTTGAAAGAACCTATTATTTTATATGTTAACGGGTATGACTATGAAAATCCAGAAGCACCTTTTGGGTTTACTTTTGTTACAGCAGACAAAATAGAAAAACCAATAATTTTTCCAGCTGACAGTTTATTAAAAGTAAACTTTTGCAACACTCAGACACAATATGCTGTGGGCAAGGAATTCTTACTGAACGACAAAATTGGAGAAAAACCTGAACCAGATACAAACCCTAACTTTGATGGCGGACCTGAAGAATTGAAAAAATATTTTGCAGACAAACCATTGACGGATGAAAGAGTTAAAGATGCAGTTTTTAGAGTTGCTATTGCTTTTGTTGTTGACTGCAACGGTAAAGCGGGAAATTTTATGATTATAACAAAAGGAAAAGGACTTGCAGAAACTTTTGCAAACCAAGTTTTAGAGAGAGTAAATAAAATGCCACAGAATTGGAAAGCCGCAACTAAAAACGGAGAAAATGTATATTGCTATCAAGTTCTATCATTTACTGTGACAGGTGGACAGCTTGACAAAGTATCATATAGATGACAAAATAAAAAACTACTGCTAACACACGCTTTTAGGTTTGCACAATAATTAGAATTTTGAGAGGCGAGGTTGATTTTTTACTTTTGTTGTAAAAAAGCAAGGAATTAACCGACTATTAAGAGTAAACTATTAACACACGTAAATGTAATTTATCCTTGTCGGGTTGGATTTACAATCATACCTAGTCGGAAGATTGCAAATCCGACGCGATGAGAAATGCTCTACTTTGGATAAAAGCAGAACATTTTTCATAACAACTTACCCTTTTATCATTGTAAGAAGCATTTTGAACTTCTCAATAGCGGTAAGAGCATGAGTAATATTGGCAGGCATAATAATACTTTCGCCAACAACCAATATATGCGACTTTTTATCTATAATAATTTCTGCCTTACCATCTAACAGCTGAACCATACCGTCAAAAGGTGCCGTATGTTCACTTAACATTTCTCCTTTATCAAAAGCAAACAACGTAAGATTGCCTTGGTCGTTTTTCAATAATACTTTACTTACAATTGATCCATCAGCATAAGTAATACTCTCGGCAAGGCTAAATTTCTTAGCTTTAGTAAATTCTTGCTTTTCCATAATCGCGGGGTATTAATTCTGGGTTAAAAAACTATTCCGGTAAATATAGGTAAACTTTGGTTATATATAAACCTATTAAAAAAAATTGTGAAGAAAACATGTCATTTTTCATAATTTTTATTCCAAAAGAAATATTTTCCATTGGAAATTTGTTTGGTATTAAAATAATTCATATCATTGCAAAAGATTTCCAATGGAAACTAATTTTACTAAAAAAAGAAATGATGGAAACATTTGTAAAACAAAATTGGCTATATTTTATAGGAGGGACTATTGGAGGGATAAGCGGATATCTGTATTGGCTATATGTAGGATGCGATTCAGGCACCTGCCCTCTTACTTCTTCACCCATAGTAAGCTCCATATGGGGCACAATAATAGGAGCATTAGTATTTAACTCATTAAAAAAAAGTAAGAAAAATGAATAACTTATTAAAAAATTGGCATACCATGCGTATCCTTCATCTTGTAATCGGAATCGGGCTTTTAGTCTATTTTTTTGTATCGAGCAACAGCTTCATTTTACTATTCTCAATTCTATTCTTGGCAATGGGAATATTTAATTTCTCTTGCTGTGGAGGCTCTTGTGGTTGTCAAAGTCCAACCGAAAAAGATGACAGCAAACAACTATTCAAAAATGACATAAAGAAAATGAAAAAATGAAACGATTAGGATGGATACTCGTTGCTACTATGTTAGCATGGACGTCGTGTAGCCAATCGACAGAAAGTAGTGAAAAAACGACTCAAAAAGAAAAACAAACAATTAAAAATAAAAGCAGTATGAAAACAATTCATTTAACAAAAGAAGAATTTTTAAAAAAAGTAGTAAATTTCGAAGAAAATCCGAATGAATGGAAATATCTTGGTGATAAACCGGCAATTATTGATTTTTATGCGTCTTGGTGTGGACCATGCAAAATGGTTGCTCCCATACTCGAAGAATTAGCAGCCGAATATGACGGACAAATCTATATTTATAAAGTAGATACTGAACAAGAGCAAGAGTTGGCAGGTGTTTTTGGTATTCAATCAATTCCGACAATATTGTTCATTCCAATGAATGATAAACCCCAAATAACACAAGGTGCATTGCCTAAAACAGCATTTAAAAATTTGATTGACAGTGTCTTACTTAAAAAGTAAAGAGAATGATGGTAATAGATAAAAATAGATGCCCTCAAAACCATGCTTGTCCGTTGCTTAGGGTATGCCCTGTTCAAGCAATTTCACAAAAAGGATACGGACTACCGGTTATTAATCAGGAAAAATGTATAAAATGCGGTAAATGTATTAAGTATTGTGGAATGGGTGCCGTTCGTCAAATAACAAACTAATAATTATGGAACCACTTTGTTATATTAGAAATATCTACCGTATTATCGGAAAATTTGAGGATCAATTTCAACAAAATTACGACCTCGGATTAAATGAAAGTTTTTTGCTATGCGAACTAAAAGACAAAGAATTATCGTCGGGAGAAATTTCAGACATTTTGGAAGTTACGCATTCCAACGCATCTAAAGTAATACGTTCGCTCGAAAAAAAGAAACTTATCAAACGGGTAATGGGCAAAGACGACAAAAGAAAAATGTATTTTTCACTTACCGCAGCCGGTAAATCAAAATTAGAAACGATAAAGTGCGAGGCACAAAACATAAGTGAAATAGCACAGAACATAAGTACCGGTAATGTAATTGAACACACAAACTAACTTTTTCGTATTCAATCAACTCCGCTAGCAGTAAAAAAAATTACTATTAGCGGAGTTTTTATTTCATATTATCTAAATTTGCACTCAAATTTTTGGGCAATGAAAGCTTTTTACACAATTATTCTTCTAGTATTTTCGAATGTTTTTATGACATTGGCATGGTACGGACATTTAAAACTAAAAGAGTTTAGGTGGTTTGCCGCACTTCCTTTAGTTGTTGTCATTTTATTCAGTTGGGGAATCGCTCTATTTGAGTATTTTTTCCAAGTTCCTGCCAACAAAATCGGATTTCAGGGCAACGGAGGTCCATTCTCGCTACTACAACTTAAAGTAATACAAGAAGTTATCACTCTCATTGTCTTCGTAGCTTTTTCTTCTATCGCTTTCAAAGCAGAGCCTCTGCGTTGGAATCACCTGGTTGGTTTCATGTGCTTGATATTGGCTGTTTACTTTATTTTCAAGAAATAAGATACTACCGGTACTTCTCTTTTATCTCCTACTTTCTAACAACAAGCTTAGAAACATTAAAAATAGCATATTTACCCCAAATACGTTAAATTATGTTATTTTATAATAGTATGTATTGCATAGTACTGTATTATAATATACATTTGCCACGGGAATATAATACATATCATATATGGATATAAATACAGAGAATATCAAATCACAAATGCGGAAGGGATATTTAGAATATTGCATCTTGCTAATTCTAAACAAAAAGGAAGCGTATGCCAGTGACATTATCAAAGAGCTGAAAGATGCTAAGTTAATAGTTGTAGAAGGCACCCTTTATCCACTCCTTACGCGTCTGAAGAACAGTGACTTTTTAGAATATAACTGGATAGAATCATTGCAAGGACCTCCCAGAAAATATTATCATTTGACCCCGAAAGGAAAAGATTTTTTGGTAGAATTAGAAGAAGCATGGCAAGAAATAAAAAATGTAGTAGAATGTATTAAACAAGTATAAATAGTAGCAAACGAGACTCAATATTATTTGATTATGAAAAAAACATTAACAATCAACCTGAACGGTATCGTCTTCCACATAGATGAAGATGCATACCAAATATTGCAAAACTACTTGAATGAAGTGGATAAACAATTTCACTCCGAAGAAGATAAAGAAATTTTGAAAGACATTGAAGCTCGTATTGCGGAACTTTTTTCAGAAAAATTGCAAAACGGCAAAAATGTCATTGAAGAAGCTGACGTAAAAGAAGTTATGGAAGTTTTAGGTCATCCGGATCAATTTGCAGGAGAAGATGAAGAAAAAACGACAGAAAAGAAAGAGAAAACAAGCAGAAAGAACAAACGCTTTTATCGTGACCCCGAGAATTATATTTTTGGTGGAGTTGCAAGTGGTGCCGCCGCTTACCTCAATTGGGATGTCACTCTGATGAGGTTTCTATTCGTTATACTGGTATTTATAGGTTTTGGGTGGATTATACCCGTGTACATAATAGCTTGGCTGGTTGCACCCAAAGCCACCACCACCTCTCAACGTCTCGAAATGCAAGGAGAAGACGTTACCATTAACAACATAAAGTCTGAATTCAAAAATGCAAAAAACTATGTGGAATCGGATGGATTCAAGCACTCTGCCAAAAAAGTCAGCGAAAAAATTGCAAATGTAATACGTGAAATAGTTAAAGGAGCCTTTATTTTTATAAGTTCTTTTGTAGGATTTGCCTTTTTACTCATTACTATCGGAATTATTATCTCACTAATTGTTGTTTTTGTTCATTTCAATTTCATTCCTGCTCTTCTGCCTTTTACTTTTAATTCAAATGTATTGGCAACAATAACCGTAGCATCAGCCATTTTATTATTAATATGCCCAATAATAGGTTTATTTAGTATTATCACCAGATTAGTGAATCATAAAAAAAGAAAAAAATCACGCTCTTTTGGATGGATATTATTTGCTATTTGGATTACCAGCTTACTATTTTTTATCACCATTGTCGTAAGCAGTGCAATATATCACCAAAATGATTGGAAAAACCACACATTGTACACAGAAGCACGAGGAATAGACTCATTTAACGAAATAGAAATAGACAACGGCGTAAATGTAGTCTTACAACAGGGTGAAAAATACCAAGTTTCCATACAAACGCCGGAAGATAGTTCCGATAATATCAAGACGGAAATTAAAGACAGCATTTTACATATCTATGCTGAAAATTTCTCGGCAATGGACGTTATTAATAATCATTATACCGTTATAGTCACTACACCCGATATATGTAAAATTTCCGTCTGCAATGGAGGAAAAATAGAGTCTAATGGCGTTTTTGCCACACAAAATCTAGCATTAAATGTATCGGCTATGAGTTGTGCAAAGATGAATCTGAACATTTCGGATTTTCTTTCGGTAGAAACATCGGAATTGTCAAAAACAGAATTGAAGGGTTATGCCAATAAAGTAAATCTGCACGTATCCGAGGCAAGTAAAATTGATGCAGAAAATCTGCAAACAAAAACGGCATATGTTTTGGCTGAGGATGCCGCAAAAGCTTACATATCAGTATCCGATAATCTTTGGATGGAAGCTCAAAATGCTGCCCAAATAGAATATAAAGGGAATCCTACAATCGTAAAATCGATTACCAACACATCGTCCATAAAACACAATAACAAGTAACACTCATCGTTTTCACAAAAGATAAAAAGGTTTAGTTTGAAAATATGGTGAAAATAAGAATAGGACACCGATTAGTGTCCTATTCTTATTTGATTTAATTGAGTATTATAATCTTTACAGGTTAGAAAAAGATTAATTTTTCGTCAGGCGATGCAAAGTTGACTTTTTTTTTCGAGCTTAGAAAATTTAAAAATATGTTGTATAATACTTTTTTGCACTTTTTTTGCCAATATAATGAAAGTGTTTTTTGCCAAACAACTTTATTATGATACCTTTGTGCCCGTAGAAATATTTGGTTAAAAAAAATATTTCTGCAATATATTATTTTTTTTCACGTTATGCTATCACCAAGTTGGTTGTCAAGCAATCGATTTGGTATTTCAACCTTAAATTTAAATTTTTCACTATGAAAAGATTCTCCTTCTGGGAGAGAGTTACAGTTATTTCTGTAGTTTCTCTTTGTGCGATAGGGAACATGTTTGCACAAGCACCATCTCAATGCTCCGATGTCATGTTACAAACTTTTTATTGGGATGCACAGTCCGAATGTAATTGGAACAGTTTGAACAATCAATCTACAGAAATTGCTGCCAATTTTGACTTGGTTTGGCTAGCTCCTTCAGCAAAATCTTCCGGTGTCGGTTACCATCCCGAACAATTAAGCAATCAAAACAGCAACTGGGGTTCATATTCCGAACTAAAAACACTTATTTCCAGTCTTCATAACAAAGGAAGCAAGGTTATTGCAGATATAATTATCAACCACCGTGGCAACAGTTCTAACTGGACGGAATTTTACGGCGACGATTTTGGTTCTTACGGTTCTTTTCAATTCGGTGCAGGAAACATCTGTTGTGATGATGAATGTTCGAGTAATGGCTATACGGCCTATGGAGCTAAAGATGCCGGTTACGAGACCAATTGTAATGCATCCGGCGGATATTGTGCAGCACGAGATTTAGACCACTCTAATACCTACGTTCAAAATGCAACGAAAGCCTACCTGAAATGGATGAAAAATGAAATGGGCTATGATGGCTGGCGTTATGACTTAGTAAAAGGATACTTGGGATGTTACACAAAAATGTATAACGAAGCAGGTGCCGGTTATATGTCTGTCGGTGAATATTGGGATGGCGATTATAATAAAGTAGTCAACTGGATTAATGCAACGGATAAAACCTCCACTGCTTTCGATTTTCCGGCCAAGTATAGTGCATTTAACAATGGATTAGCAGCCAACAATTTTAGCAGTATGGTATCAGGAGGAGCTCCTTGCGGACTTGCAGGAAGTGCTTATAAACGTTATGCCGTCACCTTTGTAGATAACCACGACACATACCGCGACGGCAGTAAATACACCGGAGATATTCCTCAAGCTAATGCGTTTATACTTTCAGCACCAGGCATTCCTTGCGTATTTTGGCCTCACTGGACAGCCTATAAAGCAGCTATCAAAAGCATGATTAAAGTCCGTAAAGCTTGTGGCATTCACAGCGAATCAGCCTCTACGGCTGTAGCGGGTAGCGGGTACTACCAATGTACAACCACAGGTACCAAATCAACTCTGATTTGCCGTATTGGCACATTAAGCACACCAACAGGATACAAAATTGCTTGCTCCGGCACTAATTGGGCATTTTATGTACCAACAGATTTTAACATAGAAGAACAACAGGAATTAACAGGAGCATCTCTCTACTTACGCGGAGAACAAACATCTTGGGCTGCAACTTCGCAGTATTTATTTACAGAAACCTCAGCGGGTGTTTTTGAATTAGCAGGCAATTTCACCATTACAGGGGCATTCAAAATTGCAGACAATTCGTGGGGCACATCGAATTTTGGAGGATGCGGCAGCGTTACAACCGTCTCTCTTGGTGATAATACGGTTTGTGCAGGTTCATCCAGTGCCAATTTGACGAACAGTTCATTGAGTTTTAAGAAGATGACCCTTCGGTTAACGGATATCAATGACTTTTCACAGGGAGGAACTCTTTCCATTAGCAATAGTTCCGATATTGCTGAAAAAAAAGACAATAGTTTTGACTTATATCTGAGTAACACCGACAATATTTTAAATATCGGTTCAGATAACGACATTGCCACGGTAAATATTTACAATATTTCGGGAAAGAAAATCAAGACCTCTTCTGCAACACAAATTAATATTTCTGCTTTCGACAAAGGAACGTATATTGCTGAAGTCATTGATAACGAAGGAAATATAGATACACGAAAATTTATCAAGTTATAAAACTTAATTTACTGTATCTTAGAAGGAGCGAACTATCCACGTGGTTTGCTCCTTCGCTTTTTATACCCCTATAATCAAATATGTCTTTTTGTCAGCGTTAGGGGTTTTGGCACTTGTTTTGCAATGAACATACAACAAAAGAAAATATTTAACAATATATATATTTTATTATGAAGGAAGGAAATATTGGGGTTACAACAGATAACATTTTCCCCGTTATCAAAAAATTTTTGTACAGTGATCACGAAATTTTTCTGCGTGAATTAGTTTCTAACGCTGTAGATGCAACACAAAAGCTAAAAACGTTATCTTCCGTTGGAGAATTTAAAGGCGAACTAGGTAATTTGAATGTGTACGTAAAATTAGGTAAGGGAACCATTACTATTTCGGATAGAGGTATCGGAATGACAGCCGAAGAAATTGACAAATACATCAATCAAATTGCTTTTTCGGGTGCCGAAGAATTTTTGGACAAGTACAAAGATGATGCAAGTGCCATTATCGGTCACTTTGGTCTAGGTTTTTATTCTTCTTTTATGGTTTCCAAAAAAGTTGAAATTATTACTAAATCGTACAAAGAAGGAAGTCAGGCTGTAAAATGGAGTTGCGACGGAAATCCAAATTATACCATTGAAGAAATAGAAAAAGAAGACAGAGGTACAGACATCGTTCTACACATTGACGATGAAAATAAAGATTTTCTTGGCGAAGCAAAAATCAAAGAATTACTTACCAAATATTGTAAGTTTTTACCTATTCCTATTGCTTTTGGAAAAAAGCAAGAATGGAAGGACGGTAAACAAGTCGAAACAGATGAAGACAACATCATTAACGATACGCAACCGGCATGGGTTCGCAAACCGGCTGATTTGACCGATGAAGACTACAAAAAATTCTACAACGACTTATACCCGATGAGCGAAGATCCGCTTTTCCATATACACCTGAATGTAGATTATCCATTTCACTTAACCGGTATTTTGTATTTTCCGAAAGTGAAAAATAATATCGAATTACAACGTAACAAAATACAGCTCTATTGCAATCAAGTTTTCGTAACAGATTCGGTAGAAGGTATTGTTCCCGAATTCCTTACCCTATTACATGGCGTAATAGATTCCCCCGATATTCCGCTGAATGTCAGCCGATCTTACTTGCAAAGCGATGCCAACGTGAAAAAGATTTCGAGTCACATTACCAAAAAAGTGGCCGATCGTTTGCAAGAAATTTTCAAGAATGATCGTAGTCAATTTGAAGAAAAATGGGACAGCCTAAAAATCTTCATTAATTACGGAATGCTAACCGATGATAAGTTTTACGAAAAAGCGGAGAAATTCAATCTATTTAAGAACGTAGACGATAAATTTTTCACAGCGGAAGAATATAAAACACTCATTTCTTCTGAACAAACAGACAAAAACGGAGACCTTATCTATCTGTATGCTAACAATAAAGATGAACAATTCAGCTATATTGAAGCGGCAAAATCAAAAGGATATGATGTATTGCTTATGGATGGACAATTAGACATTCATCTTATATCGAAATTGGAACAAAAATTTGAAAAATCACGTTTTGTACGTGTAGATAGTGATATTGCTGAAAATCTAATACAAAAAGAAGATCGCTCAAAAACGAACATCAGCAGCGAAAAGCAAAACGCCTTGACGGAAATTTTTGCTTCTCAAACACCAAAAACCGACAAAACAAACTTCATCGTAAGTTTTGACTCAATGACAGAAAAAGCAATGCCTATAATCATTACACAAAATGAGTTTATGCGTCGTATGAAAGAAATGTCGGCAATGCAAGGTGGCATGATGGGATTTTACGGCGAAATGCCCGACTCTTACAATTTAGTAGTAAATACAGACCATATTTTAATTAAGAATTTATTGCAAAAAGAAGAAGAAGTCTGTGGTAAGGAAGTAAGTCCAATAGATGAAAACGTCAAAACATTGCAAACTAAGATTGACGAATTAACCAAAGCCCATCAAGGTAAAAAGGACGAGGAAGTTCCTCAACAGGAAAAAGAAGAACTAGAAAACACCAAAAAAGAAGTTGCCGATTTGAAAGAAAAGCAAAAAGTTATTTTCAGAGAATTTGCTGAAAAAGAAAACATGGTGCGTCAATTGATTGACCTTGCCCTTTTGGCTAACAATATGTTGAAAGGCGAAGCGTTAAATAATTTCGTAAAGAGAAGCACAGAAATGATTGCCAAATAATCAATCAATTGGCATTGACAATAGCCGTATAGTTTGATTACGGCTATTGTTTTTCTCCAGATTTTTGCATGAATTATTTGCAAAAGCAAAATAAACGCCGTAAATTTGCACTCTGAAATTAAAATTGACGGCTGCGTAGCTTAACTGAATAGAGCATCTGACTACGGATCAGAAGGTTGTAGGTTTGAATCCCACCGCGGTCACAAGAGAAAGTCCAACTCATTGGTTTATCCATAGGTTGGACTTTATTTTTTATAGCAAAAACTTCACAGTTAACACTTTCCAACTATTAGAAAGAAACACTTCAGTCATACCAAAGGATAGAAAGAACTACCTAACAAGAAAAACTAAAAAAGATATTTTAAGTTTTTTTACAAATAATCCATACAAAAAAATATCATAGTGTAGTACTTTCGTAGAAGTGTAGTTTTATTTTTCTTAAAAGGAAGGATTGATCTTCCACTGTTTTCGTTACTAACGTTTAAATGAATTTACCATGAAAAAATTTATTTTTCCTTCTCCGGCATACACCATCGTAATTTTGTTCTTATTATCTACATTGAACAGCTGCGGTCAAAATGGAGCTTCTAATCAAACTTGGAAAAACCCCGAAAACTTAACAAGTTTATTGGATGCAAATGGAGTAATAGAATTAAGCGGGTTACACTGGAACCCGAATACAAATCGATTGTATGCTATTCAGGATAATGGTGGATTATATGTACTTCAATTGGACAAAGTGAAAAATAAATTTACCCAAGTTGGGTATATGGATAAATTGGGCAGACCCGAAGGAGTTACACAAGTAGATTATAATAGCAATGAATTTTATACAATTGATGAAAAAAAGTATGAAATCAGGAGATACACACACAATCCTGATTTTTCAGGAGTTACACTTACCCACAGATGGAGTTTGCTCTCTGAAAACTCCGATATGCCCGATACGGGGAATAACGGACCCGAAGGTATCGTTTTTATCCCTGACAAATACCTGAAAGCCATTGGTTTTGTAAGCTCTGAAACAGACGAACAATATACCTCCAAAAAAGGGATGGGCGGGCTTATTTTTCTGGCACATCAAAAGAAAGGCATGATTTGGGTTTATGATGTAAATCCGGATAAAGATGATGATTTTACTTTTGTAGGAAAATATAAAACCGACAGCAATGAAAGTTGTGATTTGGCATTTGACCGTTCTACAGGTTTGTTGTATATTTTGCACAATATTGACGGAAATTCGTTAGAAGTGACGGATTTATCTACCAAAGGACACATGGGCAAGCTCCAATTTATAACCAAAACAAGTTATCAGGTTCCCGTTCCCACCGGTAGTCAGAATATTGAAGGATTTGCCGTTACTCCTAAATTTGCCGATGTAAAAAATGTACGTGCGTGGTTCTGTAGAGATATCAGTGTAGATGAAAATCCGGCTGAAACAAAAGATTGCTTATGGCAATTCTCACCTTTTGCAAGCGAAGGAAATTGCGTAAAGAACTGGGATGATGGTGCAAAAACGAAACTAAAATAGAGTAAACAAAATCATTTGACACAATTTTCCAAACCCTCGTTTGTAACGGGGGTTTATTTGTATATTATACTCCATTTTCTGCTACCGTACGTACCCTCCCCTACATTCTCTATAATACATACCGAAGAATTTGATGGAAGAAAAAGCCCAGTTGACAAATTGAATGTTTAATTTTATTTTTACCTTTACGAAGAACATATACATTCACTTTTACCGGAACCTTAACAATTCCTGTGTATGTAATTATTCAGAAAACGCATTTTCAATATCTCACTGATAATCAGAATAGTAAGAAATTCATATGACGGATTATACGGAATTAAGTTCCGTATATACATTGTTAGGCGGCATTATAAAAAAACAAAATGATAATTCAAGGTAAAAATAATCATACAAACAAATTACATGGAATTGCGGAATTCGTATTATTTGCGACTTCCTATATTCCTCTTTTTCTGTTGATTGTATTTAAGCAATCGTATGAAAACACAAATTACCTACATTGGGGTGGATTAGACAAAATCTCTATTATTCTACTCTTTGAAAAATTTGGATTATCTATTTTTCTGCTGTTAGTTTCTGTCTTTAGTTTATTTAGCTGTCGATTATTATTTTCAAATTTTGAGAAAAGCATTAACAATGGTGAAAATGTCATTCTGAAAGATTTAAAAAACAGAAACAGTGAATCAATAGGTTATATTGCAACCTATATTATTCCATTTATTTTTCAAAGGTTTAATAATTGTTATGAGGTTATTGCATTTATCTTTTTAATGGTTATAATTTACCGCATTTATATCAATTCAAATCTATTACTTGTAAATCCTATATTAAGTTTTAAATACTCAATCTTTGAAATTGAATATGAAGAACAAAACAGTAAAAGACGAAATGGGCTAATAATAATTAAGGATAAGTATATTCAAGAGGATACAATAATTAAACTTTATCCAATCGGTTATAAGTTATTCTTTGCTACAAATAAAGGACAATAAAAAAATCATTTATGACACTACCTGAAATTCTCGACAAAATTACTACAACTAACGTTGATGATTTACGCTTATATTTCATAACGCGAGTATTAAAAGACAATGTGAAGAAAAGTGCAAAAATAATTGATAAATACCTTTTTAGGGTTTATCAAGTGGACATAGACGCTGAAATTAGGAAGTATTTGTATGATTTATCGATTGAGCAATTAGAAAAGGTTATAAAGAGAGATTTTGAAATGGTAGATTACGATGTTGTAAGCGATGATACTCAACATTTATTTACTTATTCAGTGAAAAATAAAGTGTTTTCATTCACGGATGTCGTTTGTAATCAACTAAGTAAAACCCCACCAAAAATGCAGAGCATTGAGTCTATACTAACAAACGAAGATGAACTTTGGGCATATTGTGTTGGATTTAATGATTTAGAGAATAGAGATTGGATTTACACTTTTAGAAAAATACAGTCAGGTAAAGTTACAACAGATGAAAAAGAAGGGAAAAGCCTATTGAAAACAATCCGAACTTATTTTGACACAACAAATCAAAAACTGGAATTATTGAAAGGCGAAACTGTAAATCTAGACAAACAAGTAGACTGCATTTATTATAATGAAACTTTTTATGTGATTAAAAAAGCATATTTTGAGCAAATTGTAGGTTTACAAGAAGAATATAAAGAACAATCGAAAGCAGTTGTAAATGAGTTAAAAAATACAGGAAAATTCGATGGCTTAGAAATGATTGAAGAAAAAATTGAAACTAACCCTTCTATTCACAAAAAATTAGTGCGAATTGCAAGAATTGGAAATTATAGAAGTCTAGATGATAAAGTTATTAAGAAGATGAAAACGGTATGTAATAAATTTGGAGTAAAGTTGAATATTAAAAATGGCAAATTAGCCATTGAAGAAGATGCTGATATTGACACTGTATTAAAAATGCTTGCTGACTATTATAAAACAGGAGAAGTATCAGGAAAAGCTTATGGTACTTTTGCAGGAAAAGAGTTAGCAAATACAAATTGACAAAATAACGACCGCCTAACACACGCCTATGCAGTAGGGCGGTCTGAAACTCATTTTGAAGGTGTTTCGCCCGTGCGGGCATTGTCGCTGTGCGACAATACGGCTCTCGCAAGCTGCCCCACTGCATAGCCTCGGTCGTTCAGCGTAGTTTAGTGGTTATAGTTTAGCAAAGCGTTTCGTTTGCCTATGCTCAAGAAGCAATTCTTTCGTATGTAAATAGTCATTGTTTGTAACTCATGGAACTCATATTTTTTGCTCTAACAACCAAGGTACAGGAAGATACCTGCATGGGTATACTATACCACACCAAAGGATTCGTATATTGAGCATTCGTCGTAATATTTTCAACGCGTAAAATGAACAAGAAGTACAAAGTCTATTATCACAATTTTCCAAAAAACAATACGCCTGAATATGAGACACTAATCATTCTGGGTAATCCGGCAAATAAATACGGAAAACCTGGTAGAATTTTAAAATCAAGATTGGATGTTGCATTGAGCTATTTTCAAATTCAACAAATTGACGCTATACTTGTTACGGGTTCTGCTAATTACAATGAGTTTGAGGAAGCGGATGTTCAAAGAAAATACTTAATAGAAAATGGAATAGATGCAAAATTAATCATTAAAGAGAACCAATCAAAAAGCACACCGGACAATGCCCTGTATTCTAGCAGGATTACAAACAAACTGAACAAAAACAACATTGCAATTGTAACCTCGCATCACCATAAATCTCGCACTGAATTTATCTTTAAGCATTATTATGATAAATTCAAAATCATAACACCATACCCTAGTTGCTTAACTGTTCTTAAGAATATTCCGTACTATATTTTTAATCAGTACTTGCTTTATAAAATGAAAAAAGGAGACGATAGATTAAATCGCAAGTAAAATACTACAAACAAGAAGTTGTTGCCTAATATTTGTCTATTTCGAACTTTCTTTTTGGTTAGCATGTTTCAGAATTTTTGCGTCGGTATAAAAGAAAATTTCTTCTGCAATATTACTACAATGATCACCAATACGTTCCAGTCTCCGAAAAGTAGTGATTAATTGCAAACATTCGAAAGCCCTTTCAGGGTTTTTCTTTATATACTCCGCCATAATGCGGGGTGCCTTGGCATTAATTTCGTCAACCTGATAATCTTCACTAAAGATGGAAGCGGCAAAATCGGATTTTTCATTTTCAAAAGCGTCCAATCCTTGATTCAGCATCTTGTTTACTTCGCTAATCATTACGTTAAGTCTTGACGCTGCTATCAATTCCGCATCCAATATAACAGAAGGGTTTTCAATCAGCGTGCGGGAAATACCGTAAGCAAAGTCGGCAATTCGTTCCAGATTGATGTTGATTTTCAAAACGGCCAGCACAAAACGTAAATCGATGGCTACGGGTTGGTGGAGAGCTATGATATTTTCACATTCACTGTCAATCTTGAGCTCGTATGCATCTACTTTTTTTTCACGCATAGAAACTTTCTGAGCCAATTCTTTGTCAAAGGATAAGATAGCCTGTCCGGCATTGGCAACTTGAGAAATTACCAATTTCCACATATCGGTAACATCCTGACGGAGCAAATTCAGTTCTTGTTCTAAATGTCTCATTGTTATGTTGGTTTGTTGATTCATTGCATTCATTTTAAATTGATAAGTATTTTTTCATCCGAACCGTCCGGTGATATAATTTTGCGTAGAAACTTCTTTCGGATTGGTAAAAATTTTTGTGGTATCGTCGTATTCAATCAGTTCGCCCAAATAAAAATAAGCTGTTTTATCGCTCACACGTGAAGCCTGCTGCATATTATGAGTTACAATGACAATGGTATAGTCTTTTTTCAACTGATAGATGAGTTCTTCTATTTTTGAAGTAGAAATAGGGTCGAGAGCCGATGCCGGTTCGTCCATCAGAATCACCTTAGGCGAGATGGCCAATGCACGAGCTATGCAAAGTCGTTGTTGCTGTCCACCCGAAAGAGCAAAAGCCGATTTGTTGAGTTTGTCCTTTACTTCTTCCCATAATGCAGCGGATTTTAGCGATTCCACTACCCTTTCTTCAATAAAAGTTTTATTTTTTATCCCGTTTACCCGCAACCCGTAAGCTACATTTTCGAAAATAGTTTTAGGAAAAGGATTCGGTTTTTGAAATACCATCCCTACTTCTTTGCGAAGCTCATCCACATAGACGTTCGGTTCGTAGATATTTTTCCCTTCAATTAATATCGTACCTGTCATACGGGTTCGGTCTATCAAATCGTTCATGCGGTTAATAAGGCGTAGAAAGGTTGACTTTCCACAACCCGAAGGACCGATAAGAGCGACCACATTGTTTTTTTCTACTTCGATGTTGATATTTTTCAGTGCATGAAAATCACCATAATAAAAATCAACGTTTTTTGCATCAATAGTTAGCATTTTTCTTACTATATAAGTCTATGGTCAAAAGCAAAAAGCACTCGACACATCCGACGGTTTTTAATTTGTTTTTACTTTTTTAGAAAAATAGTTTCTCAAAAAATTAGCCAATAAGTTTACTATAAGGACAATGGCTATCAATACCAATGCAGTACCGTAAGCAATTCCTCGCGATGCTTCAATGTCCGTTCCACTGGTTGATATAACATACAAATGGTAAGGCAATGCCATTACCTGATCAAACATACTATGGGGCAATTTAGGCAAGAAATAAGCTGCTACCGTAAATAAAATAGGAGCTGTTTCTCCCGACACACGTCCAATGGATAATATAAGCCCTGTAATAATATTTGGAAACGCCATAGGTAAAATGACATCCCGTATAGTCTGCAATTTGGTAGCACCCAATGCAAGGCTGCCTTCGCGATATGAATTGTCAATAGCTTTCAACGATTCTTCCGTAGTACGG
This sequence comes from Paludibacteraceae bacterium, assembly GCA_963668615.2. Taxonomy (GTDB): domain Bacteria; phylum Bacteroidota; class Bacteroidia; order Bacteroidales; family Paludibacteraceae; genus JAAYPI01. Next base: position 366,501 of record CAXXCL010000003.1, read on the forward strand.
ATAACCAATGGCAACGATAGTAATCCCAATGTCAACGAACCGGCAATAATAGAATCGCCGAATTTCATTGTGTTTACAAAAAGTGACATACCGAAAAGTCCAAACACAACAGAAGGAACACCGCTCAAGTTATTGGTCATAATACGGATAAACACGGCTATTTTATTTCCTGCAGCATATTCGTTCATGTATATTCCCGACATAATGCCTATGGGGAAACTAAACAGACTACTACCGATTACTAAATAGATAGTTCCAACAATGGCAGGAAATATACCTCCTTTTGTCATCCCTTCTTCGGGGGCTTTTGTTAAGAAGTCCCAACTGATGACTCCAATTCCTTTTGTAATGATAAAGCCCAAAATGATGATAAGAATGGCTACCACAAAATAGCTCATCAGTTTAAAGATGGTAAAGGCAAGTGCCTGTTTAATCCTTTTTTTTCTGTCCGTATTTTTTTCGTGAATAATAGGTGTCATTTTAATATGCTTATTTAGTGAATCTTGCAACTCGGTTTATATACTTTCATTCCTTATCCATTATATTTTTTGCTCGAAATAAATTCTACACTAATACTTAAAATAAGCGTGATGATAAACAAGATACATCCGAGTGCAAATAAAGCTTGATAATGTCCGCTTCCGGCAGAAGCTTCTCCTAATTCAGCCGCAATGGTGGCAGGGATAGTTCTTACAGGTTCTAAAAAAGAATGCGGAATAGATGCTGCATTTCCGGTAACCATTAATACCGCCATTGTTTCGCCTACGGCACGTCCGATACCCAATACGGCTGCCGATGTAATTCCCGATTTGGAATAAGGAATTACCACACGGTAAATAGTTTGCCAATGAGTAGCCCCTAATGCTAAACTTGCTTCTTTCATGGAACGGGGAACATTACGCAGGGCATCTTCTGCTACCGTAATAATCGTAGGCAAAGCCATTATAGCCAACACAATACTTCCCGCCAATGCGGTTTCTCCTACAGCTAAATCAAATGTTTTTTGAAGGAATGGAACAATAACCACTAATCCGAAAAATCCGTAAACTACCGAAGGAATGCCTGCCAACAATTCGATAACCGGTTTTAAAACGTTGCGGACACGCAATGTGGTTATTTCTGCCAAATACACAGCAATAGCAATTCCGAACGGCAACGATAGTAGGATAGCTCCCAAACTCACCCACAGTGTACCGAGAAGAAGAGGCAACAATCCGTATTGTGCAGACGGAGTGGACGTAGGATACCATTCCGTTCCTCCGAAAAAGTCTCCCGGATGAATTGTTTCGTGTGCCAGTAAAGTTCCATTAAAGGTTTTAGTGGCATATTGCTTCGGCAGAAAAAAAATAATCCCCGGATGTTTTGCGGTCAGTTCACTTGCTTTTGCCGGAATATTCTCGAAATTTGCTCCTAACTCTTCTTCCGTATAATAATTGGTAAGATCACTCAGACGGACTAACTCTATGGGTTCTTCTTTTCCGCCAACTTCTTTCCAATTGGTAATTTCTCCGTCAAATATTTGTTTTATCTGGTACGACGAAAGCTTCTTTACCGGATTTGCTTTATTAAAAGCCAATACATAACCGGCTTCCACTACCGGCGTACGAAATAACCCGGATGCTTCTTTAAACAAAAAAAGAACAATTAGCAAAATGGCAATGCTGGTTACGCTTCCACTTAATAATAATGCTCCTTCGACTAACTTTTCAATAAATCGTTTCACTGTTTGCGTTTTTTATTTGATGCAAAGAAACATCTTCGGTATTAAGAGAACATTAAGCACAGATTACAAAAATGTTACGTAATATTTCTGTCAAAATGAATAACATAAAGATTGGCACAATGGATGATTCTGATGTAATTTTTATGGTTCTCTCTTATATAAATATGGTGTCTTAAATAAGCTCCTATGTTTGTAACAATAACGTAATGGATTTGATAAAATCCTGTAATTAAAATCCCGTTTTTTTGTATCGTAAAAAAATAGAAAACTAATTTTTAACACTAAAAAAAATGAAAATGAAAATGACTCTAAGAAATGGAGTAATTGTGTTGAGTTTAATTACCTCAACAGTAGCATTTGCTCAAGAATCACAAAAGAAAGACACTACCTCCGCGGTAGCATTGACTCAAGAATCAGAGAAAGCAGACCCTATCGATGTGCATGAACAGCGTATTACAACAGTGGAAGATGGACTTTCTCAATTGAAAAAACTAAAATTCAGCGGCTACATTCAAACAGAATGGCAAAGTTCACAGTTAGATTCTCTCGGCAAAAAATCAAATGACATGAAAGTAGGTATTGGTACTGCCGGAAAAGAATCGACTGCCTCCAGTTACAATCGTTTTGGAGTTCGTCGTGGTCGTTTGAAGGCTACTTATGAAGACTTTGGTTGCAAGGCAGCTATTGAATTTGACATTTCGGAAGGTGGATTAAAAACGAAAGATGTCTATTTAAGTGTATTGGATCCATGGTTGAATGTTCTTACCGTAAAAGGAGGAGTTTTTGATAATCCATTCGGATATGAAATAGGTTATTCATCATCTTCGCTAGAATCTCCGGAGAGAAGCCGTATCATTCAAACATTGTTTCCTGATGAAAAAACGATGGGTGCCATGATAACTCTCCAAGCTCCCAAAACTTCTCCTTGGAATGTATTGAAATTAGAAACCGGTTTGGTTGCCGGAAATGCAATTTACAAGGATTATAAAAGCAAAAAGGATTTTGTAGGTCGTTTATCTTTTAGCAAATCCACTTCGAATATTAAATACGGCATTGGCGTATCAGGATATTGGGGTTCAATACTACAAACAACAAAAAAAGTGTATAAAGTAACCGATAATAAGTTTACGGTTGATAGTACGGAGACAAACCTTAATGATTACGCCGAACGCAATTACGTTGGTGTTGACGGACAATTTAGCATTGCATCTGTAGCAGGTTTAAGCACCATACGTGCCGAATATATTATGGGAACACAACCGGGTTCATCATCAAGCACATCAAGCCCCAATGCGTACGACCCTACTACGGCAACGGCTTCCGACACATATATTCGTGACTTCAAAGGAGGTTATATCACTTTCGTTCAAGATATTGCCGATACGAAACATTCCATTGTAATAAAATACGATTGGTACGATCCAAACACAAACCTTAGTAGCAATAATGTTAAAAGTAAAGCAGATATGGCTTATTCAACTATCGGACTTGGCTATATATACCGTATGAACAACAATGTAAAACTTACTGCCTACTACGATATCGTTGCCAATGAAGAAGTAAACGTAAAAGGATATCACAATAACGTAGACGACAATGTATTTACATTACGTTTACAATACAAGTTTTAAGAATTAAAGAGATAACAAATTATAAAAAGAAAAAAAATGAAAAAATTTATTTTATCAGTAATAATGTTGTGTGCAATTGCACCCTCATTCTATGCACAAAAGTTGAAAGGAAGCGATACCGTATTGCCATTGGCACAGAAGGAAGCCGAACTTTTTGGAAAGAAAACAGGCAAATCGGTAACCGTAATCGGTGGTGGTAGCGGTGTTGGTATTGCCGCATTAATAGAAGGAACAACGGACATAGCCATGGCTTCTCGTAAAATGAAGTTTGATGAAAAAATAAAATGCCAGGAAGCAGGTAAAGCCATTGTGGAAAAAGTAATCGCTTATGATGCCTTAGCGGTAATCGTAAATCCATCCAATCCGGTAAGCAAATTGACTCGTGCTCAGTTGGAAGGAATTTTTACGGGAAAAATTACAAACTGGAATCAAGTAGGCGGACCTGATTTAAAAATCATCCCTTATTCTCGCGAAACAAGTTCCGGAACATATGAATTCTTTAAAGAACACATATTATTGAATAAGAATTACGTTAAATCAATTTTAAGTATGCCAGCTACCGGAGCAATTGTTCAATCCGTTAGTCAGACAAAAGGAGCCATCGGCTATGTGGGTTTAGCTTACATAGAAAAAAATGTAAAAGCACTTCATGTTTCTTTTGACGGCAAAAACTACTTTGCTCCAAGTTTGGAAACGGCAAAAAACAAAACGTATCCTATTATTCGTCCGTTGTTCTTCTACTACGACAAAAAAATGGAAGGAAAGAATAGTGCATTGGTAAACTTTGTACTTTCGCCTGAAGGTCAAAGCATAGTGCAAAAAGTAGGATATGTTCCTTTGACAAAATAAATTGTTTGTGTGTTAATTTTCCAAGTCCGCTATTGGGTATAAGCTCAGTAGCGGACTTTTTTATGGGGCATGGTGTAATTACATTGCCCCGTTCGGCGTAGCTACACCCAACGCAGAAGCATAACCGACAAAGGTTTCGACCTGATAAAAAGTCGGTTGGATAAATTGAAAATTAAGTAAATCTCAACTCGTAAATATTAAAATTGTTTATTTATCTTTGAAAAAATATAATAAAAAATAAACCAAACATCAATAATTTTACAATTATCAAAATTAGATATGCACTATAGCATTAAAATTGGTTGTTTACACAAAACGCTATTTTACTGCACATTAGCAAATAGTGTATTTACTCACAAAGCGGATATATGTGCTACTGAGTAGCACATATTGAATTTGAGTGGCACATATATTGGTGTTAGGCGGCAAGAGTAAAAAGACAGAAAAAAGATTTGACGATATAATGGCAAAACAGAAAATTGAAACAGTTAGAGAACTAATTTATTACTCATATGCGAACTTAGCGATGGCTCACACAGCTATCGACAAGAAACAAGAAAAATACGGAACTTTCAACTTCATGATTAGATCGAAATTATTCAAAGGACTGAAAGACGGAACTATGAATATGCGAACGATTTTTGACGACGAAAAAGTAAAATTACAGACTGGGCAAATTTGTAATTATTGCGGTTCGACAGAGAAGTTAGCATTAGACCATATTTTCCCACAAAAATATGGTGGACAAGACAATGCAGAGAATCTGATTTTTGCCTGTAAGACTTGTAACAGCTCAAAAGGGAAAAAAGATTTAATGGAATGGATGGCTTATCGAGGACAATTTTTACCGCTGATGATTATTAGACGATACTTAAAACTAACATTCAAGTATTGTTATGAAAATGGACTTCTTGACAAGAAAATTGAAGAATTGAAAGACTTAGAACTTCCATTCAAGATTGAGTTACTGCCGACAAATTTTCCACAACCGAATGAATTGAAACTAAACACAGAAACAAGAACGACTGATAAACAACAAACTACGACCGCATAACACACGCTCTTTTAGGTTTGCACAATAATTAGAATTTTGAAAGTCGAGGGTGATTGCTGTACTTTTGTTGTAAAAAAGCAAGGAATTAACCAAAAGTCAGTGGTAAAACCTTGTTTATTGGTAATTATAAAGAAAACGATACTGGAATGATAACAAAGAAAGAAAATGCAAAGAAAAGAGAGTTTAAAAATGTCTCTTTTGATGTTTTAGCCATTGGAGAGAAGTCAATGGTAACAAAAATGAATTACAAAATTGGTGATATTGTTGCATTGCATTCTCACCCGAACGAACAGTGCGGCTATGTAATTTCAGGAAAACACAGAATAAGATATCAAGAAATTAATGAGATTCTTACTGCGGGTGATAGCTATTCGATACCAGAAAATATTCCTCATTCATGGGAAGTCATTGAAGCCGGTGAAGCAATAGATGTATTTACCCCACCAAGAACCGATTATTTATGACTAACACATATTATATACGAATAGGGATGACACCGCTAGCACGGGTTTCCTGACCCTCACTATAAAATTGTATAGTAAGAATCAAAATAATCGGAAAAAGGAACCTGTCGGGGTGGATTTGCAATCCGACTCAACGGGATGTTATGTGTAACTTTAGGAACAAGAAGGAATCTCTTATTCTATATATAAAATGACAAAATAGAAAAAACTTTAATTAACAAAGTATGAAAAAAATCTATATTTTAATTTTCCTAATATCAAGTCTAAGCTTTTTTGGACAAGCTCAAAATACAAATGAGTTAAAAAAATATACTGACTTTTTAGAAACTCAAAACACTTCGGCAAAAGCTTATATATTAAATCTTTTCAAAAAATATGATATAGTAATTCTTTGCGAAAGAGACCACAGAGAAATAACACAATATGATTTGATATTGGATATTTTAAAAGACAAATGGTTTGAAAAAAATGTAAAAAACGCATATTTTGAAATCGGAAATATAAAAAACGATTCGGTGCTGAATGCTTTTGTTCATAATAAAAAATTGTCCTCCCAAGAAGTAGAGCAAACAGCACTAAATATCCAAAGAAATAGTTATGGAGCAGCACTTTGGGAAAAAGCAAACTATCTTTATTATATTAAAGGAGTTCAGAATATTAATAAAACTCTTTCACGAAAAAATCAAGTTAATATATTTGGATTAGACATTGGCGTTGATTGGGAAACTGCAACTGAGAAAGACATACGTTTAAGAGATAGTTTAATGCCATTAAGAGATAGTATTTTGGCAAACAACTTTATTAACTTTTATAAAAATCAGAAAAAGTCTCACAAAGCACTCATTATACTAAATTATCGTCACGCTTTTCTTAAAGATATTTATAATAAAAAAAATGCTGGTAGATTTATTGCAAATGCTTTCCCAGAAAAAGTAGCCAATGTTTATATAAATAGTTTTGCTTTTAAGGAAAATATGCAAACAAACCAATATGATGAAATAGCTCTCCAAAACGGGAAATGGGATGCAGCATTTATTAAAATAGGAAAAAATAATATAGGATTCGATTTTCAAAACACACCTTTTGGAGTTGATAATTTAGATATTTTTCCTTTGAAAAACGATTTTACATTTGAACAATATTTTACAGGGTTTGTGTATTATAATTACTTTCCTGATTTAAGAATCGTAACAGGCATAAATGGTTATATTGATGACAATTTTGCTCCTGAAATAATGAGACGATACAAACTTGAACAGAAAGTTTATAATAATCAAATCCCAACTATTGAAGATTTAAAAAAGATAAAAAATACAGTTGAAGATAAAACATATAAAGAAGATAAAGAAGATTTTGGAACAGCAATTAAACAAATAGAAAGTTGGTTAAAATAACCTACCCGATATAGTTCCGTCATAGATTATTCCGGTGGTAAATGGTAAAAGATTATTAAAAATCAAAGCGTTAAACTAGTTTAGCGGATTACAAATCCGACTCGACGGAAAAAAACAACTATAATAAGTAAAATATTAAAACATAGATATGGCAAAGCAAGATAATTCAAAAAGGACACATGTAGTTAAACGTGATGCTGGATGGGCTGTAAAAAAAGAAGGCTCATCTAGAGCAACTAAGATATATAACACAAAAGATCAAGCAATAAAGGGAGCTCAAAAAGAAAAACTAAGAGGGAGTGATATTGTTATACATAAAAGTGATGGTTCGATTCAAAAATGGGAAAAATCTAATAAAAAATAATTATGAATTTTCAAAGCAACATATTCATTAATTGCCCTTTCGACGACGCTTACTTTCCGCTTCTTAAACCACTTCTTTATACTGTAAAAAAAATCGGATTCACTCCTCGCATTTCGTTAGAAAGAACTGATTCAGGTGAAGTACGTTTACATAAAATTCAAGAGTTAATTGAAAACTCTCAATTTAGCATTCATGATTTAAGTAGAGCAAAGGCAAAAAAAAAAGGAGAATATTTTAGACAAAACATGCCTTTTGAACTAGGACTTGATTTAGGATGCAAAAACTACAAAGAAGGTAAACAAAACAAAAAGATTCTAATTCTTGAAGAGGAGAAATATAGCGTACAAAAAGCTCTTTCCGATTTATCTTTTGCTGATTGTAAATGTCATAAAGGCGATGCAGAAGAATTAGTCTATGAAATTAGAAACTGGTTTGCTGAAAATGGAGTGGACAATTTACCTAGTGCAAGTTCAATATGGGATGATTATAATATATTTTATGCAGATCTTTATGAAGAAAAAAGTACAAATGGATTTAAGGCAAAAGATATAGATAGATTACCAATTGCTGAATTCATGAAATATATAGATAAAAAATTAAACTGATTCCCCCTGTGGGGGCGGATTTGCAATCCGACTCGACGGGAGAAATATAAATTTATTGTATGTTGCTTCTATACAGATGCATAGATTATAATTGCATTAATGAACTAAAATGAACGTGCCATAACACCAGCTACACCGGTTAACGGCAAGTAAATAAAACAATTATAGAACCTAATGAAACTACTTTTAACACAGAAGAATCAACTATTTAAGTTTATAGAAAATCAAAAATCTTTTTCACCTATACAATTTGACTTAGAAGAGTCAGATGAAGAAGATGATAATCAAGGAGTTTGGATAGAATTTAAAGAATCAGAATACTATTTTGTTATCTTTGAAAATGAAAATTATGTTAATTCGTTCCATGTTAATTATATTCCAGGAAATGACATATATAAGGAAATTTCCAGTAATATAAGATGGAATGGAATCATACAAGAGTTTCAACAATGGTTAGAAAACCTCGCAAGAGAGTTAAATGAACCAAGTTACTACTGGGACAATATAGAGAATGAATTAGCAAATACTGCCTTCTTTAATAAATTTGATAATTCTAAATTTTCAGCAAGGGAATTTGAAGATTTAAAAAATAAAGTTGAAATTCTTACTGAAAAGTTAGATTCGATTTCTTTTTTAAGTGAACAATTAGAAGAGATAAAAGAAGAATTAAAAAGAATTACTGAATTAGCAAAAGATTTAGGTAAATTTGATTGGTTAAACTTGTTTGTTGGAACAATACTGAACATTATTACTCAACTTAGTTTAACGAAAGAAAACGTTCAAACACTTTGGAGTGTTATAAAATCAATTTTTAAAACTTATTTTTTGAATTAAATACCTGCCGCTAACACCGCTAGCACGGGTTTCCTGACCCTCACTATAAAATTGTATAGATAGTAAGAATCAAAATAATCGGAAAAAGGAACCTGTCGGGGTGGATTTGCAAATCGCATAAGCCAACGCACGACCAAAATTTGCAAAAGAGCTTTTCCTTTTAGCCTCCTGTAATGATAGTTTCGTGCTACTTGCAAGGTTTTAAAAGCCCCACGCTAAAAAAATTACCCAACTGACACACCATCACCCTAATAGAGAAACAATTCATCTTGATAGAATTGTAGATTGAAAAAGATGATATATATTTGGTGTTAAATAAGATAAAAAATGAACACCAGTTGCCAACAAGTGGTATCGATGGAATGGATAACTGCCAAGCGATTATAAAGGAACTGAGATTAGATAGGGTCTTTGTGAACACCCGTGTAACTAGAGCCTTCAGAAGCTATCTGTAGAATATGAGCACATACAACAAACTCCTTATTTATTACTTTTCTGGAACGGGAAATGCTAAAAACGTAGCTTTGACTTTAGAAAAAGAAGCGAACACCCGTGGCATGGAAACGGAAGTATACAACCTTTGTAAAACGGATCGTCATAAAATTACAATGCCGGATAAGGATGGCTTAGTTGCTTTTGTTTCTCTGGTACATGGCTTTAACTATCGTATTGTATTGATAAATCAGAAGAGCACATTAAAAAGCAATTATTTACAACTGAACGAAAAATGAAAAATAAATTTTTAAAAACCACATTGTTGTTGGTTTGTTGTATCCCATTAATATGTTTGAATGCACAAACATCCCAAAATAAAGAAACACAATTGCAAGATAAGTATAATTACTTTCTCTATAAAGATGTGCTACATAGGGTTGATGTTGACCCGTTTCTCTGGAAAGATTATCCATTCGGATTGAGCAACCCCAAAGATCTAAAGGATGCATATAAACTGGCATTAAAAGTAGGCGATGGTTATAGGCTTTTGCAATTGGCGAAACTGGAATTCGAGAATGTTTATACGTATGGCAATTTAGTACCTTCCCAAATGCTACATGAAGCATATCAGATTGCACTCAGAAATAAAGATCCGTATCTAGCACTCTATATAACAAGGTATGATAGTTATTGGAATTTATTTACAGCCTATCCACCTGCAAAAATGATGGAACAAGTAGATTCATTGGCTACAACGTATAAAATTGCAGATGTGTTGTATAAGTTAGCAGCTATTGACGATTCATTGGATGCACAAGAAATTGCACGTGCAAAAAGACAAGGTAGAACTCCGGAATTAATAGAAGGCAATTATTTGATGAAACATTCCACTCCTTCAAAAGTACGGTTGAAGGCTTTGTTTATTAACAACCCTGATTTTGCACCCTATCCTAATCTTTACGATTGTCCGGAAAAGGGAAAATCCATAGATGAAACTCCTTTAGCGTGGGGTGACCGTCCATCAAAAAAAATTAATGATACTGAGTTTACGAGGACTTACAATGAAGCGTTACAAAAGAATGATGGCTATAAGTTACTTCAACTGGCTGAAGTTGTATTAAAAAGAAAGAAATTTGCCAAAACGGCTTCGGCAAAAGCCATTTTGCTGAAAACGTATGAAATTGCACGTTACAACAGAGATCCATACCTACTTCTATACGTTTGTTTGTTTCAAAAGGAAACCAATTTACTTGAAAATATCACACCTACAGATATTTTCAGGCAAGCTTATTATACAGCAATTGAAAGAAGAGATACCGGTGCACTTTATGAATTATATAATAATGAGCAAAATCACGATTTCTTACCGGAAGTATATTATAAAGATATTATGCAAAAGGAACTGGAAATAGACAGAATGTATAAAACTCGTATTATTTATAACTTTCAAAAGTAAATTAGCAACTTTAAGAAAGTTTAAATTTGAAAAACTAAACACTGAACCGCTAACACACGCTTTTAGGTTTGCACTGGAATTAGAATTTTGGAAGTCGAGGTTGATTTTTTACTTTTGTTGTAAAAAAGAGAGGAATCAACCAAAACTAGGGGTAAACTCATGACCATTGGCGAGTTACCGTATAATGACAATAATTGCTCACCATCAAACAAGAAAGGCTGTTTCAATCTATTGAAACAGCCTTTCTTAATGGTTCTAACTATATGTTATAATTTTACCTTAAATGCTTTTCCTCCTACACGAACCACCAATATCTGATTGTTCGGTAAATTGCTTATGGCAATTCTATCACTCTCAACAACTGTACGGAAAATAGTCTGTCCCGTTAAATTAAAAACGCTAACAATATCTCCGATATTTGCAGAAATATATACTTTAGCTCCCGCTACAGATACAGAAGGTTGGTTTTGAACATCGCGAATGCCGGTACTCTCTTTTTTCACAACAGAAACGTTTGTTAAAGCCAAAGTTTCTGAAGCTTGTTTGTAAGCTCTGAATTCAAGATGTAAGGTGTGTATGGTATCACTAGCTTCTCCAACAACACCGGGTACAGTATAATCCATCGTTTTGGATGTCCATTCTGTCGCAACAGGAAAATATCCGTTATTCGTACGCATAGGGTCTGTTGATGCGTCAGTGGTGTTATACACCCAACCGTTTTTGTCTCCTACACCGAAACTCCAAATTCTAAATTTCAAGTGAGATGCCTTGTAGTCAAAGCTAATGGTATAGGTAGCACCTGCTTCAATAGCAAAATTTTGGTAAAAATCTAAACGACCTGCAGGAGCGGTTGTTCCAGTGGTTATTCCTAAACCGTCAGTAGTAGTGATAGTATAAAGTGCACTCGTAGAATCAGCAGCCGTAGCATGTTTTTTCGTCCAACCGTTCAATCCATCACTAAAATCGCCGTTAGTCACAATATTTGTCGATCCATAGGCAAATGCGGCAAAAAAACAAGATAAAAATAGTAGAGTAATTTTTTTCATATTTTATAGTTTTAGGGGGTTATTACATTTTGTTCTGTGCACCAAAGTTAAAAACAAAAAACTTTAAAAACAAACAAAATCCATGAAAAAAGCGAGTCTTTACAGATTTTGTTAAAATTAAACATATATACTATTCAATATTTTGACGTAATTTCTTCAAATAGGACTGCATCGCCAAAGTATCTTTTTTCTCAATAATGTCAAGCAAAAACTTCAGTTCCTCACGTATTTTTTGTACTTGACCGGGAGTATACGGATTAAAAAGTATTTCCGAAAGCAAATAATCATCTTCGGAAAACAACCCTCGGGCAATTGCCATGTGACGTTTGAAAGTAGTACCCGGAGCATCTTGGTGCTTCATTACAGCAGCAAAAACGATAGTAGATGCAAATGGAATGGACAAGGAATAAGCTATCGTTTCGTCGTGTTGCGAAAAAGTATATTCAAATATCTGCAATTTTAAACTATGATAAAGATCTTTGAAAAATGCTTTTCCCATATGGTCTGATTCCGAAATGATAATAGCACTTTGTGAACTTAAATCTTCCAAATTGGCAAAAGTAGGTCCAAACATGGGGTGGCTGGACACGTAACGCATGTTGGTAGATTCGTAAAATTCTTGTAATCCTGTTTTCACAGAAGCAATATCAGACAAAATACACTCTTTGGGCAAATATGGAATAACAGCTTTGAAAGCTTCAATGGTATATTTTAATGTTACGGCATTAATCACCAACTCGGGTTTGAACGCCTGAATTTCTTCATATTTCGTCAAACGATACGTATTGAAGACAAAACGCAAATTATGCGGATTCACATCAAACAAAGCTACTTCATGTTGAGTACAAAGGACATCGGTAAAAAATGTTCCCATTTTTCCGGCTCCCAAAATCAAAATTTTCATTTTTGTTTCAAATTAAATTCGTCCATTAGAAAGTTATAATCTCTAACGGACTTTGTTTATGAATTAATAATTTCCATTTGTTGACGAACAGATTCTTCATGAATGGCTTCCAACACTTTCTTTACAAAGTCAGGTCCTATTCCTAACGACTCGCCAAGAATAACGCGTTTTTGGATAATTTCATCATAACGAGTAGCCTGTAAAACGGGCATATTATGTTCTTTTTTGTATGTTCCTATTTCTCGTGAAATTCGCATACGTTTTGACAATATATGCAGCAAATCATTATCGATAGCATCTATTTGATTTCTTAACTCTGAAAGATTCTCCGTGGTCTGAGTTGTTTCTCTAATAACCAATGTATTAATGATAAATGCCAAAATATCAGGTGTTATTTGCTGAGAAGCATCACTCCATGCTTTTTCGGGACAATTATGAGCTTCAATAATTAAGCCGTCAAAGCTCAAGTCCATCGCCTGCTGGCAAAGCGGAGCTATCAACTCTCTTTTTCCGCCTATATGACTTGGATCGCAAATAATAGGCAAATTAGGAAGTCGACGGCGTATCTCAATCGGAATATTCCATTGCGGTAAATTTCTATAAATATTTTTGTCATAAGAGCTGAAACCTCTATGAATAACTCCTAATTTTCTAATTCCGGCACCATAAATACGTTCTACAGCTCCTATCCAAAGCTCAATATCAGGATTTACCGGATTCTTAATCAAAATAGGAATATCTACACCTTGCAGAGCATCTGCAAGATCTTGAACAGCAAAAGGATTGGCAGATGTGCGAGCACCTATCCAAAGCATATCAATGCCTGCCTTTAAGGCTTCTTCTACATGCTTAGCTGTCGCTACTTCAGTTGCAACATACATACCGGTTTCTTCTTTCACTCTTTTTAACCATGGCAGTCCTTCTACCCCAACCCCTTCAAATCCACCGGGTTTTGTGCGAGGTTTCCAAATGCCGGCACGAAACATTTTAACACCTTTGGCTGCCAATTGGCGAGCTGTTTCCATGACTTGTTCTTCTGTTTCGGCACTACATGGACCGGCAATAATAAAAGGTCGCTTATTCTCTATGCCTGGCAATAAAATTGATTGTAAATCATTCATATTCTTCTTGTTATTCGTTCTTTTATTTATTCTTGATTTCTAAAATTCTATTCAATGCTTGTTGTAAGTTGTCTTCGGTTGCACACAACGACAAACGGATAAAACGCTTTCCGTTGCTACCAAAAATAAAACCCGGAGTAATGAAAACCCTCGCTTCGTGTAATACTTTTTCGGTTATATCTTCAGCATCACGACATTGATCGGGAATTTTTCCCCACAAAAACATGCCCACTTGCTTTTCATCATAACGACAGCCTATTGCGTCCATAATTTTACCAGCCAATGCCCTGCGTCTTTTATACACATTGACATTCATTTCGTGGTGCCAATCATTTTCATTTTGTAACGCCTCAACCGCTGCCAATTGCATCGGACGAAAGGTGCCTGAATCAATATTACTTTTCACCTTTACAATCCATTGAATAAATTGCGGATTCGTTGCTATCATACCTATTCTCCAACCGGGCATATTATGACTTTTACTCATTGAATTAAATTCGATACAACATTCTTTCGCACCCGCAATGCTTAACAAACTCAATGGCTTTTCGTTCAAAATAAAGCTATATGGATTATCATTAACGATTATAATATTATTTTTTCTTGCAAACGCCACTAATTTTTCATACAACTCAACAGTTGCATTGGCACCGGTCGGCATATGAGGATAATTCGTCCACATCAGCTTTACATGCGAAAGATCCATCTTTTCCAATTCCTCAAAATCAGGCTGCCAATCATTTTCTTCCTTTAAATTATACGAAACTACTTCCGCACCCAGCAATTTACTCAGAGATGTATAAGTAGGATAACCGGGATTAGGCACCAACACTTTATCCCCCGGATTAACAAATGCCAATGTTACGTGCAAAATTCCTTCTTTTGAACCTATAAGAGGTTGAATTTCGGAATTGTAGTCTAAATCGACATTGTACCATCGTTTATACCATTTGGCAAAAGCTTGACGCAATTCCGGAATACCTATAGTCGGTTGATATCCATGAACATCAGTTTTTTTAACAACCTCACACAATGTTTGTATGGTTCTGTCGGAAGGCGGCATATCGGGGCTTCCAATTCCTAAGCTTATAACATTTTTGCCGGCATTGTTCATCTGAGCAATTTCTTTTAATTTAGTAGAAAAATAGTACTCAGAAACGTCATTCAATCGGTCAGCGGGATGTATATTCATGTGTCAAATATTTTATTTAAGAATTAATAAATTCTTCGTATTCTCCTAAAACCTGTAAATCTTTTGTGAACGGACGTATCGCATTTATCGACTGCCTATACATCATGAAATTATCAAATGTCAGATTGATGTAAAACAAATATTCCCATTCACGACCAATAATGGGAAGTGACTGAATTTTGGTAAGATTCACCCCGTAGTAAGAAAGGATAGAAAGAACTTTTGCCAAACTTCCTTCTTCGTGAGGCAAAGCAAATACCATCGACGACTTATTAATTTTTTTGTCTGCCATCATTTCTTCCGCCAGCCACGGATCGGCAATTACCAAAAACCGAGTAAAATTTCGTTTGTTTGTCTCAATACCTTCTGCCAAAATCTCCATATCATAAATTTCAGCAGCCAATTTTCCACAAATAGCAGCACACCCATATAACTTTTCATCAGCTATTCGTTTTGCACTGGATGCCGTATCATCACTTTCTATTGGAGAAAGATGAGGATTTGCCAACAAAAAATCCTCACATTGCATCAAAGCAATTGGATGCGAATAGACTTTTGATATATCGTTAATTGTCTGACCCTTCAGTGCCACCAAACTATGTTCTATACGAAGTTTATATTCCCCAACAACCTTTAGTCCACTATCTTTCAACAAGTTGTGATTTTGAAGCAAACTACCGGCTATGGTATTTTCAATGGCAATAAAACCAATAATAGAATTATCTTTTTTTATGGCAGCAAAGACTTCCTTAAATGTGTTACAAGGAATAATTTCTATTTTTTCCCCCTTAAAATAATTTTTTGCGGCTATATCGTGAAAAGAACCCGCTATTCCTTGGATGGCTACTTTTTTCATGTTTGTTTTTCGTATAAGTTTAAAAAAAAATCCCGCCTATTAGACGGGATTCAACATATATTATATTTTTATTTTTCTATCACATACATATAAAACCCGTTCACTTTTTGCTAAAGTAAAAGTAGTAATAAAAGTATGTAAAGAAAAAACTATTCATTTCGCTATCTTTTTGTAGGAGCAAAGGTAAAGTGATTTTTTTAAAGTACAAATAATTTATTGCTTTTTTAATGGTTTTTTTCGAAAAAAGAAACTTATTCTGACTCAAAAATTACATTATCCTTATGGGAATCGACTCCAAACTCATACTTCAACGTACGTGATAAACCTTCTGCCAATGTAAAAACAGGCACAAAACCCGATGCTTTAGCCTTTGAAGCACTAAATTGAGTGACAGCACAAAATTTTCTCACCCTGACACTGCTAATTGATAATTTCTTACGTGTAATCCAAGCTAACATATCAAAACAGTATCCACCACACATTCCAACAACATAAGGGACATGGATTTTAGGAATGTGTTTACCAAGCACATTGCTTACTAAGGGGACTAACTCATTCATGGTCAAGTCAGGTTTATCTACATAGTTAAAGACTTCGTAACCCTGAGGATAATTTTCCATAAGAAATTGTATAAAAGCAACAATATTACCTACATAGGCCATCGATTTTTTATTTTCGCCTTTGCCTATCATCATAAATTGTCCTCCTGATATTTGATGTAAAAGATTGTATACATTGCCCCGATTACGTTCTCCGAAAATAACAGTAGGACGTAATATATTTACATTAGCCTGTGTATTTTTTCTTGCCCAAGATTGCAAACGCAATTCAGCCTGCCATTTGCTTTTACCATAATGATTAAAAGGATCGGTGGGATGCGTTTCATTCGGGCTTTTTTTATTGATTCCATATACGGCTACAGAACTCGTAAAAACAATACGTTTGATTCCATTGACATCCATTGCTGCCAATACATTTTCCATACCGGTAACATTTACATCATAATACTGAGAAACAGGTGATACATCATCGCGATGCTCCGCTGCTAACAAAATTACCAATTCTTGTCCTTTAAGCAGTTGAACCATTTGCTCCCTATCACGTACATCTCCAATAATGGT
Source organism: Paludibacteraceae bacterium (assembly GCA_963668615.2). Classification (GTDB taxonomy): domain Bacteria; phylum Bacteroidota; class Bacteroidia; order Bacteroidales; family Paludibacteraceae; genus JAAYPI01. The sequence goes on from CAXXCL010000003.1 coordinate 383,550, forward strand.
CACTTCCGGATGAAAATGACTCATTTGTTTATCTATATTTGTTACTTGATATGATGTTTTTAAATTTTCAATAAGACGCGTTCCAACAAAACCGGAACCACCTATAATAGCTATTTTCATTAAACTGATATTTAAAATTGTCGTACTTTTACTATATACTCTGATAAAGTTTATTAATGGCAACACGTAGAGAGTCCAATGTGAAATTTTTATGAGAATATTGCACAGCTCCTAGAGACAATCTGTCATGTAACAATTTATCTGACAAAATATGCTCTATTGCCTCTGCAAATTTCTCTGCATTTGAATTTTCAACCTCAATTCCTGAAATTCCATTAGGAGAAACCCAATTTACTCCAGAGCCGTCAATAGTAAAATTTACAGCTGGTAATCCACAATATAGAGCTTCTGCTAAAGCAATACCAAATGCTTCATTTTTAGTAATAGATGGGAAAACAAAGGCATAACTAGCATAAAAATATTGTCTTAATTCATCGTCATTTATCTTTCCGATAAATTTAATTCTACTTGATTTTGTGCTTGCTTTTAATTGTACTGTTAATGGTCCATCTCCCGCAATTAAGATTTGGCATTTTGATTTAATTAACGGTTCTGCTTTAATCAAATATTCAATACCTTTATATGGTACATGCCTACCAATAAAAAAAAGAATAGGATTTCCTTGCTTCAATTGTTGTATTTGTCTATCATCATCTTCTTTTAAAGTTAATTTATCTTCTGATACGACATTAGCGATAACCTGACATTTATCTCGATGAGGTAGCAATGGCTTTGATTTATCTAAGTAACAGGGTGCCGTAATAATAATTTTATTTGCTCTACATAGTAGTTTTTTTTCTATTCCTTTATAAAAACTATAAATAGCTTTTTGCTCAACAATATCAGAGTGCCAATGTATTATAAATTTTGTATGTTTTGGCAAAAGTATCAATAAATAAATACTAATCAATGGATTAGGAGCATGAAAATGAACAATATCAGGATTAAAATCTTTCAATATCCTGGCCAAATTTATTATATAGGAAAACGAAAGAGACTGACTATGTATTTTCGCAAGACAGCCACATCGAATAACTTCGATTCCTTCAATGTTATCATTAACAGCCTTTTTATTATCACTAAAACATATCACTTTTTGCTCAGCATCAATTGTATTTCTAACAATGTTATAGCAAACATCTTCGATTCCACCATGATGAGGAGGATAATAATTAGGTATGTGCAATATCTTTTTCATTTGTGCATATATGTGTCTATAGATGTATAAATTTTTTCCGCACTAGAAGTATAATTATATTTTTTTTCTATAATAGATCGAATAGTATCTTTCTGGGACGGAAGTGTTTCAATATTCTCTAACTTCTTTACGAGATCCATTTTATTTTTACTATCAAAAAAACAAACAGGAAGATCATTATAAATTTCTTTAAAAACAGGAATATCGGATACTATAGCAGGACATCCTAAATAAAGGGCTTCCAATGGAGGGATGCCAAAACCCTCATAAAGAGATGGTTGTACTAAACATTCTGCGTGCACAATAGTATTATAAACGTCCTCACTAGGTAACCATCCAGTAAATAAAATATTGTCATTTTGTTCATTTATTTTAGAAATGAAATCACCATCTTGTGTCTTAAAATTGCAACTATTCCCAATTATAACCAACTTCATTAAAAGTCCATTCTTGATTGCTATATTAAAACTATCCAACAAAAGTCCAAGTCCCTTATGCTTTTTTATATTTCCGACATAAACAATGTATTTAAAAGTATAAGGAGAAGGTTTTTTAGAAGCATAATTTTTCAGTAAACTATTTATTCCATTATATGTTACAATAACTTCCTTTTTTGTGGGGAAATAATGGAGAATCCGCCCTTTAGAAAACTCAGAAACAGTAAAAATTTTGGTTGCTAAACAAACAGCCCTTTGCAGCATTAATTTTCTAATAACACGTCCCAAAAACGAAGTAATGCCCCTAACATCCAAAAAGACCACATCATGTATAGTACAATAAATAGGAACTTTTATTCCAAAAGGAATATTAAAATTCGGAGTATAAAAAGCATCACAATTGTTTATCTCAGAAACAGGAAAATCGATTAATTCCTTAACGGAAAAGATTGGAATATTACATGCCAAAAACAAACAGTTTTTATTGTCAGCGAATTGAGATAGTTGTTCTTGATTTCCTATTAATAAAAAACTATCCGAACTATTCCGACAAAAAAAAGTTGGAAGTATATTTTCTAAATATACACCAATACCACTCATTTTTATCATTCTACAATCTATCGCAAGTCTCATTCCTTAAACTTAAAAATATTATACTTTATTTTATTTCAACAGATTTATCCATTTTTGAAGAATTGGTTCCAACCTAAACTCTTTACTATAAAAAATTGAATTTCGAGAATAAGTACACAACAAATCCCTATTTTCGGTTATTAAATCGAGCTTCTGAGCAAAAATTTCAACGTTATTAGATTCTACTAGAAATCCAGTAATATTATTCTTGACAATATCTCGAGGACCTGTCTCACAATCAAAACTAATAATGGGTAAGCCCATTGACATCGCTTCTATCAACACCAAAGGTAAACCCTCAAAACGAGACGACATAACATACACAGAAGCATTTAGATACAAAGCAATTACATCATGGGTCGGTGGTTCTATTTTTACCGTATTGTTTAGTCCAAGTCTTGTTATTTGTTCTTCAATATTTGATTGCAAAGATCCTGTCCCCACAATCTTAAGAACCCAACCATTGTTCCTGCTATGAGATTTTTTCCAAACATCGATCAGCATATCAAATCCTTTTTGTTCTTCTATACGCCCTATAGCGAGTACCGTTTTTCCCAAAAGAGAAGAAGTCTCTTCAACTTTAATTGTAACTGGATTTTTAATGCATAGTACGTTTTTAGCATTGTATCTTTGTTCAAAAATAATCTTGTCCGTTTCTGTTAGAGTTACAATCTTATACGAATATAAAGAGGCTAATCGCCTGGCTAAAGGAGATGTGATTGGATTCCAATTAACAGAAGCATTGAAATGTTCCCATGTTATAATTCTAGTAGACATCCATGCAGAGGCAGGCAAACTAATAAGCGACATAGCACTACAAACATCGACCAAAAAATTGGGTTTTTCTTTCTTTAAAATTTGACGCAATTTACATACATTGTAAATATAACCTAAATAAATATTTGTTTTAGAGGCTTTATTTATATAATAGAGTCTTATGTTCCCTTCTATTTTGAAAAAAGAATTTTCCCCTCTATGCAAACAAATTATTCCAACATCATAACCCTTTGCAGATAATGAATTAGCAATTGTCGCTGTCATCCGTTCGGTTCCTCCTGCTGTATGCAAAGAATTAATGAGAAAATGAATCTTCATCTAATAATATTTATCTTGTTCTAAATAATGATGTAAAAAGGATTAGAAATGTAATTTTATTTTCAGATAAATGTATTTGAAAATACTTATTCGATAAAATTTTCTAACCATTTTAAATACTTTTCTATTAAATGATAAAACTTGTTTAATATTTATTATCTTAGAAATAAAAGTCCTTTCATTCAATATTTGTGCACCAATAACATTTTTACCATGTTGTCTATACAATAAAGTAGGTATTCTAATGGCTTCCACTATACCTTTCTTTGCCACACACAAAGCGATCCACCAATCGTGCATAATTGCATTTTCATTAATCGGCAGACTAACCTCCTTCGCAAACTTATTAAACGCCATTGTACAACCCATAATCCTATTTGAAACACACAATATCTCAGGGCAGGCGGATAAATTTGGATCTTGTCCTGTTTTTTTCCAAATAGAATCGATTAAAATACTCAAATCACTATTAACAACGCTTAAATCTGTAAAAATCAGAACTGGCCAATTGGGATGTTTTTTTTCTATTTGTTGTATTTTCTCAATTGAAATTCTTACCTTTTGAGGTAACCAAAAATCATCTTGATCAGATAAAAATATATAATCTCCTTTTGAATTTGATATGGCATTTTCAAAATTACCACATACACCTCTTTTGCGATTATTGGTAAATATATGTATGCGATTATCCTTGCAACTTTCAACGATATTGAGAGTATTATCGACAGAATGATCATCAGACAAAACAATTTCGTCATTTTTCTCCAATTGGCAAAGAATAGAATCAAGTTGTTCTTTGATATACTTTTCTCCATTATAAGTTGCTATACAAACAGATACCATTATCTTTCGTCTTTTTCTTCCGTTACTAAATTAGAATTATCATACTTCCAAAAAACAGAAGCCTTTTGCATATTTGCCTCCTTGATTTCTTCTTCAGTTTTCTCTTTTAAAGAAAAAATTGTCGTAGACTTGAGAATCTTACTTTCACTTTTTTGGTAAGACTTTATTATACCTCGACAAAAGAAAAAGCAAAAGGCATAAAGTGCAACAACTAAAAGTTGCTTGTATAATTTATTTTTATTCATCTGATTGTCCACTTCTCTTATGACGTAAACGATTGCTATAGGCATAAAATAAGATCTAAAACGAGATAATAAATACCAATTTTGATAAAGTAGCACAACTATAAGAAAGAAAATCAGTACAAGAACAGAAAAAGAATCTTTCTTTTGAGATAATCCGTAATAATAAAGGCAATAGATAGCAAAGAAATACACAAAAAAGATAGTTTGCTGACGTCTTTCCACTTGAATATGAAATTCAATTGATTTAACCGTAGTTTCATCTAAAGGGAGATAAAAGATAAATCCGAGTATAACATCTTTTATTGAAATAAGAGTAAACAAAAGCAAACAAATAAGGACGATAATGTAATTCCGTTTTGTAGACTTCAACTGGTTAATATTGAATGCAAAAAAGGTTAGTAGACAGGCAAAAACAGCTGACTTATGAGTAAATACAGCTAAAATTGTTAAAAGAATATATTTAAAATACTTTTTATCTGAATAAGCCAAGAAACTCAGTATAAAGAAACAAACAGCAACAGTCTCCCTAAATTGAAAAAACAACATGTTACAATCAAATAAAACGACAAGAAATAATGCGAAAGTTTTGTGTTTTTCTGTTCGTTCTAATAGTTTTGCTATTGTATAAAAATATAGAGTTGTTATAAGAAAAGAAAAAAACCAATAGCTACACCCAATATACTTAGCTATACTGCACAACATTACATATCCGATTTCGAAATCCTTAAATTGTGTCCCATTTTTTAAAATAAAGCTAGGAGTTTCTATATTTTCAAAAAGCGGTATGTAAAGAGCAATATCAGGACCATAATAATATTTTATTGCGATGATGAAATAACTAATAAAAAATGCTAACTTGTACATTTGCATTTTCAATCTTTCTTGGTACGGAAATAAAAATTCCGCAAAAGAAAATACACAAAGAATAATTACCGGAAGTATTATTAAAATCATATTGTATTTCTTTTTATATCTTCTGATTTAAAGCCCGAGCAAATTTATCCTTTTCACTATTAAATTGAGTAATCACTAACATAAACAAAATACTTTCGGCAGAACTTAGTGCTATTGATGAACCCATATCTCCCAAAGATTTTGCAAGTAACGTGGAAATCAATATATTAATTAACCCTGCTATGAACACAAAAATAGTAAAATACTTTTCCTTTCCTATGTTTACTAAACCTACAACTCCAAATAGATAATTCAATCCACCAACAACAATTACAATCGTCAGTATTCTTATATCTGTTGCGATTTGGGGGAAATCCTGACCCAAATAAATACGAATCATTCCATCACAAGTGCAAAAAACTATAATAGCCATCACTGCCAAAAAAACTGTATAATACTTACTCGCCTTAGTAAATTGCAAAAAAGCAAGTTTCTTATTCTCAGCAAAATTTCTCCCAAAATGGGGAAAAAGAGCCTGCGATAAGGGACTTGCAATCATCTGGAACAACCGTAAAAACTTATCTGCCAGACCATAATATCCGACTAAAACATAATTGTTCGTCATAAATCCTAAAATAAGTACATTCGTTTCCCTGTACATCGAAATACCGACAGTAGACAAAAACAAAAACCAACCTTTTTTTATTTCAAAAAAAATTTCACTCATTTTAGGAATATACAAAACTAACTTATAGCGTTTTATTGCCAAATAAAATGCACCTAAGCCTCCTACAATATACCCTATTGACTGAAACAGTGTAATATAAACGTAATCAGAAATACCCCTGACAAAAATAAAAATAAAAACAATAGGAATAATGCGTGTTACGAGAGTAATGATGGTAATAAATTTCATTTCTTCCATACCCTGAAAAATCCAAGTAGGATAAAATGACTGTCCAATAAAAACGCCTATTCCACACAAAATGAGGACACTATGTTTGTTAAATTGAGGAACAATTGCAACACACAAAAGCAAAACCATCAAACTTGCTAACGCAAAAATCAATCGACTTGCCGTAACGGTATAAAATAACTTAGAAATATATTGCTTATCTCCTTTATGAATAGAAACATCTTTTGTGGCAGAAAAATCATACCCATAATTAACGACTAACAAAAAATAGCCAATAAAAGTCCACGCAAAAATGTAAATACCATAATACTCCGCACCCAAAACGCGAATCAAATAAGGTATTAAAACAAAAGGAGCAAGTAAGTTCACTCCATTCATAAGCGTGAGAGCCAAAATATTCTCCCCTACTTTTTTTTGTTTTTTATTATTGGCGACGTTTTTTAGTGTGTCTTTTATAGCCATTATCTGTATTAGCTTAATACGATCTCGCAAAAATTACACGTTGTGCCGATGGTTTTCCGGTCACCATACATTTTCCGGGAATTTTTTCTCCTTCAAACGGAATACAACGAATGGTCGCTTTTGTTTCTTCTTTTATTTTTTCTTCCGTTTCAGTTGTTCCATCCCAATGGGCCAGAATAAAACCTCCCTCTTCAATTTTTTCTTTAAATTCGTCGTAGGAATCTACTTTAATGGTACGTGCATTTCTATACAATTTTGCCTTATTCAATATGTTTTCTTGAATCTCAACCAATAAATCTTTGACATACAAATCAATTCCATCGCATGTTACGGTCTGTTTTTCAAGGGTATCACGACGCATAACTTCCATCGTATTGTTTTCTAAATCACGACCGCCCATTACCAAGCGAACAGGAACTCCCTTTAACTCGTACTCCGCAAATTTAAAACCCGGACGTTTGTTATCAGAATTATCATATTTCACACTAATGCCCAGTGCTTTCAACCTAACAACAAGGTCTTTTACCTTAGCATCAATTTGATCCAGTTGATCTTGACTTTTGTAAATAGGCACAATGACTACCTGAATAGGAGCTAATTTTGGAGGAATAACCAATCCGTTATCATCACTATGAGTCATGATAAGAGCTCCCATCAAACGAGTAGAAACGCCCCATGATGTTGCCCAAACATATTCTTGTTTATTTTCTTTGTTGATAAACTGAACATCAAAGGCTTTGGCAAAATTCTGACCTAAAAAGTGTGAAGTACCTGATTGCAAAGCTTTTCCATCTTGCATCATGGCCTCAATAGTATATGTTTCTATCGCTCCGGCAAAACGTTCATTAGGAGTTTTAACTCCCTTAATAACAGGAACTGCCATATAATTTTCAGCAAATTCAGCATAAATGTTTAACATTCTAAGAGATTCTTCTTCGGCTTCCTCACGTGTAGCGTGTGCCGTGTGCCCTTCTTGCCATAAAAATTCTGCTGTACGCAAAAACAATCTGGTACGCATCTCCCAACGAAATACATTAGCCCATTGATTGCAAAGAATAGGAAGATCTCTATAGGACTGAATCCAATTCTTATAGGTGCTCCAAATGATTGTTTCTGAAGTTGGACGAATAATCAATTCTTCTTCTAGTTTGGCAGCAGGATCGACAATGACACCGGAACCATCTTCCGCATTTTTCAAACGGTAATGAGTTACTACGGCACATTCTTTGGCAAATCCTTCGACATGTTCAGCTTCACGACTCAGAAAGGACTTCGGGATTAGCAAGGGGAAATACGCATTCACATGCCCTGTTTCTTTGAACATCGTATCTAACTGACGTTGTATATTTTCCCAAATGGCATACCCGTAAGGCTTAATAACCATACACCCTCTCACCGCAGATTGCTCTGCCAAATCGGCTTTTACTACCAAGTCGTTGTACCATTGCGAATAATTTTCACTTCGCTTGGTTAATTCTTTCAATTCCTTTGCCATACTTTTATCAAGAATTTTTATTGGAATGCAAAGTTAATAAAAATTAAGAATTTGTACTCCGTTCGGTATAAAAATTCCATTTCAAATGGTAATAGCTCGATCATAGTATGTACCACCATATTAATAATTTCAGGGCAATCAGTTTTTCATCATTGTTTCAAACAAACTTCAACAGTTCTCGCAAAAATAACACAGCAAAAGATTATTGTATAAATCCTCATTTTTATCTACATTTGCTTTCTACTTTAACTAAAAAACTTGTGGCGCTAATAAATTATTTACAAATAGAGAATTTAAGTAAACGGTTTGGTGATTTGCTTTTGTTCGAAGAGCTAAGCATGGACTTAAGTGAAAGTCAACGAATTGCTCTCATTGCTAAAAATGGTGCCGGAAAATCTACATTGCTTAATATAATTGCGGGAAAAGAATCTTCTGATGAAGGCAAAATAACCTTTCGGCGAGACATCAAGATTGCTTTTCTTGAACAAGACCCAAAATACAATCCGGGAAGTACGATCTTAGATACCTTCTTTAGCTCTGAAAATGAAATTATCCGATTAATAGGTCGTTATGAGGCATTAGTATCCAAAGAGGAAGAGTTACACACAGAGGAGTTTCAAACCATTTTGGAACAAATGGAAATTCACAAAGCTTGGGACTATGAAATTAAAATAAAACAAATACTTGCTCAATTAAAAATAACCGACTTTGATAAAAAAATAGGTACTTTATCAGGTGGACAATTGAAACGCGTAGCTTTGGCAAACGCTTTGATAACAGAGCCCGATTTGTTGATTTTGGATGAACCTACTAACCATCTGGATTTGGAAATGACAGAATGGTTGGAAGATTATTTAATTCGTTCAGGGCTAACGCTTTTAATGGTTACCCATGACCGCTATTTTTTGGACAGAGTTTGTACGGAAATAATAGAGATTGACCAACAAAAAGCTTTTTCATACAAAGGAAATTACAGCTATTATTTGGAAAAAAGACAAGAAAGAATAGACTCTTTTAATGCAGAACTAGCTCGTGCCAATAATTTGTTTCGGAAAGAATTGGATTGGATGAGAAGACAGCCCCAAGCTCGTGCCACAAAAGCAAGAAGCAGAATTGATGCCTTTTCTGACTTGGAAAAAAAGGTTTCGCAAAAAAGGCAGGACGATTCGGTAAAGCTAAACGTCAAATCATCTTACATCGGCTCTAAAATTTTCGAAGCAAAATATATCAGCAAAAATTTTGGAAAATACAAATTATTAGACAATTTTTACTACAATTTTTCCCGCTATGAAAAAATGGGAATTATTGGAAAAAATGGAACAGGCAAATCCACCTTTCTGAAAATTTTATTAGGTTTGATAAAACCGGATAGTGGCACTATTGACATTGGAGAAACAGTGGTTTTTGGCTATTACAGTCAAGATGGTTTACAATTCGACGAGCAAATGAAAGTAATTGATGTTGTTCGTGACATTGCTGAAGAAATAAATATTGGAGACGGAAAAAAGCTAAGTGCTTCGCAATTTTTGCAACATTTTCTGTTTACTCCCGAAACCCAGTATAATTACGTTTATAAACTCAGTGGAGGGGAAAAACGCAGACTTTATCTTTGTACGGTACTAATGAAAAATCCAAATTTTTTGGTACTGGACGAACCTACAAACGACCTTGACATTGTAACATTAAATGTATTGGAAGAGTACCTGCTAAATTTCAAAGGTTGCGTTATTGTGGTATCGCATGACAGGTATTTTATGGATAAAATTGCCGATCATCTACTGGTTTTTGAAGGCGATGCTAAAATAAAGGATTTTCCCGGAAATTACACTGACTACAGAGAATGGAAAAATGAACAGGAAGAAATAAAAGTTCAACAATCCAAACCAAAAATCGCCGAAGAGAAAAGAGTTTCAACACGCCAACGAAAATTGAGTTTTTCTGAACAACGCGAATTTGATGAACTGGAAAAAAATATTGCCACGTTAGAAGATGAGAAAAAAACTATAGAAAAAGCTTTTGATGAAGGGCTTATTGCACAAAACGATATTATAGCAAAATCGGAACGGATAGCTGAACTTATCGATATCATCGATGAAAAAACAATGCGATGGTTAGAGTTAAGTGAAATATAAATAACCAAAACTATATACTATGAAAAAAGCATGTAATCTTTTATGGATGTTAGCAACAATGTTTGCTTTATTAAGCTTTTCTTCTTGTGAGAAGGAAGAATTGACCTATACGGTGATTATTAATCCATCTCAAAATGGCACAATTAATGTTTCAAGCAATGGAACATCTGTTACAAGTGGAACTAAAATAAAAGCCGGATCTGAAATTAAAGTGTCTACTACTCCTAATGACGGATATGAATTAGCGACACTAAATGTTGATTCAATTTTTACATTATCAAATAATGTGTCAATTGTAGCAACTTTTGCAAAACTATACACAGTATCAATACAAACAACAACAAATGGAACGGTTACGGTAAAAAATGGAACAAAGGTAATTACAAACGGAACCAGATTGTCTAAGGGAACATCTTTAACCATAACGACAACCCCTGCCGATAATTATTGGATAGATAGTTTAAATATATCTTCTCCCTTTACCTTAACTCAAGACACCACCATTATTGCTACTTTCAAGCCTATCATAAGACACACGGTTACCATTATTACACCAACGGGTGGATCTCTTACGGTGTTGCACGGCACAGAAGAAATTACCAATGGAATGGAAGTTGTCGAAAATTCCGACATTTCCCTTTCGGCTCTTTCTGATGCAGGTTACGTGTTTAGTAGATTTAATGTATCACCACATTTTAAACTAACGCAAGACACAACTATTACCGCGACATTTGATCCTATAGCAACAAAATATGTTATAGCCAACTACAACATTCGCTACTACAATTCGGGTGACACGGGAAACAAAGCTTGGAGTGTGCGTAAATCAAAACTATTCGAAATGATTCGCAAATATAACTTTGACATTTGCGGTATAGAAGAGATGACATCTACTCAATCGGCTGATTTTGTTTCTACATTAACCGAATATACGTATATCGGCTATGGACGTGATAATGGAAAGGAAAATTCAAATGGCGGTTCAGGAGAACAAACAGGATTAATCTTCAAGAAAGATCGGTACAATTTATTAGATAGCGGACGTATTTTCTTATCTAGTACACCAACCGTTGCATCTAAATTAGCTACTTCAACTTTCAACCGTATGGTAACATGGGTTAAATTGGAAGATGTTAATACAAGTAAAGTATTTTTCTTTTTTGCCACTCATTTTGATAATCCGATTACTCAAACAGGTATTAATACACGTTCGGCACAAGCAGATATTGCCATTACGCAAGTACAAGCGATGGCAGGAACCGACCCATTATTTTTTGTAGGCGATTTCAACTGTGAACCCGATGAACCTGCTTATACAAAACTTTCAGCAGTATGGTCTGATGCTTACTCATCATCTGAAACGCCTATACAGGGAGGTTATGAAGCAAATGTTGCAGGCAGTCTAAACGATATCCTTTACGGAGGAGAAGGGTATACATATACAGGGTTATATAGTTCTTCCGATTCATATCCGAAACGAATTGATTACGTTCTTTTCTCCAGTGATAAAATAACCGTAAAATCGTACAATGCACCTAATGAAACACGTGGTTTAACTACTTATCCGTCAGACCATTTACCGGTAGTAACAGAGTGTATTTTCAAAAATTAAAGTATAATCGCAAACTTTAAAAAAGTATATTGTTACCTAACAGAACCCCCCAATAGAAGAATTTTTCTATTGGGGGGTTCTACTTTTCTACTATTTGCAATTTCTATTTCTTACCTGCCAAATGCTGTTCCCACTTCCACGCCGAAAGTAAAGTTTCTTCAAGTGTCTTGGTAGCTTTCCATCCAAGTTCCTGATTGGCATATGTTGCATCAGCCCATACTTTTTCAATATCCCCTGCTCGCTTTCCTACAATTTTATAATTCAATTTTATGCCAGTAACCTTTTCAAACATTTCAACTAATTCGAGAACAGAAAGACCTTTTCCAGTGCCAATATTGAAAACCTCCGTAGCTGATTTTCCTTTGTTTTCCAACATTCTTTTTACGGCTATAACATGAGCTTTTGCCAAATCTACAACATGTATGTAATCACGAATACAAGATCCATCAGGAGTATTATAATCATTGCCAAAGACACTTAATTGCTCACGTATTCCAATAGCAGTTTGCGTGATAAATGGCATCAAATTTTGAGGAACACCATTTGGCAACTCCCCTATCTCAGCACTTTCATGTGCTCCTACCGGATTAAAATATCTAAGTAAAATAGCTCGAATAGTATTGTCTGCATTTACAGTATCCGTTATAATCTCCTCACAAATCTGTTTTGTATTGCCATAGGGAGATAAAGCAGGTTTAATAGGCGATTGCTCCGTTACAGGCAACACATCCGGTTGTCCGTAGACTGTACAAGAGGATGAAAAAACAATATTTTTAATACCATATGCAGGCATCAACTGCAATATGTTCATTAATGAAACTAAATTGTTTCTATAATAGAAAAGAGGCTTTGTCATTGATTCACCAACAGCTTTACTCGCTGCAAAATGGATAACAGCTTCTATACCTTTATGTTTTTTGAAAACGCTTTCTAAATCAATAATATTTTTACAATCAATCTGTTCAAAAGCTGGTTCAATACCTGTTATTTTTTTTATACCCCGCAAAACTGCTTTTGTAGAATTAGACAAGTCATCAACAATAACGACCTCAAAACCTGCATTTTGTAATTCTACAACTGTATGAGAACCGATATATCCGGTTCCACCTGTAACTAATATCTTAGACATACACATTATATTTTGGACAAAAGTAACTCTTTTTTGGAGATATTCAAACAAACGAATTTGCTTCTTTGTCAGTTTATAGCTACTTTTGACACAAAATTATGGGAAGAATTTTATCCATTGACTACGGCAGAAAGCGTGTTGGCATTGCAGTAACAGACACACTGCAAATCATTGCAAATGGGCTTACTACCATTGCAACCAAAGATATTTTGATCTTTTTAGAAAAATATCTTTCTTCTGAAGAAGTTGAAAAGGTAATTATTGGATTGCCTAAGCAAATGAATAATGAACCGTCAGAATCAATGAAATACATTACCCCGTTTGTCAGTTCTTTCAAAAAGAAGTTTCCGACAATGCCTATTGAATTTGTTGACGAACGTTTCACATCAGTGTTAGCACACAGAACAATGTTGGAAGCAGGTTTAAAGAAAAAAGACAGACAAAACAAGGCATTGGTCGATGAAATTAGTGCAACTATAATTTTACAAACTTATTTGGAAAGTAAGCGATAACTAAATTTAACAAATATGATATATCCAATTGTAGTATACGGAAATTCCATACTAAGAAAAAAAGCAGAGCCCATTGAGCAAACTTATCCCAACTTAGATTCACTGATTAAAGATATGTATCAAACGCTGAATAATGCCGATGGAGTGGGCTTAGCCGCACCACAAATTGGATTATCCATACGCCTTTTTATTATTGATTTGTCGATACTTGGAGAAGAAACTCCTGCTTACCTGAACTATAGGCGAACTATGATAAACCCCCAGATTCTTGCTTTTGAGGGAGAAGATGTAACAATGGATGAAGGTTGTTTAAGCCTACCCGGATTGTCAGAAACAGTGAAAAGAAAGAACAAAATCATTATTGAATATTGCGACGAGAACTGGGAGAAAAAAGTAGAAACTTACGAGGGATACCCTTGCAGAGTTATACAGCACGAATACGACCATATAGAAGGACACGTATTTATAGATAGGATTTCACCCATACGCAAGCAAATGATATCGACAAAATTGTCAGCAATGTCTAAAGGAAAGGTTAAATGTAATTACAAAACAAAAAGTTAGTAGTCAATAACTTTCAAAAGTTCGAACAACTGTGTAGCGACAGTATCTACACCATCATTTTTAATGATAAAATCGGTTCGTCCCACTTTGCGTTCATCTTTCATTTGGTTTTTAATTCGAGCCTCAACTTCTGCAAAAGTCAGATTATCTCTCTCCATTACACGCCTAATGCGGATTTTTAAAGGTGCTGTCACAAGCACAATTTTATCCAAGACTTTGTCAAGTCCACATTCAAATATAATAGCAGACTCTATAGCAACAACTTCTTCATCACTATGCTGATTGGTAAACTCCTCAAATTTCTTGAAAACTTCCGGGTGAATGATAGCGTTAACTTGTTGCAACAATTGTGCATCATTAAAAATTTTAGAGGCCACGTATTTCGCATCAAATACGTCATCTTTATAACACTCCTCTCCCAAAAGATTAACTAACTTTTCCCTAATAATAGGACTTTCATTTGTCAATCTTCGGCCCTCTTCGTCAGAGTAAAAAACAGGAATTCCTGCTGTTTCGAGCAAGTGACAAACATAAGTTTTTCCGCTTCCGATTCCACCGGTTACACCAATTTTTAACATTACCTTATTCCTCCTTGACCTCTATTAGCCACTCAACATCCTGAATCTCCAACTTAACATTTATTACGCCTGTCGGAACCTTTTCAATTTTTAAATATTGACGTTTCGTATTACTTTTCATGATATTGTTATAATCTATAGACACAACAAAATCATCGGGACTAATCTTGCTAAACTTACTAATTCCAACCTGAAAGAAAACTTTTACCTCATTAGGAAATGTTCTGACAAAAAGCTGCCCGGGAAGATTTTTCACATGAATAGGCACCACCTGTGACGATTCAGTATAAATTTCCACAGGCACAATAGCATTTACTTCAGAAGGATAAATCTTGGCAAATTTAACAGGCTTTATCCTAATCTTTTTTACAAGAGTATCTTTTAAATCTTTAGCTCTAAGTACGGTTGTCTTAATTTCTTTTATACTGTCCAATAATTCCTGAGAACCGTAGAGAGTAACCTTATTCGGAGAAATTCGTATAGTATCACTCAAGTGATATTGTTTTTTAAAACTAATGTCGGATACAACTTTTACAGGAAACTGTTTTGAAAAAAGTTTCACTTTTTCAAGTGTAATATTTTTGGGAAAATATTCTTCTATAACAGATGCTGAACTCAATTGCTGCAATATTTTTTTTTCAAAAACAGCTGACGTTGAAACACTTAAACGGTTTTGAATAAAATTATAATCTTTAAAATCAAAAACCAATGTATCAAAAGCATTGTGCTGCTTGTAAGCCCAAAGGTTCAAACCTTTATCCTTTATTTTCAATTCCAAAGAAGATGGCATCTGATTTACAATAGCTATATTTTGAGGAACATTTATATAGCGAATCGGGATCGTTATACGTTCATGATACGTCTTGTCCAAAGCTATAACAAACCAAAAAAGGGCAGAAACAAGTAGAAAAAAGAAAAAGACCAACACATCCTTACTAAGTAAGAGATGTCTGATCTTTTTGACAAATGCGTTAACAAATGCTATTTTTCTGTTGAATTGCATTTATTATATTAAAAACAAACGTTTATTTCGTTGATTGAGTATCGGCTGCAGTCGCAAACACAGAGCTTTTGTCCACATTTACACGGACATTCTCTGCTATTTCGAGCAAAAAGGAATCCGGTTTTATTTCTTTTACTTTACCATAAATTCCACCGGAAGTAATCACTTTATCTCCAACGGTAATACTTTCACGAAACTTTTTGATTTCCTTTTGTTTTTTCATTTGTGGTCGAATCATGAAAAAATAAAAAACCACAAATATCAAGGCCATCATGATAAGAGAACCATACTGCCCCATTCCACTATTTGGCGTGGCTGCTGCTTGCAATAGAATAGTCAACATAATTTTTTAGTTTACTTTAGATTTGTGCAAAGATAATTTTTTATTTGGTTTCCTTTACAAAAAAACCCACTTTTAGTAATTTATTATCATTTCTTAACGTTGTCACGATATTATCCAATATGCCATTAACAAAGACACTACTCTTGTCCGTACTATAAACTTTGGCTATTTCTATATATTCATTTAACGTAACACTAACAGGAATAGTCGGAAAATCGGTTAACTCGCCAAGTGCGGCTTTCATAATAACCACATCGATAAAAGCAATTCTGTCTACCTCCCAGTTTTTGGCATGCTCATCTATCAACGCATTGAACCTTTCATCTTCAGAAATAATGTTTCGAAGTAATTTAACAGCAAATTGTTTATCTTCTTCCTCATTATACATGGGCAACAACTCTTGTGCTATTGCTTTTTCCTCGACAAAACGTTTAATTGTTTTTTCTATAAAACTGACAACGATTTCAATATCATCATTCCAATAAATACAAATATCTTCCAATCTATCATTTAGCTCCTCATCGGGCATGAGAATTTTTCTGTATATTTTCCTCCATAGTTGCTTGTCTAAATCATAGCTTGACTCTTTACTATCCATATATTCCTTATAAACAGAAGATGCCAAGATGCGATCGTACAACCCTTTAACAAGGTCTGCGTGTTCTGCCCAAGACAAGCCATTATCTTTTACAGACTTTGCCAAATCTGTATTTACGGCTAACTGTGCTATAAACTGATTATTTATAAAACGTGTGTTGGGAGATAATTCTTCTTTTGTCGGACGTAATTTATTCTTACCCATTTCAACTCTCTTTTCGGCATACTTGGTTATATCAACAGCCAATAAAAGGAGTAAATTGTAAAGTTCGTATGTTTTTTCTAAACTAAGAAGGAGTTCTTGTTCAGCAGCATGCAATGACTTGCCCTTATTTTTATGGTAGGAGTACAGTATCTGTACTATCTTAATTCGGATTAATGCTCTATTTATCATCTTTATGATATTGTATTGAGTTGCAAAGGTATATATTTTTTTAATTTTCTGCCCCCAAATTAATAGAAAATCTTTTTCAATCCATGAACATAGAGTGGTTTAAGGGGAAAAATTTTGTACATTAATAAAAAAAAATGAAATTTGCATATGTTAAAGTGAAGAAAGTAAAATTCTAAATTTAAACCATATGACATTTTTGCAAAAGCAATTTGAAAAACATTCACCTGAAAGAGAGGAAGAAAAAGAGATAGTTTTCTCAAAAACTGTAAAAGCAGGCAAAAGAATTTACTATCTCGATGTTAAAAAAGACAGAAAGGACGATCTGTTTGTTTCAATAACAGAAAGTAAAAAAAGAGCCACTGGAGATGATGGACAGTTTCTGCTTGAAAAACATAAAATATTCCTTTACAAAGAGGATTTTGATAAATTTGAAGACGCATTTAAAGAGACTTTGACTTACATTCGAGAAAAAATTCCTACTCAAGAATGCTTTGCTGCTGATTTCGACAAAGAGAAATAATTACCCCCCTAAACAGAAAAAGACCTCCAATAGGAGGTCTTTTTTGTGTTTAGTTAATTGCTTTTGTCTATCAAGCCGGTTTAATTGCTTCTGTAGGACATACATCTGCACAAGTTCCACAATCAGTACAAATATCAGCATTGATAGAATAAATATCGCCCTCGGAAATAGCTTCAACAGGACATTCGCTAATACAAGTACCACAAGCAATACAACTTTCTGTAATTACGTGAGCCATCTTTGTTTTGTTTTAAAATTAATGTATCGCAAAGATACAGCATTTTTCAAACATATAAAATATATACGTTATCTTTTTCTAATATTTTTTGTTTATTTTTTAGAACTGGAATAGTCAAATCAAAGTTAAAATAATGATAGGGAATGAAAAAAGCATTATCTTTACATGTTCAAAAAAATAACAATCAAAAGAATTTATAAAAACTAATTTTAGTTACGAATGAAAGTAGATGTATTGCTCGGTTTGCAGTGGGGCGACGAAGGAAAAGGAAAAGTAATTGATGTGTTAACCCCAAAATATGATGTTGTAGCCCGATTTCAGGGAGGTCCTAATGCAGGACACACTTTAGAGTTTGAGGGGAAAAAATTTGTTCTTCATACTATTCCTTCAGGAATATTTCACGATGACAAAATAAATATAATCGGCAATGGAGTAGTGATTGACCCAGTTGTTCTGAAAAAAGAGGTAGAAAAATTTGAATCTGCGGGTTATAATTTGACCAAGAAATTATTTATTTCAAAAAAAGCACACCTTATTTTACCTACCCATAGGCTATTAGATGCTGCTCAAGAAGCTGAAAAAGGGGATTCTAAAATTGGTTCTACCCTCAAAGGCATCGGTCCTACATATACCGACAAAATAGGAAGAACCGGCTTGCGTGTGGGCGATTTGGAATCCAATTTCAAAGAAAAATATGCAAAAAAAGTAGCCTCACACAAAAAAATTCTTCAACAAATGGGCTTCAAATACAGTTTAGAAGAATTGGAGAAAGAATGGTTTGAAGCTATTGAAGTTCTTAAAAAATTCGAATTAATTGATAGTGAATACGTTATAAATGATTTGATCAACGCTGATAAAAAAATTCTAGCAGAAGGAGCACAAGGCACTATGTTAGATATAGAATTTGGTTCGTACCCATTTGTGACATCTTCAAACACCATCTGTGCGGGTGTTTGTACAGGATTGGGCATAGCTCCAAGCAAAATTGGCGATGTGTACGGAATTATTAAAGCATATTGTACACGCGTGGGTAGTGGACCCTTCCCTACTGAATTGTTTGATAAAGTTGGAGAAAATATGCGTCAAAAAGGAAATGAATTCGGATCGACCACCGGACGTCCTCGCCGCTGCGGATGGATCGACTTGGTTGCACTTAAATATTCAATCATGCTCAATGGTGTAACCCAGCTTATCATGATGAAAAGCGATGTATTGGATGATTTTGACACCATCAAAGCGTGTATTGGCTACAGAATAGACGGAAAGGAAACTGATTGTTTTCCTTATGAAATTGAAAATAACGTAGAACCTATTTATGTAGAATTAGAAGGCTGGAAAACAGATATGTCTAAAATGCAGAAGGAAAGTCAATTTCCAACAAAGTTCAATGCTTATTTAGATTTTTTGGAAGACGAATTGGAAGTTCCTATCAAAATTGTTTCTGTTGGTCCTGATAGAGAACAAACTATTTTGCGATACATAAATGAATAATAACAATTATTAAGACTGACAAATTAATTTTTGGCAGATTATTTGCTATTACACCTGATATAAACAATCTAATATTACTATTATGTACGGAATTTATGTGATTTTTGGTCTATTTGCCCTTATTAGCTGGATGATACAACGTCGTTTAAAATCTAAATTTGACAAGTATTCTAAAATGTCTATCGCAAATGGCATGACGGGTAAAGATATTGCAGAAAAAATGTTACGGGACAATGGCATTTATGATGTTACAGTTGTATCAACATCCGGTCATCTTACCGACTATTATAATCCGACTGACAAAACAATCAATTTGAGTGAAAATGTTTATAGTTCGGCAAGTGTAGCTGCTGCTGCTGTTTCTGCCCACGAATGTGGACACGCTGTTCAACATGCTCAGTCTTATGCTTTTTTAAAGATGAGATCAAAGTTAGTTCCTGTGGTAAACTTTGCTTCTAATTGGATGCAATGGGTATTGCTTGCCGGTATTATTTTTCTTCAATCGTTTCCACAATTAATGTTAGCTGGGATAATACTTTTTGCTTGTACAACTTTGTTTAGTGTCATTACTTTACCTGTTGAAATAAACGCAAGTAGCCGAGGGTTGGCGTGGTTGTCAAATGCAGGCATTACCAACATAGATAATGCAAGTGAAGCAAGAGATGCCTTGAAATGGGCTGCTTATACATATGTAGTTGCAGCTTTAGGTTCTTTGGCAACATTAGTTTATTACATCTTTATTTTTTTAGGAAGAAGAAACTAAAACTCGGTATAAACAAATCTAAAAGGAGATGCGGAATATTAAAAATTCCACACCTCCTTTTTTTCAAAATAGTATTCTGTCTAAAATGATTTATTTAAAGGAAATAACGTCAACTACACAACCGGAATATACTCTGTTATCCAATTTGTATGAGGCATCTTTCCCTGCGGAAGAAAAAGTTGATTTTCAAACTCTTATAGAGAAAAAAGATACTCAAACTGTTCAACCAAGGTTATTTGCCATTGTGTTGAAAGAAATGGACAAAGTTGTTGGGTTAGCAAGCATTATCGACTCACACGATTTTGTCTTTTTATTTTACCTTGCTACGTGCGAAGAAGTAAGAGGGAAAGGAATCGGAACCGAAATTCTTTCTGTTATCAAAGAAACCTATAATAAAACCATTGTGTTAGAAGTAGAACTCCCTGAAAATGGCATTGCAACAAGGAGAATCGAATTTTACAAACGGAATGGATTTCATTTATTGCCTTATTTTTATAAGCAGCCTGCTTTACAAGAAGAGATGCCCGAGATCACTATGAGCATAATGAGTTATCCCAAAACACTGACAGAAAAACAATTCGAAAAAATCAAAGAGACAATCTATACGGAAGCTTACAAAAAGTAAAAAATCATTCTGTGACAAGATTTTTCAATAGCTTTTTAGCCACTTTGTAACCACAATCAAAAATTTCATCATTTTTGCCCATATCAAACATTCCATATTTTTTTACGTCTTTCACATCAATAACCAAATCACACAATTCTTTTTCGCTAACCGTACTTGATTGTATGGAAAAATGAAAAGCTCGTTCTGCGACTTCCCAAACACTTTCAGCAGGTGATTGCACACAAATAGGGTTTACATGTACACCAATCAAAATTTCACATTCTGAACGAATGGATGAAGCCGGCATATTACAAAATATTCCGCCATCTACATATTGTTTTCCCTCAATAACGTGAGGAGTAAAAAATATAGGAACACTTGAAGAACCAATAACAGCGTCTACTAAATGTTCGCCTGACCGAAATATGGCATTTTTACCAGAACAAAGGTCTGTAGCATTCACGACCAAAGGTATTTGTAACTCTTCAAAAGTTGTCGCATGAAGAAACCCACGCAACTGCTTTTCAAATTTTATTGGATTCATAATCCCCAATTTAGGAAGTGTTGGCATGGCAAAATTGAAAAAAGAGGCTTTTTTGAAAAAGTCCATAATTTCTTCGACACTTTTTCCATCAGCGTATAAAACGCCCATAATAGCACCGGCACTCACACCGGAAATAATATCCGGCTTTAAGCCATACTCTTCTAATGCTTTCAATACTCCTAAATGAGCAAAACCCTTCGCCCCTCCTCCACTTAACGCTATTCCTAATTTTAATTTTTTCTTCATCTATTCAATGCAAAAAACAAATAATACTGTCACGAAGATATTCTTAATATTCGAATTAATCTCTTTTTTAAAGTAAAAAACTGCATTTTTTGATTTACATTCTTGAGCAAAGAAAAATGAATAATAATACTGATATTGAAAAAAAAAAACAAACCCAAATATTCTTTTCTTTTTGCAACAAGAATTCTCATAGTAATCGGAATTTCAGTACATTTGTAAAAAGAATACAAATATGAATAATACATATCACATTTTAGTAGTTGATGACGAAGAAGATTTATGCGAAATTCTCCAATTTAACCTCGAGAAAGAAGGTTATTCTGTAGATGTTGCCTATTCTTCAGAAGAAGCCCTAAAACAAGACTTCCGCCAATATGATCTTTTTTTATTAGATGTAATGATGGGAGAGATTTCTGGTTTCAAATTAGGTTCTGACATTAAAAGAAATGAAGCTACCTCACATATACCAATCATTTTTTTAACCGCAAAAGATACTGAAACAGATACGCTTACAGGATTTAATTTGGGAGCAGACGATTATATCGCAAAGCCATATTCTGTAAAAGAAGTTTTAGCGAGAGTAAAAGCTGTTCTAAAAAGGAGTTCCAACAAAAGGGTTGAGGGAATGCCCCCAAACGAAAGATTTTTAAAGCATGAAGACCTATGTCTTAATCTGACTTCTAAAAAAGCATTTTTAGGAAAAGAAGAAATTCCTCTAACAAAGAAAGAATTTGAAATCCTGTGCCTGTTAATGGATAAACCTAACAAAGTTTTTTCTAGAGAAGTAATTCTTTTAAACATATGGAATGAAACTAATGTTACCGACCGCACCATTGACGTAAATATTACACGATTAAGAAAAAAAATCGAACCATACGGAAAAAAAATCGTAACCCGATTGGGGTATGGTTATTGTTTTGAAACACAAAAATAAAATCGTTTAGAAATTGAGCGAATACGAAATATGAGCATAAATAAAAAAATCTTAATCTATTCTTCCGGAATTTTTCTGTTCATCTCTTTAATCGTAATTGTTTTTACATTTCATTATGGAGAATATAAAGCAGGCGAAAGACTGGCAAAAAAACTACAACTCTATACCGATTATGCCCATACAGAAATAAAATTATCAAAATCAGAAAAACTATCACATGCTTTTGAACAAGAACTAAAAAAAGAAAATGTAACCATAACAATACTTAATAGTATGGGGATTTCTAAGTTTGATTTTTTCTCCCCTACTAATGCAATAAAAGACTACAGCTCTTGTCCTGAATTTATCGACGCAAAAAAAGAAGGAGAAGGCAAAGATATACGCATATCCTCCATCGATAAAAAGAAATATGTTTTTTTTGTAAAGAAGTATGATAATCAATATATCAGAGCTTCTATCCCTTTTAAAAAGGTAATAACTAATACCTTACTACCAATTATATTTGTTTTATCAGCTTTAGCCGCAGCTTCAGCAGGATTTTTCTTCATTTCAAACAAAGTGGTCAATACCATTAACAACTTAAAGACACTGATTTTGAAAATGGAAAGAAAAGAAGAACTCGGAAGTGAATATTGGTTTCTAAACAAGGAATTTAAAGAAGTAACTACTTATATTGTAAACACATACAAAAGTTTAAGTGATACAAGAGATGCTCTTTACCTAGAGAAAGAAAGGCTCTTCAAACACCTTCAAATTTCGCAAGAAGGATTAGCAATATATACCATCGATAGAAAAGAAATCCTAGCCAACGAGCTATTTATACAACAGATTAACTTAATTGCCGACAAACAAATAAGTTCTCCGGATGATATTTTTTCATTAGCTGAATTTTCTACTATAACAAGTTTCTTAAATGACAATCAATATAAAAAAGAAAAACAAACGCAGATACTTGAAAAACAACTAGAAGTAAATAAAAACGAATACACATTGCGTATACGTTGCATTATTTTCCAAAATAAGAGTTTTGAAATTTCCATAAATGATGTCACAAAACAAGAACAACAAGCACTCTTGAAAAAACAACTTACGCAAAACATTTCACACGAACTTAAAACACCTGTCAGTAGTATTCAAGGATTTATGGAAACAATTATTGA
Source organism: Paludibacteraceae bacterium (assembly GCA_963668615.2). Lineage (GTDB taxonomy): Bacteria > Bacteroidota > Bacteroidia > Bacteroidales > Paludibacteraceae > JAAYPI01. The sequence goes on from CAXXCL010000003.1 coordinate 407,195, forward strand.
TAATCCGGACTTGGATAAAGAAAAACAGGACTTTTTCATCAAACGCTGTCATGCACAGGCTGTACGTTTAAGTTACCTGCTAAGAGATATTTCGCTTCTCAATAAATTAGATGAAGCCACCGAAACATTTGCTAAAGAACCAATTATACTAAATGAAATAATAGAAGGGGTTCTTAATGATGTTGCCTTGGAAATTGAGCAGAAAAAAATCAAATTAGATGTTTTCTTAAAAAATAACATGAAAATAGAAGGCAACTATTCATTGCTTTATTCAATTTTTCGAAACTTAGTAGACAACAGTTTAAATTATGCCGGAGAAAATATTTCCATCATCATTAATTGTTATAGAACGGATACTGAATTTTATTACTTTTCCTATGCAGACACTGGAGTAGGAGTTTCCGAAAGTCATTTAAACCGTATTTTTGACAGATTTTACAGAGTAGATAAAGGCAGATCTCGTAAACTTGGCGGCACAGGATTAGGATTGGCAATTGTAAAAAACGCCGTTCTTTTTCATCAAGGAAGAATATGTGCAAAACCACATAGCGAAGGAGGATTGGAATTTTTATTTACGTTAAAAAAGAAGTGAAAACTCAAGTTAAGTTATCCGATTTTGCTTATTTTTCGCAGCTTTTCTTCGTCTATAATCTTTATTTTTCGACCATCTATTGATATTATCTTTTCATTCGAAAAGATTGACAAAGTACGAATGGCATTGGAAGTTGTCATGTTGGAAAGACTAGCCAAATCCTCTCTGGAAAGATAAATAGAAATGGTAGCTCCATCTCCCTCTACCCCGTAGTTTTCTTTTAAAAGAAGCAATGATTCAGCCAAACGACCACGAATATGTTTTTGAGTCAGGTTTACCGTACGAGAATCCGAAATACCCAAATCAACTGCCAAAAATTTAATAAAACTAAAAGCTAAATCGTTATTATTTTTGATTAGATTCAGAATAATATCTTCGGGAATAGAATAAACAACAGAAGGTTCAAAAGCAGCAGCATTAGTAACATACAATTCTTCAGCAAACATTGCTCGATAACCAAAAAACTCAAACGGCTTGATAATACGAACAATTTGGCTCCTACCACCCACACCTTCTTTGTAAATTTTAACCTTGCCACTAACCAAGCACAGTAAATGAGAAGGTTTTTCTCCTTCAGCATAAATAATTTCATTTTTGTGTATGTTCAAAACCTGAAAATTATTTTTCAAATATTCCGCTTGCTCAGGAGTTAGTGCTTTCCAAATATCCGCAGTTTCTTCAATGCTCTTTAATTCTAAAATTTGTTTTTTTGCCATTCCAATAATGCCGTATAAACATGTTTTACAGCACAAAGATACTTTTTTTATATAAAAAACACATATGTATGTTTTTTTATTTGTTTATCTCTCGATGTAAAATTTACAGGAGCGTAAAAGCATAAAATTCAAAGCATCAATATCAATTTAGCACAAATTCGTATTAAAAAATAGGGAATTTTCAAAAAATAGCTAAGAAATCATTTATTCTTATAAAAAAGATTACTTTTGTAAGAAATAAAAGTAATACACCTATGGCTCATTATCAATTGGACAGCTTAGACGAAAAAATTTTGCAACTAGTTTCTCAAAATGCAAGAACTCCTTTTTTGGAAGTAGCTAGAGAATGTAATGTTTCGGGAGCGGCTATACATCAACGCATCCAAAAACTTATATCTCTTGGAGTTATAAAAGGTTCTGAATTTATCTTGGACCCTGCAAAAATAGGCTATCACACATGTGCTTATATGGGAATATTTCTTAAAGATGCAAATGCTTTTAAAGAAGTAGTTGATGAACTACTAAAAATACCTGAAGTGGTTGAATGTCATTACACTACAGGACAATACGCCATGTTTATTAAAATATATGCTCACAATAATAGCCACTTCTTGAGCATCATACATGATAAAATACAAAACATCCGAGGAATTGCGAGTACAGAGACACTCATTTCACTGGGAGAAACGTTCAAACGACAGATTAAAGTAGAAAGTTCAATTCTCAACGAGAAAGAAGAATAACTGTTCTATCGGCTACTCTGCATCAAAACTTTTTCATTAAGTTATTATACTCTTTCTCGGTAAGACTCTTTTTATTTGCACGAATCACATATCGTAAAGGAGCTGAATCCCGATTATTTTCACAGTACCTTTTTAAGAATAAATATACATTCTTCTGACTATCTTGGAAATCCAAAAAAGAAATTTTCGCAATTTCTGTGTATCCGTCATTTTCAGCACTTTTTGCTTTTATATAAAGCATATTTTGTTTATGAAGCAAAGCTGATATGCTATCTTGTAAAGTTAGAAACTCATCATTTGCCTGAGAACCACGAACAACTACATCCTTTAATTTTGTAATTTCTCCGTTAAGCTGAATATTAGAATTTTCCAGGAAAAATTTTATTGGCTGACTATTTTCTATTTTAACCTCGCAAAGTTGTCTATCATCAACCTCGCCTGTAAAAGAAAAAGAACCACTTTTGATGTTTGTCGTATCGACTAATTTCCATTTGTTTTGAGCATCATCAAACACAGAAAAATACACTTTTTCATTGTTGGAGCCAATAACCGTTCCTTTTATGGTATAGTTACCACGATCAATTTGCATAGCACAACCGGAAAGGACACTGATAATAAGTAATAGAAAAGAATTTTTTTTCATTTATTTTTAGAGATATTGAGAAAATAGAGATCCAGCATTTTTTTTGCTGCAGCAAAGGGACTTGCTTCACCTTGTACAACTTGCTGCTCAATTTGATCCAACTGCTTACTAATAAGGACATTATTATAAAAATGTCCTTTTAGCTCATCATTGATTGTTTCGTACATCCAGTATTTTGCCTGTTTTTTTCTCTTGTAATCAAAATACCGGTTATCTTTTGTAAAAGTTACATATTCTTGAAGCATACCGGCTACTTCAGCAATATTTTGTTTATAAAAAGCCGAACACGTAAGAACTTGCGGCTTCCATTGCGACTCATGTTGCGGAAAAAGAGCCAAAGCATTTTTATATTGATTTTTGGCTAAAATAGCCTTTTCAAGGTTATTACCATCTGCTTTATTAATAACAATGCCGTCTGCCATTTCCATAATTCCACGTTTGATTCCCTGTAGATCATCTCCAGCACCGGTTATTTGAAGAAGAAGAAAAAAGTCCACCATTGAATGAACAGCTATTTCGGACTGCCCTACTCCTACAGTTTCTATAAATATATTATTAAATCCGGCAGCCTCACACAAAACAATGGTTTCGCGTGTTTTACGGGCAACTCCACCTAAAGACCCCGCTGATGGGGAAGGACGTATAAAGGCATTTTTGTGAACAGAAAGATCTTCCATACGCGTTTTATCTCCCAGAATACTTCCTTTTGAGCGTTCGCTACTTGGATCTATCGCTAAAACTGCCAGTTGTTTGTTCTGATTAACAATATACATTCCAAGAGCCTCAATGAAAGTGCTCTTTCCTGCTCCCGGAACACCTGTAATGCCAATACGAAGAGAATTTCCGGAGTATGGCAAACATTTCTCAATTACTTCTTGGGCTATTGCATGATGTTCAGGAAGTGCACTTTCTATCAGAGTAACCGCCTGACTCAAAACAGTTCGGTTTCCTTTTCGAATCCCTTCTACATAATCCACAACAGAATAAGCTTTCTTTTTGTGAATAGAATTCGCAAGATTAGGGTTAACCATTGGCGGTTGTTCTATTCCCTTATTTACATTAAGTGACTCAAAATCAGGGTTATTCTCTACATGTTGCATAATGGCAATTTATTTTTGAACATTGCTACTGACTCGAATAGTCTGAATTGGATTCTTGGGATCATTGGTTATGACTTCTATAACATGCTCCCTTTTCCCAAGTGTTTTTACTGAATTAAGATTGACAATTATCTCTGACGATGCTCCACCTTTTATTTTATTGTTTTTAAGAGTTGCCGAAATACACTCATCATGACTAATTATTTTTCTTATTTCTAATATCTTTTTTCCTTTATTAGTAACAGTTATCGTGTCTTGTTTGTTATCAGGCTGCTTAAGTAACTCAAAAATTACAGCATTCGTTGAAAAATCGACCTTAGGAGCTTCTTTCAAATCCGATTTTGTCAATTTTGAAAAGTCCTCCTTTATATTGGCTTTTATGGTAATCTTTTTGATAACTTTCTTTTTTTCAACAATTTGTATTTCATTCTTAACATTTCCCCACTGTTTGCATTTTGGAGTATATATACTGAAAGTGATAACAACTTCTTCGTTGGAAGGTATTATTTTAGGTGCATCGATCGTAATGTATTTGGGCACATTAGAAAATTTCACAGCAATATTTTCTGATGATGTATTATAAATCTTGATTTTAAACTTCTGAGATTGAGTATTAAAAATCGTTCCAAAATCAATTTTATCCGTGGACAATCTAAGATTTTTTATCACAACTGGGTACATCTCTTCGATTGTCACTTCATGAGGAATAACCTTTCCCTTTATGGAGAGCTCAGCCGTTTTTGCATTGCTATAAACATAAATACTCTTTTCAAAAACTCCCGGTCTATTAACCAAATCATAAGTAATCTGAATAACACCAGTATCCCCAACGGCAATAGGCTCCTTCGACCATTCTGAAGTTGTACAACCACAAGAAGGTTGAACTCGCCTTAAAACGATAGGTTCTGTACCTTTATTGACAAAATAGAAACGGGTAGAAACCTTTCCGAGTTCCTCTTTAATAGTTCCAAAATCATGAAAAGTCCTTTGAAATATCAGGCTGGCTTGAGAATACACTCCGAAAGGCAGACATAGTGAAAGAAAAAATATGAATACCGTCTTTTTCATTCTTTTATACGATTTAAGTATCAAAATTATTCCGAATCTTGCACCTTTGCAAAGATAATGCATAATAATTAAAAAACCCACATCGCTCTTCAATGTGGGTTTTAACAGTAAGACTTTTTACTGAATATTTTTTTACTTTTCTTCAGCTTTTGGTTTAGGAGTTACCTGACCTTTAATATTGAGAACAACAGTTTCTGCATTACTAGTAACGGTTATACTTTTACTAAAATTACCTGGACGTCCAGCCGGATTGTAAGTAGCTTTTACATAACCTTTCTTACCCGGAGCAATCGGTTCTTTAGACCAATCAGGAGTAGTACAACCGCAAGAAGCTTGTACTTTGGTAATTACAAAATTCTTTTTACCCGTATTTTTAAACACAAAAGTAGTTGTCACTTTGCCGCCTTCTTCAGGAATAACGCCAAAATCATGAACCTTAGTTTCAAAATCAACCGTAGTTGTCGGATTCGAAGGAGTTTCTTGAGCAAATGCAATGCCCACAAACATCATACAAAGACTGAGGAAAAAAAGTTTAGTTTTCATAACACTTAATTTTTTATTTTATTTCAACGAACAGTCGCAAAGTTAAACAAAAATCTACAACCACATTATATTTTAGTTTTTTTTAAACATTGGAATTACTCCCATTCAATGGTTGCGGGTGGCTTTGAACTTATATCGTATACAACCCTGTTGACACCCTTCACTTTATTGATTATTTCATTGGAAATTTTACCCAAAAACTCGTAAGGAAGATTTGCCCAATCAGCAGTCATAGCATCCGTAGAAGTTACAGCACGTAACGCAACCGCATTTTCGTATGTACGTTCATCGCCCATTACTCCTACTGACTGAACGGGCAACAATATGACCCCTGCTTGCCAAACTTTATCGTATAAATTCCATTCGCGTAATCCGCTAATAAAAATATCATCTGCTTCTTGTGCAATACGGACTTTTTCGGGAGTAATGGCACCCAAAATACGAACAGCTAAACCCGGTCCAGGGAAAGGTTGACGATTTATCAAATGGGGCATCATACCCAATTTGGTTCCTACCCTACGCACTTCATCTTTGAATAACAAACGCAAAGGCTCACACAACTTCAAGTTCATTTTGTCAGGCAATCCACCGACGTTGTGGTGGGATTTTATAACCGTTCCTGTAATAGAAAGAGACTCAATACAATCGGGATAAATGGTGCCCTGAGCTAACCATTTTACATTTTGAATCTTACGAGCTTCTTCATCAAAAACTTCAATAAACTCATTTCCAATGATCTTACGCTTCTTTTCAGGGTCGGTAACACCATCTAATTTTGAATAAAATCTATCCTTTACATTAACACCTATCACATTCAAGCCCAAATGTTCATAATCTTTGATGACATTTTCAAACTCGTTTTTACGGAGCAATCCATGATCAACAAAAATACAAGTTAGATTCTTGCCAATAGCTTTGTTTAAAAGCACTGCAGCAACTGAGCTATCGACACCACCGGAAAGACCAAGCACAACTTTATCATTTCCTAATTGTTTTTTTAAGCTATCTACAGTAATTTCAATAAAAGAATCTGCTGACCAATTTTTTTTGCATTCACAAATATTCAAAAAATTGTCCAACAACTTTAATCCATCGACGGTATGGTATACTTCAGGATGGAATTGGACACCCCAAGTCATTTCATTTTTTATTTTATAAGCAGCAATTTCAACATCTTGCGTACTTGCAATAATTTCGAAAGAAGATGGTATTTCAGTTATGGTATCGCCATGTGACATCCACACTTGAGATTTATTTTCTATTCCTTTGAGTAAATTATTTGTTGAATTGCAAAACGAAAAGTTTGCTCTACCGTATTCACGACTTCCTGCCGGCTGCACTTTTCCTCCCGCATTTTGAGCCAAAAACTGAGCTCCATAGCATATGCCAAGAACAGGCACTTTACCTTTAAAAAGATCTAAATTCGTTTTAAAAGCATCCTTGTCATATACGGAAAAAGGACTACCCGAAAGAATAACCCCCTTTATGCTTTTATCTCCGACAGGATATTTGTTGTAAGGAACTATTTCACAGTAAGTATTTAACTCACGTACTCTACGTGCTATCAGCTGGGTGGTTTGAGAACCAAAATCAAGAATAAGTATTTTTTCTTCTTGCATAGGGATTTAAATTTGCCAACAAAAGTAAAAAATTATTTATACTTTATGTTACTTTTGTCAAACTTTTAGAGCCGAAGCACACTTCAAAATATGATTAAACAAATCAAATCCATCTTCACAGAAATTCGCATTTTCATACGAGAAGATTTTCACTTAGCATCCTATCTGTACACTGCTATTTTTATTATAATTTGCATAACTGCAAATTATACTTTCAATTTACATGATAGATTTTTAGCACCAACTTATTCTTCGAGTTGGTCTATGTTGTATTTCAGTTTATTTTACCTATCGGTATATTTTGCAGTTGCTATTCCTGTAATGTTGATGAGGAGAGAGTATAAAGTATTAAAAAATGGCATGTTCTATGTAAAAACCATTTGTTTTATTGTACTTTTCGGAATTATCATCGGATGTTTTGATTACAAAGATTTGTTGATAAAAGGACTTAGTTCAACGGAGAATGAATACCTTGTTCGCATTATTTCGTTTTTGAAATTGACCATAGTTGCATTACCTGTTTTGTTACTATCAAAATATTTTTTCGATAGGCATGGCAAAGGTCTTTATGGACTACTATTTACGAATAAATATATTTCGGCTTACTTGTTTTTATTTTTGCTGGTATTTCCTTTTTTGGCAGTTATTTCCTTTACGCCCGATTTTATGAAAGTGTATCCAATCTACCGATATTGGGAATATGAAGGTATTTTCGGATTGAAAAATTGGCAACATACAGCCATCTTTGAAAGTGTTTATGCCTCTTTTTACGTGATGACTGAATTAATTTTCAGAGGAGCATTGGTTATCGGACTAGCGAACATTTTAGGTAAAAAAGCAATTCTTCCAATGGTTGCTTTATATTGTTGCATTCATTTTGGGAAACCAATAGGAGAAACAATTTCTTCCGTTTTCGGGGGATATATTTTAGGAGCTCTTGCTTATCAAACAAGGCATATTTGGGGAGGAGTCATCGTACATATTTCGATAGCCTTATCAATGGAAGTAATGGGATTTATTCATTACTATCTAGGCATTTCACTCGCACAACAGTAACTCCACAAGGAACTTCCATGTTTTTTGAACCGAACTGACCGAAACACGTTCTTCGGGAGAATGAACTCCTAAAATAGTGGGTCCGATAGAAATCATGTCCAGATAAGGATATTTTTTCAAAAACAGACCACACTCCAATCCGGCATGAATAATTCTTACTTTGGGCTCTTTATTGAATAGCGAATAATATATTTTTTCCGCTTTTTTTACCATTTTAGAATCAAAATTCGGTTCCCAACCAGGGTATTCATTGCCAAAAGTTGTTTCTGCACCATATTGTTCAAAACAAGATGCAACCTGTTTAGCTGCATTTTGCAAATCAGATTGTACCAAACTACGTTGGTTAGTTGCAACAGTTATGACATCATTCTTAATTTTGACAGACGCTAAATTAGTTGAAGTATGTACCAAACCCTCAAACTCCGTACACATTTTAAGGACACCATGAGGACATTTGGCTATAGCTTGCAGAAAATTATTGGCAATTGTTTTTTGTACGGCATTTTCACATCTACCCGTCGACCCCAAGAAAAAGTGCATCATTGGTTCATATTGCAACCATTCATCCTCCATTTCGGCAATAAAGATATTCCAATCTATACGTATTCTTTCTTTTTCCGAATAGGGAATAGCACATACAGCTGAAGCTTCGCGAGCAATCGCATTACGAAACAGTCCACCATCAATCTCACACAAATAAAAGTCATATTTTAAAACACTTCTCAGCAAAAAATCATTCAACAGCTTATTTGCATTAGCCAATCTCTTATGGATTTCATCACCACTATGCCCTCCTTTCAGTCCATTGATTTTTATTTCAAAAAAGAAATAGTTTTCGGGTATTTTTTCAAGTTGAAAATGAAAAAAGGCTGTGGTATCGCAACCACCTGCACAACCGACAAAAATTTCATCATCTTCCTCAGAGTCTAAATTTATAAGCGTTTTTGCCTCAAAAAAATTCTCTTCCAGAGCAAAAGCACCGGTTAAACCGGTTTCCTCATCAACAGTAAAAAGACACTCTATATCTCGATTAAAATTGATTTCAGCAGTTAAAACAGCCAACTGCATTGCCATTCCTATTCCATTATCGGCACCTAATGTGGTTCCATCTGCGGTAACCCAACCATCGGTTAATTGCAAATCCAAAGGGTCCTTAGTAAAATCATGATTTTTGCCGGCAGTTTGTTCACAAACCATATCCATATGAGATTGTAAAATGATGGCAGGAAAGATTGTTCCTATTGGTCTTTTTTTTCTGACTAATAAAACATTTCCTACTGCATCTTGCTTAGTTATCAAATTGTGCCGACAACCAAAATCCACCAAATACTTTCTGATATGTTCCTCACCTTTTGAGGGACGAGGAATAGCACTAATTTCAGCAAAATAATTCCATACAACGGCAGGTTCTACTTCTACACCCTTATAATTCATAAATATAGGTTTTAATAAAATGGGAAATGCGAATTGTTAAAAAATATCAAAATTGCAATTCAAATACTATTAAAGCACAAATTTAAAGAAAAGGATTTACAAATATCTCTTTTATGTTTTATATTTGCGAGCCAATTGAGGTTTAACAACAATAACATTCCTTTCATCGGCTTAATTTTTGCATATTAAAAAAGACAAAAACACTTCTAAATCAATTTTATGAAAAAAGTTTTACTCATTTCTAACATAGTACTTTTTTTAGCTGTAATAGGAATTTATTTGCTTTTTTTCTTGAAAAAAGACGACAAAAAGCAGTTCAATACAGGAAGCACTCTGAAACAAAACGAAATTCTCCCTATTGCTTACGTAAATATGGACTCATTACTACTAAACTACAACTTGTATAAAAGTATGAGTGAAGAACTTTTACAAGAAGAAGAAAAATCGAAAGCTAATGTAAATCAAAGAGCCAATGCTTTGCAAGCAGAAATGGCAGAATTTCAAAAGAAGTGGGAAAATCAAGCTTTTTTGAGTATGGACCGAGCAAAGGCTGAACAAAGTAGATTACTAAAAAAGCAAAAAGAATTGCAAGAACTAGATAACCGCTTAGCGAACCAGTTAGTTTCCAAACAACAAAAAATGAATGAACGCTTAAAACTTTCTATTGATTCTACCATTAAAGAATACAACAAAGATAAAAAGTTTCATGTCATTTTTTGCAATACAAATAATGACAATATACTATACGCTGACAAAGCATATAATATCACCAATGAAATTTTGGAAAAAATCAATGCTCCCAAATAAATAACGGAGAAAAAAAATTAATAAAAAGCTACTCCAAAAAATAGAGTGGCTTTTTTTATTAAAAAAAATAGATGCAATCAATTCTATTGAAAATGAAAAAAAAAGATTTACGAATAATATATATGGGCACGCCTGAATTTGCAGTCGCTCCACTTAAAAAACTCATAGAAAATGACTATCATGTAGTAGGTGTTGTTACAATGCCTGACAAACCAGCAGGAAGGGGTTATCAATTACAAATGTCTGCCGTAAAAGCGTACGCTTTGGAGCAAAATTTACCTTTGTTGCAACCTGAAAAATTGAAAGAGGAGTCTTTCTTGGAAGAATTGCGAAAATTGAATGCGGATATGCAAATAGTAGTTGCATTTCGTATGTTACCTAAAATAGTTTGGGATATGCCTCACTTAGGAACATTTAATTTACATGCATCACTTTTGCCACAATACAGAGGAGCGGCACCCATCAACTGGGCTATTATCAATGGCGAAAAAAAAACGGGAGTCACTACCTTCTTTCTCACAGAAGAAATTGACACAGGCAACATCCTTCTGCAACGGGAAATTTCTATATCGGATTCTGACAATGCCGGAAGCTTACATGACAAACTGATGACATTGGGTGCTGAAACAGTTACTGACACTGTTGATTTCATACTCACTGAAAAGCCTATCGGAATTGAACAAATCAAAATTATTGGAAACAAAATCGAAATAAAAAGTGCCCCGAAAATCTTTAAAGAAACCTGCAAAATTAATTGGGAGAACACTTGCGAAAGTATTCACAATTTTGTGCGTGGATTAGCACCATATCCTAGTGCACACACTGAAATTTTGGATGAAAAAGGCAATGTGTTTTTCACAAAAATAATAGAAACTACAACAGAAATTTGCACCCACAATGAGCCTTGCGGCTCGGTATTAAGTGATGGAAAACATTTTTTAAAGATTGCTGCAAAAGATGGTTATGTTTTTATAAACCAACTCCAAATAGCAGGAAAAAAAGCAATGAAGACGGAGGAACTTTTACGAGGATTCAGACCAAAAACATTCTGATTTTTACATGAAACAGACACTGTTTGTAACACTTGGAACCATTTCGTTAGGACTTGGAATACTTGGTATCTTTTTACCCATCCTACCTACCACCCCATTTTTGCTACTAACAGCCACATTGTACTTTAACAGTTCTAAAAATTTATACAGCAAACTAATGGGAAATAAGCATTTGGGACCTTATATCAAAAGTTTTCGGGAAGACAAAAGCATTCCTCTTCAAGCAAAAATCATATCTATTTCATTACTTTGGCTTACCATCGGCTACTCCATTTTTTTCATTGTACCCTTAACAGCCTTAAAAGTACTACTCGGAGCTATTGCTATAGCCGTTACCATCCACATTTTATCTTTCAAAACAAAAAAATGAATTATATTAGGAGGAGCTGAAAATCAAAGGAAAGTTACTTCGGTTGTTTAGAGTGTTTTGCTTGTTTTGGCATTCGAAGACTAACAATCAATTCTATTACGGCAGAAATCAGCAAAGCAATTACCCAATCTTGATTGTGCATAAACATAAAATAAGCCGTAACAATATACATCATTGTTCCGACATACAAAATCCAGTATAAGCGTTTAATTCTAAAATCATTTCCACTATACGCGGTAAGAACTCGAGCCACGACAATTCCTAAAACTCCGACTGAAAAAACGAAAGGAGCCACCATTGGGGTAAAATTATACAATATTGCCCCCAACAACAGGACAGCTGCAGAACAAGCAAATAAAACAGAGGCTATTTTTTCTTTTCCCATATTATTTTAATTATTCCACAACTACAAATATATCTTCATTACTTTTTTTCATCATATATTGCTCGCGAGCAAATTTCTCCAAATTATCTTTATCCGATTGCAATAGTTGAAGTTTTTCTTTATTTTTTTTCGTTTCTAATTGATAAAACCGTATCTGGTATTCTAATTTTTCTATGGTCTCCTTGTTTTTGTAACGAGTCCTAACATTATACTGCTCATTAGTAAGCATAATAAAAACGAAAATAACTATGGCTATGACATACTTATTAAATATCGTTTTCAGAAATAATATCAGACTCTTTTTCATAAAATAACAAGACAAACTTTATAGCTTCGCAAATGTACTTTTTTTTCTTTAAAAAGCTAAATCTTCCTTTCAATTTCTGAACATTTTTTTACCTTTGTCAAAAGCAAAAAAGAAATGGAAAACTTTATCGTTTCAGCAAGAAAGTACCGTCCTATAAGTTTTGACTCTGTTATTGGTCAAACATCCCTGATAACTACGCTGAAAAATGCCATTCAAAACAAACAATTGGCTCATGCTTACCTATTTTGCGGCACACGCGGTGTTGGGAAAACTACGACTGCCCGTATTTTTGCTAAAACGATAAATTGCCTGAATCCGTTACCCAACGGCGAAGCTTGTAACGAATGCGAATCTTGTGTTGCATTTAATGAGCAACGATCTTATAACATTCATGAGTTGGATGCTGCCTCCAATAACTCGGTAGAAGATATTCGTTCCCTAATAGACCAAGTACGGATACCTCCACAAATTGGACATTATAGCGTATATATTATCGATGAAGTGCACATGTTATCTTCTAATGCGTTTAACGCTTTTTTAAAAACATTGGAAGAGCCGCCTTCTTATGCCATTTTTATTTTAGCAACGACTGAGAAACATAAAATTCTGCCAACCATTCTCTCTCGATGTCAGATTTATGATTTTAACCGTATCGGTATAGCAGACACGGTAGCTCATTTGCAACATATAGCATCTCTCGAAGGCATAACGGCAGAACCGGAAGCCCTAAATGTAATTGCTCATAAATCGGATGGCGGTATGCGTGACGCACTGTCTACGTTTGACCAAATTGTTAGTTTTTGTGGAAATAATATTACCTATCAAGATGTAATCCAGAACTTAAATATTTTAGATTACGATTATTATTTCAACCTTGTAGATACTTTTCTGAAAAATGAAGTACCGCAAGCATTGCTAATCTTCAACGATATTTTGAATAAAGGCTTTGATGCACACAATTTTATTATTGGGCTAACTGAACACTTGAGAGATGTTTTAGTTTGTAAAGACCCAGCCTCGGCCATACTGTTGGAAGTAGGGTCGAGTATTCGTGAGCATTACGTTACACAAGCAGCTGCATGCCCAACAGATTTTTTATATGAGGCTTTAATTCTTGCCAATCAATGTGATTTGGATTTTAAGCAGAGTAAAAATAAGCGACTATTGGTTGAACTCACTTTAATTCGCCTTTGCCAACTGCAAGGTCAAAAAAAAAATGACTCTTTAGTCAAAAAAAGCATTGAAACCCTCCATATAGAAAAAGTTTCTGGGATAGAAGATTCTAAAAAAGAGCCGATTACAACTACAGATAGATTATCACCACAACAAACTCCTATCAAACAAGAAGTTCCCAGTTTCAAAATAGAGACATCTACAGGCTCTCCCGTTATGAAACCAATGGCTCAATCGTTATCTATCAATAAATTGAGGCAAGAACATTTAAAAGAGCAGCAAGAGCATAAAGAGGAAGTAAAAAAAGAGGAAAAAGAACCGTTTACACAAGATTTGTTGAATGATGTTTGGCGAAAATTTGCTAACGAAATACCGGAGCAAGCAAAGCTCCTCTACATCTTTAATTCCCAACAGCCTGTGCTGGCAAATAATTTTGAAGTACAAATTGAAATAAATAATGCGATAATCGAACGAGACATACAGGAACTTACACCTCAACTAACCAAATTTTTGAGACAAGAGTTACATAATTCTTTCATCGCATTAAAAACAGTTTTAGTCGAGCTAAAAGAAGAAGAAAAGGCTATTTCCAATAGAGAAAAGGTGCAAATCATGGCAAAGAAAAACCCTGCACTGAAATCATTTATGACTGAACTAGGATTAGAAACGCTGTAAAAAATTTGTCTTAAATCGTTTTATAAACAATTACCCTTCCTATTCCGTGTAGTTGAACAATAAAAGATTGACCTACTGCTTCATTCAAAGTACCCTCCCACCAAGCAAGTAAATTTCTTTCTTTAATCGGATATTTGAGTCCTTGTACAGAGATTGGACAATCGGGAGTCAATGAAAAAATAGAAACCTGCTGACCGATTTCAGAGGTAAATTCTGTAGTTTGGTTAATTGGAATAAAAACGCCAAAGTCGGATATCATAACGACCTTTTCCAACTCCTGTTGATAAGAAACCAACAAGGATACATTGGCAAAAGTATGGTCTTCCCTATCGCCTGTTGCTCCTAAAATAGCAATTTTTTTCCACCCTTTTTCGATGCAAAATTGTACGGCTTTAGTCAAATCGTTTGTTTCTTGATCAGGGTTATAGATCAAATTAATATCCGGCATCTTTTTTATTTGGTCAGATACACTATCCAGGTCACCCACAACATAATCAGGTATTCTTCCAAAGTGAAGCAACTTACCGGCAGCACCATCACAGCAAATAACTTTTTCAGCTTTGGTAAGTAATTCCAAAATTTTCGGTTTATGGGGGAAGACACCATCAGCTAAAACAACTATATTAAAATCCGTATCTATCATTTTCAAACTAAATTTACTCTTCTTTAAAACGTTTCCATTGAAAATATCCCACAACAGACAAAACGCCGTAACATAGATACAAAAAAGATGTTGGATACAAACCCTTTACTATAAACAAAAAGACAGAAAGACTATTTACGACAATCCAAACAAACCAGTGTTCTATAATTTTTTTTGCCAACATCCAAGTAGCAACAATGCTCAAAGAAGTTACCAGCGAATCGCCTAAGGGTATAGGAGAATCGGTGAAATTAGTCAAAACAAAATAAATAGCCACAAATAAAACAAGAGTTACTGCTAAAAGTATAAAAAATGTTTGGGGAACAATCCGAATGTAATTTTGTATCGGCTTTTCATCTTTCGTATTGGATTTTCCAAAAAGCCAAAGCCAAAAGCCATATACACTAACAGCAACATAGTAGGAATTAAGAACACCATCAGCATAAAATTTTGTCTGAAAAAACACAATCACATATACCAACGACGAAATAAAACCAATAATCCACATAGAAGGACGTTGTTTTATTTCGAGATATAAATAGAGCAGTCCGGTAATTACACCGAACCACTCTAACCAGTGTGACAAAAAATATTCCATTAACTATAACTTAGTGTCAATCAATTGACAAAATTACAACTTAATTGAGATATTTACCATAACATTAAAACCTGCTTGAGGAAAATAACCAAATTCTTCGTAACGGTCTTTCTTTGAGCTATTTGCATCAGGTTGTTGGTAAGAAGAATATACCCAAGCATTACTTTCGTATTGTTCGTTCAAGACATTGTTTAGTAACAAACTTATACCAATCTCTTTAAGAAATTTTGGATTGAATGTATAACCCAACCTAATATTGTTTAAGAAATATGGATCTAACGAACGTTCATTACTTCCGGTATTATCAATGTATTGTTTTCCTACATAATTGGATTGTAATGCAGCATTCCATCGTCTATAATCGAAAGAAAAAATACTGTTGGCAATTACATTTGGAGAAAAAGAGATTGGTGTTGTACCCAATTTATTCTCTACTTGCGATTTCCATTCCCAATTTTCATCGTAAAGGTCGACAAACTCGGAATAATTTTTTATTTCATTCTTACTCAATGTCATATTTCCATTCCACTTTAACCAAGAAAGAATTTTCACACCTGCGACCAATTCAACACCTGCTCTGTAACTATCTGCGATATTGGTTGTTAAAGCTTCCCCAATTTCATTTACTTTGCCTGTTAATACGAGTTGATTATTATAGTCCATATAGTATAAATTAACTCCTGCTGAAAACGTTTTATTGGCAAAGGTGTATCCTGCTTCGTAATCGAACATTTCTTCGTAAGTGGGCTTTGCATTCAATTCGGCATCTGTATAATTATTTCTTGAAGGTTCGCGATGACCAACAGCAAAAGAAGCATAAGCTCGATTAAAATCATTGATTTTATAAGACAATCCGGCTTTGGGGTTAAAAAAATTAAATTGCTTATGAATATCCAATTGTTGCATTTCATTATTTATCCAGTTCCAAACATCATTTTGACCGTTTATTTTGTAATCGATAAAACGATATTGCAAATCGGCGTAAATGTTTAAGGCATGAAATAATGTGTAATTAGCTTTGAAATAGGTATCTGCATCAATCTTATCACCCGTGCCACGGTAATATTCCTGACCCGGACTAAAGGAAGCATCTCCCGTATAATCTTTTATCCAAAGTATTTTTCCGAAGTGATTTCCTGCATATTTATTGGCACCACCACCCCATGTCAAAGACAATTTTTCCTTGTTGTAGTTTAAAGAAAACACACCTCCTACTAAGGTATTATCCAACCATTTTTGACGAACCAAATCAGATTCATCTACCGTGACCCCTTGATAAACAAAAGGTGTTAGCCCATATTCCGCAAGACTGCCAGAACGTTTATATTCCTCATAGTAACCTTTTCCCTTGGTACAATATAAAGCACCATCAAGATTCAAACTCGGAGTAAACGTATGTGATAAAAGTAATTGATAATGAGTCTGGTTATAATTATCCGTTTGACCTTCATAGTACAATGGATTTCCCTCCGCATCATTTCCCATATAGCCGCATGGATTATACGTTCTATTGGTTTTCAACGAATCTTTTGGCACCCCATCCCATGCGTGATATGTTCGCTCTTTTCCACCAAAAGTAAGTAGTTTTACTACTGTCTTTTCCCCGAAAAATCCTCCTTGTAAAAAATAGGAGAAGAGATTGGTTGAAGCACGGTCAATAAATCCATCAGAATTAATACCGGAAATACGTGCATCAACAGCCCAATGATTATGTAACAAACCGGAACCTACTTTCGCCATTAGCTTGGACGTATTGAAAGAACCGTACGAGCCGTTTAATTCAGCATACGGACTGAATGACAAATTTTCCGTTTTCATATTCAAGCTGGCACCAAAAGCTCCCGCACCGTTGGTAGAAGTTCCAACACCACGCTGAATTTGCAAATCTTCTAAGGAAGAAGCAAAATCGGGCATATTTACCCAAAAGACACTCTGAGATTCAGCGTCATTGATAGGAATACCATTTGCGGTAACATTGATACGACTGGCATCCGTTCCACGCACACGAATGCTCGTATAACCGACGCCCATACCGGCATCAGAAGTTGCAACTACAGAAGGAGTCAATGACAAAAGAAACGGAATATCTTGTCCGAAATTTTGTTTTTTGATTTCTTCTTTTTTTACATTGGAATAGGCTACCGGCGTTACATCCGTAGCACGAGTGGAAAGTACCTGAACTTCTTGCAAGTCCACTAAACGCATACTGTCTTGTTGCGAAAAAGCAACACTTCCGGACAAAAATAGTCCGGAGAAAACGATAAAAACCTTTTTCATTTAAATTAGAATTAGCATGAAGACACAACGACATTTCGTTTCATCATCATAGGGTTAAATAAAAAAGGGGTTTTAATAAAAGAGAAGAATACCGAGAAGGTCGTGCACAACCATTTCTTTATCCCTGCGATGGCATTACCCAAATCAGGTTCAAAGGGTATAATCTCAGCCTGATAAACTCAAGCACCCCAAAAATTCAGGTCAAAGTTACACCTTTTATTCAAATATGGGTACATAATATGTAAAAATGTGTGAAAATTACATTTTAGTATGTCATTTTTAATATTGTTTTTTCTTTGTTCTGTATTATCTTTGCTAGCGGTTGTAGGGTATCTGTACAAAACATTCACTAGCTTTTAGACAAGATGCAAAATTTTATTTTAGCAGACAATCAAGACATTACAAGAGCCGGCTTATATTTATTCATACAAAACAATAAGTTAGCAGAGCACATTGTTGAGGTTCAATGTAAAGATGAGCTGATTAAAAATATGTGTAACACTGACGATGTTATTGTTGTCATGGACTATACCCTTTTCGATTTTACGAGTGCGGAAGAGCTATTAATTCTTCATGAACGTTTCTCGAAAACACGTTGGGTTTTATTCTCAGATGAATTGAATGCCAGTTTTTTAAAAACAATACTATACGGCAGCGAATCATTTAGCGTAGTAATGAAAGACAGTCCGAAAGACGAAATCATTTGGGCTTTACATTGTGCATCACGCAAAGAACGTTTTATTTGTAACTTTGCAACAAACTTGGTGCTTTCTGCCGGAAAGATACAAACCGCAACAACTAATGAATATTCTTTAACGGAGACAGAAAAGGTTATTTTGAAAGAAATAGCTCTGGGAAAAACCACTAAAGAAATTGCCGCCGAAAAATTTCTTAGTTTTCATACTATCAATACTCATCGGAAAAATATTTTTCGGAAAATCAATGTGAATAACGTTCACGAAGCAACAAAATACGCCATGCGAGCAGGAATAATCGATTTGGCAGAATATTGCATTTAAAACAAAATGAAGCTCTATTAGAGATGTAGTCTCTAATCTGTTATTAGTTTCTTTGATGAAATATTAAGGAAAAACTCCTGTTTCTATTTTTTCTTCTGCCGAAAGTTCATCACAAGTTGTTGTCTGCTTTCGGATTGCATCGAGACAATATGGCGTAACTTGATAGACGTAATAGTTTAGCCAATTGGAGAATAGTAAGTTGGCATGAGACCTCCAACGAACAAGAGGAGGTTTCGTCGGATCATCATCCAAATAATAATTGCGAGGTATATCAATGGGCAAATTTTTAGCAACATCTCGTTTATACTCTTTATCTAATGTTTCAGGGGCATATTCGGAATGCCCGGTAATAAAAATTTCTCGACCTTCACGAGCCATGATTGCATAAATGCCGGCCTCTTCAGATTCGGACAAAATAGACAATTTAGGTTCTTTTTCAACGTCTTCCCGCTTAATTTCGGTATGCCGACTATGCGGTGCATAAAATACATCATCAAAACCTCGGAAAAGAGGGCTCAGTCTATCCAAAACTTGGTGCTGAAAGGCACCAAACATTTTTTTCGGCAAAGAATATTTCGGAATTCCATAATAGTGGTACAATGCTGCTTGTGCCGACCAACAGATAAAAAGACTTGAAGTAACGTGGGTTCTTGCCCAATCGAAAACGACAACTATTTCATTCCAATAATCCACGTCCTCATACTCCAAATGTTCAACCGGAGCACCTGTGACAATTAATCCATCATAGGTTTGCTCTTTGACATCTTGAAAATCCAAATAAAATTTTTGAATATGCTCTATTGGTGTGTTTTTGGAAGCATGACTTTTTAACCCTATTAAATCGAGTTCGATTTGCAATGGAGTATTAGATAATACACGTAACAAGTCCGTTTCGGTAACAATTTTCAATGGCATAAGATTGAGTAAAGCTATACGAAGAGGTCGGATATCTTGCATCAAAGCCTGTGAAGTGCCCATAACAAATATATTTTCCTTTTTGAGCAATTCAATTGCAGGCAATTCATCAGAAATATTTACAGGCATAATCTTAAAAAATTAAAATTTATACTATTTCCCCGAAGAAATAATTTATCTGTCGATGCCACCATGGCCAATCATGGACAGATTCTTTTCCCCAAAAATCAAACCAGGCGGGAATCCCTTTTTGATTTAAAACATCTTGCAATTTATATGTTTCATCTAACATTTCATTTTCGTAACAACCTTGTCCACAACAAAATATTAATCTACTATGCCGGAATCTATCCATGTAATATACATCGTTGTTATTTTTCAGATAGTCAATCGGAGAATTAAGGTAAATTTCTGTCGGTCTATAATTTCCAAAAAAATAATCGGTGGAATACACTCCACTCAAACCAATAACCGTATCGACAAACCACGGATAACGAAAATAAAAATTTGCAGCATGATAAGCACCCATTGAGCAACCTGTAATGACCAATTTTTGATCATCTCCATTATTATTTTGCTTGCTTTTGTAAAGTATAGATGGAATGATTTCTTCGTTAATATAATCGAAATACTGTTCATGCCTTGCCATTTTTCCGATATTGTCCCAATGATTGGAAAAAAAAGTTTCCTCGTCAATTCCATCAACAGTCCAAACCTGTATTTTCCCCTCATCTATATACCATTGAAGGGCTAATATCATTCCGGAATCTTCATATTGATAAAATCTTCCGTTTGATGTTGGAAATACGAGTACCGGTTTCCCTTTGTGTCCGTAAACTTTGTACTCCATTTCTCTGCCAAGTTTATGGCTAAATTCTTTATGATAAGTCACTTGCATAAATTCCATGTTAATTTATTCCTGCTGAATATAGTCTATTATTTCTTTTACTTCTTCGTATGTTCCAACTCTGAATTGATAGGCATAATTTCCCATTGCCCGGCTAAACACTTTTTCTATATCGTGATAATAAAGTATTTTGTCGGAATATTTATTTAAAATTTGTTCATGAGAATATTTGTACTTTTTATGCATCTTTCGACTGGCATAACCTGTAAAATATTTTCCCTTTTGTTGGTCTTCTACATGATTTCGGACTACTAAACTTGCCCATTTTTTATAAATATTTACGTCATGAGTATAGTTGATTGCATCAGTCATCCAAGCTCCTGGTGGTCTCATATTCACTTCGAGAGCTACAATTTCCGCATCTTTTTTCCGTTCAAAAAGTTCGATATGAAAAAATTTTTCACGGACATCAAAAGCCTTTAAAATATTTCTACCTGCAATACGTACTTTTTCTTCTACCTGAGGTAAACAAATATAATACAGGTGATCATCACTATTTACCACATTCATAATGCTTTGTTCAAAACGATGGCTATTTTCAAAAACCACATTACCATATCGATCTATCAAACCGTCATAAGTAAGAATTATACCGTCTACAAACTCCTCGATGATAAAATTCACATTGTCTGTTTGCCTATTTGTAAGTATCTTATCCAATTCAAATTCATTATTAATTTTATAGGTAAAATTTGCACCCGAACCAGAATCAGGCTTTACAACTACCGGATAGCCGACTTTATCAATAAATTCGATGGCATTTTTTCGGTCAATGTATTTGTGGCATTGCACTGTTTTCACTCCACTTTTTTCAAAAAATGATTTCATTTTCGACTTATGTTTCAGGTTTTGAATAAAGTCAGTTTTTGTTCCGTAGATATTAAAATCGGTACGAATACGAGCCTCCAATTCCAACCAATATTCATTCAGGGAATCGAAACGGTCAATTTTTCCATATTTATGTGTAAAATATCCGACAGCTCTTACTATTTCATCATAATTTTCCATGTCACAAACCCTGTAATATTCAGTAAGTGAGGACTTCAACCTATCACTCAACGAATCGTATGCCGTATCTCCAATTCCAAGGACATTGGCACCATACTCCTTGAGATAGTAACAAAACTCTGTACTATTTTGAGGAAAATGAGGAGAAAAGAAGATAAAATTCATCATCAAAATTATTCTAATTGGTTATTAATCTGCTAAAGCTTGTTCCAAATCAGCTATCAAGTCGTCAGCATCTTCCAAGCCTATAGAGAGACGAAATATTCCATCTCCCGCATAGGTTTTCCAAGAAGCCAATTGTTGCGGCGTATTAAACTTAAAAGAGGTTTCGAGCAAATCTTTACTATCCATGTAAAATATCAAAGACCGATGATGGCCTAACGAAACAGCATAGTGAATGATTTGTAATTTATCGGCAAACACTTTCGCTTGGTTTTTGCCATTATCGACCTGAAAAGTGATAATGCCGGAAAAATTCTTCATTTGTCGTTTGGCAAGTTCATATTGCGGGTGAGATGGTAAGCCCGGATAAATTACCCTTTTTACCTTAGGATGTTTTTCCAAGTAATCGGCAACTCTGAGGGCATTTTCCTGATGAATCCTCATACGGATAGGAAAAGTTGCGATTCCCCTTAATATCAACCATGCGTTGAATGGGCTCAGCACTCCACCAATACGAATAGCTGTTTTTTTGCGTAAAAGAGTTAAATCCGCTTTTGAACCCACAATTACGCCGCCAAGGGCATCTCCATGTCCGCCCAAATATTTGGTAAGAGAATGAATGACAAAATCAGCTCCCAGCTGCAAAGGTTTGGTAGCAGCAGGTGTAGCAAAAGTTGAATCAACCGCTAATTTTGCTCCCACACTATGAGCAATATTTGCTGCAGCAGCAATGTCTGTAAGCCTCAAAAGCGGATTGCATGGGGTTTCAATATACACGAGCTTAGTATTAGGCTTAAGAGCTGCACGTAAGGCTTCCAAATCAGAAGTATTCACTTTAGTAATTTCTATTCCCAATTCAGGAATCATTTCATTGGTGATTTCAGAAAGAGCTGCATAGGCTACATCACTTATTACAGCGTGAGAACCGGATTTAAGAAGGTGAAATAATAATGTTGCAATAGCACCCATACCACTGGCAAAGGCTACAGCCGTTTCAGCTTCTTCCAAGGCAGCCACCTTTTCTTCAAGTTGATGTACTGTAGGATTTCCCCAACGCGAATATACATAGGTATTTTCTTCTCCCAGACCTTCTACAGAGAAGGCTGTATCAGCAGTTGTTACAAAAGTTGTGGACATTACCAAATTGGGGGATGATGCGTTAGTAAAAGGATCGGGATATTCTCCCGCATGAACAGCTTTTGTTTGGTCTCCAATGGTCGATACAATATTTTTATTCATAATTTTCTATTTTAAAAATTTCGTTATACAAAAGTACCCTTCCTTTTCAAGTCTAGAAATACCGATTTTACGCTATATTAATACCTTGTTCGTGGTACCCCTTTTACAAAGCCTGTTCCAAATCGGCTATTAGGTCCTTGACATCTTCCACTCCTACAGAAACACGAATGAGCGTATCCGTAATACCAATTTTGTCACGTACTTCTTTAGCAACGGAAGCGTGCGTCATTAAAGAAGGTAATTCGATAAGCGATTCAACACCACCCAAGCTTTCTGCCAAAGCAAAAACATGTAGTTTTTCCAAAAACCTTTCTGCATCCGTAATTGTACCTTTTATTTCAAAAGAAAGGACACCGCCAAATCCACTAGTCTGTGTTTTTGCCAAAGCATACTGCGGATGACTTTTTAAACCGGGATAAATTACCTTATTTAATTTAGGGTGTTTTTCTAAGTATAGAGCAATCTCTAAGGCATTCTTTTGATGTTGTTCCAGCCTTAACGCTAAGGTTTTGATGCCACGTAACGTCAAATATGAATCGAAAGGAGCAAGTACTGCTCCCACTGCATTTTGGTGGTATTGAATACGTTCGTAATATGCTTGATTATTTACCAATACTGCTCCACCCAACACATCACTATGTCCTCCAATGTATTTGGTAGAACTATGTACGACAATATCTGCTCCCAAATTAAGGGGCTTTTGAAAATAAGGAGAAAGAAAAGTATTGTCCACGACCAAAATCAACCGATGTTTTTTGGTAATCGTACTAATGGCTTTAATGTCAGAAATTTTCAGCAACGGATTTGAAGGTGTTTCAATCCAAACCAGTTTCGTATTCGGTTGAATGGCTTTTTCAACAAAAGAAGAATTTGTAGCATCCACATACGAAACTTCAAAACCGAAATCAGAAAACACATGATTAAACAACCGCTTGGTACCGCCATACAAATCATCAAAAGCAACAATATGATCACCGGGTTTAAGCAACGACAACAGAATGGTAGATTCTGCTGCCAAACCAGAACTGAATGCTAAACCATACTGTGCATTTTCGAGCGAAGCCAATTTAGTTTCTAACGCTTTACGAGTCGGATTTAGAGAACGTGTATATTCGTATCCTCCTGTTGGTTCTGCCACTTTTTTTCTGGCAAAAGTTGTAGAAAGATGAATAGGAACTACTACGTCACCCGTTGCTCCCTCCCTAAAATCAGGTTCTTCTCCCGCATGTATAGCCTTTGTTGCAAAGCCGTATGAAATTTTCTTTTCCATTTTTATCTTCATTAATTTATTTTCATCAAACTAACCTTAAAACCATTGTATATGGACGGAGAAAGTACTAATAACCTCCATGAGTGCCAACGATTCTTATGCCTTGACAAGTATGAATAGGTTTCTTGCGTTTTAAACCCATAGTTCCATTGTTCTATCTCGGATATATTATTGTTACCCCACTTGAATGGTGCACTTTTAATGTCTACACTTTTGTGTTTCTTCGTTTTTACAATAGATTTTGGCATTGTATTAAAAGCAATCAAACTCTTTTTAAAATTTCTGCCAATTTGACGAAAGACCGATTTAATTTGATTTTCATCCAAGTACATCAAAACACCCTCGACTATGAACAATACATTTTCTTTTTCTTCAATATCATTAATCCAAGAAAAATCTAAAACGCTTTTTGCTATCGTATAAGGTTCGCCCCTAAAAAACACATGTCTCAATTTCATAGCCTCTTCTAAGTCAAGCTGGTACCATTTTACATTTTGAAACCTAACATGCCTCGTGTCCAATCCTGCCCCCAAATTAACAATAACAGGCTTCGGTGTTTTGTTTATATAATCAGTAACAATATCATCCAATATTTCTGTTCTGACAGCAATGGAAATTTGGGTTCTCCAATCCTTCTCCATACTTGTAAAATCATATGCCAATCTGTTTACAATATTTACGGCTGTATAATCAACAATGATACCATCTTCGAGGGTTTCTTTAGCCTTAAAGTACAAGGGAATAAGAAGCGTTTTTGATACATCTTTTAAAGATGGAACATAATTATTTTGAGTTTGTTCTTTCATTGTTAGCACTTATTAAATTCTTTATGCAATTGATTTATAAAATCAATGCGGGTAACTAAACCTTGAAATCGACCCTCTTCATCTTCTACAATTGCAACCAACCCTTTGGCAAGTATTTTTACCAATTCATCTTGATGAGCTTTGTATGAAATTGTAGTTAACTTTTTAGTCATAATTTCATCTGCCGTATTTTCCAATTGAAATCCTTTTGAGTAAAGAGCTATCAATAAATCAGATTCATCAATAATTCCGACAACTTTATTTCCATCCAATATTGGAATTTGCGAAATATCATACAATTTCATTTTACGATAAACGATATTCAACGAATCTTTGGCAGAAGCAAAAACAATAGCATTATCTTCAAAACGTCTGGAAATAAAATCACGCAAATCGCCGTAAATATGACGTTGCGAAATGCCCTGATCAAGTAGCCAATAGTCATTATACATCTTAGAGAGATATTTATTTCCACTATCACAAACTAATGTAACAACCCTTTTGGGCGTTGTTTGTTCACGGCAGTACCGAATCGCAGCATTAAGGAGTGTACCGGAAGAAGAACCTGCCAAGATACCTTCATCCTTCAATAAATCACGAACAGCATCAAAACTTTCCTTATCACTGACTGTATAGGCTTTTTTTGTGAGCGAGAAATCGGCAATTGACGGGATGAAATCTTCTCCGATTCCCTCCACTAACCAAGAACCTGCATCAGTTCTTAATTTACCCGTATTGATGTAATCGGCTAAAATAGACCCTTTAGGATCCGCCAAAATAAACTCCGTTGATGGTGAAACTTTTTTGAAAAAATGGGTTATTCCGGTAAGAGTTCCGGAAGAACCTACACCGACGACCACAGCATCCACATTATGTTCTAACTGTTCCCAAATTTCGGGAGCTGTAGACGTTTCGTGTGCTAACGGATTGGCAGGATTTTCAAATTGATTGACATAAAAAGCACCCGTTTCATGGGCTATTCGTTGGGCATAATCCTGATAATATTCAGGATGACCCTTCCCAACATCCGAACGAGTAAGTAAAATTTCTACACCAAGTGCACGTAGGTGATTGATTTTTTCCTGACTCATTTTATCTGGTATTACCAAAATAAGTTTATATCCTTTTAGACGAGAGACTAATGCTAATCCTATCCCTGTATTTCCCGCCGTGGCTTCAATAAGTGTATCACCCGGTTTGATTTTGCCTTGCCTTTCAGCTTCAGTAATAAGAGATAAGCCTACTCTGTCTTTGATAGAACCTCCCGGATTTTGATTTTCCAGTTTCACAAACAAGCGGCAAAGGCCAGTGTCTGTATGTGTTAATTCGACCATAGGTGTATTACCAATTGTGTCGAGAATACTATTTGCTACCATTTTTGGTTTTTATATTATTTTATGCTAATTTCTTGATGAAACAACTTTAATCACAGATTTTTCATTAAGAATCCGTGGTACAAAGCTATGTTGTATTCAACCCAATTTCAATACCCTTTATGCGGCATTTATATACCACATTATGGTTACAAGAAAAAGCAAAAATCAGATTATTTTAACAATTCCTTTTTGTTCATTTTTGAGTAACGTAGTAAAAATATAATTCAATGGATATTTCACTTGAAAACTTTTGATATCTCGTTGGTACAAGTATCGAGAAATTTTCATTCCTATTTTTTGAACGAAAATGGCTCTACAATCTTGTAATAAATCCGCCACGCGAACAATTCTTTCTTCCGACTGCTCCGTTTCACCCAAAACAACTTCTACTTCACGCTCTTCAATGAAATTGACTTCTTCGTGCGTTATTTCATAAATTAGGAAATTTCTGGCTTGACCGAAATGTTGATTTACGGATTCGCCATCACTACTTGCTATCGCTATTTTGTATGACATATCTTTAAAATTTATATACATCCTAAACCGGAACCGGAGCATCTACCTCCAACTCCGCAATGACCAATTATTTTGAGAGAAGATTCGGGTATTGATTTTCCCTTCAACAAAGCCTCTACAAGCTCACTTACCGAACCGTTTACTGCCTCGACAAAAAATCCTTTTTTTCTCAATATTTCTAATGGTATACGACCTATGCCATTTACCAATAGGGCTCCACAATCAGAAAAAGTTGTTGCCAATTCTTCCCACCTTTGTATATTTTCGAAAGAAGGTGTCGAACGTTTTTCTATCAATTCAGCCTTTCCTCCCGCAAGTCCATAAATCCACAAATAAGAGGCCTCTCCTAAGTGCAAATTAACGAAGACTCCATCAGCACTACTTACTGCTATATAAGGTTTAAGAGCAAATGAAGGTTGTGCTTTGGCATTTGTCAGCAATTTTTCCGTTTCTTCACTATTTGCTTCACCCAACAAGCCTACCGCATCCGCACGACAACGTGCACAATGGGACATCTGCTTGATAAATAATGAGGCTTTTGCCCTAACAGAACGCATACTGCTCGGACTTGGTTCTTCTAAATTGGCAAAAGGAGTACCGGCAACCGGTATGAGGGGAATACAATTCTGTACATCAGCACCTAATTTTGCCACATATTTGGAAATTTCTGGTACATGGTATTCATTTACACGAGGAATAACCACCGTATTAATTTTTACCGTAATGCCATACCTTTTTAATAATTTGATAGCTTCCGTTTGTCTCTCCAACAGAATTTCAGCTCCTTCTATTCCATAATATGTTTTTTTTTCGTAATGAATCCACTCGTAAATATCTGCCCCTATTTCCGGATTTACAGCATTCACGGTAATAGTTACATGTGACACGTTGAGTTCTGCTAAACGAGGAATATATTCGGGCAAATACAAACCATTGGAAGAAAGACACAGCAATTTATCAGGATAACGATTATGTATACGCTCCAGTGTTTCCATGGTTTCTTTTATATTGGCAAAGGGGTCACCGGGACCGGCAATGCCAACAACAGCTATATTCGGAACTTTTTTTATTATTTCTCCCAAATATTTTTCTGCTTGATCGGGTTTAAGAACTGCCGTAGACACTCCCGGACGACTTTCATTGGTACAATCGTACTTTCGGTTACAAAAGTTACACTGCACATTACATCGGGCAGCTACAGGAAGATGCACGCGAGCAGTTTTATGACGGGCTTCGGCATTAAAACATGGGTGATTTTCTAAATTCATAATTACTCCTTTACAATTCAATAACACCTATTGAGCACTACCACTAATAGCTGTCGTATAAATTTTTTCCAATAAAGATAAAGCTCCTCTATAACCGACATTGGAACGATTCACAACTACTTCATAAGAAGCAGGAAAACCTATTTCCAAAATACCACCTTTCAATTTTTTTGCCACGTCACGGTCCCAGGTAGTAGCAAAAAGCAAAGGCGGTTTATGTCCAAAATCAGTTTTTAATAATTCTTGTCCAATGGTATACCCATCCTCTATAAAATCTACAGTTGTGGATACATCTTCGGCAATATGGGTGTATTGCTCACGAATAAATTCTTTATATTCATCAGGAGTATTCTCGGTAATAATTTGTCTACCGGGTATCAAGCCCAATTGATTAACTAGAAATTTGGTCAATGCCAAGTTGTAAGCACTATTGCTCACAACACCAAATTTTGCCGGTAGCCCCCACCAATATTCAGAATAGAAATCAGCAAAATGTTCCAAATAAAAATAATAGTAATCTTCTTCTTTTTTGATGAAAGCTTCCACTTTCTTAGAATTTATCTTGGCAAACTTTGCCACCTTGCGTAAAAAATTAGATGTTTCTTCTGCCCCTATCGGAATAACCGGGATATGTAAAAAAGGCTGTTTGTACTTTTTTTCCAAAAGCTTAGCTATATCTAAACCAATCCAAGGAGAAAGCACTAAATTGAATTCAGCTTTAGGAATATTTTTCCATTCCTCTACACCATTCGATTCGTGACCAAACAAGATATTAACCTTCAAACCTATACCTTCTAAAATTCGTTTGATTTCCTCCAAATCTCCTCTCCAAAAAGTATCGACAAAAGGCACTAATGACCAAACATTGACTGATTTTTTTTCTTTAGGACCATCATAGTTTCCTACAAACTGTTGAATAATAGACTTTACAACCAGCTCGTGCCCTGTATAATTGTTTCCTTTAAAACCTCCAGTTTCTGCATAAACGATGGGGATACCCTTTGCCTGAAATTCAGAAACAACAGAAGGAACATCATCTCCCACCAAATCGGCTATACAACCGGTTAATACTACAAACAAATCGGCATCCATTACTTTAAGAGAAGCACTGATTAACTCTCGAAGTCTTTCTGCTCCCCCAAATACCACTTCTTTTTCACTGGCATTTACACTTGGAGAAACGGCCCCACCTCCATACCCCCCACCTTGAAATCCATTATAAAACGCAGTGGATGTAAATTGTTTATCTGCACAACCCGGTCCGCAATGTGTAATAGGTATTACTCTCGGAATAGCTGTGGCTGTATACAAAGCTCCTAACGAACAACCATATCGAGGTTGATTTATTGAATTTGTTTTCTTTATTTTTTCTTCAGTTACTGACATAATTTACTTTTTTCGTTACTTATTTTTGACTTCCTCTTAAAGATGATTAATTCTCATATATCAACTCCGGTTTTTTGGAAAGAATATATGGATCATCTTGCTCTAACCACCAGTTGGTATAAGGCAATTTGACATGAGCTGCCAGATTCTTATGGAACTTGGTATGAGCAATCACATCTAAAATAATTTCGCCCAAATTTATCATTCCATCATAACCTACGGCAATATGTTCATCACCAAGAGGCACAGCAGGAATTCCAACCCTCGAAGCCAACGGAGCCAAACCATTATGTCGAATCATAATGAAATCAGGATGGAATTTTTTTAACAAACCGTAAAATTGATATTGTTGTCGGTTACTTACACTAAAGGAATTTACTTCTCCATAATGATCAACCAAATGCGAAAGTGAATCTTGTCGAGGGTCGCCACTATCATAAATGGGGTCATGGTGAAATACAAGCGAACCATTTACTTCTATGCCTAATTCACGCATTACGGAAATTAATCCGTGAGAATAGGCCGAACCTGTAGCAGAAAAGCCTCTCAATCCTTTTACTTTTTTTCGAAGTTCTTCCAATTTGGGTTTAATTTCAGCATGTTTCTTTGCAATATATTTTTCAACCAGTTCTTCACGATGTGTCACTTTGCCTATTTCTCGAAGCCAAGCATCTGTCCCCGCAAAACCATATGGCATAGGTGCTTTTACTTCGGGTACTCCAAACTCTTGTTCCAAACCGGTAGCAAGGTAGGAAGACAGAGTATTACAGAACCCTATGGTACAAGCTGCTTCGGACATTTGAGCCAAATCGTCTACAGTAGCAAGGTCAATCACATAGTTTACACGCAGGTTTAATTCTGCCAACATGGGTGTAAAAACATCAGAGCCCCAAAGATTAATCACATTGACTAAATCTTCCTGTTTGTTAGGATGCCGATTAACTATTTGACGAAGAATACCATGCTGGGTAGAATCAAACCCTGTACTCCAGTGTTTTGAACGAAATCCCTCACAATGCATCGGCACAACGGGTATTCCCAGTTCTTCGGTAAGTTCAGCAGCCACCCCGTCAATATCATCACCAATAATAGCAGTAGCACAAGAAGATCCAATAAAAATAGCTTTGGGTTGATAACGTTCCCATGCATCCAAAATCGACTGACGTAATTTATCAACTCCACCAAATACCATGTCTTTTTCTTGTAAATTGGTGCTAATTACGCGTATGTTTTCAACCGGTTTATTTCTATTCCTCAGTCCATTTCGATATAGTGAATTGTATGCTACCTGACCTGCGGCACATCCTATGGGGGAATGCTGTATAAGCACGGCTTCACGCACATGCCCCGCCTGACATTCAACCATTTGTTCACTACAAACAGAACCTTGAGTAAAAGGACTACTCACCTCACAAAGGCTACAATTACCGGAACATCCGGCACCACCGGCAGAATAGGCCGAGGCTTTAACCAAATCAGAAGCTTTGCCTTCCCAAGCGACAATGGTTCCTAATCGTTGTTCCCGACTTTCAACGACAGGTGTTTTTAAATTTAATTTTTTGCTCATATTCTTTACTTATTAAATACCGGCTCTTTCTCCTCGTATTTCTCCAGACTCAATGGCAATAAGCTGATCAGCCCACTTAGCAGACCATTCACGCAGCTCTTCCGTTTCAAGTGGAGTCGGCACACGAGATTCTGTATGACCAGCAATTTTACGAGCCAAACTTCTGTAAACATCTGCTTGTGCTGATGTTGGAGCAGCTTCAATGGTAGTACGACCTGACAACTCGGATGAAGTAACCGTAATAGAAC
Organism: Paludibacteraceae bacterium; assembly: GCA_963668615.2. Lineage (GTDB taxonomy): Bacteria > Bacteroidota > Bacteroidia > Bacteroidales > Paludibacteraceae > JAAYPI01. The sequence goes on from CAXXCL010000003.1 coordinate 438,683, forward strand.
GGGGTACATATTCTACTACCTGAGTCCCTGTTTTTTTCACAAAATCATCAATAATTGATCGCTGATAAGGACTATTGATAGAATTTGCAATTACTCCACCAAACAAAGCCCCTCCTGCATTGGAATATTTTTTGATACCTTTCATCAGGTTGTTAGATGCATAAACAGACATGAAGTCGGATGACGAAACAGTAAACACATGTTCTGCAATCCCCTCACGAATGGGAACTGCGAATCCACCGCAAACGACGTCACCAAGCACATCAAATATGACATAATCCAAATCAAGTTCTTCAAAAATATCCTGTTGTTTCAATAGCTCAACGGCTGTAATAATACCACGTCCGGCACATCCAACACCTGGAGCAGGACCTCCTGCTTCAACACAATAAACCCCTTTAAAGCCCTGGAATATAGCCTCATGAGCATCTACTTTTGGTTTTTCTCGAAGTAAATCAAGAACGGTAGGAATATATTTTCCGTCACGTAATGTATTGGTGGAATCACTTTTTGGATCACAACCAAATTGTAACACTTTGTACCCTGCTTCTACCAAAGCAGCACTAATATTGGAGGTAGTAGTTGATTTTCCAATTCCTCCTTTACCGTAAATAGCAATTTTTTTAATTTGTTTACCCATTTTTATTGTTTAATTAATAGTATGTGATATTTGTTTATTTATTTTCAGTTCGTTTGGCAAGAAAATCCCCCAAGGACTGTATAATTTGTACTAAAATGATTAATAGTACTACTGTTATAATCATTATATCCGTTTCATAACGATAATAGCCAAAACGTATGGCAAGGTCTCCCACACCACCACCACCGACTATACCCGCCATTGCTGAATAACCGACTAAACTGACTGCAGTAACGGTAAGACCCCTATAAAGCCCCGGCAATGCTTCGGGGAGCAAAACATCTGTAATTATTCTGTAATGCGAAGCACCAATGGCTGATGCGGCCTCAAGTACACCCTTATCAACCTCACACAGAGAGCTTTCCACCAAGCGAGCATAAAAAGCAATTGCGACAACAGCTAACGGAACAGATGCCGCTATGGGTCCGATACTTGTACCCACAACTAATTGTGTAAAAGGTATCAGTAGCACTAATAAAATAACAAAGGGAGTTGAACGAACAATATTGACGAGAAAACCTCCAATAAAGTTCAATACCCGATTTTCCCAAAACAAGCCCTTGCTAGTTATGAAAATAAAAAGACCCAACGGAACACCTATTAGTATAGATAAACTAATAGAAGTTCCACACATCAAAAATGTTTCTGCGAATGCGACTTTAAGATTGTCTATCAATTCTGCTAAATTTCCTTCAATCATTGATTTCCTCCACTTTAAAAGTTCTTTCTCTTAGATAATTAATTGCTTTCGATACGTTACTATCTGTACCATCAAGATGTACAATGAGTATACCGAATGGTCGATTGGTTATGTACTCTATCTTACCATGCAAAATATTCAAATGAATATCATACGCTTTGATGGTATCCGATATTACGGCCTCTTCAGCCCTTTCTCCACTATATATTATTTTAAGTATTTTCTTATTTTTATCATGTAATAAATGAGTTGGCAACTCCAAATTGATCGTATGGTTAACCAATTTCTTTGTAAATTCATGCTTCGGAGATGAAAACACATCAAACACATTACCGAGTTCCAACAACTCACCATTACTCATTACTGCCACCCTGTCACAAATTTTTTTGATAACATTCATTTCGTGTGAAATAATTACTGTCGTAATTCCCAATTTATCGTTGATTTCTTTAAGCAAATCTAAAATTGAGTTGGTCGTTTCAAGGTCAAGAGCTGAAGTTGGCTCATCGCATAAAAGTATTTTCGGATTATTAGCAATGGCTCTTGCAATACCGACTCGCTGTTTCTGACCTCCGCTTAATTTTGACGGATATACTGACGATTTATCATTAAGACCTACCAGTTCCAACACTTCAGGAACTCTCTTGTTTATTTCTTCTTTCTTCTTGCCAACAGCTTTCATGGCAAAAGCCACATTTTCAAATACCGTTTTTGTATTAATCAAATTAAACTGTTGAAAAATCATTCCAATATTGACTCTCAAATTACGTAACTCTTTCCCATTAATATTGATGATATTTTTTCCATTAATGAGAACTGACCCTTCTGTGGGTCTTTGTAACAAATTAATGGTTCTCAATAAGGTACTTTTTCCTGCCCCACTTGTTCCGACTATTCCAAAAATCTCCTGTTTTTTTATACTAAAAGATACATTTTTCACTGCCTGAACCTCACCTGATTTAGAAGGAAATCTAACACTGATATTTTCAAATTCTATCATTTTATTCTAAGTTTTCAAAAAACGAATGCTCTCTACGATTTTTCGGGAGCATTCGTTCTTGTAACAAACACTAACTAAACACTAATAACAAACACTATTTATTTTTGATTTTCCATTTGGTAACATACCATTCGGGGCGTTCAAATTGCTTAAAGTCATATTTAGGATTTTCTACCACATTTTTAAATGCCACAGATTGTACAACCTCCTTAATATCTTTTACATATTGTTTACCCACATCTTCTGTTCTAACGGCAATCGTAATAATGATATCTTGAGTTAATCTCTCCCTGGCGATACCGCTTGACAGTTTAATACCGGAAGCGATGGCATAGTTTCCACTAATAACAGAAATTGTAGCACTTTCGAGCGTCCTTGGTAATTGAGCTGCTTCCGCAGGCTTGAAGACAAGTCCATAAGGATTTTGTTCAATATCTTTTTCTGAAGCTTTCGTTGCATCAATGTCCGCTTTGATAGTTATTAACTTTGCATTTCTCAAGAAAATCAAAGCTCTCGCCAAATTGGTAGGGTCATTAGGTATAGTTACTATATCTCCTTTTTTCAAAGATTTCCTTAATTGATCCAAATTTTTGGCTTTCAATTTATGAGAATAAATTCCGAAAGCAGCCGTCGGGATGGTAAGTACTCCTGAAAGTTGAAGTTTTTTGTCATCCGAAAACTTTTTCAAATAGCGTGAATGCTGAAAAATATTGACATCAATCTCACTATTTGCCAATGCAGTATTGGGTGTTACCCAATCAGTAAATTCTTTTACCTTAACTACGTATCCTTTCTTTTCGAGTCCCGGTTTAACCCCTAGATTGAACAAATCGGCATAAGGACCCGGAGCAAATCCGAAAGTAATGGTTTTACCTTTTTGAGCCTGAGCTTCTGACACCGTAACAACGGTCAATAAGATTGCTATTATTTTAATAAACTTTTTCATTTTATAATTCTCCTATAATTTTATTAATAATTTTTTACTGCAAATTAGAATGTAAATGTTGTTGCAAAGGTTCCTCTCACACCTGAGATATCTTCAGCATCCGCAACCTTACCCTTGTTATCATAATCGACTGTACCATAACCGGCAACATTATAATCCAACTCTGCTGCCAATGACAAACGACCTATATTATATTTCAAGGAAGGAGCAATACGGTAGATATGGTCTACATTTTGCCAGCGACCTAAAAACACGCCACCATCTGCAGCAGATAAGATGTTATCATCAAATCCTAAATTTTTTTGATAGCCGGCAAAAACTCCGGCAACCAATTTCTTTCCATAAGTTAAATTAAGCCAATAAGAAGCAGAATTTGATGCTGAATACGTTTTGGCTCCCGTTGCAGCATCAAGAGTCTTAACCGCATAACCACCTTGTTGAAATAACTCGCTCAAATTTTGACCATAAATAGCACTTACTTTTGCATTAAACTTATCTTTCTTATAATCGGCAAAAGCTCCTAATGCATAAGACGAGATTGTTTCATCAGTGTTAAATACACCCAATGTTCCTGTTGTTTGTGTGGCAGGACGAACGACTTTGTACTCTGAAGTTATTCCTGCAAACAAAGATTTGGTCTTAAAATGCAATTGTAAATGCAATTCCGGAATAGGATTTGCTCGAACATCGTTTGTGGCACTAACTGTTGTTCCAGTAGCATCTGTAAAAACAGTAGATTTATGTTCTGTTTGATACAAAGCCGCCACCAACACATTTATGTTTTCGGTTGGTTTCAAGACTATACGAACTTGATCTCCACGTCCAAAAGGACGAAATGGAATACCCGTATGTAACCCCACAACTGAAGGAAAAATGGTTTCAGCAAAAGGATTCCATGTTTTACCTATTAACAAGTCTGTCTTATTCCAACTCAATTTCGTATATGCATGGCGTAAACGCAAACCAACAGCATTTGTAGCACCTGTAGATGCCTGTGTTGTCGCACCGCCCGTAAAATCAAATTCGAAAAAAGCCGATGATTTTGCCTTCCAAACATCCGGCCCGGTAAACAAAGCATTAAAACGAGTTGATTGAGTAGAAAGACCTTGACGAAATACTGCGTTTTGATCATCTCCATTAGCATCTAATTTCTTATTCTCAGGAAAAAAGCTAAAAAGATCATCTACTCCACCTGCCGTTTCGCGAGAATCAAAATAATATTCCGCACGAACAAATCCGCCAAATTTAACTTGAACGTTATCACTCAGTTTGACAACCGGAATAAGAGGCGTAGTTTCGCTTGTTTGCTGTGAAAAAATAGTTGAAACCTGCAAAAAAGAAAATAGTGTAAAAATTAATTTTATATATTTTGTTTTCATTTTGTACAATATTGATTTATAAATAAGTGAATATCAATCGCTTAAATATCTATTAATTCGAAACAAAAAGCTCCAATGAATCAAGTTCAATCAAAAATTAATAGTAAGTGAAATTTGATGGAAAATTAACCATGGTGAAATCAACAGGATAAAGCCTTAGCGATCTTTTACAAACCTATCCCTATTAAAGTTGATTTCACAATCTACAGAAGGAACAGCAGCATGTCAGCTGCATGTAGAATTTAGATCTATCGGAAGTAGTCATGGTTGAGGTGCACATCATAGATTGTTGTGCTTGAGAAAAACGCATGACTGTTGAAAATATGGAGATAACATATTCCCCTAAATAATATACCACTGAACCAACCACCAATTGGCGATTGGAAAATGATACTTTATGTAAGGTTAATGTTGTCATATTGTTTATGGTCGTATAATGTAATTCTTTGTTCTAATTACATTACAAATGTCTGAATTATATGTGAGGTTCGAAATACCGTTTGTTGGGTATTCGCATACCCTATATGTGGTATAAAGTAAGCTTTTAATGGCATTAATTGTAACAGCACAAATTAATAGTTCAATAAAAAAGTCGGTCATTTTACTAACCGACTTTTTTACTACATTAATTTACAAACTCTCACCCACGTTTTTATTTGATTGCATCCAATGCTTGTTGAATATCAGCTTTGATATCTTCAATATTTTCAATACCTACTGACACACGCAATAATCCGGGTTCAGCTCCTGCTGCAACTAATTCTTTAGGAGAAAGCTGTGAATGGGTTGTAGATGCAGGGTGAATAATCAACGATTTTGCATCTCCCACATTAGCTAAATGGCTCAATAATTTTACGTTGTTAATCAACTTATCGGCATTGGAAGGGTCACCTTTTATTTTAAAGGTCAACACTGCTCCTGCTCCTCTCGGAAAATATTTCTTAGCCAAATCATAATATTTGCTACTTTTTAAGCCCGGATAGTTTACATATTCCACTTGGGAGTGTTTTTCAAGCCATTCGGCCAAAGCAAGGGTGTTTTGCACATGGCGTTCTACACGCAATGAAAGTGTTTCAATACCTTGTACCAAAAGGAATGAGTTAAATGGACTAATAGTATTTCCCCAGTCGCGAAGTCCTTCTGTACGAGCACGAACATTAAAGGCTATATTTCCAAATGGACTTTTTGCACCAAACACATCCCAAAATACTAAGCCATGATAACTATCAGAAGGTTCAGTAAAAGAAGGAAACTTACCGTTACCCCAGTTGAAAGTACCACTGTCCACAATAATACCCCCAATAGAAGTACCATGACCACCAATCCATTTAGTAGCCGATTCAACTACAACAGATGCACCATGTTCAATAGGGCGGAATAAATAGCCACCCGCACCAAAGGTATTATCCACAATTAATGGAATATCATGTTTCTTTGCAACAGCGGCAATAGCATCAAAATCAGGCACATTTAATCCCGGATTTCCAATAGTTTCCAAATAAATAGCTTTCGTGTTTTTATCAACTAATGCTTCAAATTCTTCAGGTTTATCTTCGGTAGTAAAGCGAACTTCTACTCCCAAACGTTTAAATTGTCTTTTAAACTGATTGTAAGTACCACCGTAAAGGTGTGGAGTTGAAATGAAATTATCACCTGCTTGAACAATGTTATTCAAAGCGATAAATTGAGCTGACTGACCTGATGAAGCAGCCAAGCCGGATATACCCCCTTCCAATGCTGCAATGCGTTTTTCAAACACATCAGTAGTTGGATTTTGCAAACGGGTATAAATGTTTCCAAACTTGCGCAAGCCGAAAAGGTCTGCACCTTCTTTCGCATCATCAAACACGTAAGAACTTGTTTGATAGATTGGTAATGCACGGGAGTGAGTTGTTTTATCTACTTCCTGTCCCGCATGTAACTGTAATGTTTCGAATTTTAATTGTTGTGTTGCCATGTTGTTTACTTTTAATTGGTTATTCTTTTTTATCTTTAAAACTTTATTGAATGCATTTTGAAAATTTTCTGAAAATGAGCCCATAATTTTAATTTTTAATCATTAATATATCACAAAGGATATTCTTCAAAGGCGTAAAGTACAGACGACAAATACCTTTCTCCGGTATCAGGCAATAGAACTACAATATTCTTTCCTCTGTTTTCAGGTCTTTGAGCAATTTGAGATGCTGCAAAAACAGCAGCACCTGAAGAAATTCCTACCAATAGACCTTCTTGAGTAGCCAATTCGCGTCCTGCACGAATGGCATCATTATTGGACACAGGAAATATTTCATCTATTACTGCCGAATTGTACGTTTTAGGAACAAAACCGGCTCCAATCCCTTGTATTTTGTGTGGACCGGATTTACCGCCTGAAAGAACAGGTGAATCAAGAGGTTCCACTGCAACAATCTTAATAGTAGAATTGTATTTTTTTAATGTTTCACCAACTCCACTTACCGTACCTCCTGTACCAACGCCTGCGACAAAAATATCCACTTTTCCTTCGGTATCACGCCAAATCTCTTCGGCTGTAGTTTCTCTATGGATTTGCGGATTAGCGGGATTTTCGAACTGTTGCAAAATAACTGAATTAGGATTTTCTTCTTTCAGCTGATTTGCTTTTGCAATAGCCCCTTTCATTCCGTCTACTCCCGGAGTAAGAAAAATACTTGCTCCGTATGCCTTTAATAAACTACGACGTTCTATACTCATGGTATCTGGCATGGTTAAAATCAGCTTATAGTTTTTTACGGCAGAAACAAAAGCCAATCCAACACCCGTATTACCACTCGTAGGTTCAATAATAACACTTCCCGGTTTTAATATTCCTTTCTTTTCGGCATCTTCAATCATAGCAAAGGCTACACGATCTTTTACGCTTCCGGCAGGATTAAAATATTCCAGTTTAGCTATTACATTAGCACTTAAATTATGTTTTGTGCTATAACGAGAAAGCTCCAATAAAGGAGTATTACCAATAAGGTCTGTTAATTGTTTTGCAATCTTTTTCATAATCGTGTCTCTTTTAGTGTTTGTTATGATACAAAAGTAATACTGTTTATATATGTGTACAATCGCATATGTGGGTCATTTTTACTACCACAAATGTGGTAGTTTAGGTTTTTACAAACGAAAAGCAAGAAATTATTATGATTTCTTGCTTTTCAATTCTTAGTATATTCAGAGAATCATTTTTTATTCTCAATTGTTGCGTCTAGAGGAACTGTTACGTTATTCTGCAATTCTTTAGTCTCTGTTTCCGCCGACTTGGGAGTGTCCTCAATCTTTTTTTCTTTTACCTCTTGCAATACACCGGGGTCTTGGGTTTTCACATCTTCAAGCACTTGAGCATTTACCGCTGAAGAATCTCTTACAGCAGCTTCTCCTTGAGGAACCAATAACAATAGATTTTGAAAATCTTCCTCTGTATCGCTCGTTGTAGCTTTTATTTCAATTGGTTGAACAAATGGCACTTGTACACTGTCTACTTGTACTACAGCAGACGTATCAACTTGTGCGGTATCAATGGGAACTATTTGTACGGTATCTTTCGCAACACTATCAGCAGGTGCAGGAAGTATTATTTCTTCTTCTACTTTCTTTTTCTTCGCCTTGCATCCAAAAGTGAGAACTATACCCGTTTGTAAATTAACAGTTTCTGTTTTATAGGGAATTCCTTCGCCACTGTAATACAAAGGAATATAATCTCCAACCATATAAAAATTAAATGGTGAAAGGCGTAAATTAAAACCTACCCCAATATTACTAAATCCACCACTTAGGAACGAATAACTAAAAGAAGTACTAATCCACCTGCAAGGACGAACATTAAGTGATGTGGTTATTTCTTCATATAACTGTTCATTTTCTAACGTGGTTTTAGACAACAAACCAAGGCTCATTCTATCTTTCCAAAAAGCATACTCGGCACCCAAATAGAACTTGGCATTCAACCAAGTTGTATACGAATTTTTGGTTGCATCAACCGTATACGAATCTTCCAAAACATTTTTTATCGAATCTCCATAGCTGATATCTCCATCATTCGTATCATGTTGAATTCCCTGAAAAGAATAATCAATATTTCCATTTGCAACAGTTACTGAATTTTTCCAAGAAATAAATCCAACATCCCTTACGGCAAAAGATAAACTTAAATTTTTTATAGGTTTATAAATAACCCCGGCATCAAAACCTGCTCCAAAATTTGGTTTGAAAGAAGACAGAACATTATCACCCATAGTCAACGAATCAATAGACCCGTCTGATTTTATAGCAACATTTAAACCGGGTATTGAGACCATTGCCTTACCTTTACCGACTATTCTCCACTCATCTTGAGAAGCTTGTAATTCCAAGTCAGAAAAACTGGCGGAAGCATTGGCAATCCCCACTAAAAGCTTAACCCTACCGCCCACAGTCCACTGCTCATTTATTTTATGAGAATAACCTGTAGAAAAATCTATATACGAACTTGCACTGACTCCCAACGATTGCAAATTGTACTTGTTTACATTAACTGTATCGGGTGTACCATACAAAGCAAGTTTAAAAAGATCTTTTGGTAGATACAATGAGGTATTTTGCTTTAGAGAAGCATTAATCGTCAAATAACCTTTCTTTTTGATTTTCATACCCAAGCCAAACAAACTCACAGAAACTTCTTCCGAAATTTTTGTGGTCGACTTAATGGTAGAGTAAAGCACATCTCTGTCTCCATAGTCCGGATTCAATGCCGTAACCATTTGTCCGTCTTTAGCGAAAACAATATCATTCAGAGACAAAGAATTGTTTCCCAATGATAAATTAATTGTTGATAAAATGGGCAATTCGGCATAACCTCCACACTTAGATTGAAAAGCCGGATTCATGTAACTCTGATAAGGCAAATAGCTCATAAAATACAGCGTGCTGGGCTCGGAAAAAGCAGCTCGAGGCACAAACAGAATCGCTAAAATAAAACCTATAGTAATATGCAGTTTTTTCATGTTTGTCTGTTTTTTATTTTTTCTCGTTCAAGGTTACCTCACCCGCAACATAAAAGCTGGCTTTCAGATCAAGCCAATCTTTTGCCATAATTTGGACATTCTTTCCATCATTACCCGCCATAGAATATTCGAAAGCCATTTTAGAAGCTCCCAAAACAAAGTTCTTCATTTGTTTTCCTGTAATTTTTATCCGAATAATTGTACTAGGAAAAGGCGTAAGAACTTTTCCTTCAGCATCTACAGGAGCCGGTTCTATGGTATATTGTTGTCTGAAAACCTCTCCATCATGGGTTACTTCTTCATCAGAATCATTCAAAAATTTCAATGTAACATCTGCACCTATCGGCAATGAATTTTGGTAATTTAATTTGATTTCAGCTGTGACTTTTTCAAAATCGGAAACATCAACGTCGGAGCTATCAATCCCTAACTTCATAGTATCTTTTAAGTTTACAAAGAAATTTTTCTCAGGGTCTTCGCTACCATCAAAATTAACTTGAAACTTAGTTGTAATAAGCAAGTACATTTTGCTGTCATCAAAGAAAAAATGAACGGGTGCTTGTGCATCAGCAACTGTCTTAACCCTGAACTTATATGCTAATTTATTTGCCTTTATCTGGAAAAGCCTATTCGTTGCACCATAATCTTTATCAAACAACTTAGTTGTCTGCTTATCAAGAGTACTCGTATTAAAATTCAATAGTTGTTGATTGGTAAGGTTTTTTATTTCAGCAAACTTAGGATAATTTAAAACAAAAGAAGTTGTAGGCTGACCATTAAAATCAGCATATACAGTTTCTCCTGTTCTTGTATCCGACGCCTTTACGTAATCTAATGTGTATTCTGCCGGAATACCAATGCTACTAACGGAAGTTATGTATATTTGAGGATTGTGGAACGGTAAAAAGAAATTTGAACCTTGTAAACTTTGTGTAAAATCAAAATCTCTCAAAATTTCATCACCCCAAATATCTCTATCTTGTCCTATGTATCCATAGGCAACACGAGGTTTCATTGAATTAAAATCCAACTCAACAGACAATGGCGTTCCTTCCACAAATTGAGTAGAAGTTGTCACATCTCCTTTAAAACGAATATTAATGGTATTGGCTCTGTTAGGAAAATATAATTTTGCCCCTTCAAGATTAAGAGGTTGTTCTATCAAACCGGAATGCAGATTAATAATTATCTTATTATCGGGATACAATGAAGGATTCAATTTAAGTTGGGTTGGGTCGAATATCACTTCTAATGTCGAATTATCAACAAAATCAAAAACAGAATTCATTTTTAGAGTTATATCAGAACTTTTAAACAAAACACTGTCCAATATTTCATTAGGATTGGTATTAATATCAAATTGAAAAGGTAAAGTATAGTCAAAAACAGCAGTGTCTGTATTAATACCGGTACTTTCACCTAATGCAAGGTCTTTATAAAAGGTTCCTTTCGGCATTTTTATATCATTGATAAAGGCATTGCCAAAATCAACAGTATCTTTAAGAACAAAAAAGATGCTGTCATTTTCTATGAAAATTTTAAACCTTGATATGGAATCGGGCAAAATATCACTCAATTTAATATTTGAATGACCAATCGGACCCACCAAGGTCATACCGACCTCGGTATCAGTATTAACATTATCTAACTTATAGAAGTCGTCAACACAAGATGTAAAGAAAAATGGGAGAATAAACAGGGTTAAGAAGAGTTGCCAAGTTGTTGTTTTTTTCATTATATAGTTCAAATAATAAGTTGGACGATGGAACTTTGACAAATATGATAAAGCGAAGATAATATTTTTTTATATATGGTAATATTTTTTAACAGAAAAAATCATCTGAAAAGTTAACTAAATACAATTTTTGTGTTGCCCGAGTTACGGCAGTATACAGCCAACGCAAAAAGGAAACATCAATAGCTTCTTTTTTTATCATTCCCATATCGACAAATACGTTCTGCCACTGACCTCCCTGTGCCTTATGACATGTAATAGCATACGAAAATTTAACCTGCAAAGCATTTAGGTAAACGTCATTCCGCATCTTTTTGTATCGGTCTCTTTTGTTAGATATATCTATATAATCTTCTTCAACCGATGCAAAAAGCTTTTTATTTAATTCTTGCAAATCTGCCGCATTAGGACAATAAAGGGAATCGAGCAAAATTTTTCCATCTACTTCCCAATCATAATCGATAAAACGTAAGGTAACATCTAAAAAGCTGCAATCGTACAATTCGGTACAACCACGCACTCTGACTACCTCGGCAATTTCTCCATTGGCTATAAAATCAAGACCCTCATATTCTTTCCCAAAGGCATAATTATTTCTCACCACCATTAATAAATCTCCCGTTGAAACTTTTTCTTCTCTATATAAAACTCTATTTCGAATACCCTCAATATACATACTTGCTCGTTTATTAGAACGAGTAACAACGATGGTTTCCTCCAAACCGGCATTTCGGTAGCAAACATCAAGCATCTCGGTAAAATTCTCGCTCGAAGACCTTATAACATCTACTGCAGGTTGTAAAAAAAGAGATTGAGAGCTATCTTCATTTTCGATAATATTGCGTATCAACGTTGCATTGAACAAAATACCACTCTTTTCTGCTTGACGCACAACTTGTGTAAGCGTAAATTCCGCTATTTTCAAACCATAACTTTCCAATTCACTCTTATCCAAAGCCTTGCTATCGGTTTGCATCACCGGAGGTAATTGTGCGGTATCACCAAGTAACAAAAGCCGACAATTATTTCCTCCATACACGTAGGTAATCAAGTCATCGAGCAAACGACCGGAACCAAAGGTATTATCGCCCATATTAGCAACCATAGAAGCCTCATCAACTATAAACAAGCAGTCTTTACTATTGTTGAATGCCAAATCAAACCGTGAACCTGCATCAGAAGTTTTTTGTCGATAGATTATGCGGTGAATGGTAAATGCACTTTTAGCCGAATATGCCGATAGCACCTTGGCTGCCCTTCCCGTTGGAGCCATAAGCATAACCGGCTGTTTCAATTCTTCAAACGTTTTGACCAATGCACTTACAACAGATGTTTTTCCGGTACCGGCAAATCCTTTAAGTAAAAACAAATTGGCATAGTCAGGCTGCACAAGAAACAACGATAACTTTTTTATTAAAATTTGCTGTTCTGATGTCGGCTCAAAACCAAAATGCTCCGTTATTTTATTTTCAATAAATTCTTCTATCATAAGCGTAAATAAAGGCTAAAAAGACTATTACGAACCAAAGTTACGCCTATTTGAAAAAATATTGAGGTATTTATATTATTTTTATCAAGAAATATTTTTGTTCAAAATTCTTTCTTAACTTTGTGAAGTTGTGATTATTTTTTTGTAGGAAAGAGATACTGCAAAAATCAATGTAATAAAGCAAAAGATTATCATGCTAATGCAAAAAAATATTTTTATAGAAGATTCTTTCGATAAAAATCGCACTTATGAATATAGCTTATCCATTCGCATCTCTGCCGATGGATTTTCTTTTTGCGTGTATGATTCTGCATCCAGGACATACCTTGTATGGAAAAATGTGCCATTTGCTAATGCCGACAAAAAATGGAACAAATGTATGTCTTTCTTACTTTGCGAACCATTTTTCACCTATCCGTATAAAGAAGTTTCCATAGTATTAGTTAGTGATATAAATACATTGGCTCCTATCAATGTGTTTGAACAAAAAGATTATACCTCTATTCTAAAATTCAATTTTCCGTTCGTGCAAATGGATGGTTACTACATACTATCAAACGAAATCGGCATATACGGGATTACCAATATTTTTGCCGTTCCGAAACGTGCCAAAGATTTTTTTGACGAACAATTTCCTCACGTGAAATATTACAATTACAATAGTGTTATTCTGTCACGACTGATAAGAGACACAAAAAAAGCTCAAAATGAGCAAGTTGCATTATCCGTCCACGGTAAATTAATTTCTATCGCTTATGCAGACAAAGGCAAACTGCAATTTTCTAACAATTTTACAGTAGAAACAGCCTCGGACATTGCCTATTTATGTGCCAATGTTTACGAACAATTCAATCTTAACCAACACCAAACGAAGATTGTTATTTCAGGGGGCGTAACTAAAAAAGATGAAGTCATTTCTCTGTTGCGGAAACACATCAACAACTGCGAATTGGAAAATCTGTCAGAAGATTTCAATTACCAAACATCATTCAACACAGAAGACATCTATCAAATATCGGATTTATTAAACACACCCTTATGCGTATTATAAGCGGCGAATTTAAGGGAAGGAGATTTACCCCTCCGGCAAATCTGAAAGCTAGACCTACTACTGATTTTGCCAAAGAGGGAATTTTCAATGTTTTAGCAAATTTCATCGACTTTGAAGACATAACCGTCCTCGATTTATTTTCCGGAAGTGGTAGTATTTCATTTGAATTTGCTTCTCGTGGTGCCAAACAAGTTACATCAATTGAACAAAATTACCAGCACGTTTGTTTTATCAAAAAAATAGCAGACGAACTTAAAATCAAAACCATAAATGCAATAAAAGGTGATGTTTTTAAATTTATTTCGACATCAAAGTTTCAGTACGACATTATTTTTGCAGATCCTCCTTACGAATTAGACAAATTACCCCTTTTACCGGAATTGGTATTAAATTCCTCTTTGCTAAAACCAAATGCATTGTTTGTTTTGGAACATGGCAAGAGAAATAACTTTGCGGACAATAAATGCTTTAAAGAAACGAGATCTTACGGCAACGTTCATTTCAGCATATTTGAAAAAGTCGAATAATTACTTTTCTTTTTCTTGAAGAAAAAAGTCCACGTAAATGGGCAAATGATCGGAAAAACCACCCATATATTTCATTCCTAAAAATGTACGGAAAGGTTTTTTACCTAAAAAATGTTCGTCATCTTGCAATAAAAAATCCGCATCAAAAATATGCACATTTTTTTGTGAAGTACATAAAATGGATGACGGTTGTAATAAATTTTTGGATATAATCATTTGATCCAACACACCCCACTCTCCTTGGTTTTTGTGTGTGCCGACGTCCGGTCGACTATTCAATTCATAATACAAGTTATACAAATCGGCAGAGTCTTTACTTTCTGTTATTCGTTTGGCTTTCAATATATTGAGTAGACTTTCATTGTTTGGATAATCATTAAAATCGCCCATAATCAATATGTTTGCCTTTTTTCTTTCAGCTAAAATGCTATCAACATGTTGTCTTAACACTGAAGCCACCCATCTACGATTATCCTCCGACTCTAACTCTCCACCCAGTCTAGAAGGAAAGTGACAAACAAATACGTGCAAAGTATCTATGTTCAAAACAACCCCTTTCACATACAAAATATCACGTGTTGTCAGATTTTTATTTTCCGGATAATGGATAGGGATATTTCGCTTTTCCAAAGGCTCAAAACTTTTCCTTTGATACAATAAAGCGACATCAATACCTCGCTTATCTGGAGATTCAAAATGCACATATGAGTAATGCTGTTCTTTTAATGGCGACTGATACACCAATTTTTTAATAACATTTTCATTTTCCACCTCACACAATCCGACTAATGCGGGAGGTTCCCACTGTCCGATAATAGTAATGACCTTTGCTATTTTTGCAATCTTTTGTTTAAGTTTATTCGGAGTCCAATGGTAGGCTCCTTCGGGAGTAAAATCTTCATCAAAGGTGAGAGAATCGTCATCACAATCGAACAAATTTTCGACATTGTAGGACATAACCCGAAAAGATGTTTGAGCAAAACTGCAACACGAAACGAATAGTAAAAGGGCTAATAATCTTATCCTCATCGGCATTATTCGACTATATATTCGTAAGCACCGATATCTGCCTTACCATCAGACAACCGACTGTTACCATCCATGTCAAACGGATAAAGTTGTGCCACTGAGTTATCAGCTGTTCCTATGGCACCTGAAGAAGATTTCAAATGAAAATCATAGGTATAATTATCCGCATCAATTGTAAACAAAGGATCTTGATTGAAAATGGCATTTTGGTAATGTTCTTCAATTATGATTGAGGTTTTAATTTTCAACAAACAAGCAAGAAAATTATAATTAAAAGTGGCTGAGACATCTTGTCCATTATATTTATTATTGAATGTTACTTCATTACTCCAAGTACCGTAAACAATACAGTTATTAAAATCCGCCTTTACCAAAGGAGCTTCTACATACGATTCGTCTGTTAAAACATAATTAGACAACATGATGGAAGATGTACTCCGTGCTATCCACGAAAAAGAAAAATAATTGGCAAACGTACAATGGTTAAACTCATAACGTCCACCTCTTACTTGCAAACAATACGTTCCCGAATTATAAATCACAGAATTGTTCAGCTGAATATTCGTATTAATTGCCACAATGCAATTTCCCGACATATTTCCGACAAAACTGTTTTCCATTTTTAAAATCGGCGTATCAATGGCTGAAGAATCTACTTGAATACCCGAAGTCGCATTTTTCACTACAACGTACTTCATTTCATTTCCGGTACTTCCGGTAAGAAAACGAATACCGCCCCATTGACCGGGAACTTTATCATATGGCAAATTGTCAAACATTTTATCTTGCCTATCACCCCTAAACACGACCGGATTTTGTTTTGTTCCATTCGCTAAAAGTGTTCCCTCTACCTGCAAAGTCGCCCCCTTGGCAAAAAACAATTTCACGCCTTCTTGCAATGCTAAAGTTTTACCTGCTGATACTTTCAACGTATCGGAAATAAGATATGGTTTTTCCGCCTGCCATATAGTATCGGCATTTATCGTTTTTTTACTTATACGATAGGCATCCTGACCATAGGCAGTCAAAATGACCTGTTGACGATTGGTATTGGTTAAAAATGAAATGGAATCCGTAACCAAAAATGGTGTATTTTGATTACTGGGGTCAATATATACCTGAACAAAAATAGTCATACTATCTTTTGCCAAAATTTCCACATTTTGCAGGGCATCTGTTTTAACGCCATTAATGTTTATGGCAAAATTTTGTGAACCATTAAGCACTATCGAACTGATAACCAATTTATTATTGGAATTATTATAAACCTTCAAACGCTGAGTGGCAGAACCTTTCTGAGTAAAAATAGTATCAAAGGAAATGGTATCGGCAGAGAAAGACAACGCAACAGAAGGATCGTGATTCACAATTTGATCTTCACAACTCATCAAACAAAAGGAAATGAAAAGTAAAATGAGAAAACTGACACCTTTTGTGTTGTCATTGAATCGAAACATACATCGAGGCTTTAAATATATTTATGCTACAAATTTATGATAATAGATTGTTTTTCCGTAATATTTCACGTAGATTTGTCTCATTATTAACTAAAAAAACACGCATGGCAAGTAAAAGATACTTAAAAAAAAGCATACAATTTATTTTTTCTAATCTATTAACAGAATGTTACACCGCATCTATTTTATTTCCTAAAATAAGTGAAGAGAAATTAGCCGAAACAGTCGCAAAAATCATCAACAAAAACGACGAATTAACAAAAAGAGCAGGAAGACCTGACGGAAAAGAAAATAGTCAAAGGGTTCAATTGTATTACAACAAATTACAAGCAGATTTAAGCAAATCGGTTGCTGAAATTGCCGAAGATATTGACAAATTATACCAATCAAAGTAATCCAAAGGGAATAATGAAAAAACTTTGTTATTTTCTATTATGGTTATTCGGCTGGAAAACCGACACGAAAATTCCTGATGTCAAAAAAGCGGTTATGTGCGTTGCCCCACATACAAGCAATTGGGATTTTATTATTGGCGAATTGTTTTATACAGCTCTTGGCGGAAAAGCATCTTTTCTAATAAAAGAAGAATGGTTAAAACCTCCTTTCGGATTCATTTTAAAAAAATTAGGAGGAATTGGTGTAAATAGAAGTAAAAACAACTCTCTTACCGAAAGTTTGGCTCAAATTTTCAAAGAAAAAGATGAATTTCACTTGGCTATTACTCCCGAAGGGACAAGGAAACGAAGTGAAAAATGGAAACTTGGCTTTTACCATATTGCTAAAAAAGCAGGGGTTCCCATCATATTGGTAACCATAGACTACAAATACAAAGAAGCTAAGTTTATGACGATTTTTTACCCTACCGATAATGAGGAAGAAGACATAAACAATATCAAACGTTTTTACGAAGGTGCAAATGGCAAATTTCCCGAACGGTTTTCACTGGGTAAAAATTACCGACCTAAATGATTAGCAACGACCTAAATATCAGTTTAATACAAACAAATTTATTTTGGGAGGATAAAAAGAGTAATTTGGATTCGTTTTTCAAACGAATCCAAAGCATTACCTCTTCTCAACCCGATATTGTTGTATTACCGGAGATGTTTAGTACAGGCTTTACCATGAATTCGGCGTCTCTTGCCGAAACAAACAACGGAGAAACGATGCAGAGAGTTGTTTCGTGGTCGAAAAAATACGACATCGCTATTTTTGGAAGCTTTATTGCTTCCGAAAATGGTAATTTTTACAACAGAGGTTTTGCCGCTTTGCCCGATAATCAAATATTTTTTTACGACAAACGGCATCTTTTTTCTATGAGTGGAGAAAACAACATATTTTCACCGGGAAAAACAAACACGATTGTCTCTTACAAAGGATGGAATATTGCGTTATCAATTTGTTATGATTTGCGTTTCCCTGTTTGGTTACGAAACAAGCAAAACAAATACGATATTCTTTTAGTCATGGCTAATTGGCCCGAAAGCAGAAAGGATGCCTTCAATATTCTTTTGAAAGCCCGTGCCATCGAAAACGCGTGTTACGTATGTGCTTGTAACAGAATTGGAAAAGATAAAGACGGCTTAAATTATTCAGGAAACTCACAAGTTATCAACTACAAAGGAAACATCATTGCAAAGGGTGACGAAAATAGCGATGAAATCATCACAACTACCTTAAGAAAGAAAGAGCTTTCCCTTTTCAGAGAAAAATTCCCAGTCTGGAAAGATACCGATTCATTCACCATTATCGATTAGAATCTTATTGGTTTACCAATTGGTAAAATACCGCATCATCAAAACCGAAAGGCATTTTCAACCAAGCTTTTTTTATTCCTACAGCCACAAAACCTGCTTTTTCAACCATTTTTTTAGAGGGTTCATTTTTTTGAGGAACATGACAATATAATTGTTTCAATCCCAAAAAATCAAAAGCATACTCTTTCACTAATGCCATCGCCATAGAAGAAAAACCTTGTTGTTGAAAGGTTTTATCAATCAGGATACCAAGCTCAGCCCTTTGATGATAAGGATCATAATTAAACAAATCAACTGCTCCAATCGCCCTTTTATCAACCTTTCGTTCTACTATCAAACGCAATTCTTTGTTTTCATAAATATCTCTTTGGGCATTAAGCAAATATTGCTTGATGGCAAACCTAGAATATGGAGCTAACGTGTTGCCATATTGCCAATATTCGGCATTGTTTTCCCAAACATAAAAGAGTTCCAAATCTTCGGGCTCTAGTGCTCTTAAAGCAATAATATCGTTTTGCAATAATGGCATAATAATTTATATAGTTATATCAAACTTGGGATGGTAAATCTTAACTCGGGCAACCCTTTTTTTTTCTTCAACCAAGGCAATAATTTCTTGATAAGACATTTCATCGGTTGAAACTACAATTTCAGGTAATTTTGAAACCCTATTTTTTTTTCTTTTACCGAGAAATTGGTAAAAACAAACCGCAAAAGCGACAAAGAAATTAAAAATATAGGTCTTTTTAGCAAAATGTTTTTTGTAAAAAATCAGCATCGACTGGTAAAAGGCTTTTTGATGTTTACCGTCTCCCTTTTTTGCACTTTCACCTTTATAATGGAGGATTGTGGTCGGAACATAAAAATTTTTCAAACCACTCAATGTTATTCTGTAAGACAAATCAATATCTTCTCCATACATAAAAAACTGTTCATCTAACAAAATTTCCTCTTTTAATTCCTTTTTGTTCAATAGCATAAAAGCACCCGCCAAAATGGGAACTTCACCACAAGAAGTTTCTTCAAGGGAAGGAAAATAATACCCATTGAAAAAATTACCGGAAGAAAAAAGTCTATTAAGTCCCATTATTTTGCAAAACGAAGCCCAGACAGTTGGTATACCTCTTTTTGACTCAGGCAAGAAACAACCGATTCCATTAACCATACGAACTCCCAAGGCACCAAAACTGTTAGTATTATCGGCAAAATCACAAACACAAGTCAAGGTTTGCTCTGCTATGATGGTATCCGGATTGAGCAATAAAACATATTCTCCTTGAGCAGACAAAATGCCCTGATTATTGGCTTTGGAAAAACCGACATTTGCGGCGTTAGCAATAAAACGGACGGACGGAAAATAATGTTGCACTAGCTTTTGAGAATCATCTCTAGAATTATTATCTACAACAATAACTTCACCAATAATATGTTCCATAGATTTAAAAACAGCATCCAAACATTGCAAGAGCAAATTCTGAACTTTGTAATTAACTATAACAACAGATAATTTCATAAAAAAGAGTTAAGAACGTTGTAACCATTCTCCAAAACGAATAAAAACATTTTTCGGCTTTGGAATCTCATATTCAGCTCCATAAGTAGGTCTTACTTTACCCATAATCATGGCATAAATGACTCCCCAATCGGGTAATCCGCCAAGGTTACGATCATCTATAAAAACATCAGCTTTTATTTTACGGGTAATTCCTTCGTCAAATTGTTCTTCGGGATAATTTTTATTTACCGCATAAAAATCCACTCCTCGTTCGTGGCAATAATCAACGGCGTCTTGCAAAAATTTGCCTTCTCTTACTGTCCACAAGACAAGTAAATGCTGATTGTCTTGTCGTATTTTTTTTAACGTTTCAATGGCAAACGGTATCTCCTTGCCTATCCTCGGATAATCATTTTCTACTATTGTCCCATCAAAATCAACAGCTATAATCATTTGGTTATCTTTAATATGGTTATCTATTCTTCTTTCTGAAAAAAAATGTCAATTTTTATTAATGAAGGCTTCGTAAACATCAATACCATAAAAGCAATTAAGAAACAAAATAAGGAAGTTCTATCTTCCAAAAAAGCATACGAAACAGCGGCGAAAACACCCGGGATTCCCAATAAAAACATTTGTATTTTCGACCATTTGATATAACCAAGAGCTTTCTTTTCAAATTCGTCGCCAGATGCCTGTATTTTTTTTGTTTTAACAGAAAACAATTTGAGAGCTAAAGGAACTGCCAATACCGTAAGGATTGTTACTGTATTTAAAATAACAGCAACAGAGGAACTTACACCACCCAACCTAGGAAAAAGCAACGCCCCTCCAATCAACAGGATAATAAGAATGGCATAAATCAAATAGTAGATCTTCACCAATTGCTTTTGTATCGCTTTTATTTCTTGTTCCATAGTTTTTTTATTTTATGTGATTTATATCTGCATTGTTTCTTTAAACGGAATACGATTGACAATGGAACGACCAAGTGTCACTTCATCAGCATATTGCAATTCATCTCCTACCGAAATGCCACGAGCAATAGTGCTTATTTGAACGGGATACTGAGATAATTTCTTGTATAAATAAAAATTCGTTGTATCTCCCTCCATGGTTGTACTAAGGGCTAAAATAATTTCTTTGATATTTCCGGCAACCACACGCTGTAACAAACTTTCTATTTCAAGGTCTGCAGGACCAACACCATCCATTGGAGAAATAATGCCGCCCAACACATGGTATAAACCTCTGAATTGCGAGGTATTTTCTATCAGCATAACATCTTTTACTGTTTCTACTACACACACAATCTCCTCATTACGAGATGGGTCGGAGCATATACGACATTTGTCGGTATCAGATATATTTTTACACACTTCGCAATACCGCACCTCATTTTTGAGTAAAAGCAAAGCTTCAGCAAAATTTGTTACTTCTGCATTTTCTTGCTTCAGCAAATAAAGCACCAAACGTAAAGCTGTTTTACGCCCTATTCCAGGTAATTTTGCAAACTGATTTACTGCATTTTCAAGTAACAGTGAAGGATACTGATTCGTATTCATTTTACTATTTTCCTCAATCGATTTACAAATATACCACTTTTTATTATTTTTAATAACTTTGTGCAGACTTTACATCCAATTTATGACGGCTCAAACTATCTTATTTATCATCTTGGCATACTTTACCATATTAATGTTTATTGCCTTTTTAGGAAGAAAAGAGACGAGTAACACCGCATTTTTCCTCGGAAATAAAAAATCCCCATGGTACGTTGTTTCTTTTGGTATGCTTGGAGCTTCACTTTCGGGAGTTTCTTTCGTATCTGTACCCGGTTGGGTAGGTTCTTCGGGTTTTACTTACATGCAAATGGTTCTAGGTTTTTCGTGTGGATACATCATTGTTGCCAAAATCTTACTTCCCATTTATTACCGTCTAAACGTAACCAGCATTTACGAATACCTGCAAACTCGTTTTGGCATAACCAGTTATAAAACCGGAACCTTATTCTTCCTACTATCGAGGACTATTGGCGGTGCCACACGATTGTATATTGTTGCTCTCATCTTACAAACATTAGTTTTTGAAGCATGGAACATACCATTTTTTGTTACGGTTCTTCTCTTAATTGTTCCAATCTATTTGTACACTTTCATCAATGGAATAAAAACTATTATTTGGACAGATGCTCTACAAACATTTTTTCTACTTGGTGCTTTAATTCTCTTAGTTGTACAAGCATGTAATATGTTAAATTTTAATTTCGACAGTGCCTTTTCAGCCATAAAAGGAAGCCATTTCTCTCAAATATTTGTTTTTGATGACTGGAAAACCTCTTCTAATTTTTTCAAAATGTTTTTAAGTGGTGTTTTTGTTACCATTGCCATGACGGGACTCGACCAAGACATGATGCAAAAAAATTTAAGCTGCAAAAATATCAAAGAAGCACAAAAAAACATGTACTATTACGGTTTCGCTTTCATTCCTATCAATTTGATTTTCCTTTCGCTGGGGGCTTTACTCCTTATGTTAGCACAACAATATAATGTTGTATTACCTACTCATTCTGATGAAATATTACCAACACTTGTTTCGCAAGGATTTCTGGGCGAATGGGCTATGTTCTTTTTTGTCATCGGCATTATTTCTGCAACTTTTTCTAGTGCCGACTCAGCTTTAGTATCCCTAACAACTGCTTTTTCCGTAGACATTTTGGAGGTAAATAAAAAATCCGAAAAATCGGCAAAACGCATTAGACAAGTCGTTCACATTTGTATGTGCCTTTGCTTTGCACTCATTGTACTTCTCTTCAGAACAGTAAATGACAAAAATATTATCGACTTACTTTATACCATTGCCTCTTATACTTATGGACCATTATTGGGTTTATTTGCATTTGGAATTTTCACAAAAAAAGGACTCCGGGACAAATATGTTCCTTTTATTGCGATAGCATCTCCTATAATTTGTTATGCATTGCAATTGTGTTGCAAAAACTTTCTGAACTACAATTTTGGCTATGAACTTCTTATTGTGAACGGATTTTTTACCTTTGTAGGGTTATTGGCTATTTCTAAAAAGAAAAATCGGCTTGCTTTTAACACAAATATGCATTTCTAAATTACTCACCTACACTAAATAAACATGATTATAAAATCGGCAACTTTTGTAATAAGCAACACCAACCCTGCAAAATGTCCTGATAGCACTTTGCCCGAATACGCATTTATCGGTCGTTCAAACGTAGGCAAGTCTTCCCTAATAAATATGCTTACGGGAATTAAAAACTTAGCCATGACAAGCTCCAAACCCGGTAAGACCTTGCTTATCAACCATTTTCTAATCAATGAGCAATGGCATCTGGTCGATTTGCCGGGCTATGGATATGCAAAAATAGGCAAAGACGGAAGAGAACGTTTGGAAGCTATGATACAAAGCTATATCTCACAAAGAAAACAACTAATCAACCTATTCGTCTTAATTGATTCTCGCCACGAACCACAAAAAATTGACTTGGAATTTATGGAATGGCTGGGTGAAAAAGAAGTTCCATTTAGTCTGATTTTTACCAAAATCGACAAAATATCAAAAGCTTCTATTCAACTAAACATCAATGCATACAAAGAAAAACTATTGGAAACATGGGAACAATTACCTCCCATATTTATATCTTCCGCTGAAAAAGGAATAGGTCGAGATGAAGTTCTTGAATATATAGATCAGATTAACAGAGCTTTGTAACCTTTTTTTATCAAAATATTTTTTTTTCGAATATTACTCGTATTTTTGTTCGATTTATGCGAAGAGCGCACTAATTTTTAATTAAATACTAAAAAAATCTTTTATGTTAAACATGCAAAAGAAAATGAGCAATGGTTTCTTTGCTCTTTTAAGTCTTCCTTCTACTGCAATGGGATTCGCATTGTCAGTGCAAATTTCAGCATTAAGCTGGCTTCTTTCTACCAAATATGGTTTAAATATTGGTGAAATCGGTATTGTTTGGGCTGCCGGTCCTATAGCAGGAATCATAGCTCAACCTATTGTGGGTGCTTTAAGTGACAAAACATGGTTTATGGGTGGACGTCGTCGTCCATGGATTATTTTAGGGGGTGTTTTGGCTTCATTGATGATGTTAGCATTACCCAATCTCGAAATCATTCAAAAAATATTTATGGGTGGAGATAATCCTGAAGCGGGATTATTATCTATAGCTGTAATCGTAGCATTAACACTTGATTTATCTATCAATGTGAGCCTTAATCCAACACGTTCGTTGGTTGCCGACTGTACATCTCGTGAAGATCGTGCTAAAGGCTACACTTGGATGCAAACGGTTTCAGGTTCTTTCGGGGTACTCGCTTATTTGATTGGCGGAATAATGGGAAATGTTTTTCTACTTTATTCAGGTGTTGGAATTGCTCTTTTGGCAACTATTATTCCTGCTTTTCTTATCCAAGAGCCACGTCAACTTGCCAATGAGGTAGAGGAAAAAGGGGATAAAACAACTGTAAAAGCAAAATCTTCATTCAAAGACATCTTGGAAGCTTTGTTTCCTCTAACAGGATTTCTTGTTTATGGTATTTATGTCATCATCTCTAAATTATTCGGAATTTCAACTTCTATAACAATACCTGTATGCGGTTACGAATTGGGGCTAATCGAATTTATTTCCATTTTATTAATTATTATTTGTGGAATCATTGTTTTGTTCAATCTTACTAAAACAGACAAAAACAGCAACGAATACCAAAAAGTATTATTAGCACATTCTTTCACATGGATTGGTGTTCAAACCATGTTTATTTATGCATTTTTTTACCTTACTAACGAATTAGGGCTAGGTGATGCTGCCGGAAAAGTAAACTCCATAGCATTTTTCATTCTTAGTTTGGTTAGTGCTATTCTACCCGTCTTTGTGCTAAACGGTGCTTCTAAAAAAATAGGTATGGTAAAAACGCACTTTATCTGCATATTTATAATGGCACTTGGCTACGCAGGTGTTTTATTCTTTGGGAAAACAGTCCTTTTATACTATGTAATGATTGCCATTGCAGGTATTGGTTGGGCTTCAGTAGTATCATTGCCGTTTGCCATTATGAGTGAAAAAGTAAATCAATCAAAAATGGGCTTGTATATGGGTATTTTCAATCTTTCAGTAGTATTGCCTCAGTTAGTTGCAAGCTTCAAAATGGGTGACGTCATAAACAATGCAACGGACAAATCTATTGTCTTTGCTATTTGTGCTATCACACTTGCTATTTCAGGTGTACTTTGGATGTTCGTAAAAGAAAGTTTGCCAAAATCTGAAAAAAAATAGCGGTCGATATAAAATAAAAACCTCAAAAAAAAGTCTACCTTGATGCAAGGTAGACTTTTTTTCTGAAAAGCAAATTACTTAATCTTCAATAGATTGAGCTGTCACTTCCTTATTTATTTTTTTAACCAGACCTTGCAATACTTTACCTGGACCAACTTCTATAAATTGATTAGCACCATCAGCAATCATGTTTTGTACAGATTGTGTCCATCTAACAGGAGCGGTCAACTGAGCAACTAAATTAGTTTTTATTTTTTCAGGATCAGTTTCTGCTTGGGCTGTTACATTTTGATAAATAGGACAAATAGGAGAAGAAAACTTAGCAGCCTGAATAGCAGCAGCTAATTCAACTTTGGCAGGCTCCATCAATGGAGAATGAAAAGCTCCACCAACAGGCAAACGAAGAGCTCTTTTAGCTCCTGCTTCCAACATTTTTGCACATGCCGCCTCTACGGCTTCTATAGAACCTGAAATAACTAATTGACCGGGACAATTATAATTAGCAGCAACAACAACGCCTTGTTTGATAGATGCACATATTTCTTCCACTTTACTATCTTCCAATGCCAATACGGCAGCCATTGTAGAAGGTTGTTTCTCACAGGCTTTTTGCATCGCCATTGCACGCTTTGAAACCAACAATAACCCATCCTCAAAACTCAATGCTCCAGCAGCTACTAATGCGGAAAACTCACCCAAAGAATGACCGGCAACCATATCAGGTGAGAATTTATCTTTCATCGTCTTGGCAAGAATAACAGAGTGAAGAAAAACAGCAGGTTGAGTTACTTTTGTTTGACGTAAATCTTCATCCGTTCCTTTAAACATGATATCGGTAATACGAAACTTGAGCAATTCATTTGCCTGTTCAAAAAGTTCTTCTGCAAAAGATGAACTTTCGTACAAATTCATGCCCATACCTACAAATTGGGCACCTTGCCCTGGAAATACAAATGCTTTCATAGAATATTGTAATTAAATTTTCGCAACAAAAGTATAGCTTTTATTCACGACAATCAAAAAAAATCATAAAAAACACTTCTTTTTAAAAAAGAAAATTCATACATTTGCGGCTATTTACGTTAGTTCTTTTTTAACCCTTAAAAATCACGATTCAATGAAAGTAATTTATCTTAAATCGAAGCGATTCATTCGCTTTCTACTTTTTACGGCCGGTTTCTATTTTTGCTTAACAACAGTAACCGCCGGAAATCTGACAAATACTCCAGTAAACGTAACTTCAGATACCAATGGAGATGTTTTGTTTGCCACAACCTTTTCTAACGCCAACAACAGCGATGTCACTTCAAAAACAAGTTTTACACTTGATGAAGTTTACGTAGCACCACAAAAGGTTGGAAGCATCAACTTTAGCTCAATATACACCCAATCTAGCGTGGCAACATGGGGAACCGGCGGTACTGCTGCCAGTCCAAAATTTACTATTGTCAGCGATCCATCTTCGTTGAGCTCTTCTTACCCTGCAAAAACTGATGGAAAAAATCGTCTAGTGTTTCATGCACCGAACCCAAGCACTGATATTTTAACAATTAAAACTGATGGAAATACTCCAAACGGAACAGTTACTATTTCTTTCACACTAGAAGAACTTGGTGGTGATGACGAACAGGTTGATGTTTTATTCGGTGATTATTCGGTTTGGACACAGGTATCCGCCAAAGGGACAAAAACAGTAACATTGTCTCATGCAATTGGTTCTTCCGGCGTAACCTTAAAACTTAAAACCGATAACTGGAACAAACCTAATTGCGTTCTGGCAATCAGTGATTTAAAAATCTATGGAACAGCATACTACTATGTTGATGCATTAAATTCTACTGTATGCGACGGAGATAATATCACTCTTACGGCAAAAGGATTTTACAACCAAACAGGCGATTACAAATGGTTTAAATCATCCACTGCTACCGGTACTTTTACCGAAATAACAGGCAATGCTACGGATACTCTCGCTGTACAAGCTTTATTAGGAAATGCTTACTACAAAGTACAACGTGCAGATAAAGAATCTGAAATTTTTGAATTAAAAGCTCGTGTTTGTTGTAAAGAAGTTGAAAACCAAACTGTAATCTTCAAAGAAGATTTTGGTAATATTCCTTCGGGAGAACGTAGAGATTTCTCTCAAGTTTCTTCCGGTGGAGAAGTTCCAAATTTAACATATACAGCAACCGGTAATATAGATGATGGGGACTATGCCATTGTTTCTTACACAAGTGATGGTGAAGATTTCACATCAGGAGGAGGTCACCCATGGTATTCTGCGATGTATGACCATACCCAAAATACTGATATAAGCGGAAACAAAGGGGGATTACTATTTATCAACTGTGGAAGTAACACACTAAATAAGGTTATTTATTCTCGCGAATTAGAAAACACGAATGTGTGTACGGATTCATACCTATTTTTCTCTATATATGCATCGAATCCGGCTGCAGGAGGATCTTCAGCCCCAGCTAAATTGCGTTTGGATATCGTAGGAGAGGACGCATTAGGAAATGACACTATTTTGGAAAGCACCTATACCGGAAACATAAATGCTGCAGACCCAACGTGGAAACAGTATGGAACATCTTTCTTACCTAATGCTAGCTATGCTCATATCTATTTACAGATTGTTTCTTTAGGTGACGGACTAATAGGGAATGACCTACTTTTGGACGACATTTCTGTAACTGTTTGTACACCGGATATTACCACTTACATAGAAAACAAAGATGTTGTTCAAAAAACGGCTGCCAATGGCACTCAAGTTGAACTGGAATCGATTCCTTTAACAAAATTGGACAATATATTTAGCGGAACTCCTTACTACTACTGGCAAAGTTCTACCGACACCACAAGTACAAGCAATTGGATAGAAGCACAAAAAGGTGTTGGCTTAGATAAAATTACCGTAACTGCAAATGATACCATTTATTACCGTTGCATCGTTGCACAAAATGAAACTGATGCTATTGAAGCTGGTTCAGGAGCTACTTTAACCAATAAATGTGCAACTTTCGGTCTTACTAGAATCATCAGTGTTGTGGGAGATGCAATTTCTGTTCAAATTAAAGAAAAAGATAATAAGACTGCTATTTGTTCAAACGGACAAGTAACTATCGTAGCCACTGCAATGGGTACAATGGCTAGTTGCGAGTGGTATAAATCAATTGATAATATAAATTGGTCTAAAATAGCTACCACAGATACTTTCGTTACTGAAAACCTAACAGTAGACACTTACTATAAAGCTGTTGCTGTGGACCCTAATGGAATTAAATCAGACACTTCTAACGTGGTTGGTATTACTGTCAATCCAATTATTACAGTTGCTTTAACAACAAACACAACCCGATTGGTTCTTGGTCAATCAGCAACATTGAATGCCTCTGCTGAAAATGCCAGCGATGTAACTTTTGCATGGAGTAATTCTGCAACCCTTACAGCTGCAACACAAAATGTTGCTCCATATGTTTCTTCAACCTATTACGTAACGGGAACAAACGCATGTAATAATGTCAAATCAAATGAAGTTGCTATTTCTGTTGTTTGGCCAACAGCTATTAATCCTTACAATCAGGATGGATTAAATGATATTTTTGTTGCCGGATTTAACATTGTGGTTTTCGATCGTTTCGGACACCAAATATTCTCCGGAAACAATGGTTGGAATGGAAAAATAGATTCTGATTATGCTCAACCAGGCGTATATTATTATGTGGTAACTTTACCAAATAATGATGTCAAAAAAGGAACTGTAGAAGTAGTAAAACCTTAATAATACACATAATAAAATGAAAAGATTTTTTATAAATTTAGCCCTAATAAGCTTATCGACC
Source organism: Paludibacteraceae bacterium (assembly GCA_963668615.2). Classification (GTDB taxonomy): domain Bacteria; phylum Bacteroidota; class Bacteroidia; order Bacteroidales; family Paludibacteraceae; genus JAAYPI01. Next base: position 468,044 of record CAXXCL010000003.1, read on the forward strand.
AGTTTATTTGCTGCTATTAATACAAAATATCAGCAAGGCTATGAATTACAATCGGTTAATGTTAATACCGAAGCAAAGGAACATAGTATGTCTTTATTCAAGAATAATTCTATTATTTATTTGAAAGACAACACAGTATATGTAGTGGAAGTAGATGCAGAAGGCAATTTGGGAACTCCTATTGTTTCCGAGGAACTCACTAATTTAGGAATTAGAGGAACGGTTGCTTATGATGCGAAAACTCAAAAAATTTACTTTGCGAAACAAGACAATGGCAAGGAAAGTAGTGAACTTTACGAATCAACTTTTAACGAAGGAAAATGGTCTGAACCTAAAAAATTAACAATTGAAGGTTTGGGAAAAGTTCGTGGTAATGAGTCTTTCATTACTAATGCCGGTTGGAGCTACGCATCTAAACCCGTTATCAATTTTATCAATCCTACCATTGCAAAGGATGGAAAACGCATCTATTTCACGTCTAATTCTCTGGAAAATGGAAAAGGTGGAAAAGATATTTGGTACATTGACCAAAAAGATGAAACTACATGGTCATATCCTGTAAATGCAGGTGAAAACATAAACACGGCTATTGATGAAGATTTTGCTTTCATAGATAACGCTGAGAATATGTATTTTGCATCCAACTCTGATATTAAAGTTTCAAAAGCTTCTGGAGAATCTTGGGAAACAGCAAAAAACATGGAACAACCTTACAATTCAGCTTCTAATGATTACAACTTGATTGTAAAAAATGGCACTCCATTTCTTATCTCTGATAGAAAAGCCGGAAATGGTGACGATATTTTTGCATTTGTGAAACTTCCGGAACCAAAACCGGAACCTGTTGTTGTAGTACCAGAACCCGAACCGGTAAAAGAATTTCACTGGACTTTGTTTCTATTTGACTTTGACAAAGATATCTTAAAGAGTGAATTCAAAGTAGAATTTGACTCTCTTGTTGCTCAAATGAAAGAGTTCCCGGGTGCTCGTTTCGAAATCGCGGGTAATACGGATAGTAGAGGTAGTGACAGTTATAATGATGACTTATCATTGCGCAGAGCAAACACAATTAAAAATCTTCTAGTTAAAGAAGGTTTCAAAGAAGAACAATTTGTAGTTGTAGGTCATGGTGAAAAACAACCAACAATAGCTAAGCCTAAAAACGAAAAAGAACATGCTTTGAACCGTCGAGTAGAAGTAAAGATTATTAACTCTAATAAATAGTGAACGCCATGAAAAAACATATCATATTACCAGCATTACTTCTATTGGTTTGTAGCTCATTATTTGCACAGAGCGATTTCAGACTGACTGAACAATTATTTTCTCGTATAAATCAAAACCCTGCTGCAATTGGAAACAACGAAAAAATACAGATTTTCAATGTAAATCGTATACAATGGGCTGGAATTGGTTTTGATGAAGCACCAAAATCAACATTGATAAACGTCCATTCTTATTGCGATAAAATACAATCAGGATTTGGTTTATCTTTATCATATGATGAACTAGGTATAGCAAACAGTACGTTGAATGCAAAATTAGCATACGCATACAACATTGACCTTTGGGATGGAGGATTACTTTCTTTAGGGTTAAGTGCGGGTGTTATCAACAAAACTTTTGATCCTGCTAAACATATTTGGGTGGATCCAACTGATCCAACGATTCCTGAAGAATCTATTTCTAAAACTAATCTTGATTTAGACTTTGGATTTGAACTTTCTACCAGATACTTACTTGTAGGAGCTTCAGGAACACACTTAAGTAATATTGGTCAAGAAGTTTCAACTTTAGTGGCTCCAACCCATATCAATGCTTATGTACGTGGATTAGTTCCCGTTGTTGATAAAATTGATATTGCCCCGGCTCTATTGTACACAAACATTGGTTCATTAAATCAGGGAAACTATTCTGTAGCTACTACTAACGTTCTTGAAGTAAATGCTACCGGATTCTATGACAACAAGTATTGGTTTGGTTTAGGTTATAGATTTAATAGTGCTTTAGCCTTTTCTGCAGGTCTTGAGTGGAACTTCTTACGCTTGGGTTATTCTTATGAACTAAGTGTAGGAGATGTTGCTAATCTATCTTCAAGCACACATGAATTAATGCTTTCGTTTATTATTCCTACAAAAAAATAAAAAAAGTAAATTTTGACCAAAAAAGCCTGACAGTCAATACTGTTAGGCTTTTTTGTTTTATTAAAAAAACTTATCTGTTTTTTATTATGAAAAAAAATACAGATATTTGCACCCATTATTGAATATGAATACGTGGACATTCACTAAAACTAAAAAAATGAGAACAACAAAATTTTTGATCGCAATTGTAGCTATCGGATTAGCTGCTTGTAATACAACAAAAAAAATTTCTGATTCAGCTTATGAACCGGCAACCCCTGTTGAAGGAACTGTTGTAGGAACAACTCCCGCAAATACACCTGTAGTGGCACCTGTAGAAGAAAAGGTTTCTGATGCAAAAATCACAGAAACGAAAGATAAATATCAAATGGAAAATGGCACATTCGTAGAAAAGCCTTATCACATTATTGTTGGCAGTTTTCAAAAAGAAATTAATGCTAAGAATCTGAAAAATGACCTTGTAAAAAAAGGAATGGAATCTTTTATAGCTGTAAACCAAAATGGAATGTTCCGTGTTTTTGCTTTTTCTTCAGATAATGAACGTGAAATTAGAATTGAATTAGTAAAAGTTCGTGAAAAGTTTCCTGATGCTTGGATTCTAAAATTGGCGAAGTAATATTTTTCTTTAACGTTGTCTTTTAAAGACAATATAAATATGAAAAAAATAGGTGTCATTGTTTTATGTTGCGTTCTCCTTTCCTCTTGTAGGGAAAGGAGTCGCTTTTATATTGATACAGATAAAGTTCCGGTTAACATTAAGATAGAACGTTTTGATAAGGATATTTATCACATAAAAACAGATAACATACAAAAAAGTGCTGATAGTTTACGGCACATATATGGCTCTTTCTTAGACATTTACACTAAAGGTGTTTTGGAAATTGGTGTTTTAGGTACGCCCGAAAACAATAGTGCCATGCGGCAATTTTTGACAGATACTTCCGTCCATCACATTTATAACGACTGTTTAACCAAATACAAAAACACCGAAAAAGTAAACAAAAGCCTCAATACAGCCTTTAGATACTTTAAGTATTATTTTCCCAATAAACCGATACCACGCATTTTGTTTCATGTATCGGGATTCAACCAGTCTATTGTTATTACGGACAGTGTGGTTTCTGCAAGTATTGACAATTATTTAGGAGAAAACTATGCTTCCTATAAGCAAATAGCGTACAACTATGAAATACCAACAATGACAGAAAAACGTTTACCAGTGGATATCGTTTTAGGATGGTTAAGTTCGGAATTTTATATGGATGCTGAATCGGGACGACTGCTCGAAAATATGATTTACAATGGTAAAATGATGTATTTACTAAGCGTTTTCTTTCCCGATTATACGGAAGCGGAGATAATGGGATACTCTGAGAAACAATTGAAATGGTGTCAAAAAAACGAGACTAATATTTGGGCATATATATTGGAAAACAAACAATTGTTTAGTAACGATTGGAAAAACATTTCTCGGTATATTAATCCTGCACCTTTTACGGCAGGAATGTCGGAAGAGTCTCCTGGAAAAATTGGCGTTTGGATTGGGTTCCAAATAGTAAAAAGCTATGCGGAAAAACAAACTAACTTAACTCTTCCACAAATAATGGAAGAGAATAATTGTCAAAAGATACTCCAATTGTCAGGTTATCGTCCATAAAAGAAATATATAATACAAGAAAACGCCTTGATCTATGGTGTTTTTTTTATTTGATTTTTGCCATTATTTTAACTTCGTAGCTATTATAAAGAAGCATATTTGTTTATGTGCCGGAATTTAACCCCTAACGACATACAAAAAGTTAGGAAACTCAAAGAAATAAGAAAAGAGAACAACGATATTAGGTGGATACTATCTGACTATCTAAACAATAACCCATGCTTTATAACAAAGAAGTTAATAGAAAGTGTGAATCAGGACGGATCTTTGTCCGAAGAAATGATATATCTGGGATTAATAATAGGTTTATACGAATTTGATATTGAGACCAATGAATTAGATAAAAAATTAGCAAATAATTATTTGCGACCAGCCATCAAAAAACTGGATAAAAAATCGTACACTGAAAATCCTTATTATCGAAATATCCATATTCCGGAAGTAAGACTTGGAGATTGGGAGTTAAAATATGAAACATACGAACCTTACGAGGCTTTTATTTACAATGATCTTATTATAACAGGAAATTTTAAAGAAATTCCACGCATTGGTTTCTTCAATGAAAAATTTAGATTTCCGGCTGTCATGGAAAATGGTCACGAATGGATGGCTATTAAACCCAATGAGATAGAAACTATGCAACCACTGATTAATACGATTGAAGGTAATATTGCTACATTTGGACTCGGGCTTGGATACTTCACTTATATGGCTTCTATAAAAGAAAATGTGCACAGCATTGTAGTTGTGGAACAAAATAAAGACGTCATACAACTGTTTAAAGATTACATACTTCCACAATTTCAATACAAAGAAAAAGTGAAAATAATTTCCGCGGATGCTTTTGAATACGCAACAAAAGAAATGCCTAACAAAAATTTCGATTACGTATTTGTTGATTTGTGGCATGATGAATCCGATGGTCTTGAATTATATTGCAAAATGAAAAAAAACGAACACCTCAATTCAAAAACACAATTTTTTTATTGGATTGAAGATTCACTACTGTCCAGTTTGCGTTGGCAAATTTTTGATTGGGTAATTGAAAATGCACACTCATACAAGGATATTGTCAACTATTTAAGCAAACCTTTTTTGCAAAAATTAATAACAATAAGTACAAACTGCAATTTTTCAACAGTAATTCTAGAGTAAACGTATAATAAACGCCTGCCTATTTTAGGCGTTTTTGTTTGCAATACCCTTATAGATTATAAACCAATAAGCTCAAAAAGTGCACAAGATGAGACTCGAACTCACACGAGCTAACGCCCACTACCCCCTCAAAGTAGCGTGTATACCAATTTCACCACTTGTGCTTTTATGTAAAAACGGTGCCCTAAACAGGACTCGAACCTGCACAACCTTACGATTACTAGTCCCTGAAACTAGCGCGTCTACCAATTCCGCCATTAGGGCGAAAAAGCGAAACATCACTGTCTCGCCCCATTCAATTGAGCGAAAAACGGGACTCGAACCCGCGACCCTAACCTTGGCAAGGTTATGCTCTACCAACTGAGCTATTTTCGCGATTGCACAGCAAAGATAAATTCTTTGGTTGAGTTATGCAAGATAAATAATAATTTTAAGACATCCTGCTTTTATAATCTTCATAAGAATACTGACGTAACATCTTAAATTCGTTGTCAAGTGTCCACAAACCGATACTTGGATGCGAAACACCATTAAACATAGTAGTTTTGACGGTTGTATAATGAATCATATCTTCAAATACAATACGATCTCCTATTTTTAATTCTCTATCAAATGACCAAAATCCACAAAAATCACCCGAAAGACAACTATTTCCACCCATCCGATACGTTGGTTTTCCTGCTGTTTCATCCGTAGCACCTACTATAGAAGGTTTGTAAGGCATTTCCAAACAATCAGGCATATGACAAGCAAAAGAAATATCCAAGATAGCCGTTTTAATTTCCTTGTTTACAACGATGTCTTGAACAGTAGAGACCAAGACACCCGTTTGCCAAACAAAAGCACTTCCAGGCTCTAAAATAAGCTGCAAATGGGGATATCTGGAGTTAAATTGTTTTAGTACACCTATCAAATGTTCAACATTATAACCATCACGGGTCATTAAGTGTCCCCCTCCCATATTCAGCCATTTAATTTGGTGAAAAAATTTACCAAATTTTCTTTCCACCTCTGATAAGGTTTTTTCCAAATCATGAGAGGAAGATTCGCATAATGTATGGAAATGTAAACCTTCAATGCCATTTGGCAATGATTCGCCCAAGGTATCCACGGTTACACCCAAACGAGAACCGGGTGCACAAGGATTATATAAATCGGTTTCTACGTCGGAAAACTCAGGATTGATACGTAATCCGCAAGAAATATTCTTCTTTTTTGTTTCCGAAGAATAATCAAAAAATTGCTGCAACGAATTAAATGTAATGTGACTACTGTAATCGGCTATTGCACAAAATTCATCTTTTTTATAAACAGGAGCATAAGTATGGGCCTTGCTCCCCATTTCTTCGCAGGCCAAACGAGCTTCTGACAAAGAACTTGCTGTTGAATGGGAAATATATTCTCGAATAATAGGAAATACTTTCCACAAAGCAAAAGCCTTAAAGGCAAGAATAATTTCAACTCCTGCTCGTTCCTTGACAGAACGTATAAGTTGCAAATTCTTCCGTAAAAGGACCTCATCAAGAACATAACAAGGAGAAGGTATTTGGCTATAATCAATCATTTCGGTATTTGGGTACAAATTATGTTACAATTCTAAATCGATATTGAATTGTTCATGCCAAGGCAATCCCTGTTTGGCAAGGCTATCCAAGAATGGATCCGGATTAAATTGTTCGACATTGAAAACTCCTTTACCTGACCATTTATCAGTCATAAACATCATCGCTCCAACAGTTGCAGGAACACCGGTTGTATAACTAACACCCTGTGTGCCTGTTTCTTTAAAAGCATCTTCATGACTACAATTATTGTAAATATAATAAGAAACTTCTTTACCATTTTTTAGTCCTTTTATACGACACCCAATAGAAGTCCATCCCTTATAATTTTCACCCAAATCACCGGGATTAGGCAACACTGCTTTTAAAAACTGAATAGGAACTATTTTTTGTCCGTTATATTCCACCTCATCAATACGTGCCATACCGATATTTTGTATTACACGCAAATGTGTTAGGTATTCTTGACCAAAAGTCATCCAAAAACGAGCACGCTTAATGGTCGGAAAATTTTTCACCAAAGATTCCAATTCTTCGTGATAAATTACATACGACTCTTTTGAGCCAATTTGAGGATAATTCAAAGGTTTATGTATTTCATGAGGTTCGGTTTCAACCCACTCACCATTTTGCCAATATTTTCCACGTTGGGTAACTTCACGAATATTTATTTCAGGATTAAAATTAGTTGCAAATGCTTTTCCATGATCACCGGCATTACAATCAACTATATCCAAATAATGGATTTCATCAAAATGATGTTTTGCCGCATAAGCAGTAAACACACTAGTTACTCCCGGATCAAATCCACAACCTAATATAGCAATCAACCCCGCTTGTTTAAATTTTTCTTGGTAAGCCCACTGCCATGAGTATTCAAAATGAGCTTCTTCTTTGGGTTCATAATTAGCTGTATCCAAATAATTAACCCCTGCCTCAAGACAAGCATCCATAATGGTTAAATCTTGGTAAGGCAAAGCTACGTTTATCACCAATTTGGGATGAAAGGACTTTAATAAAACAACTAATTCCGGCACATTATCAGCATCTACCTGAGCTGTCTTTATGGATACTCCATAACGTTTTTTTACGTCTGCAGCAATGACATCGCATTTAGACTTTGTACGACTTGCTAACATAATTTCCGTGAACACATCATTATTTTGTGCCACTTTATGAACTACGACAGTTCCTACACCACCCGCACCGATAATTAAAACTTTTCCCATTTTTATAAACGTTTTTAGAAAGAGTGGCAAATATACAATATAATTTTAGAAGTTTTAGGAGCTGAATTCTATTTTTGATAGGAATAATAAACATTAAAAAAGGAACAGACAAAGTCTGTTCCTTTCAATAAAGCAAAAAATATTGTCTATTCCCAAAAATTGCCCTTTTTCTTGGTAGGAATATCTAACGAAAGCATCAACTCAAAGGAGTTTGAGGATAGCTTACTCAATTCTCCAAGACTTAATTCATAAGCACACCCAAGACGAAACCAATCCCACTGAAAACCGACTAAAGCAGTAGCTGTCGAATTGCTAAATTCTATTGTATTAAAACGGCAACCTAAACCTGCCCAATAATTATGATAAATAAAGCCTGTTAAGTTCAATTCTCCAACATATTCTTCTTTTTCATCCCCGCTCAAAGAAGGAATATACATACCCAACAATGCAGGAGCAAGAGATAAATTTGTATTAACCGGAATAAATCCCCTAGCATAACCATAAAACTGTGGTACTGCGTTGTAAGTACTTGTTTCTGCAAAAAATCCGGGTAAATGACGAGCTGACAATCCAATTAGCAAATGTGAATTAGAGAACTCAGCACCAAAATCAGCATCAAAAGAGGTTTTTCCTTCAGCTTCCAAAGGAACTCCATTTTCTTCACCTCTTTCTGTGTCATCTTCTAAAATATGCTTTGTCGGATCAAACCGTTTATCTTCAACTCCAGCAGACAAACCCAAAGATAACAAGTTGTTCTCATCAATATCCAAATGATACGCATAAACCAATTTTGCATTTAAATCGGAATATGCAATTCCACTCTCATCATACGAGAAAGATGCTCCAAAACCGGAACTCATTTTAGGAGAATAAAAATGAACATTCAATAAATTTGAAACGGGAGCTCCCGTAAAACCTGCCCACTGAAGTCTTCCCAAATAAAATGCATTTACATTTTCACTATTTCCGGTTCCTGCAGGGTTTGTTGCTATACGAGAAAATAATTGCTCGGTCAGCAGAAAATCATTTTGAGCATTTACGCTTACTATGCTCGCCAAAAATAATGCTGCAAATATAATTTTTTTCATAATATCTTACTTTTAAGTTTTTCCAAACGAACAATTACTCGGTCACTATAATACGCACCTCTACTCGACGATTTTGTGCATGTTCTTCTTCTGTTTTAGCATTTGGCACCTGCAATCGTCGCTCTCCGTAACCAACGGTAACCAATTGTTCAGGTTTAAAGCCCTCTTTTACTAATAAATCTTTGATTTCATTGGCACGACGTAACGACAAAGCATCGTTGTATTCATCGGAGCCACGACTATCAGTATAACCACTAATTTCAAACGAAACATCCTTAAATTCACGCATTGCTTTGGTTAGATTATTCAAATCACGCTTGAATGTTTCAGCCAAAATATCTTTATCGAAATCAAATAAGAAAAATACCCAATAGAATTTTTTACGACGTTCTATTTCCACCTGGTCTACAACAGGTACTTTGGGTATAATAGGATGGAACAAAAAAATATCATCTCCATTTTCTTTGTTTCTATCGGAGATAAGTAACGGAAGACCATCCCTCACCATGATATTGTAATTATTTGTCTTCACACTATCATTATAAGGAAATTTTAATTTTTTACCTATCCCCCAACTTTCTCCATCTTTTTGGGATACATATATATTCTTCAAACCATCCTTGCTAGTGCTTGAATAGTACAAAACACTATCGCCAGAGATATAACTCCAATCTTCATCAGAAGAAGTATTAACGGTAAACCCAACATTTTGCGGATAACTCCAAATGTCAGTAGCTTCACTTTCAATATCTACATAATAAATATCTCTTTGTCCTCCATCTGCCAAATAAGTGAAATACAATCGTTTACCTTCTTTTGACAAACGCGGATTATAAAATCCTTTAATGGGACGACTTCGATAATTCCATCCGGCACTTTCCATAAAACCCACCTGTGTTTTACTTCTGTTTGTGCCACGTATTTTCATTTTTTTTCCAATACTCCACTTTCCTGAAGAAAAATCACTTTCATACAAGTAGTCACCACCTTCTTTGGGGTCATACATACTATAATACAACTTATTTCGCAATGAATCATAAGCAACCGTTCCTGTGATATTTAACAAAGAAAAGTCTTCACTCTTTTCAGGTGGCAATAATTCGCCTAAACTATCCAACGTACTTTGGTAAACTACTCCGTCTCGCAGATAAACGATTTTACCATCTTTATAGTCCGAGAGAGCTATTTCTTTACCTTTGGTATTAACTCGCGAACTTTCAAAAACGTAAGGTCCTTGCTCGTATTTCGAATTTATGTCTGGGTACGCGAGAACACTTGTACCTACCAACAATAACAAAATAAGTCCTTTTTTCATAACTGATTATTTTTTATTTCTATCGTTTAAAAACTTCTACCGTTCCTTTTTTAACAGTCCCTTCAGGCAATTGTACAATGTAATAGTAAACACCCGGTAAAACAAAGCTACCCGCTTCCTTGCCATCCCAAGACTGAACGCCGTCATAAACTAATTTTCCATATCTATTGAATACATGTATCTTAAATCCTGGAGAATAAAGTTCGGAAGTATTATCAGATAATGGGAACACATCATTTTTATCGTTTGCATCATAAGGAGTTATAACAGTCGGCCATAAGACTTTAACTGAAATTTCACGCTCTGCTTTTCCAGGACATAATGCTCCTGTAGCAACCAATTTGTAATTGGTATCTTTGTATGGAGAATCAATTAATGGATTACTTGTTGAAGACAACAACTTGTTATCTGCATACCATACCAAACTTGCTGTGGCAGGAGTAACGGTTGCGGCTATTTGCAATTCTGTTCCTAAAACAATTGTTCCCGAAGCGACCAAATTGCCTCCTAATTGAAGGTTTTCAATAGTTATCGGACTCTCAACTGCTATAGTTCTTTGAATAGAAGAAGCAGTCGAACAAGTATTCCCATCGGTTACGGAAACAAGCTCATACGTTCCGGCTACCGAAACAGGAATAGTTGCAGGCATTGTCGTTGAAATTGCTGTATATTGCTGTCCATCAACACTATAAACTATAGTATAATTAGGAGATGTTGCATTTTGTAACGCTACAACCAAATTAGTCGAACCCCCATCGCAAATAACATTATCTTCCACTCTAAAATCTGCAATTTTAGGATTTGGATGAATCGTAACAGACGTTATTCCGGAAACAGTTCCCGTACAACTTGCATCACTAACACTAACTAAACTATAAGTTCTTGTAGATGAAGGTGATACTTGTATAGTAATGGGAGAAGCCGTAATATCAGAAACTGTTGTATTAGTTGTACCATCCGTATAAACGACTTCCCAATTGGGATTACCAGTTAACGTTACTGTCAAATTAATAGGATCAGTATATCCACTACATACAGCGACAGAAGGACTAGTAAGAGTTGCAGTCGGCAATTGATTTAATGTAACAGACCCAAGAATAGAAACCTCATTACAAACCGTAGAACTTCCGACAGTGGTTATGGTATATATTCCTGATTCAGAGGGTGTACCGCTTATTGATATTGTATTACCAATAATAGAATGAGATAATCCCGAGGGTAAACCTGTAACTGCATAATTTGTGGCGGCACCTCCGATTGTATAAGTTGTAAGTGTTATAGGAGAACCTGAACAAACGGTTTGATTTTGGGTAGTAACATCTGAGGCTAACACAATAGTAGATGGAGCTCTTAAAGTAACCACTCCATTTACGGTAGCAGCACTACAAAGAATTGATTGTCCCAAAGTTGATATCGTATAAGTTCCACTTGTAGTGGGATTACCTGTTATCGTAATAGTTTTATCAAGAGATGATTTAACAAGAGTCAATCCTGCAGGAAGTCCTGTTACATCAACATCTGTAGCAGTTCCTCCCCATGTATAAACAGTTGTTTCCAAAGAAGCGCCTTCACATAAGGTAGGATTTTGCGTTCCTGATGTTAATTGTAAAGTAGGTAATCCATATACTGTTACATCTGCAGATGTCGTTGCTGGCAGTACGGACGAACAACCCTTTGAATCAGTTACTGATGTTATATTGTAAACAAAATTTCCTACAGAAGATACCGGTATAGAAGTAGAACTGGAAAGAACTAACGGAGACTGAGCGATAGCACTTCCACCATCGGTGGCCAAAGTATAGTTTACCGTATAATCAGGGGTTCCTGAAGACAAGGTGATATCTATATTTATAACACTTCCATAGCATTGTTCTGCAGAAGAAGCGGAAATAGCAACCTGAGGCAAAGAATTTATTGTCAATTTTACAGGAGTACCATCTGTCGTTCTCGGACATACCGGATTGCCCAAATATATTTCATAAGCATCAACGGTTATATCATTAGAACCGGTTGTAAAAGAAGAAGCATACGTATTCAAATCAATAAGTATCCCTGTAGCGTCTGTTCCCGTATAAACCTGATCACTGGCAATGGCAATTCCGTTGTTTTTTAAGGTATAACGGACATCTGTAGTTTGATGACCAACCACCAATCTCAAATTCGGTAAGGTTCCATCCTGACAAACAGCAGAACTTCCTTCCAAAGTAAGAGTTAACTCATCAGAACAAGCGATGGTTGCTTTGATTTTGTTTTCCGAGAAAACACGCAAAGGGTCAGCACCCGGAATAGTAGTTCCACTTTGAACAGCAGAAACAGCCGTCGCATCAGAACTTGGACATGCAAACGCTATCAAATAGATAGTATCAGGTATCGTCGTAAATAAAGAGGCATCTAAATTAGCAGAATAATATCCTGATACTTCAGAAAGATCCTTATAGTAAGTATATTTTCCTGCAGTACCATCAACCTTAGTTGTATCAACAGAAAACAAAATCAAACGAGGAGTAGCTATTGAACCAAAACCCTCATCTTTAATTCTCACCAAAGATTGGACGGTCAAAGAAGAAAGCTGAACTTCATCCAACTCTGCATCATGCACAGAATCATAAAAATGCACATTAAAAGTTGGTGTGCAAATAGTTAAATCTATATCATCCAACAAGACATCATTACCTAAGCCTTGTTTCCCCTTATTAGCAATCTGAATACGATATACACCATCAGTATTACTACCTAAATCAAGAAGAGCCTGCCCATAAACCCAACCCTTATCTGCTGTAATATTTCTAATTTCAACTTCTGCATAATTAGCCCCTGAAGTGGTCCAAGTAGAAGAGCCTGTTGGTTTGAACTGGATACGAAGTACCATATTAATAGCTTCTGTACTAGTTGCTACGGCAGCATTGGCAAACCAAGCGGAAAAACGCATTTGAGCACCACTAACAAAATATTTAGTTTCTGTTCCCGTTATTTCCTTTGTGTAGATAATACTCTCGCCGGAAGCATCAGGGTCAGAACAATTTACAAATAACATACCCCCATTTGTACCACCTGTATGATCAGTTATATTATTATACCAATAATCATTATTGCAAGCACCCACACTGCCTCCTGAAGAAGTTCCGCATCCACAGGAACGAGGATTTGCCAAAACAGCATAATCGCCATCCAAAACTTCTAAACCCTCAGCTCTATACTCGTAAGCAGAATTAATACCATCAAACGTTGTTCTGGCCGTCGCAGTGGACATGGTTCCGAAATCCCGTGTAAGAACTTGTTTTAATTCACTGTTACCCGCACAATCTGATTTCACATACACAATGCAATATTCAGAAGGACTTGATTTTCCACTAACATCACTAGGTCTTGTTACTTTATAATACGTTGTAACAGTAGGTATTGTCAATAATGTGTAAGTTGAGGAAGATCCTATTGACATCTGCGTATAGCTCACTCCATCAGTTGAATATGACCACGTATAATTTCCAGTGGTATAAGAAGTTGTAGCTGTCAATATGATTGAGGAAGGAGGTGTTGCCAAATCAATATAGTTAACATTAGGAGATATTGAAATGGATGGTTGGGCTTCCGCCAAATCATGTGGACAAAAGTTTTTATCTGTACTATTAGTCCATATTTTTATGGTGAACTTACCTGAAGCACAAGATGATATACCTCCAGAGCATCCCCCTGTTGAGAAATTATCCAAATCCATATTTAAAGAATTTGCAGCATCCCAACTAGACCCATTGTTTCCAATCCAAAACTTATAATCAGCTGGATTGCCACTATAGCCACTTATTGTAACACTGGCTATCATTTCATTTCCGGATATAGTCGAAAAATAAGCACCGTCACTAGTAGTACCACCATCTTTATAGACAGAGACATAGTATGCGGAAGCGTTCAGAGAAAAAAGCATACCAAAAAGCATGCAGAAAAAACTACGAGGGGTTTTGTTATCTTGTAGAAACCTTAGGAATGAATTTTTCATAACAAGAAAGTTAAAGTTAAATATTAGTTAAGGTTCGGCAAATATATAGAAATAAATCACCAACCGCAAAGGTTAATTTACTATTTTTCGCAATCGAAATTACATATCCACAATTCCCAATGGTTATTTATTCCGATTTATTCTTTATTTCTTAAAGACTTCTATCGTTCCCTTCTTACTCCTTCCATCGGGTAAAGTAACGATATAATAATATACCCCCGGGAAAACCGATTTTCCGTCAGAAGTTCCATTCCAACCATCTAATCCAGTAAATATCTTTTGTCCATGACGGTTAAACACTACTATTGAGAAACCCCTAGCAAATGAGTCATTTTTACCATTCGCATTGCTGGGAGTAATTAGAGTTGGCCATAATACCGAAAGCGATACTTCCTTAACAACAGTATTACACATTCCTTCGGCAGATACTCGGTACACAGCATCCAAATAAGGCATTTCCTGATATGAATTTCCATTAGGAATGATTGATTCGCCATTCTTTGTCCAAGCATAGTTAGCAATCGGAGCACTAGAGGCTGTAGGAGTTGCCGTTACAGTTACTTCTTCCGCATTAAGCACTATCTCTGATTTGCTTATTTGCAAATCAAAATCAATATTCCCTTCAATAGAAACGGTAATCTCCACTCGTTCACTTTCACATTTACCTTCCTCTGTATTGGTAACCCAGTAGGATGTAACTGTATTCGCCTGATAGGCATCAAAATAACCTGCAAAGGAAGTTGTACCGTTGGAAGACATATACCATTTAATCTTTGTCTTATCAGAAGTAACTAAATCAGTTAAATCTTTGCTGCCTCTAACTGCACATTCATAATAATCATGAACCGTCGGAGCAGGTGTCTGCTCCTTTAAGTTAATCATAACAGCTTCAGGAGTACTTTGACAACCATTATTATTCACTCCCAATCCTACAACATAATAAATAGCAGCAGTTTGAACATCAACAGAAGCTGTCATCACTTTATTAGTAAGAGCTGCATCTTGATAGAATATAACCGTATCCGCAATAGTTAAAGGTCCTATAGCGTCTGTCAAATTGACCGTTGCAGGAAGACAAACGCCAGGAAGAGGTTGAATATCTACTAATGGAACGGCATAATTGTCAGTAATAGCAACACTTGCATTTCTAGTACATCCATTATTCGGATTAGTTACCGTTACCGTATACGTGCCTTTAGAATTTACAGTTTTATTTGCAAGAGTAGTATTATCGTTCCATTTGTATGTTATTCCAGCCGGTGTACCGCTTGCCACTAAAGATAAAGTTGGAGATGAACACGTTAAAACTCTATTAGGAGCTACAATACTTGCTGTTGGCAATGTTTTGTTTTCAGTAAGGGTGATACTTGCATTGGCGAGACATCCATTTTCCAAATCTTTCACCGAAACTTGGTAAAGTCCAGCAGAAATAGCTGATAATACAGCATTTGTTGAACCTCCAGTCCATAAATAACTGACATTCGCAGAACCAACATTTGCAGTTAGTGGAATAATCGGAGTTGAACATGTTAACTCAGTGGTCGTTGATTCTATGGTTAAACTCGGAGACATAATATTTTGTTGAACATCTAATGAAACAGTATTTGTGCAACCGGTTGTTTGATTTTTTACTGTTACTTGGTATGTATTAGGGTCTGTAATGGTAATTATATTCGCGGTACTTCCATCTCCCCATAAGTAAGTAACGTTTGTTGCATTTGCCACCAAATCAATGCTTGTTGTGTCACAAGTGAATCTGGTTGCACTAGGTACTATGGTTACAATCGGACTACTAATATCTTGAACGACATTTATAGAAGCTGAGTTTGAACATCCTGTATTCAAATCTGTCACGGTTACTCCATAAATATTAGGAGTTGCGACATCAATAGATGAAGTATTAAGACCTCCTGTCCATGAGTAACTTGGATTTGTTGCATTAGTATTGGCTACTAATTCTATACTTGTTGTATCACAAGTCAACTGAAGTGCATCTGCGGAAATATTAACTGTAGGAATTGTTTTATCTGATGTTATTTGTAACGAAGCAGTTTCTTGACAACCGTTGTCCAAATCAGTAACAGTTACGACGTACGTTTTAGGAGAAGTTACCGTAAGAATAGCACCAGTAGAACCATCTTGCCAAAGATAACCAACATTCGCACTGGTCGAAGATGCAGTCAACTCTATACTAGTAACGGTTGTACAAGTTAAAACCGTTGTATTTGGATTAGGAGTAATGGCTAAATTTTGAGGTTTAACTTTATTCTCAGAAATAGTAACAGAAGTCGAATTTTCACAACCACCTAGACTTCTTGCTATTAAAGTATACTGTCCTCCCGAAGTAACTATTTTTTGAGGATTAACGGTATTGTCATTCCAACGATATTGGTATCCTCCTGATCCTTGCAGAATTACTTGAGAAACAGAGCAATTAATAACTGTCCCGGAAGGAGTAATAACCGCAACAGGGTTAACCTTATACTTTTGTGAAGCTGTTCCCGATGTTGAGGTACATCCGTTCTTTTCTGCCGTTACACTTACTGAATACGTCGTGCCTTCTACAGGACTGGGTACCGTATAACTGTTCGTAGCCGTGATGGGAGTACCATCCAAAAGCCAAGTATACGTGTTCGTTGCATCATAATTGCTTACTGTAAAGGTGACTGCATTATCACATCCTGCATTATCCGTTAACGTTGGAACAGCTGGGGTAACCGTATATTGCTGTGAGGCCGTGCCAGCGGTTGAGGTACAACCGTTCTTTTCTGCCGTTACACTTACTGAATACGTCGTGCCTTCTACAGGACTGGGTACTGTATAACTGTTCGTAGCCGTGATGGGAGTACCATCCAAAAGCCAAGTATACGTGTTCGTTGCATCGTAATTGCTTACCGTAAAAGTGACTGCATTATCACATCCTGCATTATCTGTTAACGTTGGAACAGCTGGGGTAACCGTATATTGCTGTGAGGCCGTGCCAGCGGTTGAGGTACAACCGTTCTTTTCTGCCGTTACACTTACTGAATACGTCGTGCCTTCTACAGGACTGGGTACTGTATAACTGTTCGTAGCCGTGATGGGAGTACCATCCAAAAGCCAAGTATACGTGTTCGTTGCATCGTAATTGCTTACCGTAAAAGTGACTGCATTATCACATCCTGCATTATCTGTTAACGTTGGAACAGCTGGGGTAACCGTATATTGCTGTGAGGCCGTGCCGGCAGTTGAGGTACATCCGTTCTTTTCTGCCGTTACACTTACTGAATACGTCGTGCCTTCTACAGGACTGGGTACCGTATAACTGTTCGTAGCCGTGATGGGAGTACCATCCAAAAGCCAAGTATAAGTGTTCGTTGCATCGTAATTGCTTACCGTAAAAGTGACTGCATTATCACATCCTGCATTATCTGTTAACGTTGGAACAGCTGGGGTAACCGTATATTGCTGTGAGGCCGTGCCGGCGGTTGAGGTACATCCGTTCTTTTCTGCCGTTACACTTACTGAATACGTCGTGCCTTCTACAGGACTGGGTACCGTATAACTGTTCGTAGCCGTGATGGGAGTACCATCCAAAAGCCAAGTATACGTGTTCGTTGCATCGTAATTGCTTACTGTAAAGGTGACTGCATTATCACATCCTGCATTATCCGTTAACGTTGGAACAGCTGGGGTAACCGTATATTGCTGTGAGGCCGTGCCGGCGGTTGAGGTACATCCGTTCTTTTCTGCCGTTACACTTACTGAATACGTCGTGCCTTCTACAGGACTGGGTACCGTATAACTGTTCGTAGCCGTGATGGGAGTACCATCCAAAAGCCAAGTATACGTGTTCGTTGCATCGTAATTGCTTACTGTAAAGGTGGCTGCATTATCACATCCTGCATTATCTGTTAAAACAGGTTGTGAAGGATACCCATTGACCATCAGTGCCGAACCATCTTTCATCCCTGCAGGAGCTGCTGAATAATCAGCATAAGCATTTGTATTTTCTTCAAAAATGTAAGATTGAAGAGTTTTACTTCCGGAAGTTGTTCCTTCTATTGTGATTATTAATGTTACAGTTGTAGAAATACCTACAGTTCCTATATTCCATTCTCCCGTTCCCGAATTATATGAACCTTCAGTTGGAACGGTATTGGTAATATAGGTTATACCGGCAGGTAAATCAACTTTTACTTGAACACCTGATGCGGCTGATAAAGTTGAATTATTAGTAACAGAAACGGTATAAGTAGTTTGGGACCCTTGACAAACAGAGGTCTGATTTAAAGAGGTATTCAAAGTCAAATCAGAGCAGTTATTTACTGTCAATGATACCGAATTACTTGTAACTGTACTACAAGCTGCATTTCCGGAAACAATTACTCGATAAGAATATCCATTTTTTGATAAATCAGTGGTGGCAATTTCACAAGAAGATAAGTTTTTTCCTGCAATATCCAAAAATCCGGATCCTGCATCTTCTTGCCATTGGTAAGATATGGCATGATCAGCAGTAACGCTAAAGTCAGCCGATTGCATCATACATATCGACTGGGCAAGCGGTTGTAGAGTAATACTCGGAGGATTTGCTGTTGCAATAATAACAGAACCCGTCATAGTACCAACACAATTTCCAGTACTTGTTGCCGAAATCGTATAAGTTCCTACTGCCGTTTGTTTTCCAAAATCCAAAGCTACACCTGTATTTCCGGATAACGTTGAACCTGTTGCAACACCATCTTTCTTAAGTTGATAAGTAACACCCGTTTGTGAATTGCTTAACCCGACAGCCACTCCATCTCCACCCAA
This sequence comes from Paludibacteraceae bacterium, assembly GCA_963668615.2. Classification (GTDB taxonomy): domain Bacteria; phylum Bacteroidota; class Bacteroidia; order Bacteroidales; family Paludibacteraceae; genus JAAYPI01. The sequence goes on from CAXXCL010000003.1 coordinate 486,982, forward strand.
ACAGTATGTTCCACCGCCCGTAACAGTATAAGTTGTAATAGGTAATGATACATCGGAAATAGTTATGGGTAAGTTATCAGAAACACATTGATTGTTATCTTTTACCTGAAGATTAATGGTATTATCTTGCTGAATACCGGTGTATGTGGTAGTCGTTCCCCAGGTACCTCCATTATCATTAGAATACTGATAAGGAGAAGTTCCTCCTGTAGCGAGAATTGTATATGCTCCGTTATAAGGAGACGTACAATTCGTATTATTACTAAGAGAGGACGTGGAAACGACCGGTTTTTCGTTTACTTTGATGGTTGCTGTTGCATAAGCAGATTCACAACCAAGTCCATCACTCACCTTTACCCGATAAGAATGAGTTCCGGCAGCAAGAGTTCCTGTGGCAATTGAATTGGTAGTTATTGGAATAACTGTCCATACACCACTAATTTCTTCTTCCCAAGTATAGGTAGTAAAACCTGCCGTACTACCTCCTGCTACCAATGTTTGACTAGAAGCATCAACACCAGCAGCCACACACACATCAGAAGCACCGCTGATTGTTAATGAAGGGGGAAGGCATGATCCAAGTGTAATTGTAATAATGTTAGAAACAGAATAAATAAGGGGCAAGTCCCCTCCGGCAGTAATATCTTCATTGGAAACAATAACCCGCAACAATTTGGATCCGGGAGCTGACAATCCAGCATCTGTATAAGTACTTCCCGTATTAAGATGTTGCACTGTTACCCATGTAACCCCACCATCGGTACTTTCTTGCCAAATGTAATAAGGGGAATTGAAGGCGTCACTTGCAGTAACACAAGCATAAAAAGGAGTAGATTGATTTATCGCCGTTAATTCGATATCCGTTGTACTCTTTCCTGAAGAAGTACAATCTCCTCCATGGTAAAAATCTACCTTAGGCACACACAAAGAAAGGGATATGTTATCTATTAACACGTCATTGCCATTTCCACTGGCACCAAGATTGACTATTTGAATCTTATATAAGCCTGCATTAGAGGCACTAACAGAACTTTCGCCATATAACCATCCATCTAATCTTGAAATATTCGATATGGTAATTTCAGATCCGGAAACAGTTGACCAAGAAGTACCTCCATCAGAACTATATTTAATACGAAGTTTCATATTAACCTTTTGATCATCGGTAGGATTTCTGGCATAATTAGCAGCATTAGCAAAATAGGCAGAAAAAACCATCGTCACATCTTTAGGAATATTACTTATTGATTTTTCAAATATGAGACTTTCACCAGATGCATCAGGATTACCGCAATTAACGAACAACAATCCTCCAAAAGTGGTAGAACCATCGCCATTTCCGCTAATATCTTTCAAATCTCTATACCAATACGTCGCATCAGCACCGCACCCTGCAACTAAACCTCCCGTTTGATTTCCACACCCACTATATCTTGGTGTAGCTACAACAGCATATTCTCCGTCATGAATTTCATAATTTTCAGCCTTATAGGTGTAACTTGACGTTATACCGCTAAAAGATCTTCTACCGGTCACACTGGTAAATAAATTCAAATTTCCATCCGAGTCTCTATCAAAATCCTCCGAATAAATATTAATCTTTTGAGAACCTGCAGCACAGGTAAACGGAACAAAAACCTTGATTTGACTAGATGTTACGAGCGTGGCACCATCATATGCAGTTGCATAGTACAATGTTGTTTGTGTAGGAGAATCGGTTAAAGTGCTACTTGTTTGACCTGAAACAACGGAAAAAGTTGAACCGGAATCAATAGATTTATACCATGTATACGTTGTAGGAGAAACGGTAAAATTAGTAGGAGTTGCCGTAAGTGTAACTGGATTACCACTGGTAACCATACTAGAAGAAGCTGTAAGCCCTATGGAAGGTAATGAAACGTATGTAAATGTTGCAATTAAAGGACTACCGGAACTTCCCATACTAAAAGCATTATCTATTTGGGCACCACCAGTCGTATAACCCTGAACCTCAAACCAGTACTTCAATGTATAGGTTCCTTGGGCAAGCCCACTGAAAATATCTATGCTAGGAGTCGCTGAAAATATCTTAGTAGTTACACCACCTGTAGTGGAAGTGGAGGTTGCCCCATAGTTATAATTACTACTCTTCACAACAGAAGAACTAGAATTGACAACCTGATATTTAAAAAAAACATAATTTGCATTACCGTCAGCATCCTGTGTTGTAGTGAGCTTTAAACCGGTTATTTTCAGGGATGTAGAGATATTCCCTATGGAAGTTCCGCTAGAAGTAAGAACAACAGAAGTTCCTCCATCAGGCACAACGGTTACCTCATAGGAAGTAGCACTGGCAGAAGCAAATATATTTCCTATGGAAAAAAATACTAAACAAAGATTCAGAAGAAGTAATCTTTTTACTTGATTTTTTTGTGGGCACAAAAAACCTGAAAATTGACTTAAGGTAGCTCGTTTCATAGTCAAAAGAAATTAATTTTAAGGATGAGAAAAATCAAATCTCTGTTAAAATAAACAAAGTTAAACTTTTATTTAAACATTTTAGATCTTTCAAGAATATAATTGTCGCAAATATAAAAAAAAATAGGAAAGCTATAAAAGCTTCCCTATTATCAACTTCCGAACTAAAAATTACGGAAATACCTATTCATTTAACATCATTGGCATTAACAACATTAAAACGTCTTGATTTTCTTCTTTCTCCAGAGGAACAAAGACACCCGGACGAGTCCGATCAGCAAGTTCTATGGTAACATCCGATGCATTCATATTACTTAAAACTTCAATAACAAAATTAGCTTTAAATCCTATCTCCATAGGTTCACCGTGGTACTGACAAGCGATATGCTCCTCACCTGAATTAGAAAAATCAATATCTTGTCCTGAAATATACACATCGCTTTCACTAACCGCAAATTTTATCAAACTGCTTCCTTGATTGGTACAAACAGCAACACGTCTCAAACCGGCCAGCAAGGCCAATCTATCAACAATTAATTTATTGGGATTATCTTTAGGAATAACGGCATTATAATTTGGATAACGAGCTTCTATTTGGCGACAGACCATTGTGTATTGAGACAATTTAAACACTATATTTTTGCTATCAAAAGCCACCTGCACTTCACCTGCCTCCTTGGGCAAAATGTTTTTTAACAAAGAAGCCGGTTTCTTAGGCAAAACAAAAACAGCATCCTGTTGTCCCTTAACTTCAGAAGTTTTGAAACGTGCCAATTTGTGAGCATCAGTACCCACAATTGTTAAATTATCCGTAGTAATATCGAAACATACGCCATTCATTACAGGACGCAATTCATCATCAGCTGTAGCAAATAAAGTTCCTGAAATTCCGTCAAGCAAAGTACTACCCTTAGCACTGAAAGAAGCCGCTTCTTCAGATAGTTCATGCAAAGTAGGATATTCTTCGGCTGACTGTCCAATGAAACTGAATTTACCTTTTTCTGTTGTTATAACAATAGCATAACTCTGTAAATCGACATCAAAATTTAAAGGTTGTTCGGAAAATTCGCGTAAAATATCCAATATATTTTTTGCCAAAATGGCAATTTCACCGTCTTCCGTAGATTTTTCCAAAGGCATTGAAGTGATCAAAGTTGTTTCAAGGTCAGAAGCCTTTAACGTTAATGTATTATCCTTTATCGAAAATAAAAAATAATTCAAAATGGGTAACGAATTTTTGCTGTTAATAACACGACTTATTGACTGCAAACGTTCTAACAATTGTTCGGATGATACTACAAATTTCATTGGTAATTTATTTTAAAATTAAAGTATATTTTTGCTTATCAAGGCTAAAAAAGATTTACAAATATAACAATTATTTACAATTTTCGGCAATATTAAACGGATTTTTCGTCCGGCATCTTTTCGTCTCTTGTGTACTTACGCTTACGACTCCACTGATACAATAAAGTAATAATTATCAACAACACGAATGGTACCACCACATTAAAAGTCTGCCAAAACAAACGCTGACTGATAATACGTTGTTTATCTAACAAACGTAATTTTATTTCTCGAGCTCGTAATTCCATCCAACCTTGATCATCAGCCAAATAGTTTACCGCATTGAGAATAAATTCGCCATTACCAAACTGTTTATCCATGTTTCTGTCATAGCCAAGAGGCAAAGGCTGAGCACCAGTACCAAATCCTTGTACATCGTTGCGGATAATATCCCCATCGGCAATAACAATCATCTTCGTTTTTTTACCGAACGAACGAATTGTTTCGTTTGGGTTTATTTGTATGTTCTTCGGTGGCATTCGGTTATTAAAAACAGACTGAAATTTACCTTCCATCAATACAGCCACAGGCAAATACCTATTATTGAAATAAGCTGCTGTAGGTGGTGTATTAACCATATCCAAACTTATTTGCATCGGAGCCATTTCGACAGCTGTCGTATTCGATGAAATAAGCAACACCTCCCTCTTCATATTTTTATCCTGATTTTCTCCGACAAACTCAACCACAGAAGCAAATTCGGCTCTTACAGGTGCAATATTTTTGGTTATCACATTAACCGGCGACGGCTGAAGTAATGGAAAATAATACCAAGGAGCCAATTCAAATTGGGGATCTTTGTTTGCAGGAGCCACATTTACCTGTATTTGAGCACATTGCGTATCGGCAATAAGCACAGGATCAACACGCACACCATAAGTAAACAACTGGTCTTCCAAATTCACTTCATTTACAATACCTACTGTTGTAGACGATTGCGATAAAGCTTCCAACGAAGTGCGAACACCATCCACAAGCCACAAGACTTTTCCTCCCCTCATAATATATTGGTCGATGATAAACTTTTCCGTTTCAGAGAATTTATCATGTGGACCCGCAATAATAACAACCTTATACGGATCAAGCATGGAAACATCTGTTCCAATAATACCCCTATCTACATTGTAATATTTTGCCAAAGAAGAAGTTATGCTATATACATACGGTTCTTCCAATTCTCCATGACCTTCGATAAAAGCGACTCTCGGCGAATTACGTTGTGTCGTTATGCGACGAATAGCATCCGTCAATTCAAATTCCAGATTTTCAATGGAAATATTCAAATTCTCATCTCCCGATTTACCGGGTAAGTTTTTCAACAAATTAACTCGTACCGTATCTTTTTGGTAGACAAATTCCACCCAAGGGAATATAACCTTCTGAATCAATTTTCCTTCCGAATCCTTGTCATAAACAACGGTAGGCGACATTCCTTTTTGTTCCAGTAAATCGTACGTTTTATTTCGTTCTTTTGTAGAAGTTGCTTTCGAGGGATTAACAAATTCGTAACTAATATTGCTCTTAGCGTAAACATCAAATTCATCGAGCATTTCAGCAGTTGCTTTTTTCAATCGCAAAAACCCCATATTCAAATCTCCCGACAAATAAATGGTCACTTTTAAATCCGAATTGAGACCTCTCATTAAATTTTTAGTATTATCCGAAATAGTAAAGCGTTTTTCCGAAGTCAAATCGAACCGATAGAAGAAAAAGGCAGAAACTATGTTTATCAGCAAAACAACGGCAAATAGTATGAGTGTGTGTTTTTTCATTTTTCTATCTCCTTTTAGCTATACAAAAACCTGTTGCATACACATAAACCAAACTCACGGTAATAAAGTATACCACATCTCGTGTATCAATAACACCTCTACTCATCGAATCGTAATGATAACTGATTCCAAACATCGAAATAAAATCTTGAATGGTCGCATTGGAAAAGAACAAAACCAATAAATCGAATCCGTAGTACATAAAAAAGCACAACAAAGCCCCTATTAGGAAAGATATTATCTGATTATCCGTGACAGAAGAAGCAAACAACCCAACAGATACATACACTGCCGCCAAAAAACCAAGTCCGATGAAAGAGCCCCAGAATCCACCCAAATCCACATTTCCGACAGGGTTACCCAACCAATAAACACTCACCAAATAAACCAGCGTAGGAAGCAATGAAAAAATAACCAGTAATAAACCCGCAAAATATTTTGCAGCGACTATTTGCATTGTCCCCAAAGGACGAGTAAACAAAAGCTCCATTGTACCTGCCCGCTTTTCTTCAGCAAAGAAACGCATGGTTATAGCCGGAACCAAAAACATATACAACCAAGGAGCTAAAGCGAATAATCCGTCCAACGAAGCATAACCCGAATCCAACACATTATTTTCGCCGGGAAGAATCCATAAAAAACAACCCGTAAGAATTAGGAATAATCCGATTACGACAAACCCGGTTGCCGAAGAAAAAAAATTACGAATTTCCTTTTTTAACAAAACAAGCATAGTAATTCTTTATATTATTTTCTTATTTTTGCAAGATAACACTTTGTACAAAGCATTTTCAAGCGGAAAGCAAAGATAGCACTTTTGTTTTGGAACGCAAACTATATAAGATGACAAAAAAACTACTTGTTTTTACTTTTGCCGTTCTCTCTTTTATCACAGTGAATGGAGAAGAATACGTCCCATACAAAATAAAAGGAGAACTTATCGGAGGTTATGTGATTCCTCACGATGAAAATGTGGAAGTGCTGGTAAAAGGTCCGTCGATAGGAGCGGAATTAGCGGTGGAATTTGCAACTGATGGCTCAAAACCCTGGCAAAAGTATTATAATAATCCTGACATTGGTATAGCTCTGCAATTGTTGTCATTTGGCAATCCCGAAGTTTTGGGAGATATGATCAGTGCCTATCCATACATCAATTTACCATTGACAAAAGCCACCAATTTTTCCTTGAACATAAAACTGGGAGGAGGATTGGCTTTTTGCACGAATCCGTTAGATAGAGACGCTGCTTTGGCTGACCCACGACCCATTAAAGGCACAAACGGAAAAAATAAAGACTATAATTTTGCTATCGGAAGTCTTGTGAACGGCATATTGGCAGGAGGTGCGAACATGGAATTTTCATTGAATAAAAACATAAGTCTTACGGGCGACCTTATGTTCAACCATTTTTCCAATGGAAGCACGGTACAACCGAATACGGGACTAAATATTTTCAACGGGTATGTGGGTTTAAAATATTTGCCTGAGTATAAAAAAAGAACACAAAACATAGCCGAAACTGCCCCGCTAAAAAAGAAATTTTCAGGTGAGGTAATTTTTTCGGGCGGAATAAAAGACAGGTATTATAGAGATACGAAAAAATTTCCCATTGGCAGTCTAAATTTGGAAGGTTATTATCAAACTTGCCATCAGCACCGTATTGGCATTGGATTAGACGGATTTTATGACGGAATTTATACGAATGATTCCGCATTATCGTCCTCTTACCAACGAACGGACATTGATTCGGATGAACTGAAAAATAAGATTCGAGTAGGTGTAAATATTGCTAACGAGCTAATTATAGGCAATTTTATTACAGGCATACAATTCGGTTTATATCTATACGACCCAATAAAAGATCTTGAACCGTACGAAACATCCAAAAGAAGAGAAAAAGGCTTAATTTATACCTATAACATCCAGGAAGAAGACGGATGGTTATACACCCGATTGACAACGAAATACAAGATTACACCAAATTTACTGGCAAATTTCAGCTTAAAAATGCACTTGCAAAAAGCGGAATTTGTTGAATTTGGGTTGGGTTACGCCTTTTAGAACATACGATTAAGAAAACTGGCAAAACAGGTTTATTCTTTTTATAAAATTTAAAGATGAAAAAAGTTATTATCATTCTATCTGCCCTTGCAGCTCTGTTTTTTTCCATTTGGGGATATACATCTTTAAAAGCCACCTCCATCTCAAAGAAAACCGACATATACACCTCAATACCTGAAATACCGGTTGCCTTGTTGCAGATTAACAATATTTCCGAACTTACCAACTCGTTGCTTTACAACAACAATTATTGGTTGGATTTGGCAAAACTCGAATCCATTGGAAAAGTCCACTGTATTTTTTCAAAAGTGGATTCTCTGAAAGATATTTCTCCAAAATTTAAGGAGTTCATCGGAGAAAGAAAACTGGTCGTGAGCTTTTATACAGACACGGTCGGCAATACGCAACAATTGTTCAGTGCCAAGATATCAAAAAATGATTGGAGCTTGATGCAAAAAGAAATACTTCCTACCCTTTTACAACCGAATAAAACGACAACGACCAAAGCAGAAGGCTCAAAAATTATTATTTATTCGACCCTGCAAGGTAAATTTTACTGTTCCTATGCAAATAATATTTTCGTGGGCAGTAAAAATAAAAACCTGCTACTACGATCTATCAAACAAATAGACTCCGAAAAATCACTCCTAAACTCAGAGTCATCCTTTTTGGCAGTAAAGGAAATTTCGGGTAAAAATGCTTTTGCCAATTTATTTGTCAATGTGAAGAGATTACAACCTTTGACAAAAAAATGGTTTAATACCGAAGCCAAAAGACTCTTTGAAATTACCAATTTTTATGCCGATTGGTGTGGTTTTGACATTAAATTCTCAGAAGAAAAAATTGTTGTCAACGGATTCTCGGGAGCTAACAAAAATGGCAATCTGATACAACTTTTCAACAATCAAACTCCGGGAGAAAACTCGTTGGTAAAAGTGATGCCTCAACGTACGTTTTTCTTCAATTATATGTATCTGTCAGATTTTGAAGCATTTGAAAGTAATCTAGATAGTTTTCTAACAAAAAAAGGTCGCTTACAGGAAAAATCCGATCTGTCAGCCAAACTGGAAACCAGCACAGGAGAAAGCCCGTATTTGTTCTTTAAAAAATCACTTCAACAATGAAATTGCCTTCGGATATGTTCCTTTTACCCGAAACATGGAGGAAAACACATTTGTTATTGCCAAATTAAAAGATGAACAAGAAGCTGTTATACGCCTTAACAGAATGGCAACAGAAAGTGAGCCGAAAGCCGAAATACAAAAATTTCAGGGCAATATAGACATCATCAAACTAAACGGAAACGGCTTTGCAGGTTGCGTTTTTGGCAATACATTTACCTTAGCCGACGAATATTTGGCTATTTATAAACAGTGTTTGTACATTGCTCCAACAAAAAACTTGTTGATATATCTTATCAGCCAAGCACAAGTAAAACGCACCATCAATGGTTCGGAAAACTACCAAAGAGCCTACAAAACGCTACAATCGCAATCGAACAACAGCATCTACGCTGATATACCTGCCATCATTCGAAATGCCGATTCCATTTTTACACCCGAAAAAGCAGCTTGGGTTAAAAGCACGAAAAGCCTGTGGAACAACTTTCAAACTTTTGCCGTTCAATCGGAAAGTGAAAAAAAAGATATTAATTACCAGCATATTTTTGTCCAATACAACAAAAAAACGGACATTGATAAGCTGAGCGAAAAGAAAACCGACCTTTTGGCAGAAAACAGTTCGGAAAACACTGCTCTACCGACAGGAACCAAAAACACGCAATCCCTCATTTCTGAAGAAAAACTAACGACCACAGCCCAACCGAACCAAAAAACCGAAAAAGAAAGCCGAACCACAAAAATATGGGAAATTGCTTTAGAAACTCCCATTGCAACAGCTCCCCAAATCGTAACCAACCACAAGACGGGAGAAAACGAAATTGCTGTACAAGATATGGCAAACAAACTTTACCTGATAAGCAGCGAAGGAAAAATCCTTTGGAAATTACCTCTGAAAGAACGCATCATGAGCGATATTTTTCAAGTCGATTTGTACCGAAACAAAAAATTACAATTGGTTTTCAACACCAAAACGAAACTGTATGTGATAGACAGAACCGGAAAAAGTATAGCAAACTTCCCGGTTAGGCTGAAATCGAGAGCCTCTGCCGGAATGACCGTTTTCGATTACGACAACAACCGAGAATACCGTTTCTTTATCCCGTGCGAAAATAATCAAGTTATATTGATGAAAAAAGACGGTTCTATCCCATCCGATTGGAATTTCAAAAGCAGTTCGGGTAAAATCACTTCTCCACTGCAATTCTTCCGCATTGCAGGAAAAGACTTTTTGGTTGCCTCCAACAACAAAAAAACCTATTTCTTGAACAGAAAAGGAGCTGAACGATTAACGCCTCAAGCCAATATTGTAAAATCTCCCAAAAACAACTATTACACCGAAAAAACAATGTCTCTCGAACGATTTGTTACCACTGACAAAAGCGGGAATCTTTGCTTTGTCAATCTTGATAACAAAGTACACAAAATCAGTGTGAAAAAATGGAGTACGAGCCACTATTTTGCAACCATAACCGAAAAAGGGAAACCTCGCTTTATTTTTCTTGAGAACAAAAACTTAAGCATTTACAATGAAGAATACAGTGCCATTTTTACCGAAAAAGATATACAAACCAAATCACCATTCTTTATGATAAATAATAATTGGTTAGCTCTTCTGAATGAAAAAAACAACAGCCTCTTTTTACTGGATATCAACACCAAGGCGACTATCAACAGCAACATCAAAGCGGATAAGAACCTATTCTACATCGGGAAACTTAAACCTTACAAACAAACCTGTATCATAGTCAGCGAAAAGAATAAAATTGTTAACTACATGGTAAAATAAAAAAAGCAGGACCAAAATCCTGCTTGATGAAGCAATGAAATTCCATCGTTTCCGGACGAATCCTTTCGTGTGGAGATTAACTATTTGATTACTAGGTAAATACAAAAAAACACCATAAAAACATAAATAACTGTATTTCAATATATTATCCTCTTAACTTAATAACATTGTTCGTGCGGCAGCGGTGGAAGCAAAGGTTAATACATTTCTTTTAACAAGCTATCTTGGTAAATTTGTAACCAAAACGAAAAATAAAGGAATTGACACTATTGAATAAATCCAAAATAAAATCATTCCTTTTATTCTTCTCTTTCGTGGCAATTGGTCATATTTCTCTACAATTTCTTTTCTTTTTGTAAATAAAATAAAATAGTTAGGAATCATAACTGAAAGTCCAAAAACAATCCCTGTGACTTTATAGTCTGTAATAAGCGATTGAATATCAACATTTAAGAGAAAACAGAAAAGTACAAATAATGTCAATATATTGGAAAAAAGCATCATACATATCAATAAATATGAATTAAATCCAAACATCTCAGTTTTGCCAATTTTCTTCAGGAAATACATCAACCAATAATACATTTCTTTAATCATAATCTTATTCTTTTAGTGTTTAAAAAGTGATATTTGAGGGTTATCTATATGGAACGTTTACTCTTGTGTTGTCTTGTGGACAAACAGGACGATTTGGCAGGTCGGTCAAACACCCCCGCTGCCGCACGATTGTATCGTGTGGCAATTAGCCATTCTTGGATACAAAAGACACACATCCTATATTACAAAATTTATAATTTCTGCTCATTGTTATTTATCTTTTACTCTTCTCTTGCTTACTTGCCACACGATACAATCGTGCGGCAGCGAGGGGTTACGGGCAAACTGCCGTTATACGATAACGAAACAGCATTTTTTGCATATAATAACTATTTGATGCTGAAACAAATATATGAAAAATAATTCACACATACAAGCAGTTCGTATTGATAATCAGGGAATTATATCGCTAACTTAATGACATTGATCGTGCGGCAGCGAGGGTACGTGGCATTCCAGGAAGAAGAACTGCCTGCCGAATAAGCACTGTTCAACCGGTTCAACCCATCGTAATTGCTAACTTAACAACATTGATCGTGCGGCAGCGTGGAGAGGGGCTTTGTAATTATTGTTGATTATACTACCAAATCAATTTGCAGACATCTTAGCTATAATTACTCCAATTATAAATATGAATAATGGTGTAAATATTATACATAAGAAGAAATTGAAAAATAACTTACCATTACGGTACTTATATTTTGACATAAATATTTGATATTTATTCTTCCAAAGAACAAGATAATAATGTATCACAAACCAAGGTAACATAAAAAAAACTAATGCACTTAAAATCTTCTCTAAGAACCCATTTTGAAAAAGATTTAAGTGAGGCCATGGAAGACCGAATATGCGACCAATAAATCCATATAGAAACATAGAAAAGCCCCCAAATGAAACTACCATAAATAGCATCAACATAAATTTCCAATAAAGATTCGACTCGGGAAATCGCTCTTGCATCCGCTTGATGCCATCAGTCCAAACTGAATAATACAATTTATTAAGCAACATTGTTTTTATATATTAATAGTTTTCATAAATATATTGACCTGCTCTAAATGCTCCATAACCTGCAGCACCAATACCAATTACGGACCAACCAATAGGATTGGAAGTACCTAATATCAGTGCAGCGGCACTTGCTGTACCCGTCCATCCAACAGTAGCATCGGCAGCATCCCAACCATTTACCACCGCTGCCGCACGATTGTATCGTGTGGCAATTAGCCATTCTTGGATACCTTACTTGCCACACGATACAATCGTGCGGCAGCGAGGGATTGCCCATACAGTATGCATACGGGCTCACACCGGGCGTCGTTTCCGCCAATGGATCCACACTTGTAAATCTTCCCATTGCCGGATAATATGACCTGAAATTAAAATCATAAACATCATTTCCGTGCATGGTTATAAATTCCTTGCCATTGTACTTATACGGTTGCACGGCTACGAGGGTCATTCTTTCAAGACATAATCTTCATTCCTCTTATCCCAAATAACAATACCAGTCGAAACCAGACTCGTATCAACAAGTTTAATTATTCCATCGTTTGTCATTTGGTAGGTAGTTGTCCAAAATTCACAATGTAAGTCACGATGATACTGGTCTATTTTAGGCTCAGTAATTTTTATTTGTCGCACAACAGTAATACCCTCTTTGGTTATCTTCAAACTACTCTTCCACCTGTCATTGTCTTTTGTCAACGATTGGAGGGAAAGGATTTCTCCTTTGTTGTTGTAGGTAATGAGAAGCGTTTCTCCTAAATCAAAATTCCATTCAGAGTCTCCTTCGTATTGCAATTTGGATACAAGTACCGATATAAAGTCACTGCTTAAATCAACCCTTACACCATAGTCGTATCTGAAGTAACCACCATTTGGATTACAAAATCCATTTGTGCAGATATATTTAGCTACTATGTTTTCCGGGATTAGCTTTGTCGTCTTTATTCGGAAAAGTGTATCATAAGCTTGACAAAAAACTGCAGAGGAAGACTGCCTGTCATTAATTAACAGGGGTATTTTACTTTGTCCAAAATTGCCCAGATATGTTTTAAAATCTGTGGCTTGTGCTTTGCAGTTAGTCAGAAAAATGCAGCAAAGCAATGTACTGATGATTGTTCTCATTATCTGCTCCTTCTAACTGTTGTTACTGTATAAGGAATATTCATTGTTGATCCACTACGGTAATATCCAGTCATCTTATTGTTGTTTACTCACCGCTGCCGCACGATTGTATCGTGTGGCAATTAGCCATTCTTGGATACAAAAGACACACATCCTATATTACAAAATTTATAATTTCTGCTCATTGTTATTTATTTTTTACTCTTCCTTACTTGCCACACGATACAATCGTGCGGCAGCGAGGGCGGCAGCGAGGTGGGAATTAACATTTATTCACTTTTTCATTTCAAAAAGAAATCTGTCCACATAATCAATTCCCTCATCATCTATAGCTCTTTCCCCAAGTTCAATTGTGGGAGTAATTAAGTCATTGGAAATTTTTTCATATTCTCTATTACGCCAAATAATTTTATTTTTTTCAACTTTAACATATTCTCTATCAATAAAATACCGAGCATAGTAGCTACGAGTTAAATTTGGTATAGTTATATGTAGCAAATTTTTACTTTGATTCTTAAATTCATACCAAAGACAATCGGAAAAAACCACGCATCCAAAATAATTTCCATGACGATCTTGAGACTTAAGTCCTATGTTATAGATATCAAATCTTAAGGGAATCTGGCTATCTTTTTTTCTAGTGATAGTTACACTATTTCGTTCTGTTGACATATAAGCAAATCCCCACGAGGCATCTATTCGATAGTTTCCTTTAAACGGAAAAACAAACTCTATTTTCACGCTATCTTTTATACCTGTGTCATAAAATTCTTCAACCCTTACATTCTTATATATAACACTATCGATATCCGTCTTAATTCTTATAAAGCCATCCTTTATATATTCTACACTTCCATAAGCAACAATACTATCTCCTGCACCCAAATCCAAACAAGAAGGACACACATGGGTTCTAATAATTTTAAAAGAATCATTATCTATTTGCACATATTCCTCTCCATTCGAAAACAAATATGTGCCTTTTATTTTTTTTGTTTGGGAAAATATGAATGTCGGCAACATACTCATGACAAATGCCATCATTATAATCTTTTTCATTTTCATAATTTTATTTTGATTGATTCATATAAGGATATAATAATTTACCCTGTGTATCTAGCATACTACCAACTAAATCAAAAGTAATTTCTTTAGGACTATACAATCCCTTTCTTCCAGGCATATATCCATTAAAAGAAAATTGTGCTTGATAAGCTCTCACCTCATTATCTCCCATTGACTCAGTTGTAGTTCCTGCATTTTGCAACTCTCCCTTAACAAAGTTTAATTTTTTAGAATCAAGAGACTGACAAACATGTTTAATTTCGTGAAAAAACAATCCTGTAGTTGGGGCATTAATACTTATCTTTCCATCATCCATTTTTGTTACATTTCCAATGTTACCTCCTTGCTTATCATTTATGACATACGTATATTCTTGATCATTTCCTAATTGATCAATATCATTGATGCTTTGAGATAAATCAACAATACGATCAGCTATACCTGATATCGCTTTTTGGAAACCGTCTTTTTGTTCCTTTGTATACTTATCGCTATTTAAAGCTTCAGAAAGAAGTTGACTGGCTTTATCTAAAGACAGAACTCTTTCCTTTTCCCTTTCTTTGTAAGCATTTGCTGCCTCCTGATCACTCCAAATCATCCCTGTAGGATCTATTCTATTAATGGGATTATTGCCGCAGTAAGAATATGGAGACTCCCATGGTCGTTTCTCTGCCAATGGATCCACACTCGTAAACCTCCCCAAAGCCGGATAATACCCTCTGGCTCCATAATCATAGGTATCCAAACCATGCATCGTTATAAATTCCTTGCCATTGTACTTATACGGCTGCACAGCTGCATTCGTACTTGTGTTTTTGGGTAAGCCATCGGCGTAATATTGCGTTGTCTGCACGTACGTGTTATCCCACCGCCAAACAGAACAAATATTGTCTTGATAATCTTTACTATAAAAATAATACATCCCATCACTGCCACGGTAACCTTCCGGGTTATGTACTCGCGAAAGCGTCGTTACACCGCTCTGGTCGGTTTCGTATTCTATAGTACCACTGTAATCCGTACGCGTATGTACCACATCGCTCGGCCGGTTTACCCACTGGCAAACACCACCTATCGGCAACAGTTCCTGCGTTAATGCCGTGTAATAATCCGCTCGCTGCTTAACGCCATTGGCCGTATAACGGTTAATGATCTGGTTCCCGTTTTTAAACTGTATCGTGTCCGGCAAATTTAATACATTATACCGTATCGAAACTATGTTGCGGTCTAAATCTGTGGTCATATTGCCATTGCCGTCGTATAAAAATTCCGTATCCTCCGAAGCAAGGTCTTGGTACTCTTTCGTTTCGTACAAATTTTGACTGCATGCCAAATCCGTAACCGCTACTTGTTGGTTTCCATTATAATCAAAAAGTAAACAATCAATGGTAACGGCACTGCCATTCTTGCGGGTCAACGCTATCAGGTTCCCCTGTTTGTCGTAAACGTACGTGGCATTCCAGGAAGAAGAACTGCCCGCCGAATAAGCACTGGTTAAGCGATTCAACCCATCGTAATAATAGTTGGTACTCGTCGAAGTTGTACTGTATACCGTCGATGTTCCGGAGATATTGCCGTTATAAAACGTACCGCCACTACCCGGATAACGAAGATACTGCATAAAGTTTGTTCCTATAATAGACTTTAAATTATTGTGTAGATTATAGGCGTAGGTTTCACTCCGGGCATTGCTGTTCCATCCTTTTTGTTGCAACCTGCCCAATTCATCGTATTGGTTGGTCACCAACGTTACGGGCAAACTGCCGTTATACGATAACGAAACGCTCAGCAGCCTGTCTGCTTGGTCATAGCTATAGGCGTATTGTTCGGTAATGGTTTGTATCGTATCGCTGTGTTCCTTTTTCACCTTTAGCTCTTTGCCCGAAAAACTATATTGGGTATAGACTTTGTCGTAACCGCCAAGTAGATTATTGGAACGACTCTGCACCAAACGTCCCCGTATATCGTAATAATTGGCTGTAGTCTGGTAAGCTCCCGTTCGGTCAAGCACGTACACCCGTGAACCCGTGGGTAAATCTTTCGCTCTCGTATATTGTTTATCGTAACCATCAAGCCCTTGGTAGGCTAATGCCGTTTGGTCATCGGTTGAAAGTACATTCAAAAAAGTATAGTTGTCGTAATAATTGACTGTGAGCGGGGTTATATCTCCTCCGAAATAAATATTCGTATAACCGGTGTTATAAAAACTCGTCGTACCGGTATAACTTTCTATGATGGTAAGCGGGGCAAGAATTGTTGTCATTTCATCTTGACTTGTATTTCTATTTAATATTCCCGTATAAAGAAGTCTGCCGAATTTATCATATTTATAAACCATCCATTTCCCTTTCGCTCGCAAATTACCGTCCTGGGTAAGTATCAACCGATCTATTTTATCATAGACCATATAAACGGGGTCACATCCCGGGAGCTTCTTCTGCGTACAATTGCCTCTTCCATCGTATTTATATATGTAGGCATACTGTTTCATCGAAGTGGAGGTGTCGCCCAAAATGGCTCCTGTGGTCAACGTTTCCGATAGCATCGGTGGCAAAACATACCTCAAACGTCCCATATCATCGTAAACATAATACGTATAGTAGCTTTCTCCGCCATTTACCTGACGGGACAAAATCTTCTTTCCGCTTTTGTCGGCATACGAATAGCTGACTTTCCCGTCTTCGTCCGTTTGCTTGGTTACATACAACGTGCCCGCTCCATAGTAACCCGTACAAGTCACATTCTCGCTATTGGACACAAGGTTATAAACCTCATTAGCCGCATTGGTCAAATAAGCGGTTGCACTCGGATGACTATGCCACGGTGCTCCTGCTTGCTTTACACCAACCTCTCTATTCAAGGGTGACGATTCATAAAGCGTTTCCGTATAGGGTTTAGCATCTGCGTAATAGGCAACGGCAAGGCTCGGCAAGGTGTCCGAATATCCGCCACTCGTTGCTACCGGAGTGGGCAGGTAATGACGATATTCTCGCCCTAAAGCATCGTATTCAATGGCCGAAGAAAGATCTTTGCCTGATGGCGTAACTCCTTTCTGTACCTGCTGTACCGGTCTGCCAAGACCGTCATAATAACCTATGCTCTGTATATAAGTACTGCCCAAACTATCTAAGTAAGTCCGAGTTACTACATAATTCTTGCCACTCTGTTGTGCTTGCAAACTTGTACTACATAATAACAACAATAATACCAGACTCTTGTGTATATGGATTTTTTTCATCGTATATTTTTCTGTTCCAAATTCTTTTATCGCTTACTTTTCCCTCTCCTTTAATACTCGTTGTGGTATTTATAATCATACCACTGCAAGCTCTTCTTTGTCCCGTTTATCATCATGTAACTTTCTTTCAGTCGCCAGTTGCTATCGTAATCGTAGTACGTACTAACTCCCCGAGGATCTGTTATCGAAGTAACACCCTTTAACGGAGAATACGTATAGGTCGTTACTTCGTATGAAGAAGTAGTGCGTAAATTATTCAATTGCTGAGCATACGTTTCTGTAAGAACAGGCAAAACCGATTCTGAGGCTATAAAACTATAGCCATTACTGCCTCCCCATGAATTTGCGATATTGGCAT
The DNA here is from genome assembly GCA_963668615.2 of Paludibacteraceae bacterium. GTDB lineage: Bacteria > Bacteroidota > Bacteroidia > Bacteroidales > Paludibacteraceae > JAAYPI01. The sequence continues at coordinate 504,917 of CAXXCL010000003.1, forward strand.
AATTAGCGTTTACAACTTTTGCAACAGGATATTCTCGATTGTATCCCCATAATAGAGCAACAGGAACACCTGTTTTATCTGTGTATTGCAATAATCTTCCCGAATAGCTATCGTACAAATCATAACTGAGTTCTTTCGTAAACAAATCCGTTTGATATATAAAAGAAAAGTTAGGGGAACCCAAAGAAGAGGGCACATAGTTGGAAAGTGGCTCTTGCAAATGTGTCTTATACACATATTTGGGAAGAACCATACTATCTTGCAGGGTATATAACGTTATCGTACTTTCCAATAGACGTTTAGCACTCTCGCCAGCCTTCTTTACATAACTCATCTGCTCTATCACCGGCGTTTGGATATTCTTGGCTCGAAGCTCATAAAGACCTAGTGACGTCCCTCCATTATTGACATACATCCACATGTAATCCAAAGGTCGCTTATACTCTGTCACCATCGTATCGCCATTGGATAACAACTTGCTCTCCGATGTCATGAAATTATGTGCAAAATCTGTGCGATTTTGACCATCGTAGCTATAATGAATATCTTCTACAATAGCTCCCGTCGGCGAATAAGTATAAGTTTGCTTTCGTATTAAATTATTTGTATAGCAATACGTTGCATAGGCATTAAGAACTCCATGACCGCAACCTGCAAATCCAACATGAGCTCCAAGAACAGCATTTACTTCCTTCGTCGAACTTATATCATAATAGTTTGTATCCTTGCATACCAAATTACCGACGGCATCATAATCCTCTTTTTTTAATAATAGACCTCTATCAAGAGCCTTACTGGAATAAGTCATTAAATGATTCATTTGTGCCTTGAAATAATTTTCACCACTAGTAACATAATTTGTAGGAACAGTATAACTTCCACTACCTAAAGTATAAACATCGGGATTGGTTGCATAATTGGAAAAATAATATACAGTACGTCCATTACTAATCCCCCCACTGCGAGTTTCAGTTACTTGGGAATATCCAATACAAGACTCCGGAATAGTCGAACATTCATACATATTACTGGCACTTACCGTTGAACTACAATAATAAAATGGCTGACCAGAATATGTTGACGTATAACTAACAGTCCTAATGGGTGAAGTTTTATAAATTCCCGTTGACCTACCCAAAGAATCTGTGTAAATATAATTGATAATCTCTCCGGAAGAATGTTTAATTGATTTAATTCTTGCTCCTCCCAGATACCCTATATAACCCGAATATCCAGATCCAATTTCCGTTTCTTCTCCTATCGTTCCATCTGTTTTTCTAATAATTCGAGTATTATAATTATGCGATTCATACTCAAAATCCGTATACCCTCCGGTAGGATAAGTAATACGTTTTATCAATCCTAAAGATGCATAAGTAGGATCTGCAGCTCTTCCAGAAACCGTAGTAACAAAAGGATCATCACACGGTGCGATCAATGATGTCCCTGACCCATCATTATAATATCCCTGCATATCAATTGTAGGGACAAGAGGACTTACCAATTTATCCGTTTGATAATATTCAAATGTATGTTTTTGATTTTTATCGATAGTCACAGAAGAAAGAAATCTTCTGGTACTTCCCTTTCCAATACCGGATTCGGTCATTGAAAAATCATTATTGGCATATGTGGTGTAGTCGAAACGAATTCGCTTTGTACAACTTGTATCGGACTTACTTACTATAGAGATTGAATCCAATTGGTAGTTTTTAAGGTAATAGCCCGATTGAAAAATCGTTGCATCTTGGCTTACATAATCTGTCAATTTTCCATAGGGTGAATGGTTGGAAAGGGAGTAATAAAAATTAATCGTACTTAATTGAGTGTTGATGGTTTTTAAATATGCCAATTTGGTTAAAGAAAACCCGTAATCCACGGTTTGATACCAAATACCTTTGCCAAAATATGCCGAAAAACAACTAATCATGCCATTATTTGTTTTTTTACCACTTATTCTACTAATATTTTTTTGCATATAATTGGCGTCTCCCGCCCAAACAATCTCCCCATGAGACATTTGTGTAAAGGTTATGGTCCGGTTATTAGGAGTAACCACCTTGGTTAGATACCAGGAATTCACTACTCCTCGGGAAATAAACACAGAATAATACGGACTTTGTCCACAATTCGGACACTGCGACGATCCCTGTGGAATCATTTTCTCAGTAGGATAAGTAATTTCTAAATTGGGAAGACTGCCCCCAAAATAATATTTATAGCCGTTATCCATAGTAACAACTATCGTACTAGGAGTTGACTGAAAAGTACTATTACTACTTTGTATGGTAAGACCAGATAAATCGACTTTGCAGGGTCGATTTCCAAACACTTTCACCTGTCCGGTATTATCTATCATAAAATTAAACGTTTCCCCCAAGGCATTGACCGTAAAAAGATCTGGTTCATGCTCATATGCCGCACTCAATTCTAAATGAACACCTTCAGCATCTTCTGCTGTAAAATTACTAGGAATAGTAAAAAGATTAGGGATATTAGTCTTCAAAGCACTAAAGGACAATGGAGATCCTAAAGTTCTTATTCCATACCAATAGCCATAAAGTTCTGTATCTGGTATCGTAACAGAATTATAATCATATACGATATCATCAGGAATACCCCTCACTTGCCTGGTTATCATTCCTCCAGCAACCAGTGTCCAGTTCTGTCCGACTATTCCGGCGTCCTTGTTTGGCAACAAACCCGATGCATCATACTGTAAATAAATAGGAAATTTAAAACCTTGTTCATTTACTTCATACAATGGAATAGTAATATTTGGATTTCCCGTATAATAACTTACCGGATAATTTCCATAACGGGTAAAACTTGCCACCTGAGGAGACATAACTTCATAACCGGGATCCGATACTTCCGAATAGGATATTTCTGTTAACAAAAAAAGAAAAAAAGATATACAAAAAATGCGTTTCATGAAATTGCGTTTTTAATAAAAATAATACGTCCTTAATCCTCTAAATCTATAACTTCACAATTACAGATGATAAATCTATATGCTCTCCCGAAAGATGCAACGTATAGCTCCCACTACTTAAATGCCCCATACTGACTGCTGTGTTGTTCGTCCCTTTTAAAAATGTTTGTTTCGTTTCTAAAACCAATGAGCCGGTAGCATTGTACAAACAAATCTTTGCTTCTTCACTCTCTTGTAAGGTGAAACTCACCGTCAAGTCTTCTCTTACCGGATTCGGGTAAAAACTAACTCCCGTAATGAATTCATTATTTTCCTCTATCGGTTCCGCAACGGTTTCTTCTCCCGTCTCCATTTTCCTTTTCTTTTGCATCGAAGAAGAATAATAAAATGAGGTGTAAAAAGCAATGGAATCTTTCCCATCAATCCCCTTATAGGTTGTCTTTATGCTCTCAAAAATAGGATAACGATGCTCTTTCGAATACCATGAGTAAGTCTCTTTTACAACTGCTAAATTTGTTTTACCCGTTTCTGTATATTGTCTGGTGGATTTCACTCGTAATGCTTCCACACTCTCCCTCGGTAATTGTAAAGTACCCTTGGCATCTGCCTGCAAAGAAACTTTCCCTTTTATCGTTTGAGTAACCTTATCTCCATATTCTCCTGTTCCCTCAAAAACAGCTGAAATAGTATCTTGGTAGGCAAAAGGAAAAGAAATCACAAGCAATGGTGTATGGTACCGTATCTTCGATAAAGAATTCTCAAAGCCGGTAGACAATATATTCTTTTCGGAAACTTGGTAATAATAACGAGTTCTGTGTTCCTTTCCACATATAATGCTCGGATCTTCCTCATCTTGTGAAAAAGATAGAATATATTCATTGTTCACCGAAGTTAAATTAGAAAAATCCCATTCTATCGAGCTGCCTGCCAGTCCGGGCTCCTTATAAAGCACCTCCTCTTTAACTAAACTATCGGACGCTTGGTAAGAATAATTTTGATGAGTTATATGCTGAGAAAAACAAAGCAAACTTATGTTGCCAAACAACAATATAATAATGACCCTTTTCATAAACAGTAGTTAAAATTTAAAAAAAACAGCCTCGAAAGTACTCCTTTTTGTTTTTTTATACAAATTTTAAAACAATTTATTACTCATTATTTTTGAACCTAAGAAAGATAAAAAAAGTTACGTACCTTCTCCCATGTATCAATATGTCTTGAAAATTGTCAAAATTTTACTAACTTTATCGGCTGATTAAAAACAACTTTTTATGACAAAAAAAATAGCCTTTATTATTAATCCTATTTCCGGTACCATGAAAAAGGAAGATCTTCCTGACATGATACGAAAAGGACTGGACAAGAGGTTATTTACTCCCGAAATTGTTTTTACCGAATATCGCGAACATGGAACGGAATTAGCAACATCTTTCGTTAAAAAAAACTTTGAAATAGTCGTTGCCGTAGGGGGAGACGGAACAGTAAACGAAGTGGCAAAAGCACTTGTTCATACCAATTGTTCCTTGGGAATTATCCCAATCGGTTCAGGAAACGGATTAGCTCGACATTTGGGTATCCCCATGAATAAACGCAAAGCCATTGAGCAACTCAATCATTCGGAATCTATTACAATTGACTATGGGAAGGTGAACGGGAGGCCTTTTTTTTGTACTTGCGGAACAGGTTTTGATGCTTACGTGAGCAGCAAATTTGCAAAAGGGAACAAACGTGGCTTTATAAGTTATATCGAAAATATCATTACGGGATATTTCAACTATAAATCACAAAACTACCATATCATAGGCGATGGTATCAATCTAAAAATAAAAGCCTTTGTCATCACTTTCGCCAATGCTTCACAATGGGGAAATAACGCTTATATTGCACCCAAGGCAAGTGTTCAAGACGGGATGCTGGATATTTCTATCATGAGTAATTTCCCGGTCGTAGCTATTCCTACTTTAGCATTACAACTATTTGCCAAGCGAATAGATAAAGACTTATTCATGACTACCCTACGCTCCGATAAAATAACACTATTTCGCAAAGAATCCGGACCATTCCACTACGATGGTGAACCTTACGAAGAAGGCACGAAAATAGAAATAGAGAACGTTGCTGACGGATTAAAAGTCTTCGTGAAAAAAAGATTTTAAGTCTTCTCCCGAAATTTATTTCAACCACTATAATCCTCGTGAAAAACAAAAGACAAACAGTTGCAATGTATTATTGCAACTGTTTGTCTTTATTCATTTGTTTTTGTCTGAAAACCGATTACGGTCTTTCCCGACTAAACAATATTTCTTATTACTATTTCAATACAACTACTTGAGCTGCACCATTAGCCAATTTTACAATATATTGACCATTTACCAAGCTGCCGTTTTGAGCTGTAACATCTACACCTGCTAATGTAAGAATAGAGAAATTTTCTGCACCCACAGTAATAGTTCCTGCTGTAGCATATACATTAACATCAAAAGAAGGATTATTAATACCTGTTGATGGGCAAGTTACAACTGTACCACTTTCGTTATAGCAAGTACTTTGCATAATAGTTTTGCTATCTACAAGTTTAGTTCCACCCGTTGCATCAGCTGTAATAATAATAGAAACTCCCAAATTATCTTGCACATTGCTAAATGTATAAGAATACCAATTATCACTCCCAGCTGTCATTGCAGCACCTGGCCATGAAAGAGAAGCACTTGCATCTGCACATTGAGAACCTGCTCCCCACCACCAAATGTATGGTGTACCTAATGTAGACTGAATCTTGGCTGTAATATTTACATAGCTTACTTGTGCATTCGGATCATAAACAGCTTTCCAGGCTGCAACAACATCAGCTGCAGAATAGGCTCTATTATCAACATCACCTCCCGCTGCAGTTTTTTCAACGTAATCCCAACTTGAACCAGCAGAATACTTGTAGGTATCAGCCGCTGTGGCAGTAGCAGATGTATAAGTATAATGAGTAGCGTCTACTTTTGTCATTGCAACTAGTGGCCAAGTAGTTCCAGTCATACTACCTGCAATATAACACACATTTGTACCTGCAGGAACAGTTACCGTATAGGTAAGCTGTGCATTAGCTAAACTCAAAAAAGCGAACATCGCTACCAAAGAAAGTAAAATCTTTTTCATTTTTGTTCTAGTTTTAAATTAATAAATCATTTTTAGTTATTATCTGGGAAATTAAGAGATTTCTATTGCATTTTACCAAGCCTTTATTTCATCATATTGAGAAGCAAACCCGGTAAAAGTGATTTTTCTGTTGTCAGTTCGTTTTTCAACAGCTTGTTTTTCAGCTTTCGTAAAATATTTATATTCTATCTGTTCATCAGCACCTAACTTGGTTGGTGCAACATGGTAAATCCACGTATTGTTACCTATGTCCGTCATTAAACTAAAGCCCCAATTATTAAAATTACCCGACACATACACCTCATTAGTTCCTTTTGGTACAGTAACATTCAAGGTCATATCACCCCAATATTCAACAATATCAGTCACCTTAGTTTTACCTCCCAACGGACGATGCCCCATACGGAACTCAGCCTGATCAACTCTTTCTCCATAAACGTAAAGATACTGTAAATCAGCAGGAACATTTTTAATAGTTCCATAGAAATGAGTAGCATCTTTTTGGGTAAGTTTTAACTTTTCATCAGCGTGTTTCCAATACAAGGGACTACCTTGTTCTGCAAAAGTACCCGCCACATAAACCTGTTTTGTTCCCTCCGGTACAGTAACATTAAAAGAAACAATTCCTTGGAATTTTTCCTGCTTACTTTCCTTTGATTCTATCCTAACATATTTGTCGGTTGTTTGGTATTTGTCATTTTTCAATATGACAAACAAGCCTGAAACCCTTGACATATCAGCATCGGTAAGATTGAAATATGTTTTTATATTAGAAATAGTATAGGTCAACTTTCCATCCGCCCCTTTTACCCATTTAAAGTTAGGCAAATCAGATTTTGACCATTCCGCTTTTTCTTTTACCCACTCCCCATTTTGATCCATTTCCAAGCAAACATAGATAAACACATCTTGTGTTTTCATCCAATTCTGACTTACACTTGGTTCATAAATTAAAGTAATGGGGGTTTTTGTTGTAGGAACTGTCGGATTAGAAATCAATTCACCCGGAGCAGCAAACACAGAAAGAAAAAACGAAAGAAAAAAAATAGTTGCTATAAATATTCTTTTCATGTAGTATTTCTATTTATAAGGTTACGATTTTTCGATACAAAATACACCCCAAATATACGACTTTTTTTTATTCTAAAGCAATATTCTACTATTTTTTACTTTCGAAACAACTTTTTAACTAAAAATAGCCCAACTCATTTAAACAAAAATAGCCCTCTTATACAGAGGGCTATTTTCATCTTTATAAAGAATTATCCGTTAACTTTTGCCATGTGAGCGATTAGATCACATACTTTGTTTGAATAACCAATTTCATTATCATACCAAGATACTACTTTTACAAAAGTATCTGTCAAAGCAATACCGGCTTTTGCGTCAAAGATAGAAGTACGAGTATCTCCTAAGAAGTCAGCAGAAACAACAGCATCTTCCGTATATCCAAGGACACCTTTCAACTCTCCTTCAGAGGCAGCTTTCATTGCAGCACAAATTTCAGCGTAAGTAGCAGGTTTTGCCAAATTTACAGTTAAGTCTACTACGGAAACATCCAAAGTAGGAACACGCATTGACATACCGGTCAATTTACCATTCAACGCAGGGATAACTTTACCTACAGCTTTAGCAGCACCGGTAGAAGAAGGGATAATATTGCCGGAAGCAGCACGACCACCTCTCCAGTCTTTCATAGAAGGACCGTCAACTGTTTTTTGAGTAGCAGTTGTTGAGTGAACAGTTGTCATTAAACCGTCAGTAATTCCCCATTTATCGTTTAATACTTTAGCGATAGGAGCTAAACAGTTGGTAGTACAAGAAGCATTAGATACAAATTGAGTACCTTTTTGGTAAGATTTTTCGTTTACACCGCAAACAAACATTGGGGTATCATCACCGGAAGGAGCTGACATAACAACATATTTTGCACCGGCTTTGATGTGAGCATTCGCTTTTTCTTTAGTAAGGAAAAGACCTGTTGATTCAACAACATATTCTGCACCTATTGCATCCCATTTCAAATCTTCAGGATTACGTTCTGCTGTTACGCGAATAACTTTACCATTAACAATTAACTGGCTTTTTTCAACACTATATTCAATAGTTCCGTCGAATTGTCCGTGCATAGTGTCATATTTCAACATATAAGCCAAGTAATCTACAGGGCAAAGGTCGTTAACACCTACGATCTGAATGTCGCTTCTTGTCATAGCAGCACGGAAAACAAAACGTCCGATGCGGCCAAATCCATTAATACCTACTTTAATCATTTTTTTTTACGAATTAAGTTAATTTTTTAAACCTTGCAAAGGTACTTTTTTTTGTCTTATTATCAAAGAAAAATATTGGATTTTTATCACATTTTTTTGGCATATTTTATTGAATATTTTTCTCGCTAACTTACTGATGCTAACGGCTCTCGTTTTTTAATCGGGTAGAACAATGCATACTAATCCGTTGAATGAGATTTGATAATGCGGAGGCCTTCCGACTAAAATAATTTTACGTGTTTGAGTCTATTTGTTGGGTTTTTATTCTTACTTTTGTACCCCAAATAAACTTAATAAAGAAAATATGTACACTTGGTTTGAATGCCGTATTCGCTATGAAAAAATAGTAGATGGTAAAATGAAAAAAGTAACCGAACCCTATTTAATCGAGGCTTATTCATACACGGAAGCGGAAGCTAGAATAATAAAAGAACTAACCCCTTTCATTAGTGGAGAATATAGTATTACGAATATAAAACGAGCTAAAATAGCTGAAATATTTCCGGATGAAACCGGAGACCGTTGGTATACATGCAAAATAAACATCATTCTTTTGGACGAAGGAAAAGGAATTGAAAAGAAGGTTGCTAATTTTATTTTAGTGCAAGCTTTGGCTGTTAATGATGCTTGGAATAAGCTAATGGAAGGGATGAAAGGAACCTTATCGGATTTCGTAGTTGTTTCAATTGCCGAAAGCCCTATTTTGGATATTTTTCCATACAAAAATGATGATATGATAACAAAGGAAATAAATCAAAATTCCATTTAATTCGGAAATCATAATCAACAAAAAATTCCTTACGTACTAAAAAAGTAGTAAGGAATTTTTTGTTTGTTTTTCGTAGTAATTGATGAACGATTTGTTCACAAGTTTTTTGCCACCTTCTGTCGGATAATCCCCTGAAAAATACCAATTACCCTTATTGTTCGGACAAGACTGCAAAAGACCTTCTAAACTTTGATAAATAATTTCTACCTCACAAGTAACATCATCAGGCTTTAATAAATCAACTATTTTTTTAGATATCTGATCTGCCGTAAAAGGAGAATAAATTTCCTTCACATAATTTTTTAGCTCTCCTGTAGAATTTTTTTCTTGTTTTTTACACTTGCCATAGACATCATCAATTATATATTGCATATTATTTTCCTTCAACAACGCAATTGTGGCTTTAAAAGCAATGAATTCATCCATGCTTGCCATATCAATGCCATAAAAATCAGGATATCGAATTTGAGGAGAAGATGATACAATAACAATTTTTTTAGGATTTAATCTTGATAAGATTGATATAATACTTTGTTTCAAGGTCGTTCCTCTGACAATACTGTCATCAATAACCACCAAGTTATCAGTATAAGGGATAATACTTCCATAGGTAATGTCATAAACATGTGCTGCCAATTCGTTTCGTTTGTTACCCTCGGAAATAAATGTACGCAACTTAATATCTTTAATCGCAACTTTCTCTGACCTAACAGACATGGATAAAATATCTTCCAACCCTTCTGACGTCATGTTTCCATTACTTTCCCTTATCAGTTGACTCTTTACAGCATTCAGATGTTTATTCAGTGCTTGTGTCATTCCGTTGAAAGCAACTTCGGCTGTATTAGGGATAAAAGAAAAAACAGTATTCTTCAAATCACTATCAATGGATTTCAAAATGGCAGGAACCACATTTTCGCCCAATGCCTTTCTTTCTTTATAAATTTCGCTATCACTTCCACGAGAAAAATATATCCGTTCAAAAGAACAAGCCATTCTTTCTTTTGGCTCCAAAATCTGTACGGTTCTTACACTTCCAGCCTTGCTTATGAGTAATGCTTCACCGGGATTCAGTTCTTTAACTTGGTCACATGAAAGATTAAATGCCGTTTGAATCACTGGACGTTCAGACGCAGCGACCACAATTTCATCATCAGCATAATAAAAAGCGGGACGAATACCCCATGGATCACGAATAGTAAAACTTTCTCCACTACCGGTTAACCCACATATCACGTACCCTCCATCCCACAACCAAGAAGTGGATTCCAATACATTTTCAAGCTTGATGTTATCTTCTATATCATTGGTAATATCACGACCTTTTTTGCCTTCTTTTTTTGACATATCGTATATACGCTCTACTTCACGATCAAGGCGATGCCCTATTTGCTCAAGCAAAATAAATCCGTCTGCAGAACCCCTTGGATGTTGTCCTTTTTTCGAAATAAAATTGAAAATTTCATCCACATTGGTCAAGTTAAAATTACCACAAATTGCTAAATTCTTAGCACGGTAATTATCCCTTCTCATAAAGGGATGAACAAAAGAAAGGCCTGATCTACCAGTTGTACTGTAACGCAAATGCCCCATATAGAGTTCTCCGGCAAAGGGAACAAATTGTTCGGCATATTTTACATCATCTATATTTCCATTGGCAGCAGCTTTTATTTGTTGACTCATGGCAGCAAAAATAGAACTAATAGCACTTGAGCCCTCTGCCCTTTCACGAAACATAAATTCTTCACCAGGATGTGCCTGCAACTTTACACATGCTGCTCCGGCACCTTCCTGACCCCTATTATGTTGCTTCTCCATCAAAAGGTACAACTTATTGAGACCATACATCCACGTACCGTATTTTTTTTGATAATATTCCAACGGTTTTAGTAGACGAATCATGGCAATGCCGCACTCATGTTTTAACTGTTCCATGTTTATTATTTCCTTGCTTGGGTGTAATTATTTATATTCGCTCCAACTTTTGATTGGTATATCTTCGACATCTAAACGACAAAATGCATTTATAAATGCAGAAGCCAATCGAGCATTAGTCAGTAATGGAATATTGAAATCAATAGCCAAACGACGCACCTTGTATCCATTATCAAGTTCGCCTTGTGTGTAATTTTTGGGGATATTTACCACGAGGTCTATTTGTTTGGTTTTCAGCAAATCACGAGCTTGTGGTTCTTGATCTTCACTAGGCCAATAAACCAAGGTAGAAGGTATGTCATTTTCCTTTAAAAAAGTAAAAGTACCTCCTGTCGCATATAGATTGAAACCTTTTTCGTGCAACAAACGTGCTGCATCCAACATATCAACTTTTTGTTTAGAAGTCCCGGTTGATAACAAAATGTTTTTCTTTGGTATGGTATATCCCACAGAAAGCATAGAGGTTAAGATTGCTTCATCCATATCATTGCCCAAACATCCAACCTCACCGGTAGATGCCATATCTACGCCCAAAACGGGGTCAGCTTTTTGTAAACGAGAGAATGAAAATTGCGAAGCTTTAATTCCCACATAATCCAAATTAAAGGCATTCTTGTTTGGTTTTTCTACAGGTACACCAAGCATAATTTTTGTTGCTAACTCTATAAAATTAATTTTCAACACTTTTGAAACAAAGGGAAAACTACGAGATGCTCTCAAATTACACTCAATAACCTTGATATCATTATTTTTTGCTAAAAACTGAATATTAAAAGGTCCCGATATACACAATTCTTTGGCAATTTCATGAGCAATCTTTTTGATTCTTCTCATGGTTTCCAAATATAGTTTTTGAGGAGGAAATTGTATTGTTGCATCTCCCGAATGGACTCCTGCAAATTCAACGTGTTCAGAAATGGCATACATAATGATTTCACCTTTTTCGGCAACTGCATCCATTTCTATTTCTTTTGCATTTACTATGAATGAGCTTACAACTACCGGATGTTTTTTGGAAACATTGGCTGCCAATTGTAAGAAATCTTTCAATTCTTCCTTATTAGAACACACATTCATTGCCGCACCCGAAAGCACATAAGAAGGACGAACCAACACAGGAAAACCGACCTCATCGACAAAAGCCTGAATATCGTTCATTGAACTAAGCTCTTTCCAACGAGGTTGATCTATGTGCAAGCGATCTAACATTGATGAGAACTTATGTCTATCTTCAGCTTTATCAATACTTTGGGCAGAAGTTCCAAGCAAAGGGACGTGCATATCGTCTAAACGTAACGCTAAATTATTTGGAATTTGTCCTCCGGTAGAAACAATCACTCCATGAGGATTTTCCAACTCCACAATATCCATAACACGCTCAAATGATAATTCGTCAAAATACAAGCGGTCGCAAGTATCATAGTCAGTAGAAACAGTTTCAGGATTATAATTTATCATTACCGAACGCCAGCCTTCTTTACGAATAGTTTGAAGAGCATTTACACTACACCAATCAAACTCGACAGAACTACCTATCCGATAAGCTCCGGAACCCAATACGATAATGGAGCGTTTATCTCCCACGTATTTGACGTCATTAGCCGTTCCTTGATATGTTAAATACAAATAATTAGTTTGTGCAGGATATTCAGCAGCCAATGTATCTATTTGTTTCACAACAGGAAGAATTCCTCTCTTTTTTCGATTATTTCGAACATTGAGCAAACTTTCTTCTTCTTCAGCATCATCACTTGTCAAACGAGCTATTTGAAAATCAGAAAAACCTTGCTCTTTGGCTGTACGGAACAATTGTTCAGGAATATCTTCCACTTTTTTGAAAGTTTCCAAACCGTTAGCGGTAACCACAATATTGTGCAAACGTTGTAAAAACCAATTGTCAATTTTTGTCAATGAATGTATTTGATCAATCGTATAACCCTTACGAAATGCCTCTGCAATAACAAAAACACGTTTATCGGTCGGTTCATTTAAAGACTTGTCGATGTCCGCTATTACCAATTCTTTATTGGCAACAAATCCGTGCATACCTTGACCAATCATACGAAGTCCCTTTTGAATAACTTCTTCGAAAGAACGACCTATTGCCATGATTTCTCCGACAGATTTCATACTGGAACCCAATTCGCGAGAAACGCCATGGAATTTTCCCAAATCCCAACGAGGTATTTTACAAACGACATAATCTAATGCAGGTTCAAAAAATGCAGGAGTCGTTTTAGTTACCGAGTTTTTAATATCGAATAACCCATAACCTAACCCTAACTTGGCAGCGACAAAAGCCAATGGATAACCGGTAGCTTTTGATGCCAACGCTGAAGAACGGCTTAAACGTGCATTTACTTCAATCACGCGATAATCTTCCGATTCGGGGTCAAGAGCATACTGTACATTACACTCACCGACTATGCCTATATGACGAATGATTCGTATGGCTAACTCCCTGAGTTTATGGTACTCACTATTGGTTAAGGTTTGAGAAGGAGCTATTACAATACTTTCTCCGGTATGAATACCAAGAGGGTCGAAATTTTCCATATTACAAACCGTAATACAGTTATCGAAGCGGTCTCTAACTACTTCATATTCAATCTCCTTCCATCCTTTGAGAGATTTTTCAATCAAAATTTGAGGAGAGAATGAAAGAGATTTTTCCGCCATGGCATTCAACTCTTCTTCATTGTCACAAAATCCGCTACCTAATCCACCTAACGCATAAGCGGCACGAATAATAATTGGATAGCCCAATTCTTTAGCAGCCTTACGAGCCTCAACCACATTATCAACAGCGACACTTTTTATTGTTTTTACATCAATTTGATCAAGTTTTTTAACAAAAAGATCTCTATCTTCGGTATCCATGATAGCTTGGATAGGAGTTCCCATAACACGTAAATTGTATTTATCAAGAATTCCCATTCTGAAAAGTTGCACACCACAATTGAGAGCTGTTTGACCACCAAACGCCAACAAAATGCCATCAGGCTTTTCCTTTTGAATAACCTTTTCAACAAAAAATGGTGTGATCGGTAAAAAGTATATCTGATCAGCAACTCCTTCGGATGTTTGAATAGTAGCAATATTAGGATTAACCAATACAGTTGATACCCCTTCTTCCTTTAATGCCTTAAGAGCTTGAGAACCTGAATAATCGAATTCACCGGCTTCTCCAATTTTTAGTGCTCCAGAGCCTAAAACCAAAACTTTTTTTATTCCTTGTATTAGATTTTCGCTCATCAGTCTATCATGTTTATAAATTCATCAAATAAAAATTCAGTATCAGTAGGCCCACTGGCAGCCTCAGGATGAAACTGTGCAGAAAAGAACGGTTTAGTTTTGTGCTTTACTCCTTCATTTGTGCCATCATTCATATTGACAAATAAAGGCTCCCAATCACTACTCAAGGTTTTTTGATCCACAGCATACCCATGATTTTGAGAAGTAATGAAACAACGATTTGTTCCTACCATTCTCACCGGTTGATTGTGACTACGATGTCCATATTTTAACTTGTAGGTTTCAGCACCACCAGCTTTTGCCAACAATTGATTTCCCATACAAATTCCAAAAATAGGTGCTCCCTTTTGAATAGCTTTTTTTATATTTTCCACAGTCACGCCACACATAGAAGGATCTCCCGGACCGTTAGATATAAACAATGCATCGTATTCAAGGGTATTAAAGTCATAGTTCCAGGGAACTCTTATAAGAGTTATATCCCTTTTAAGTAAGCAACGAATAATATTGTGTTTCACACCGCAATCGACCAATACGACTTTTTTCTTACCGTTGCCATATCGAATTACTTCTTTACAAGAAACTTTATCAACCTGATTTTCAGCATCTACATCAATAAATTCCACATCCTCTGTGCCAAAAATAATTTTTCCTTTCATAGAACCTTTCTCGCGAAGGATTTTCGTCAATTCTCTTGTATCTATACCATAAATGCCAGGTACTTTGTTTTCTATAAGCCAATCGGCAAGCGTTTGTTTACCATTCCAATGACTATACTCAAAAGAATAAGTAGAAACAACAATGCCACTCACGTGTATTTTTTCCGACTCAAAAAAATCGGCAATGTGATGTTTTATATTTGAAGAAGGAACACCATAATTGCCGATTAAAGGAAATGTAAAAGCCAATATCTGACCCGAATAGGAAGGATCTGTGAGACTCTCCGGATATCCCATCATAGCTGTATTAAAAACCACCTCCCCAGCCGTGGATTTTTCATAACCGAAAGAATATCCATGAAAAACGGTTCCATCCTCTAAAACCAATGTAGCAGGTTTACTTTTTTGCATACTAAATAAAAATTTTGGACAAGAGTGATATCCACTCAAAAATTGTACAAAAATACATCGTTTTAGTAAATAGAACAAATCTGGTCATGTGTATTTTGGAAGAGTTTTGAACAAGTTTTGAACATATTGTATGGAAATTAAAAAAGACAAACTCATCCAATTTGTATGTTCTTTACCACTATTTTGGAAATAATCCTGTATTTTTGCGCATATAAGGAATTTTTATGGGTAACAACTCGTTTTTTCAATTCAAACAATTTACGATAAGCCAATCTGATTGTGCCATGAAAGTAGGAACAGATGGGGTTCTTTTGGGTGCATGGACGGAAATAAAGTCGGCTAATTATATTTTGGATGTTGGCACAGGGACAGGTCTTATTACTTTGATGTTGGCACAAAAGTCATCGGCACAGATTGATGCCATCGAAATAGATGAGCTAGCAGGCAAACAAGCTGCTGAAAACTTTGCCACTTCGCCATGGAATAAACGGATACAGGTTCATATTTGTTCCTTTCAAGACTTTTTTATTATGTCTACCCAAAAATATGATTTGATTGTCTCCAATCCTCCCTATTTTGCCAAGTCATTAAAAAGCCCATCTGAATTACGCTGCTTGGCAAGACACAACGACGATCTTTCTCAACAGGATTTACTTATCGGGGTGCAAAAACTATTAACCAAAACAGGTCGTTTTTGCGTTATTTTTCCGGTAAAAGAAGGAAACAATTTTATTGATTTGGCAGAAAAAAATAATCTTTTCTGTACTAAAAAAACAAATGTGTATTCTAACTTCAATGCTTCCATTAAACGATTGTTAATCGAATTTTCACCTACTCCATCAGACGTGCCATTAATAAATAATTTGGTTATCGAAACAGGTGAACGGCACAGTTACACAGAGCAATACAAACTACTAACAAAAGATTTTTATCTGAATTTTTAAAGCAATTTGCCATTCAACAAGACACATAGCCCTTGTTAATTGTCAATTAATGACTAATTTTGTGGGCTATACTAATGTAATTCACCATGAAAAAATTATCTTTCATTTGCACCATTTTATTTCTTTCCACATTTGCATCTTGCAATAAAACAGAAGAAAAAGTAAACGTTGAAAAAGTCCTTGTAAAACCTGAACATATTACAAAAAACGATTTTCTAAAAAAAATTATGGATTACGAAGCAAATCCTACCGAATGGAAATATCTCGGAGACAAACCTTGCATTGTTGATTTTTACGCTTCTTGGTGTGGACCTTGCAAGAAGATATCTCCTATTTTGGAAGAATTGGCTGAAGAATATAAAGGACAAATTCATATTTACAAAGTAGATACCGAACAAGAAAAGGAATTATCTGATTTTTTCGGCATACAGAGTATTCCTACTCTTATGTTTTGCCCGATGAACAAAGCTCCGCAAATATCTGTGGGAGGAATAAGCAAAGCCGACCTAAAAAGGGCTATTGATGAAGTACTTTTGAAGAAAAATCGATAACCATTTAGCAGGGAAATGATAGATAACCTCATTTTTCAAAATAAAACAGTTGCTTATTATACGCTGGGATGCAAATTAAATTTTGCAGAAACATCGTCTATTGGAGAAAAACTGACAGAACAAGGTTTCAGAAAAGCAAAACCGCACGAAAAAGCCTCTGTTTGTATTATCAACACCTGTTCGGTAACTGATAGTGCAGATAAAAAATGTAGGCAAGCCATTCACAAAGCCATCAAAGAAAACCCAAACGCATACATAATTGTAACAGGCTGTTATGCCCAATTAAAACCTCAAGAAATAGCATCTATAGAAAATGTAGATTTAGTTTTGGGTGCAAATGATAAATTTATCATTCCGGATATTTTCGCACAAAAAATAACTCTTAACGAAAAAATCCTCGCTTCCGAAACAACCTTGAAAACCGAATTTCACCATTCAAGTTCAAGTAACGATCGCACACGCCACTTTTTAAAAGTGCAAGACGGATGCGATTATTTTTGTACATATTGTACAATTCCTTTTGCAAGAGGCAGAAGTAGAAATGGTTCAATAGCTGATTTGGTAGCAAGTGCAAAAAAGATTGCAACCAATGACGGCAAAGAAATTGTACTGACAGGTGTTAATATTGGAGATTTCGGGCATAGCACAAACGAAACTTTTTTAGATTTAGTAAAAACATTGGACGAAGTGCAAGGAATCGAGCGTTTTCGCATTTCTTCTATTGAGCCAAACTTGTTAACAGACGAAATTATTGATTTTGTGGCACAATCAAAAAGGTTTGCACCCCATTTTCATATTCCGTTGCAATCGGGTTGCGATGAAGTGTTGAAACTAATGAAACGCCGTTACGATACACAACTTTTTGCTCATAAAATAGAAAAAATAAAATCGACTATACCACAAGCATTCATCGGGGTAGATGTAATTGTAGGAGTACGTGGCGAAACCAAAGAATATTTTGATGCCGCATACCAATTTATCGAATCACTTAACATCTCTCAACTCCACGTATTTTCCTACTCAGAAAGAGCTGGAACACAAGCATTGAAAATTGACTATAAAGTCAACCCTCAAGACAAAAAACACCGCAGCCAACTGTTATTGTCTCTTTCAGATAAAAAGACTATCGATTTTTACCGCAGTCATCTTGGTGAAAACCATAAAGTTTTGTGGGAAGCTGCCAAAAAGGGAAATAAGATGTTCGGATTTACCGAAAATTACATCAAAGTATCAAGAGATTTTTGTCCTGAGAAAATAAATACAATTGAAACTGTCATGCTAACAAGCGAAAACATTTGTATTGATAATTATACCACAAAAAATGAAATTTGACCTTCAATATATCGACCCAAAAAGCAACGCTCGTGCAGGGCTAATTACCACTGACCATGGCACCATAGAAACACCGATTTTTATGCCTGTGGGGACGGTTGGATCTGTCAAAGCAGTCCATCAGCGTGAATTGAAAGAAGATATTCAGGCTCAAATTATTTTGGGAAATACTTACCACTTATATCTCCGTCCGGGAATGGAAATTATGGAAAAGGCAGGTGGTTTGCATCAATTTATCGGTTGGGACAGACCCATCTTAACCGACAGCGGCGGTTTTCAAGTTTTTTCGCTGTCTCACAGACGTAAAATGGAAGAAGAAGGAGTTACTTTTCATTCTCATATTGACGGTTCTAAACACTTATTTACTCCTGAGAATGTAGTAGAGATTCAACGTACCATCGGATCAGATATTATGATGGCATTGGACGAATGTACACCCGGAGATGCCGATCACAACTATGCTAAAAGTTCTATGGAGTTAACACACCGTTGGTTGGCTCGCGGCATAAAACACTTTGATGAAACGGAAGCAAAATATGGACATTCTCAAACATTCTTTCCAATTGTACAAGGTTGTATATATCGCGATTTGAGGGAGAAATCCGCCGAATTTATCGCTTCTCAAAACCGTGAAGGGAATGCTATTGGGGGCTTGGCTGTTGGCGAACCTACAGAAAAAATGTATGAGATGATTGAACTTGTCAATACCATTCTACCGAAAAAAAAGCCACGTTATCTAATGGGAGTAGGAACTCCGGCAAACATACTTGAGGGCATCGAACGTGGCATAGATATGTTCGATTGCGTAATGCCTACTCGAAACGGAAGAAACGGAATGTTATTTACAAAAAACGGCATTATGAACATGCGTAATAAAAAATGGGCAGATGATTTTTCGTGCATAGACCCCGATGGAGCCTCCGATGTAGATATTTTATATTCAAAAGCTTATTTACGTCATTTATTTATTGCCAACGAACTTTTAGCATTGCAAATTGCTTCTATTCACAACTTAGCGTTTTATCTTTGGCTGGTAAAGGAAGCTCGTAAGCACATCATTTCGGGTGATTTCTCTTCATGGAAACCAAGTATGATTAAACAAATTTCACAACGATTATAATTTTTTTTTGAATGTTATACCCTATATTTGTCGGATGATGAAAAAGTATCTAATATTATTTTTCTTTATTGCCTGCTTTATTGCAAAGGGATTCTCTCAGAATGAGAAAAAAGAACCTTCTGAAGGAGTTAAAGGATGGTATATTTCAGAGGATTTTGCTTCAGAGAAAGTTGCCGATGTCGATACGTTCTCTCTAAACTATCAGAACAAAACGACGCCCGTGTATAAAAAAACAATAGGAGCATCTTGGTTGGGCAACTTGGGACTGCCGGAAGAGTCGCAAATCTTTTTTGACAGGGACAAATACAATCAGTCTCGCGAATTTATTTTTAAAAACCCTTACTTAGCCTATTATTATTCGCCGGAAGATTATTTCTTTTTTAACACAAAAACACCTTACAGTAATATTTCATACACTTCGGGCGGTTATTCCTACAAGGAAGAAGACCATCTTTCCGGATTATTTTCAGTCAACGCAAACAAAAAACTGAATTTTACCTTTCTGGGAGATTACATTTACGGAAGAGGTGCCTACGACTCGCAATCGACGAATGATTTAAACGGAGCACTCTATGGAAGTTACCGCGGAGATAGATACTCCATTTATTTTATTGCGTCGCTTAACAATTTCAAAAACTATGAAAATGGAGGATTAGTTAGCAATGATTTGAGTGATAACAGCATAGAAAGCTACAATCGAGAAGTTAACATGACCGAATCATGGTCTATTTTCAGGTCTTTTTATCTGTACGCAAACCAACAATACTCCCTTGGATTTGAAAAAAGTGATCCTAATAATTCGGAAAAGAAAATATTTGTTCCTGTAACGACCTTCGGGTACACT
This sequence comes from Paludibacteraceae bacterium, assembly GCA_963668615.2. GTDB lineage: Bacteria > Bacteroidota > Bacteroidia > Bacteroidales > Paludibacteraceae > JAAYPI01. Next base: position 525,092 of record CAXXCL010000003.1, read on the forward strand.
GCAAAATATGAGAACAATCAAAAAAAATATTACGAAAAAAGCATAACCGATTTCTATGCCAAAAATTATTATGATAGTATTGCCACTAACGATACTTGTTCGTACCAGTTATTGAAAAACGTTGCATCTATCTCACTCAATGAAGGGTTCCACAACTGGGCGATATTCGGCATACGTGCCTTTGCTGAATTTGATGTGGAGCAAAATATGTGTTTAAATGCGGATTCAGCTCTTTCTCATACCAATGATTATTTGCTTTATGTTGGAGGAGAATTATCTCGGAAAAAAGGAATCTTTCAATATGATGCGACAGGAAAATTAATGTTGTTTGGTGATAAACGAGGAGAGCTTGACTTGAATGGAAATTTTGAGACAAATATTCCTTTAAATAAACAGGTATTACGCATTTCCGGAAATGGATTCGTGACAAACACACCACCTTCCTTTTTCAAGGAAAATTACTATTCAAACCATTTTATTTGGAATAACTCCTTCGACAATATTTTTCGAACACGGGTATATGGAAATATCGCATTGCCCAACAATTATTGTAATTTTTCCGTGGGAGCTGGATGGGAAAATATTACTAACTACGTCTATTTCAACAAAGATGCTGTACCTGAACAATACTCCGGAAATATTGAAGTGCTTAGCGGTGATGCAAAACTAAATCTAACTTTATGGAGATTCCATTTAGATAATAAAGCAACCTATCAAGTTAGTTCAAAAGATAAAATACTCCCCCTTCCAATGCTTTCTTTGTATAGTAATGTGTACGTTAAAAGTATTTTATTCAAGGTTTTACATTTTCAATTGGGTATGGATTGCCGATACAATACCGCTTATTATGCTAATGCCTATATGCCTGCAACCGGTCAATTTTACTTGCAAGATGAAACACGTATAGGCGATTATCCCTTAATGAATGTGTATGCTAATTTTCATCTCAAAAGAACTCGCTTTTTCCTGATGTATTATAATATCTCCGATTTACTTTTTGATAAAAAGGAATATTTTACCGTACCAAATTATGCTCTCAATCCGGGAATGTTTAAATTCGGAATTTCATGGAACTTTTATGATTAAACCATTTTTCTTAACAAACTAAAACCATGAAGATCAGCCATATTATTTCTATCTGTCTTGCTATTGCTGTTTTATCTTTTAGCATTTCACTCGCTGTGATAAAAAGTTCTCGAGATTTCCGCCAAATTCAGAGAGAAGGAGTGTTACGTATTATAGTTGAAGAAAATAGCATGAGTTTTGTTATTAAAAATGACAGTAGTATAACGGGATTGCAATATAAAATGATCAAAAAATTTGCTTCCGACTTCAATTTGAAATTAGAATTTATTCACGAAACTAATTTAGATAGTGCTATCAAAATGTTACAAAATGAAGATGTTGACATTCTAGTGTGGCATATTCCTGTTCACAATGAAATGCGAGATAGAGTAGATTTTTCGGTTCCGGTATTTAAGGGTAGACAAATTCTGGTTCAACGTAAAATGCCGTCAAATGGGAAAAAACAAGCCATTCGAAACCAGCTTAATTTAGCAAAAAAGACCATTTATATTCCTCTAAACTCTCCTTATAAGCAACGAATCAACAATTTAGCAAAAGAAATCGGGGATACTATTCAAATTCAAGAAATAAAGAATGTAACGCCTAAGGACTTGTTCAAAATGATTGATGAGGGCAAAATTGATTTTACAGTATGTGACGAATCTGTTGCAGAAATTGAAAAGAAACATTTTCCGAATTTAGATATAGAAACGGCTATTAGTTTTACGCAAAACTATTCCTGGGGACTACGAAAGTCATCTCCTGTGTTAAAAAACACGTTGAATGCATGGCTGAGTATATACCTTGACAGTGAGGAATACAACGCACTTCATAAAAAATACACGGAAAATTAATTTCAATTTATTGTGCCTTTTTGACTAAAGCAGGATGTGCTTTGATATATTCTACAGTTCTATTATACCCTATGGTATAAAGTTCCTTGTACGCATCAAAATTAAAAAGCGTGCAAGTATTAGCACCATCGCAACTTATATAAAAATCGCACATTGGTTTTCGCAAACGATGTGTTTCTGCATTAGCAGCCAACGTAGAAAGCATTGCAATATCCGTTTTGCTTTTAAGAACTTGGTTTTTAGGATATTCCAATACATCAACGCCAATAATGACATGGCACTTTTCTCGTAAAGGCTCTACAGGTAAATTATTCAGCAATCCTCCATCTACGTAATAAGATCCATCGACAAGCTGTGCCTCAAAAACGGTTGGAATAGCAGAAGATGCACAGACATATTCTGCCAACTTGTCACCGGAATGCTTTATATTCCATTCTCCTGTATTTAAGTTAGTTACACAAACATAAAATTGCTTATGTAAACCTTCAAAGCTATTTTGAGGAATATACTTTTTCAAAACTTTAGAAATTGATTGCATACCGGAGAATCCCAAACTCGTTTTTGGAAATTTGAAAATATTTGAAAGCTTATCCATCTTTTCAATGGAAATTATCTTCATGATTTGAGCCGGAGAATAACCCGCCGCATAAAATGCACCTATAATCGCACCCATACTTGCCCCAGAAACATAGTCAGGTTTAATTCCATTATCCTCCAAAGCTTGTAACACACCTATATGAGCAAACCCCAAAGCAGCTCCCCCACTCAAACAGATTCCAACAGTATTTTTCGATTTTGCTTTATTTGTTTCAGCAACGGTTACCTGAAAAACGAGTAAAAAAAAGGCAACAAATAAGGTTGTTATTTTTCTCATAATTTTTTTTATTGTAAAAACAAATATAGAAAATTTTGCCAACAAACGTGATTATTTTAACTACTTTTGCTCTTAAATTTGTAAAAAAACATCTATGATAGGTACTCTCGTCAATGCTTCTGCTATAATTGTCGGTGGAAGTATTGGTCTGCTCCTCAAAAAAAACTTTCCGGAAAAGTACATTTCCATCTACTTTCAAGCAGTCGGGCTATTTACCATCTTGTTAGGAGTAAAAATGGCTTTGGCTGTTTCATTTCCCATCCTTATGGTGTTCAGCCTAATATGTGGAGGCTTGGTAGGCGAATTTTTTGACCTTGAAGGGAAAACAGAAAAATTCGGAAATTGGCTAAAAAGGAAGTTACATCTTAATAATGAACACTTTACAGAGGGATTGGTAACTGCATTTCTTTTATTCTGTATGGGGTCAATGTCTGTTATCGGAGCAATTGAAGAGGGGTTCGGCAAAACATCCGATTTACTTTTAACCAAATCATTAATGGATGGATTCTCTGCCCTTATGTTGGCTTCGGCTTTTGGCATAGGTGTCTTGTTTTCTTCCATTCCGCTATTGCTTTTTCAGGGAGGCATAACCATATTTGTTTGGGTTTTTGCCAAAGATATTCCAATTGAATATATAAATGAATTAACCGCTGTAGGAGGCGTTTTACTTATTGGTTTAAGTATTAATATATTAGAAATAAAGAAATTACGAATCATTAACCTTTTACCATCCCTACTCTTTGTTTGTTTATTTATGTACATTCGTTCCTTTTTGGGTTAAAATATGCATACTACCATAATCACTCTTATTTCAAAAGAGCTTTCTATTCCAGAAAAGCAAGTGAAAAATACGCTTGAATTACTCCTTGCCGGAAGCACTATTCCTTTTATCAGTCGTTACAGAAAAGAAGTAACAGGAGCTTTGGATGAAGTTCAAGTTGGTAACATTAAAGATTGGTATGACAAATTTACTGAAATAGAAAAACGTAAAGAAACCATTCTAAAGACGATTCAAGAACAAGATAAACTAACGTCTGATTTAGAGCAAAAAATAAAGGAATGCTGGGATAGTACCGAATTAGAAGATATTTACTTACCATACAAACCGAAACGAAAAACACGCGGTGAAGCAGCAAGGGAGAAAGGATTGGAACCACTTGCAAAAATTATGATGAGTCAATATGAAAACAACATTCAAAATCGGGCAAACTCATTCGTAAAGGGTGATGTAAAAGATGCCAAAGAAGCATTAAAGGGTGCACAAGACATTATTGCTGAGTGGATTAATGAAAGTACAGTCGCAAGAAACAATATTCGACAAGTATTCATAAGAGATGCTTATATCTCAGCCACCGTTATCAAAGGAAAAGAGGAAGAAGGAAATAAATACCAAGATTATTTTCATGTAAATGAACCTTTACAAAAATGTAGCTCTCACCGATTATTGGCTATTCGAAGAGGAGAAACGGAAGGGTTTCTGAAAGTTAGCATTAGTCCGAGAGATGAGGAGAAATGTATTCAAAAATTGGATGCTATTTTTGTAAAAAATACAACAGAATGCTCACAACTTGTTGCAGAAGCTGCTAAAGACAGCTATAAAAGATTACTAAAGCCTTCTATTGAAACCGAATTTGCAACAGAAAGCAAACTAAAAGCAGATGCAGAGGCTATACGAGTTTTCGCTGAAAATTTACGGCAATTACTGTTGGCTCCTCCATTGGGACAAAAACGAGTTTTGGCAATAGACCCGGGTTATAGAACAGGTTGTAAAGTCATTTGTTTGGATGCCCAAGGTAATCTGGTACACAACGAGACGATTTATCCACATCCACCGCAAAATGACACGGCACAAGCGACTCGTAAAATACAAAAGATGGTAGAAGCCTACCAAATAGAATCAATTGCCATAGGAAATGGAACAGCCGGTAGAGAAACTGAACATTTCATACAAAACATTCGTTATGACCGTGAAGTAAAAGTTTTTGTAGTAAGCGAAAATGGGGCATCTATTTATTCAGCCTCAAAAATTGCCCGGGAAGAATTTCCTACGTATGATGTTACCGTTCGGGGAGCTGTTTCTATTGGAAGAAGATTGATGGATCCATTAGCGGAATTGGTAAAAATAGACCCGAAATCAATTGGTGTCGGTCAATATCAGCATGACGTAGACCAAACAAAATTGAAGGATTCGTTGGATAAAACCATCGAAAGTGTTGTAAACTTAGTAGGAGTCAACCTAAACACAGCCAGCAAATATTTATTGACGTACATTTCAGGGTTAGGACCAACATTGGCTCAAAACATTGTTGATTTTAGAACTCAAAATGGTGAATTTCATACAAGAAAAGATCTTTTAAAAGTTCCAAGAATGGGAGAAAAAGCATTCGAACAATGTGCAGGGTTTTTACGAATTGCTAATGCTGCAAATCCATTAGACAATTCTGCAGTGCACCCCGAAAGCTATTATATAGTAGAAAAAATGGCTAACGATTTGAAGTGCGATGTTGATGATTTAATCAAAAAGAAAGAACTTCAACAATCGTTGCATCCTGAAAAATATACCGATGAGAAAATAGGTTTACTCACCATTCAAGATATTTTGAAAGAATTGGAAAAACCCGGCAGAGACCCTCGACAAGCCATTAAAGTTTTTGAATTTGACCCCAGTATAAAAAAAATAGAAGATTTACGTATAGGAATGATTCTCAACGGAATAGTAACCAACATCACCAATTTTGGAGCATTTGTAGACATCGGTATTAAAGAAAATGGTTTAGTCCATATTTCACAAATGGCAGAAAGTTATATTTCCAATCCGACAGGCTTAGTATCCATGCACCAACATATTCAGGTAAAAATACTTGAGGTTGATCTTTCTAAAAAAAGGATACAACTTTCGATGAGATTAGGTGAAAATCAAAATTAAAAATTATTTGGCAACGATTATTTAAACTTCTCAAAACTCACAGGCACTTTGTTCAAAGCGTCTTCTTCTCGTTGCATCTTTTTTGTATATATAGCAATGATGTAATATGGTTTGGGAATAACTTTATATTCTTTGCTCGTGTTTTTGATTTCACTATCTAAATATAATTTCGATTCAATCGAAGAAAAATATTGTGAATCGCCCTTTTTATTTTTAGTGGTCATTTTCATATAAAATTTATACTTACATTCAGAAATATAATAGCTCTGTCCAATTTTATCATACTTAGTGTGACTGCTTGTAATCCAGGTATTATAATGAAAACCTTGATTCGATACCACATCTCGTAAAATTGATGAAGTCTGTATTTTTATATTGGAATCAGTTCCTAAATTTCTTTCTGCTTCAATAATAATATTATTCAACGTATCAATCAGAACATAACCTTCATCATCTTTAAACTTTTTAGAAGTAAATACCAATTGAACAATATTAGTATTTTCGCTTTCAAAAGAAATATTTTGACTGAAATTATTCTCCTTTATAAATTTCTTGTCAAAAGAATTTATAAAGTCGTTATATAACATCCTTTTTAAATTAGAAAAATCCACTCCTGCGGTTTTGTCCTTATACTTTATCGTATTATTCTGTGCATCAAGGTAATACTTTGAACTATTTGACAACTTGGGCACTAATAAATTACCATTACTTTTAAAAGCATATCCATTTGAGTCAGTCAATGTATACGTTTCATATTTGTAGGCTAACGCTTTTTCTATTGTTTGGTAATGTTGAGACTTCTGTTCTGCGATTCTATTCAGGACTCTTTTTATCCATGCCGGCTCACTATTACTAACAACCACCTCATCTAACATAACAGTTGTTGGCATTAAATGAATTGTATCGCTCAAATCCGATTTCTTAATTTCAGATTTTTCGTAATTCATATGGACAAAAAACAGCGTTTGAAAAGGAAAATCAACAGAAAACTCTCCTTTTTCATCACTCATGGTTCCAAATGTTTTATCTCCATTCGTTGTGTATATACTGACATATGGAATTGGTTGACGCGATTCTTTATCAACGAGGATGCCATTAGTTTGTGCCAATAATAATTGTCCGGTCATTATTAATAAAATAGATGACAGCAATATGGTTTTTTGTTTCGTTGATTTCATAATAATCTTCTCTAACTTGTAATTATGCCTAAAAAATTGTTGGAGAATAACTTTTTGATGACTATTATTTGTCAAAAATAATGGATTATTTGACCTGTTCGATAGTGTAGCCTTTATCTTGCAATTTTTTTAACAATCCATCAGGTCCATACAAATGTGCTAATCCGACAACCATAAATTCTATGGGCTCATCGGTTAAATAAGATTCAATTTTAGTAAGCCAATTATCATTTCTTTCAATCAGCAAAGAATTATAGACGGTAGGGAAAGCTTCTTTTGTTGCTTTCATTTGTTTTTCAGTTTCATCCGAAGTTCCTCTTCTCCAATCCGTAACAAGAAAAAGCAAGTCCTTTTCGGTATTTTCTAAATCCTTGAGAGAATATAAAACAAATTCGTTTTCATATCCTTCTCCCATTCCAAACAATACACTTATTTGGTAGTCAACCGTTTCGAGAAACTCGATTTTCTTACCAACCTCTTTAGCCTTAGAAAAATAATACGCATCAACACCTTCGGGAGAAAAGCCAAGTTGTTGTAATTGCCCCACACTAAGAATAGAAATAGCCATAGAAGGCTTGAACTTTTTCAATCGCTCCATTGGCAAAGAATACTGTTCAGCCTTTTCTTTCAATAGCTTATATGTTTCGGGAGCCAATACAGATTGTAAGGTTGTAGTATCTGTAAATATCGCCTTTGCCATCATTTTTTTTACGGTAGCAGGGGTTGACATTTCTTCCAAATCCGTTTCCAAAATAAGCTTATCCGATTTTTCAAAAGCCATTTCATATTCTAAAGGCAAAGGATAATCCGAAGGTCGTAAAAAATGAATACTTCCAGCCAAATACAAAGTATTTTCGCCTTTGCTTACTTTCCAAACAGAGGATTGGGAAAAGCAAAAACCAACAGAAACTATACCGGCAACAAGTAAAGCTATACGTTTTTTTACTAACAACATCCGATTTTATTTTGGTTGAATGGTTTGTAAATATTTTTCCAATCTGTCCATTCCTTCCTTGATATTTTCCATCGAATTGGCGTAAGAAAAGCGTACAAAGCCCTCTCCTGCGATACCAAAATCAATGCCCGGAGTAATTCCTACATGAGCATTTTCCAAAACATCAAAAGAAAACTTATAACTGTTTTTGGTAAACTTACGGGCATCACAAAAAATGTAAAACGCCCCTTGTGGTTCCGAATAAATAACAAATCCCATGGCTTTTAGACGTTCCACCATATACAAACGACGTTCATTGTAAGTAGCATTCATTTTCTGCACATCTTTCTGTGCAGAGCGTAATGCGACAATACCCCCACGTTGGGCACAGCTAGGGGCACAAATAAACAAATTTTGTTGCAATATTTGAAGCGAACGCATATGTTCCTTAGGGGCAATAAGGTAACCAAGACGCAAACCGGTCATGGCAAAACGCTTGGAAAATCCATTGATAACAAATGCCTTATCCGTAAATTCCAAAATACTTTTAGCCCTTCCTTCGTACGTTAGTCCATGATAAATTTCATCGGAGATGATAGGAATATTTAACCTTGACAGTTCTGTAAAAACAGAGTCATGTATTAAATTTCCGACCGGGTTCATCGGAGAATTAACAATGATGGCACGGGTACGTTGGGTAATGGATTTTTTTATATCCTCCATATTGTACTGAAAATTATTTTCAGGCTTTAGAGGCACAAATACCGGATTAGCTTGGCATGCCAATGTGAAATTTCGATAGCAAGGATAACCAGGATTAGACATAATAATTTCAGCGTCATTATCGCACAAAAGCATTAGTGCCAACAATATAGCAGGAGAAGAACCGGAAGTAACCACAATGCAATCGGGGTCAACTGTCACATCATACTCTTTTTTATAAAAACGAGCTATTTCTTCTCGCAACTCAGGGTCTCCCAATGAGTGAGTGTAGTGTGTAATTCCTTGATTATAAGCATCTTTTATAGTCTTTGTAATACATGATGGTGTATTAAAATCAGGTTCTCCTACTTCCAAATGAATAATATGGACACCTTTGCGTTCCATTTCATTTGCTTTTTCTAAGACATCCATTACGATAAAGGGTGTCATTTGCTTTACAAGAGGGTTCAATGTATTCTAAATTTATTTTTTAATCAATCGTATTCCTTCTTCTTCAATACTTATCAAGCGTTTTTTGTATAAATCGCCGACCGCTTTTTTATACATTTTTTTGCTGATACCGTAAATGGAGTATATCTCCTCTGCTGGAGTTTTATCAGTAGTAGCCAAGAAGCCTCCTGCTTTTTGCAATCTAACGAGCAAATTTTCCGATTCTCCAACAATTTGCTGAAAACCTGATTTTTGCAAACGAAGATCAACTTTTCCGTCTTCCCGTATTTGCTTAACATATCCTTTCACTCTTTGTCCGACATAAAGAGGCTTAAAAACTTCATTCTCGTACAAAAGACCTAAAAATTTGTTGTTGATAATAGCCTTGTAGCCCAAATCTGTTTTTTTACAAACAAGTAGATCAACCTCAGTCTCCGGTTCAGCCTCAAAAGGTTCTTTAGCCGTAAATTTTTCTACCTTAGCAGAAGCGGCTATGCGGTTGGTCTTTTCATCGAGGTAAATGTACACTACCGCAGTATCACCCTCTTCCAAATTGATTTTCTGCTCGCTAAAAGGCACCAACAAATCTTTCATCAATCCCCAATCCAAAAAAGCTCCATATTTAGATACAGACTTTACTTTCAGTGCCGCAAAATCACCCACTTGAGCAAAAGGTTTTTCGGTCGTTGCAATGGGTCTATCTTCCGAATCAACATACAAGAATACCTCTACAGTATCTCCATCTTCACAATTTTCAGGCACATAACGAATGGGCATAAGTACCTCCCCCAATTCCTCACCATCAAGATAGACACCAAAATCCACATGTTTCACAACTCTCATAGAGTTGAATTTTCCTATTTCCATTTAATTTTAATTAAGTTCGCTTTATCTGGAAAATTAAAATTCGGACGAAAAATGGAAGCGAATGCTTTTAAAATCATTTTGAGCCATTTGCAACATGTACCCTGAATCTGCAAGAAAAACATCTCTGTTTTCTTTGTCCTTTGCCATGTATTGGTATTTCCGTTTTTTAAAATTTTCTAATTCTTCTTTATCATCACTTTCTATCCAACAAGCTTTGTATAAATTAATCGGTTCCCATTTACACTGTGCATTGTATTCGTGAAGAAGACGATATTGTATTACCTCAAACTGTAATTGACCCACAGTTCCAACAATTTTTCTGCCATTAAACTGATTAACAAATAATTGGGCAACGCCCTCATCCATAAGTTGTTCTATACCCTTGTTCAGTTGTTTGGCTTTCATCGGATCGGCATTTTCAATATACTTAAACATTTCCGGAGAGAAGCTAGGTAATCCTTTGAAGTGAATATCTTCTCCGGACGACAAACTATCGCCAATTTTAAACGTTCCCGTATCAGGTAACCCAATAATATCTCCCGCAAAAGCCTCATCTACAGTTTCTTTCTTCTGAGCCATAAATGCTGTTGGAGAGGAAAATTTCATCAATTTTTTATGACGAATATGTCTGTAATTCACATTTCTTTCAAATTTTCCGGAGCAAATCTTAACAAAGGCTATGCAACTTCGATGATTTGGATCCATATTGGCATGAATTTTAAAGACAAATCCGGAGAAGGCTTCTTCATCAGGATTTACGGTGCGTTCCAATGCCTCAACAGGCAGCGGCGATGGTGCTATCTCGACAAAACAATCAAGCAACTCTTTTACCCCAAAATTATTCAATGCACTACCAAAAAATACAGGAGCCAGTTCTCCTGCCAAATATTTTTTTGTATCGAATTCGGAATAAACACCCTCTATCAACTCTAAATCTTCCCTTAATTTGGAAGCATTTTTCTCCCCTATATATTTTTCCAACTCCTTGCTATTCAAATCGGTAAAGGCTACAGATTCGGTTATTGTCTGTTTATTAGGAGTATATAAATCAAGCCCTTTTTTATGAATATTATAAACACCCTTAAAACCTGCACCAATATTAATTGGCCAACTTAACGGACGTACATGAATACCAAGTTCACTTTCTATTTCATCCAATAAATCGAAAGGATCTTTCCCTTCTCTATCCATTTTATTAACAAACACCATGACAGGAGTTTTTCTCATACGGCAAACCTGCATCAATTTACGAGTTTGTGTTTCGACTCCCTTTGCCGTATCAATGACAATAATTACACTATCAACGGCAGTAAGCGTACGGAAAGTATCTTCAGCAAAATCTTGGTGACCCGGGGTATCCAAAATATTGATTTTGTAATCCCTATATTCAAAACCCATAACAGACGTAGCAACTGATATTCCACGTTGCTTTTCAATTTCCATCCAATCGGAAGTGGCTGTTTTTTTAATTTTGTTCGATTTTACAGCACCTGCAATATGTATTGCACCCCCAAAAAGCAATAATTTTTCGGTAAGAGTTGTTTTACCGGCATCAGGGTGACTAATAATAGCAAAAGTTCGACGACGTTTTATTTCTTCGTTAAAAGTCATTGTGTAAAGTTACTGATTTGAGGCTACAAAGATAATAAATTTAGTGCCAAGTGAACAATGTCAGAAGGACAAAAAGGTCTATTTCTCTGTTAACAGTGAGTTGCTTATGTAAATCTTAAATTCAAATGCTTACTTTTCACAACTTTTTCATTACTTTTGTACTACTTGTATTGTATTTAGAGAACAACCCTTAAACGTTAAAAGAAAGTGCTATATAGAAGTAAAGCTCCTTTTCGATTAGGAATTGCGGGAGGCGGAACGGATGTTTCTCCCTACTCCGACTTATACGGCGGAGCCATTTTAAACGTAACGGTGAATATGTATGCATATGCGAACATACGTCCTTTGGACAACGGTAAAATTCGGTTTGTGCATATCAATGAAGACATTACAGAAGAAATTGATTCGACGGCTGTCTTGTCTTTTCTAGAAAAAGATTCTCTTTTACTTCAAAAGGGAATTTATAATTCAATCGTCAAAAAATTCAACAATAATAAGCCTTTATCATTCGAATTAACCACCTATATGGATGTTCCGACAGGGTCAGGATTGGGTACTTCATCCACCTTGGTAGTGGCTATTTTGGGTGCTTTTTCCGAATGGCTGAAACTACCCTTGGGACAATATGATTTAGCACATTATGCCTACGAAATTGAACGGATTGATTTGGGCATGGCAGGAGGAAAACAGGATCAATATGCAGCCACATTCGGTGGAGTCAATTTTATGGAATTTAATGAGGAGGACAAAGTGATTGTTAATCCATTACGCATCCAAAATGAGTTGCTTCAGGAATGGGGTTTGAATACAGTATTATTTTACACTAACCTACAACGAGTATCCGCCAAAATTATTGAAGAACAATCGGAAAATGTGCGTAAAAACGATGAGCAATCTGTTGAAGCCATGCACAATGTAAAAAAAGAAGCTTATCGCATAAAAAACTGCTTGCTAAGAAGTGAATTGAATGAACTTGGCAAAGCCCTCAATACCAGTTGGGTAAACAAGAAAAAAATGGCTCACAATATTTCGAATTCTTCCATTGACATGATTTATGAAACAGCAATCAACAATGGAGCTCTGGGAGGAAAAATATCAGGTGCCGGTGGTGGGGGGTTTATGTTCTTTTATTGCCCCGGAACAAGTCGTTTTCAGGTGGTGAAAGCTCTTACAGAATTACATATCGGACATGTATGTCCGTTCGAATTTAGCAAATACGGATTGAAAACATGGACAGTCAAAAACTAATCGGACTACGATTACAACAGCATCAAGAAGTCATCTCTTTGGTACAAAACGATGATTCTTTGAAAAACACACTGAGCAGCATAATAGAAACCATAGTTGCTTGTTTTAAGACAGACAATAAAGTTTATTTTTGCGGAAACGGAGGTAGTGCCTCCGACGCACAGCACTTAGCAGCCGAATTTTCAGGCAGATTTTATTTGGATAGAGCTAGTTTGCCTTCCGAAGCATTGCATTGTAACACGTCTTACCTCACTGCTGTTGCCAATGACTATTCTTACGATTTGATTTATTCTCGCCTTGTTTCGGGAGTTGGCAGAAAGGGTGATATCTTAGTAGGACTTTCGACATCAGGAAATTCCAAAAACATTGTTGAGGCTTTTAAAACAGCTAAGGGAAAAGAAATGTTGACCATAGCTCTCATTGGAGAAAAAAAAGGAGATATGGAAGCTTTCAGCGACTATATTATCCATGTTCCGAGTAGTGATACTCCACGCATACAAGAAACCCATATTTTATTGGGACATATCATTTGCGAAATGGTTGAATCGGCAATTTTTGGCAAAAAATAATCATGGAATGTATCATTTTAGCAGGCGGATTAGGCACTCGATTACAAAGCATTGTTTCCGATTTACCTAAATGCATGGCTTCTGTAGCAGAAAAACCTTTTTTGCATTACTTACTTACTTCTTTAGAACAAAAAGGATTCAATCATGTTATTCTTTCCCTAGGCTACAAACACGAGATGGTAATCAAATGGCTCAAAACTTTCAATACCCAATTAGAAGTTTCGTGGGTAGTGGAACAAGAACCTTTAGGGACAGGTGGGGCTCTGCGGTTTGCCGCACAAGCTATGCTCACCGATAAAGCTTTCATTATCAATGGAGATACCTATTTTGAAGTTGATTATCTGGGTATGATGCAACTTCATGAAAAAACAAAAGCAAAAGTTACCATTGCCTTACGAAAAATGGAAAACTTCAGTCGGTTTGGGCTTGTCGAATTGGAAGAAAAGACTCAACGCATCATACAATTTAAGGAAAAACAATTTTGCACCTCCGGTTATATCAATGGAGGGGTTTATCTTATCGGCAAAAACACGTTACAAAAATTACCGGAGAAATGTTCTTTAGAAAAGGAACTCTTCGAAAAAAATATAGACTCTACTTTCATAGCAGGTTTTTCATCCAATGGATACTTCATTGATATTGGCGTTCCCGAAGATTATAACAAAGCTCAAATAGATTTTAGGAATGGGGTTATATAAAAAATTTGACACATTATTTCTTGACCGAGACGGTGTTATAAACAAACATCTACTCGGCGACTATGTAAAAACTATTGAAGAAATGGAGTTCTTGCCCCAATCGTTGGAAGCTCTAAAGATTTTAACTCCTTTTTTTAAACACATTATCATAGTTTCCAATCAACGAGGAGTTGGCAAAGGAGTCATGTCTTTAAATGATCTGGATATAATTCATACTTTTATGCAACAAAAAATAAATGCGATTGGTGGTAGAATCGATAAAATTTATTGTTGCACCGATTTAGACGAAAACAGTCCTAACCGAAAGCCCAATATAGGCATGGCAATACAGGCAAAAACGGATTTTCCGGATATTGTTTTTGAACAAAGTTTGATGGTTGGAGACTCTTTGTTCGATCTGCTTTTTGCTCGCAATGCGGGTATGTATGCCATTTTAATCAGCAAAGAAAAAGGCATCAACCCCGAATATTTTAACGAGCAATATGCTAATTTATATTCTTTTGCAAAAAAAGTAATGACAGACAATCAAAAATAATTTCAATCTTTGTATCCATGAGAATAGCTTACCTTTCCACATTTTATCCTTTTCGCGGGGGAATTGCCCAATTTAATGCAGATTTGTTCGAAGAATTATCCAAAAACAACGAAATAAAAGCTTTTACTTTTACACGTCAATATCCTAATTTTTTATTCCCGGGAAAAACGCAATATGTAACACAAGAGGACACGGCTACTGTTATCAAAAGCTTTCCTGTTTTGGACACCGCAAATCCTTTTTCTTACTGTTCTGCGACAAAAGAAATTGCCAAATACAAACCCGATGTATTAATTATGAAATATTGGATGTCTTATTTAGCTCCATCATTAGGCTGGGTAGCAAAACAACAGAAAAAAAAGGGATGCAAGGTTATTTCTATATTAGACAATGTTTTACCACACGAACGAAACATATTGGATAAACCTCTTACAAAATGGTTTTTGAACCAAAATTCGGGGTTTGTTGCGATGAGTGAATCGGTAAAACAAGATTTAATTGATTTATCTCCAAATGCAAACTATATTACTAAAGCTCACCCATTATTCAATCATTTTGGCAACAAGAAAGATAGTATCGAAGCAAAAAAAACATTAGGGTTGGATTTAGACAAAAAAACATTGCTTTTCTTCGGTCTGATTCGAGATTACAAAGGACTGGATTTGCTCATCGAAGCCATGAACCAATTGGACGATTCTTATCAACTAATAATTGCAGGAGAAAGCTACGGTAGTTTCGACAAATACCAAGAACAAATTAACCGAAACAAAAACGTCAAAAACATCAAAGTTTTTAATACCTACATAAGTGATGCGGAAGTACCCTTATTTTTTTCTGCTGCCGATGTATGCGTGTTGCCTTATAGATCAGCTACTCAAAGTGGAATTTCCTCCATTGCTTACCACTTTGAAGTACCATTGATTATTACCGACACGGGTGGATTAAAAGAAGTCGTAGAAAATGCCGGAACAGGTCTGGTTTGTGCAAGCATCGATGCCAATGCCATCACGAATAGCATAAATCAATTTTACACGGAAGACAAGAGCAAATTTATCAGAGGCATCCAACAACAGAAAGATGAACTTTCTTGGACAAATTTCGCCAGAGCCCTGACTGAATTTGCTGAAAGGCTATAAGTTTATTGGGTACACCATATTTTTTTCTTCTATCACATCTAAAACCTCACGAAGGTATTTGTCTGCTTCGTATTTTGCCATAGGTAAATTATGGAGCAAGCAGTTACCACAATCGCGAGGAACAGTACCGGGAACTTCACCGTCAAAATCGCGGATAAAACGGAAGGTTTCTCGCATCAATTCCAAAATATCTCCGGGTTGCAAATCCCCTCTCATTAAAAAATAATTTCCTGTACAACAACCCATTGGTCCCCAAAAGATAATTTTATCGCCCCATACCGGATGATTACGCAAAAAGGTAGCTGCCAGATGTTCAATCGTGTGCAATTCACCATTACCAAGTATCGGTTCACGGTTCGGTTCCTTCATACGAATATCAAATGTAGTGATAACATCGTTGGTCAAATAATCCTTACGGGAAACATAAATACCTCTCAATAAATGAAGATGGTCTATAGAAAAACTAGGAATTTTTTTCATGTGATAAATGGGTCTTAGTGGCACTTTTAAAATCTACGACACAAAACTACAAAAACTAATTTCATTCTTCAACCAATAATGTTATTTTTGTGTAACACATTTACAATAAAACCATGACACAAAAAAAGAAAATAGTTGTATTTACCGGTTCGGGTATTTCTGCCGAAAGTGGCATTTCGACTTTCAGAGGTGGAAACGGATTGTGGGCAAATCATCGTATCGAAGATGTTTGTACACCCGAAGCCTTGGTATATAACAGACAAGAGGTGATTGATTTTTACAATACAAGACGTAAAGAACTATTGGAGACAACGCCTAACGCCGCACACTACGCCATCACAGAGCTGGAGAAACATTTTGATGTACAAGTGATCACACAAAATATAGATGACCTACACGAACGTGCAGGAAGCAAAAATATCACACACTTGCACGGCGAGTTACGAAAACTACGCAGCAGCAAAAATGAAACAGCAACCATTTCTTTTGAGGGTTGGGAACAAAAAATGGAGACAAAACATGCGGACGGGTCTCCATTACGACCGTTTATTGTCTTTTTCGGCGAAAGCGTACCCGAATTTGACAAAGCCATGCAAATAGCACAACAAGCTGACATTCTGATTGTTATAGGAACATCACTGGCGGTATATCCTGCTGCTTCATTGGTACATTGTATACAAAATAACGTTCCCATTTATTTGGTTGACCCCGGAGAGCCAAACATGTCAGGCATTAGTAACCCTTTACACCATATAAAAATGAACGCTTCCGAAGGTGTTCCAAAACTAGTAGAAATGCTTGTAAAAGAGAATGAATAAAAGGAGAGTTACCAAAAGCACCTTTTGATTTGCTTACATAGTAAAATGCAAACCTTTTGAACGCGTTAAAATTAATCTATAACAAGGTTCGAAAGAATCATCAGCTATTGAACCCATATAATTGAAAAATTAATAGCAAAAGAACGACCTATCGTTAGGAGATTTTTGGTTGAACTTATAACTCAGCACTATTTCATGAGAACCTCCGGAAACATCTATCAAAGAAGATAAACTAACATCATAACTATACGAAACGGTAATATTGTTTTCAAAAGAATATCCTAACGCAAACTTCAATGCATCGGTATTACTTAAACCTTCAGAAGAAATAAATGGTATCCCCCGATAACCAATACCCGCCATAAAAGGATTATGATGGTATAAAAAATCAATGTCAAATTGTTGGTATTGACCCTGCATTTGGAATAATCCTGCAATGGTTAAATCATCGTACGAATCATATTTTCCGTATCCACGATTGAATGGGATTTTACCGGCAGCATAGGCATTTAATTTTATTTTTGTTTCTGTTTCTGCATCTGTAAAAGCGATATCATTAGGCACTAATCTGTCTGCACCAGCTCCCACAAAAATATATTCATTGTACACCAAGAAAGACACTGAAGCATCCAACCGCAACACAGATGTTACATCAGGATTAAAAGAAGATGTTGGAACAATACTACCATCCAAGGCAATTTGATCAACAAAAATCAATTTACTAGGGTCCATTGCACGATAAAAAAATCCGATTTCAACCCCCGGACGAAAAAACCACTCATCCGTAATTTTTGCAACGAAGTTGTATTGCACCTCAAATTCCGTTTGTGACAACATATTGCCACCATAAGACGTATAAGAAAGCACTGCACCAAAAGAAGACCTCAAAGGATGATAATAATGGTCAAAACTAGCCAGTAATGTCTGAGAGCCCTTCAAAGATGCCCATTGGTTTCTATAAGTCATATATGCACGAGATCCCGATAATCCGGCAAAAGAAGGTCCAACAAAAGTGGGCGACGACCAAGGCTGGGATAAAAGAAAATCTTGTGCAATAATTTTCGTTGAAATAAAAAACGAATTTATTGATAAAAACAATATTATTAAACTTTTCTTCATGATTAAATTCCTGTTAGCGCACAAGCATAAAGCTTCCGGAAACCTTAAACTCTCTTCCATTTTTATATTTACCTGTGGCTTTATAAACATATGTACCTTGCAAAGCACATTTATCATCTATGTAACCATCCCATCCGACAAGAACATCATTTGAAACAAAAATCTTAGCACCCCATTGATTAAATATTTCCAACTTATACTCATCTACATTTTTAGAAACAGGATAAAAAATATCTAATCTTCTTTCATCAATTGTATAAGATCCTCCGTTAGGGACAGAAGTATTGGGCGTAAATGCATTAGGGAATACTATAAAGCCATAATCTCCGATATTGATTGCATTGTAAATCGTAACCGAATCCTGACAGCCCATTGCATCCTCAACTTTTAGAGTAACATTATAAACTCCCTCAGCCGTATATGTATGTACAGGATCTCTTTCTGTGGAAGAACATCCATCACCGAAATTCCACCAGTACTTACTTACATCTTTTGTTTCACAATAGAAATGAGCCTCAGGCGAAGGCATATACAATTGCGTAGTTGCTATTAAAAAGGATGCTTTAGGAGATTGGAAAACTTCTACGCTTTTTGTAATTTGATCTGTTTTCTTAGATCCAGTGGCAGTTAGAGTTACCGTATAGACTCCGGAACGAGTAAATGTATGATCCGGACTTCTTTGCGTTGACGTGCTTCCATCACCAAAATTCCAAAGGTAGGTTGCGTCTCCTATTGTTAAATTAGTAAATTCGACGGTTAAAGGGCTACAACCGGAGTCAACATCCATTGAAAAATCCGCAATAGGTTCTTCTGCATATCTAATTTGAACCTCATCATAGGCACTGCAACCATAACCTTGTATTGTCCAACGGAAAGTATTAACACCTGTAGATAAGCCTCTTACGTATGTATTGTAAGAATTAGGGTTATCAAATTTTCCTGTTCCTGCCACCAAAGACCATTGACCGGTAATATTCGAATCAGAATTTATGCGAGCTGAAAGTCTGTAATAATCTTCAACAGTAAAATCATCTTCACCAGCATCGGCAAGTTTGTGCAAACTGTTTGAAATCACTTTTACATCAACGGTATTACTACAACTTGGGGTATACACTTCCCAACGGAAAGTATTTGTTATTTTATATCCTAATTCGGTTACCAAAGTTGAATTACTTTCGGGATTAGCCACTATACCATCTCCTCCGATGAGTGTCCAACGATAACTACCAAAGTCAGGTTTTGGAGCTCTCAAGGTTATTGAATCTTCACAAATAACGATGGAAGAAATTTCAGGAGTTGTAATCCCCGGATTATTGTTGGTTACGGTAACAGTATCAAAATTCAAGCAGTAACCATCATTTACATTCCATTGAAATTTATTTTTTCCAAACATCAAATTACTAACTTTCGTATTGTATTTGGTAATGTCATCAAAATCAGCTCTACCACTTAGCAAAGTCCATTTACTAATGGTCCCTGCAAGGTTATTGCCTTTGAGATTAGCATAATCTGCACAATTAGTTGTAAAGTCAACCCCCGCTTCCACAATCGGTAATGTACGAATATTTAAAAAGGCAGTTCTAATATCCGTTTTAGTACATCTGTTAACACCCACAACTGAAACGGTTCCACTTTGAGCATACGCGTTTATTGATACCAAAATTGTTCTGGAATTTTTACCGGCTTCTATGGTGTAACCGGTAGGTAATGTCCACTCGTAAGATGTTGCTCCTTCTATTTCAGGTACTGACAATTGGAAAAGAGATGCATTTTCGCAAATAAACAATGGAGAAGAAATATCTCCTACAGTTCCTAATAACTCATTAGGTCGCACATAAATAGATGATTTCAAGCCATTTCCACAAGAATTAACACCGTATACTTCAATCAAACCTTCTTCGGCATTTTGACCCACTTGTACCATTATTTCATTACTTCCGGTTCCACTGATAATCGTATATCCTGCAGGCAATACCCATTCATAAGAATCTGCATTGGTTATAGGAGGTACGACATACCGTTCTGTCGAATTTCTACAAACAGCTGTATTCCCTTGTATTTGTGTTGCATCTGAAGGTAATTGTCCAACAGTAACCTGTAAGCGTTTACCAAGTGCTGCATAGCAATGCAAACCCGAACTGATGCTTTCAAATAGATATACATTATTTACCAAATTAGGTGTTCTCTTGAGTATATAAGGAGATTCTGTAATATCAAGGAAATATTTAACACCATTTTCATAATAAATAACTTGCCAAGGACCTATTCCTATTGGCTGTAGGGTAATACGAACCGTATCATCATGACAAACAAAGGGAGGTGCAGTAACTATCAAATTGGGGTATTCGTAAGCTGTTACAGAAAAATCATAGTCAACCTGAGTTTTACAATATTGACTACTTACCGTCTCTATCGTATAATCTGTTGTTCCAGTCTTTGTCGGGGTTATATAAATGGAATCTCTTGATTTATTCAAACCTGTTTCTACAAAAACACTTGTGCCGTCGGTATATCTCACTTGCCAAGGAAACTCATTGGCAAGTACCATATCAACAAGTATTTCATCACCCAAGCAACAATCTGATGTTGTTGATAAAACATTCAATTGGGGATATTTGTGTACCGTAACAGGTGCTGTTCCTTCCAAAAGTGCTTTACATCCGTTTCCATCAACAACACTAATCAAATCATATTGTGAGCTTACTGTTGGGGCATATTTCAAACTAAAGTTAGGAACAGATGAAATGTGAGAAAAAATATCGGTTCCGTCTGTGTATGAATATGACCAATTAGGATCGCCAGTACAACTAAAATACAATGACACACTGTCTCCTTCACAAATATCTTTTTCCGCATCAATAGTGGCAACTAATTGTTCAGGCTGTTCCAGATAAAATGCGGTATCAATTTCACACAAATTATTATCAGTAAATCTCAATTGGTAAGATCTTCCACCTCTCAAGCCGGACTGATCTTCATTAGCATTAACCACACCAACTCCCGACCAACTATAAACATAAGGAGTAACTCCGCCTGTAACAGTGACATCAATAGCTCCTATCTGATCATTATAGCATACATTCTGTACAATTGCTGCCGTCATTTTTAATTCATCCGGTTGAGTTATTTCCTGTGCCAAACGAATAACACAACCATTTTTATCGGTAACATTTACGGTATAAGTACCAACACCCAAATTTGATAAACTATATGGATTCGTAACCACAGTAGAGACATCAGGGCCATTCCAAACAATGCTATAAGGTGTTTTACCTCCCTGTAGTTCAATATTGAGATTGCCATCCCGTTCTCCAAAGCAGTTCAATGCTGTCTTGCTGGAGTTTAGCAAGTTCAGCACCAAAACTGATGGTTCAGTTATTGTATAATTTTCAAAATGGGTATTTCCTTGACTATCTTCAATCCTTAAGGAGTAACTTCCTGGATTTAAGTTATAAATATCTCTACTTGCAGATGTAAATCCATTACCACTAGTCCATGTGTATGTATATGGAGCATAGCCTCCCGTAACAGTAAGTTCAACATATCCATTTTTATTGCCGAAACAATCTATTTGTTGAGTTTTTGCCACAACAGAAATAACCTCCGGTTGCGTTATTACAATTGTGGTATCATTAGAACATCCCAAATTGTCGATCACCGTAAACGTGTAATTACCGGCAACCAAATTGTATTGATTCAAATCATTTTGTTTGGCAGGATCTATCCCTGTTCCTGTCCAAAAATAATTATATGGCAACGTACCACCGGAGACAGCCAATTCTATACTTCCGGAATTATCTCCTGTTACTAAAACGTCCTGCTTATTGACCAAAGTTATTACCAAGGGTGTTGAAGACAAAATCGTAGCATAAGCATCATCTGAACACATATTTTTGTCCTGAACCATCAACTTGTAGGTTCCGGCAGCGAGATTGGTAAGACGAGAACCTACTCCTATAGGTGTGGAAGGCAACAAAGTCCACAAATATGAATAAGGAACAGTTCCTCCGGTAACACGAGCCTGAAGCACACCATCATCTACTCCCGAACAAAGAACAGCAGTAGGATCTATTGAGGCTTCTAATTTTGATGGTTCAGTAACTGTGGCTTCGACACTTTTTGTACAACCAATGCTATCTTCAACTGTAAAAGTATAGTCTCCGGGAGGTAACCCTGTTGCTAAAGAGTCATGAACTTCCACTGTTCCGTCATTTTTTGTCCAGACGGAATTATATGGATATGAACCACCACTAATTAAGGCTTCCAATTGTCCGTCATTCGCCCCCAAACAAGAAATATTTGTTGTTACAGCATTTAGTAATATTTCCGTAGGTTGTTTCAGTTCAAATGATTTATTTACTTCACACTTATTGTCATCAAACACGCTCACAACATAAGTTTTTCCTCCTACCAAATTATATTGATTTTGATCATTCGGTTGTACACCATTACCAGACCAAAGATAAGAATACGGAGGTACTCCATCCTGTACAGTCAAAACAACACTTCCATTTGCATCGTTATGACAAACATTGTCGGTTACAACAGCACTGACAAGAAGTTTGGTCGGTTGTGTAATAATGTGAGAACTGTTTTGTGTACAACCCTTATTATCTCTAACAAATACTTCATAAGTACCTGCACCCAAATCTTCAACACTCAAAGGATTAGCAACCACTGAAGGAATATCCGGACCCGACCACGTAATTGTATAAGGTTTATTACCTCCCAACACTTCAATATCTAACTTTCCCGTTTTATCTCCATAGCAGGAAACTGTTTTTTCTGAAGATACTAATTCATTGATGACTAATGTATGAGGTTCCTGAACTTCAAATGTCTTACTATAATTGTTTCCTGCGGCATCCGATATATCAACCGTGTAGGAATCAGCCATAAGTCCGGTAATATCTTCGGAAGAAGAAGTAAAACCATTGGTCGATGTCCAAGAATACGTATAGGGAGTTGTTCCTCCGGTAACTGTCAATTCTATATATCCGTTAGCCTCACCAAAACAACTTACATCCTTTATATTTGCTTGAACAGCTATTAATTCGGGTTGAAGGACCGATACGACAGTATCTATGGAACAATTATTTGCATCCGTGATATAAACATGGTAATCACCAGCCAAAACATTGGTTAAATTTTGATCATCCTGATTTGAGGTGTTAATACTTGGTCCTGCCCAAGAAAAGGTATAAGGAGGAACTCCTCCGGTAACAACCGTCAAAGAAATAGCACCGGTAGCTTGTCCGGTAACTAAAACATCTTGTTTGGTTACTTGCACATTTATGGGTGTAGAGGTTATAATAGTAGTAGTAGCTGATGCGTAACATCCATTATTATCTCTTACCTCAACTTTGTAGGTTCCGGCTTCTAAATTACCAATAGCTGCAGAATGACTGATTGGTGAAGTAGAAGGCAACTTTGTCCAAATATAGGAGTATGGAGCTCCCCCACCCAAGGCCATTGCACTGGCAGAACCGTTATTACCCCCCGAACAAAGAATATCGTTCTTTGAAATAGTAACAGTTAGTGTATTGTTTTCATTTATTGTAACACTTTTTGTTTTTACACAACCCAAAGCATCCGTAACCGTAACCGTGTAAGTTCCTTGTGACAATCCTGATGCAATAGAATCTTTCACCACTAGTGTACTATCGCTTCTCCTCCATTCAAACGTATATGGATAAACTCCACCCGTTACCGAAACTTTTGCCTGTCCATCATTTTGTCCAAAACAACTAATATCTATTTTCGTTGTAGATAAAACAATTTCTGTAGGATTAAGTAAGGTAAATGATTTCTTTACTTCACAATAATTCGAATCAGCAACTGTTACAGAATAAATTTGTCCTCCCTGTAATCCGGTTTGATTTTGTGCAAAAGAAACAACTCCAATACCTGTCCAATAATAAGAATAAGGCAATGTTCCTCCTTGCGGCAAAATCGTAATAGAGCCGTCTGTTTCATTATAACAAATATTATTAACTACAGAATCCGTAAGTGTCAATAGTGTGGGTTGAGTAATCTCATCTGACAACCTGGCTTCACAGTAATTTGCGTCCGTTACTTTTACTTGATACACGCCTGCTCCCAAATTAGGAACACTATATGGATTAGCGACGACAGTTGGTATATCCGATCCTGTCCACTGAACTACATAAGGAGAAGTTCCTCCTTCTACTTCAATATCTATATTTCCAGTTTTGTCTCCATAACAAGGTACATGGGTTATTTTAGAAAGCAATGTTCGTACCAGCAAAGTATCAGGTTGGGTTACCCTGTACATATTAGAGTACGTATTTCCTTCATTATCTGTTATAGTTATGGAATAATCATTCGGAGCTAAGTTTTGTATATCTTCATCCGATGATGAAAAACCATTGGATGTTGACCATACATACGTATAAGGCTTCACACCTCCGGTTACATCCAATTGTATATATCCATCTTTATAGTTAAAACAAGAAATATTTTTCACGTGAGCTGTTACACTGATGGCTGCAGGTTCTGTTATTACAATCAACGTATCCTTTTTACAACCCAAGCTATCGGTTACCGTTAAGTAATAATTTCCTGCCAACAAATCAGTTTGATTCAACACGGTAGCCTTTGTCGGATCAATACCAATTCCTGTCCAGAAATAGTAGTAAGGAGAAGTACCGCCTTCTACATGCATGGTGATAGAACCCGTTGCATGACCGGTAAGCAACACGTTCTGCTTACTTACCAAACTTACTTTCAATGGATCGGGCGAGGATATAGTTGCTGTTGCTTTAGCAGTACATAAACTTTTATCCGAAACTTGTACTTGATAATCACCATTTCCTAACCCACTAACAGTAGCAGTTGTACCAACAGTCGTACTTGGTAATTTTGTCCATACGTATTTATAGGGTGTTCGACCTCCTTCCACATGAGCCGATAAAGTTGCCTTCTTTTCACCTGAACATTTAAGAGCAACAGTTGTTATAGAGACCAATAGCGAATCCGGCTCTGTAATTTCAATGGTAGATGTACGTTCGCAACCAATGGTATCTTGCACGGTGAACGTATAAAAGCCCGGAGACAAACCGGAAGCTGTACGGTCATTGATAGGTGTCATTGTTCCATCTGTTCTTTCAAACGTATAAGAATACGGAGCTCCTCCACCTGTCACAGTAGAGACCATGGTTCCATCATTTGCCCCGTGGCAAGTAATATCGGTTTTTATAGTTGATAACTTCAGTGTACTGACAGAAAACTCTTTTGAGACCTTAATGACACAACTTCCCTCACTAGCATACACTTTCACATAAGCATCTTGCAATTGCATTTTAGAAAAATCAAGATTTCCACCAGTACCATCTTTCGTTTCAAACGTTACTCCATTTACTTGTAATTCGTAAGTTACACCAATTTCGGTATCATGTAGGCGAACAGCATTATATCCGTCTTCACAAAATAAACTGATATTGTCAATGTCCGCTATTTTAGCAATACTAAAGGCTTTTGTTTTTTCTGTTGAACAAATAATATTCCCCTTACTATCTTTATAATCGTAATGCATAGTTACAGAATAAAGACCCTCAGAAAGTAATTTTGGATAAATAACGGCCGTTCCATTTCCTCTGTCTTTAAAGGCAGATGAAGGACCACTAAACACAAAAGAACCATTGGGAAGTTTGTTCCCTGTGAGTACAACAGAATCTCGTGTCCCACAAATAACATCCAAATTATCATAGCCACTAAAATCGGAAGATTGATTTAATACTCTAAAAGGTTGTGTTAATTTAGTGGTACAAGTTTCTGTTACACCTAATGAATTTTGATACGTTTCTACATAATTGTAAGTTACATTATAGGTAGCATTATAATTTGCCTTACTCAAATCCAAATCCGCATAGCCATCGGCCTTATTTGTTAAAAATGAAGGTCCTGTAAAAGATACCGTTCCCGGTTGATTTGGAAAACCGTGAATAGTAACAACTCCAGCAGGCTCACAATACTGACTCGCTAAATCGGCAATCGTCAGTACGCTCGCACCTCGAATCTGAATGGTTGTATCTCCTGAAGATACACAACCATGATTGTTCGTCACCGTGTAATAGATGTGATGAATACCTATGCCGGCCTTTCCCGTATAAAATTGATTATTTACCAAAGAACCGGAAACAGCATCGGTTGTATAACTTCCTCCGGCTGGTGTAGCAGCCAAATTAATAATATCACCTATGCAATAATCAGATTTTAAATTCATGCTGACTGGTGTAGGAGCATAAACCGTAACTGTGTCCCTAAAAACATAATCACAATACTTGTCATTATACGTATACTCTATCTCATAGACACCCGCACCCCAACTTGGTCGGAAATAAACATTAGTTCCCTTAGGAATATGATTTAAAATGGGATTTGCTCTATCAAAATCCTTATAAATAGAGATAGTTCCCGTTGTAGGATCTGCAGAAGTAATATTTATTTGCACATCGGAATTGTAATCACAATAAGAATCAGCCAAGCCTAATGGATAAATACGAGTCGGAGACTTGATATAGAATGACTTCGTATATCGAGTCGGGCACCCCTGATTATCAGTCATTTCATAAATAACACTCTGAGTTCCAAGCCCACCAGATTTTGATGGATTTATAATCAATTCCGCCTTTGAGATATCTTGGCTAACAATCATCGCGGGTTTACTTATGGTAAAAACACCACCAAGGTCTGTAGCATAAATTCGTGCCCATGTAGAGACAGAACACAAAGTATCATTGGGTTCTATAACAATACCATCATTAGGGATAATTATCTGCTCCTCATTGGTAATGGTAATAGTCTTTATCATTTCACCGGTACAACCTTTATTATCCGTAATAGAATACTTTATCTGGTAAACACCTGCCGAAACATTTGTTAATTTTGCCGTTGACTGGTTTACATCTACCACTACTATTGATGCCGGACTACTGGCATCCTTGTATAATGTCCATTTACCATTTATATCTTTAGGATAACCTTGCAAATACAACACTCCACCGGCTGGAGGTTTACAATACTGGTATGAGGGACTATAGGGAGGTCCAAAATCGGGAGTAACAGCCCAATCGACTTCCGGAGTCAAGTTTACATAAACCGGTATGACCGTATCCTTGGCACAACCGTTCATATCAGTGTATTTATAAGTAATTGACCCTGTTGTATTAGTGGTTAAAGTACTGGGAGTAAATGTATTGCCAACCATGGCAGTTCCGGTAAACGAACCTCCGGAAGGAACCCCTGTTAACAAAACAGGACTATCTGACGTACAATAGGTAGCAGGGTCCTTTAATCCGATAACATCCAACGTGTAATTAGGAGCAACATTGACTGTGATTGAATCTATAATGGTACAACCTTTGTCCGTAGTAATTCTCAAAAAATAGGTAGTGGTTAAACTTGGTTGAACGGATATTTGTTTTGTAGTTTCTGTCGTACTCCACAAAAACTTAGACGTGGAGCCTGAATAATCAACATACAAATTCACTACATCTCCAGGGCAAAGCATACTTTTTTCCGGGGTCATTTTTATCTTATACACGTCCAAAGAATCGACATTCAAATCCAATTCGGGAGCATCCGTAGTATAAGTTGTGGTACAAAAAACATCCTCAATCCTATTTATTTTAAAAACCGTTGCTGACAGTGGAGTATAGGCAAAAGTATAGATGTTCGTGTTACTTACTAAATTTTGTGTCGTTCCATTTGTTTCAAGTACAAAATCAAAAGGAGGAGTTCCCGTAAAATTTATATTAACGTTAGTTGATTGCCCTGCACAAGACAATGATGTACTTGAAGTAATAGTGGCAGCCGGTTTTGGATTCTTCGTTATAGTGACCGTTCCATTCATTGCTATTTCACATTGAGCTGCAATATTACGACCTACTACGGTATAACTACCTGCACTATTATCATACCACTCAAGAGCTGATCCTGTTCCTGTAACCCAACTTCCTTGCATAACACCATCCTTATACAAAGCATATTGCGTATCAGTATCGGAATCAACAAGACGTACAGTCATACCGGCTGTTGATTCTCCACAATAAGAATTGGTTCCCTCTACATCGTAAACCACCGGATTATGGGCTACTGAAACAAGCACCTGATCCGTTGATGAACAATAAGGTGCTACTGATAGAGTTGCAGTTAATGTATAAGAGATATCGGAAGTAATTGCTTTCGTTGTAGGATTTGAGATAGTAGTGCTTGTTAACCAATCCGGTGTCCAACTATAATTAACTCCCGAAACACTAGTAGTTCCTAATTTGGTTGTTTTACCTTCACATACCATCTTATCAACCCCTGCATTGGCTATGGGATAATTAACAACAGTGATGACAACCTTACCTGTGGAAGTACAAGTCGATAAACTGCTGAGAGCTGCGGTAAGCGTAAATGTTGTTTGAGCACCGTTCAATGGCTTTGTAATTACATATGGAATTAATGCATTTTCCAAAGAATTTGTAGGTGTCCAACTATAATTAACACCTAACTCGGTGGTTGTAGAACCAAATGTTGTAGTTGTACCTTTACAAATAGTTTCGGCTGTTTTATCCAATGTAATAACCGGCTTTTTCAAAACCGTTACAGTTACTTGTGCCGTAGAATAACAAGTTGGCATAGAAGAATTGGAGGCTTTTACCTGAAAAGTAGTTGTAGAGTTCAAGGCAAGAGTAGTAGGATTTGCAACTGCGGCATTGCTCAATAAAACCGCAGGGGTCCAAGTGTAACTAACTCCCGACACGGCTGTAGCACCAAGTGAAACAGTAGAACCCTCACATACTGTAACATTGGATCCGGCATTTGCAACAGGAGTTCCCGCAACAGTTACATTTACTTCTATTCTATCACTTTCACAACTACTACCTGATACCAATTGTGATACCCAATAAGACTTATTCTGAATTACATTTTGGTTAAAATCGGACGGAACATTTATAGCAGGAGTCGAAGTAGCGGAAGCATACCAATACAATGTTCCGGAGGCTGTTACTAAACTCGTCCAAGATTGGGTACCTACTTGTTGACAAGCAGAATAGTTGGTAACTTGCGGTGTAGGAGATTTACCGGCATACGTTTGACTATAAGCAGCAACAGCAGATGGACATCCGTTTTTCGTCGATGTTACCTGTACAGAATAAGTAGATCCATCAGTAGGTGATGGAACAACATAAGTACTATCCGTTGTAGCTGTAACACCACTTCCGTTAACATTCCATGCATATGTCGCACTTGCATCATAATTACTAATGGTGAAAACAAGTGTGCCACATCCACCATTATCCACAATTATCGGAGTAACAGGTATTGCCCTATATGTTTGGGAAGAAGTTCCTCCGGAAGAAGCACATCCGTTTTTCGTGGAAATTACTTCTACAGAATAAGTCGTTCCATCAACAGGTGATGGTATGGTATAATTATCTCCCACAACTGATGTAATCGTTCCATTAACTTTCCATGCATACGTCGCACTTGCATCATAATTAGTAACAGTAAAAATTACATCATTACCACAACCTGTATTATTTGACAAAACAGGAGTAGCAGGTATTGCCTTATATATTTGAGAAGAAGTTCCTCCGGAAGAAGCACATCCGTCTTTCGTAGAAATCACCTCTATGGAGTAAGTCGTTCCATCAACAGGTGATGGTATCGTATAATTATCTCCCGTAACAGATGTAATCGTCCCATTAACTTTCCATTCGTACGTCGCACTTGCATCATAATTACTAATAGTAAAAACAGGATTTCCACACCCTCCACTATTTGATAAAATAGGAACTACGGGAGCAAGTGCATATGTTTGGGAGGAAGTCCCTGCTAATGAGGTATCACTGCCCTTTGTTGCCTTAACACTTACAGAATAAACCGTACCTCCTACAGGAGATGGAACCGTATAAGTACTTCCAACGACAGCAGTAGCCGTTCCGTTAATAGTCCATTCATAAGTTGCACTCGCATCATAGTTAGTAATCGTAAAAATCACATCATTACCACAACTTGCATTATTCGAGAGAATGGGTGTTGCTATGAACATAGCTGAAAGCGTGTAGGTAGAACCTGACTTGGTAAGGGTTAAAACAACTTTATCACCGGAAACCAAACCCGGCAAATTCAATGAAATATCTCCGGCTCCATTACCTGCAATAGACACCCCCGACCCTGCAACCAATGTAGTATTTGAACTTACATGCCCCAATTGACCTGCATTCCATCCCCAGGTGGTACCATCAGTCGATTTAAGTATTTTAGCCGTTCCGGAAATATCACTCACAGGAAAAGAACACTCCCAAGTACTCGTTCCAGTCGAAGTAAAAAGGTGGTTAGCTGCAGAACCGGTTGTTCCTGCACAATCAGAAATAAGGGAATTAAAACAGGTAAGTCCATAGTACGGATACACACTGGTGTCCATACACTTTGCATCATGTGGATAATAGTTATTTGCGGTATTGGTAGTATAAATGGAAATGAAAAACTCTCCCGAAGAGCAAGAAGAAAGATAATCAGAAAGAGGCTTTAGAACAGCTCTCGGGTCAGGACTCAGGGCATCGTTTTGCACCTTAAAGGTATAATCTGCAGTATTTCCAGAATAACCGGGAATACTAAACAAGGCATTCATTTCATCTGCTACGTTAGAATCGGGATCATCCACAAAAGTAGCAGAAGCGACTTCAGTTCCTGAAGCATACACATGAAGTATATATGCGGCATAAGAATTATGCAAAGAGAAAAAACAAAATAATAAAGCAAGAAGATGCTTTCGAGAGCAACAATTAGAATATCTATTGTATAATTTTATCATCGTATTCTACTCAAATAAGGTTTTTTTACGTTCTCGACTTAACAGAAAACATAGGCAACAAATGTACATATAAAAAACGTTTTATTTTGATTTTTTAGTATAAAATCTTCTCATTTTTTACAAATGTTCATTCATAAAAAACCTTATAAACGAAAAAATCTCTCATTCTTAACTATTTTTTCTTCTCCAAAAAACTCCTATTAAAAAGTAAATGCCCTTAATAGAGAGAGTTATCATCCATTAAGAGCATTTTGCTTTTTGCAAGAGAAAATATACTATATTTCCCTTAAATATTTAAGAATGTTTCTATATGACGTTGTTTTTTTTCATCGTGCATTTCCTCTATCGGAACCAAAATACAACACTCTATCAACTCTCCAAAATCGTGGTACACACCAAACCCGAAAGAACGCATACAAGGAGATAAACTCATATATGCATTTACCAAAGGAGGAATATTTGTACCTAGATTACGGACTTCCTTTTTCAAAATTTTGTAATTTTCGTCGTAATCAGGAGACGTAAAAATATTATCAATTTGCTGTTCCGTAATGGATATTTTAAACGGATCTATAGGGTACACCAAATTATCCTTGTCCGGAAAATGCTTATTAATAAAACCAAACAACAAATCACGTGCTTGGGCGTTGTAATGAGGGTAGACAGTTACTTTTCCAAAAAAATACTGTGTATCAGGTATTTTAACAATAAGAGCACCAAGTCCATCCCACAAATTATCAAGAGCAAATAGACTCTTTGAACCCATCTTACTGGATTGATAATCGGGTTGCACAAAAGATCTACCCAACTCCATCGTATGAGGCAAATATTCCTTTACGAACTTAGGGGTGAAATGGTACATTTCTGCCGTTACCAAATGAGGCTGCCCATCTTCCCTCAATTTAACATGAGAACCGTGAATAAAACGATATCCTCCTAAAATTTGCTCTGCATCAGGATCCCAAACAAAAAGCTGTTGATAAGGTTCATCCATAGCATCAAATTCGTCCAAATCATAAGATTTTCCACTACCTCCACCAGATGTACGAAAAGACAACTCTCTAAGGCGACCTATTTCCATCATCAAATTAGGAGAATTTTTGGCTGTTATCAAATAAACCTGATTATTCCCTTTATTGGTATCTCTTAAGAATTTATCAGGAGTCAGTTCAGACTTCAAAATCTCCCGATCAATGGGAGCTATAATTTCTTCCACTTTATAAATTTATAAATTGTAAACAATATTTCTAACCTCTCCTGCCCATTCTTTCGGAGTTTTAGTATTATCAAAAGTTTGCCACGAAATAGGTTTCCCTATTTTTATGGTAAAGAATCCATTTTCCTGTTTGAATAATTCACGAGGGAGCAAAAGCATTTCTATATTAAATTTTATTTTCAAACGCTTACGCATACCTGCTACCCAATAAAATAAATTCGAATTTTTTGCATCGACAAAAATCGGCACAACATTCCTTTTACTGGCAATAGCCTTTGTAATAAAACTTTTATTCCATTGTAAATCTTTTATTTTGCCTTTATTTTTGCGAGAAACAACACCTGAAGGAAACATAAAAACCTGTTTAACAGAACAATATGCTTCATTCATTGCATCAACTAGTCCCCTTTCTTGTCCTCCCATTTTATTTACAGGAACAAACAAATCTTGTATATTTTTCAAGTACATCAATACATCATTTGCAGGAATAATGATTCCCTCCGGATAGTTTTTGCCAATTTCATAAGAAATGGCTACGGCATCCAAAGCACCGAGAGGATGATTAGAAGCAAAAACAGACTTTTCACCTGAGGAGGGCAAATTTTCTATCCCTTGAATTTCGACCTTGACTTTTAGATTCTCCAAGAGGGACTTGAAAAAATCCAAATTCTTCTTATCGGCAGCCTCTCTCAAAAAAAGATTTACTCGATCTATACGAAGTAATTTTTTAAGCACTTTGACCAAAACACGCGAAGGCTTTTTGTTCCCGCTTTTTGCCCTTAAAATTGATTCTATGCTTACTTGCACAGCGTCTTCCGAAACTCCCATTTACTCATTAAAATAATCGTGCAAATATAACATTTTTTTATTTATCCCACGGATTACCAACCAAAAAGAAAAAAAGTAAAAAAACCGTTAAAAAAGGCGAAAAATAAATTTGTTAATAACTTAGTGGAGAATTGTGTCTAAAAAAGTTGTAAAATGTCGTAAAATGTTCTATTTTTACAATCGTAGAAATAATCATTATGACATCCCTAATAGGAAACATAGAAGCAAAGGTTGACAACAAAGGACGAGCATTCGTCCCGGCTCAATTGAGAAGACAACTGCAAGACGAAAATAAATTCATCTTGAGAAAAGGGTTGTTCAATGATTGCCTTGTTTTGTATACCGAAGAAGTTTGGGAAAAGATTATAAGTGTGTTACGCAGCAACTTAAGTCGATGGAACAGACGAGAAGAACAAATCTTCAGACAATTTGTTGCTGAAGCCGATCGTATCGAACTGGAAGAAAATGGACGTATGTTAATACCAAAACGTTACATGGAATCTTTGAATATTAAAAAAGACATACGTTTTGTAGGATGTGATACCGTCATTGAAATTTGGCCCATTGATAAAGTGGAAAAAACTTTCATTGAGTCGGATAATTTTGCTTCTGAAATCGAAAATCTGATGAAATTTTCGAAAGAAAAAGGAGAATGAACAATTGCGAACAAATAAAAAAAACAAAAGATAAAAAAAATTTCGCAATTGCAAGAAAAGATAAAAATCAGCAATCACAACATGGATAATTACCATACACCTGTACTTCTAAAAGAAAGCGTAGATGGATTAGATATCAATCCGTCAGGTATTTACGCCGACTTAACATTTGGTGGTGGTGGACATTCCCGAGAGATACTGGCCAAATTAGACAAAAAAGGAAAATTATTTGGATTTGACCAAGATGCAGATGCTGCAAAAAATGCCATCGAAGACAACCGTTTCACATTTGTAAGGAGCAACTTCTGTTTTATACAAAACTTCCTACATTATTATGGTATTGAGAAACTGGACGGAATATTAGCTGATTTAGGCGTTTCTTCTCATCATTTTGACGAGCCGGAACGGGGTTTTTCTTTTCGATTTGGGGGAATGCTCGACATGAGAATGAACCAAAATTCCCAATTAACAGCTAAGTACATCTTAAACGCCTATGATGAAGAAAAATTGTCGGATGTGTTTTTTTATTATGGAGAATTACCTAATGCTCGTCGTATAGCACGTACAATAGTTGAACAAAGGAAAGCCAAAGAATTTGGTGACATTCAATCATTTATAGAAATTTTACAACCATTGATAGGCAACGAGCATGAGAAAAAGGCTCTTGCTAAAATATTTCAAGCTCTTCGAATAGAAGTCAATAATGAAATGAGCTCTCTTAAGAAAATGTTATTGAGTACTTCAAAAGTATTGAGAGAAAATGGAAGGCTTTCCATCATTACCTATCACTCGTTGGAAGACCGGTTAGTTAAAAACTATATGAAAACCGGAAATTTCGAGGGAAAAGTTGAAAAAGATTTTTTTGGCAATACCTGTCCTCCTTTCAAATTAGTAACAAACAAGATTACGACACCAAATGAAGAGGAAGTTACAAAAAACCCTCGTTCAAGAAGTGCTAAATTAAGGGTGGCAAGTCGAACTTCTTTTTAAGCAAAGAATAATGGAAAAGGAAAAGAAAATAAAGAAGATTGGTAAGAAAATTGCTGAAAGCGAAGAATTCAACGACTTAACAAATACCTCACTACGAGATATTTTTGATGGCAAAATATTTACTAAAAGTTATTTTTTAAAACAAATATGGCTGATATTCCTTGTTACGTGTTTGGTATTTCTATACATGGACAACCGCATGGAATGCGAAAGACAAGTGGCTGTGATAAATGACCTAAATAAACAACTAATTGACGCAAAATACACCTCTATGGTTGTAGAATCGGATTTATTAAGCATAAGCAGACAATCTCAAATAGAAGAACTCATTAAAGCTCAAGAGATAGAACTGGAAGAATTGCAATTTCCTCCCTATAAAGTAAAACTGGAACCTAAAAAATGAAACTTGCGATATACATATGTCTAGTAGTAGCGGCAATAATGATTATAACATTGTTGGTTCTGCTTTTTATCCGCAAGAACCCTGTTAAAACAGAGATTATGTTACGCTTTGCCCTCGTGTACATATGTATCGCGTTGGGTTTTGGTATAATAATCTGGAAAATTATTGATTTACAATATGTAGAAGGCAAGCAACTGCGAGCTCTTACAGAGAAGCAACAATCAAGCAACAAAATAATTAAGGCTAATAGAGGGAACATTCTTTCTGATGACGGAAGACTGATGGCAAGCTCTATACCAACCTACTACATTTATATGGACTTAGCTGCTGATGCGTTAGTTGCTTTACCCAAAGACACTCTTCGTAAAGAATTCAAATTGTTATCGGAAGCTCTTGCTAAGAAGTTTAATGATAAAACAGCAAAGGAATATGAGACTTCTATCTTAAATGCCTACAATAGTAAGAGTAGGAAAAGACGCGAATATTTATTATTTCCAACGCCTATATCGTATACTGATTTAACCGAAGTAAAAACATTTCCCATCATAAAAAAGGGGAGATATGGTGGCGGATTTTATACAAAAAAAAGAATCACAAGAATCAAGCCTTTTGGCTCATTGGCATCTCGAACCATCGGAGACATTTACGGAGAAGAAGATAAAGGTGGAAGAAACGGTCTGGAAAAAGGATATAATGATATTCTACGAGGTGTAGATGGCGTTTATTATCGTCGAAAGATGGCAGGCAAATATGTGGATATCATAGAATGTGAAGCTAAAGACGGTTTAGACGTTGTTAGTACCATCAATATCGATTTACAAGATATTGTAGATAAAGAACTACGGAACGAACTAATAAAAATTGGAGCAAAATGCGGAACAGCTATACTCATGGAAGTAAAAACCGGAGAAATAAAAGCCATCAGTAATTTCACACAAAAAGAAGAAGGTATTTACACCGAATCTACCAATATTGCTGTGGCAGATGAAGTAGAACCCGGTTCTACTTTTAAGACACTATCCTTAATGGTAGCTCTAGAAGACGGCGTTATAGATACAACAGACCACGTCGATGTGGGAGGAGGTATCAAAGCTTTCGGAAACAGACAAATGAAGGACTGGACTGTCGGCAAACAACACGGATTAGGGGTAATAAGTGTGCCTACGGCATTGGCAATGTCTTCAAATGTTGGAATATCCGCTCTTATTTACAACCATTATGGTCATAATCCTCAACAATTCATTGATGGCATAAAGAAAACTAAGATTGATGCTCCCATTTCATTAGAAATACCCGGACACGGCAAAGTGAAAATTAAAACTCCGGGAGCTGCTGATTGGTATAATACGACTTTGCCTTGGATGTCTATCGGATATGAAGTGCAACTTCCCCCAATTTTTACGTTAATGTATTACAATGCATTCGCCAACAACGGAAAAATGCTTAAGCCTCTGTTTACTAAACAAATACAAAACAATGGATTTATAGTAAAAAAGACAGAACCTGTGGTTATCAACGAAAAAATATGTTCCGACGCAACCTTGGGAAAGATACACAGTATGCTAGAAGGTGTTGTCACTAAAGGAACTGCCAAAGTAGTAAAATCAAAATTATTTTCTATAGCAGGCAAGACAGGAACAGCCCAAATAGCAGTGGATGGTAAATACCGTGATGCACAAGGAAGGACACATCATCAAATTTCTTTCTGTGGTTATTTCCCAGCGAACGCACCTATTTATTCTTGTATAGTTTACATAAAAGATCCTGCAATGCCAGCTTCAGCAGGAGGTATGTGCGGTATGATTTTTAAAAACATTGCAGAAAAAGCTTATACCATAAAAATAGGTAATATGCCCGATTGGGCAAAAGATACCGTGACAACACTCTCTCCATATGTTCAAAAAACCTATGTGCCTGACACAAAAAAAGTACTTTCAATGCTTAACATTCCGTATCAGACACAAGGTAATCCAAAATGGGGTATATGTAGCATGAATCCGACAAGTTCTCATTTGCAAATTCAACCTATTGAAATAAATGAGGGGATTGTACCAAGTACCATTGGGATGACGGCAAAAGATGCTGTTTATTTGCTTGAAAATATGGGATTAAGGGTATCTATATCAGGCTGTGGAAAGGTAATTTATCAATCAATTACAGAAGGAACACATGTGCAAAAAGGCATGCATATACTCTTAACTTTAAATTAATCAATTATGAAACAACTAATAGATTTATTAAAAGCAACCTCGGTTATTCAAATTGTCAATGAAAAGGCTGTTAGTATTACCGGAATAAGTTTTGACTCAAGAAAGACAGAACAAGGTCACCTTTTTGTTGCGACAAGGGGAACACTAACCGATGGTCATGATTACATCAGTGCGGCAATAGAAAAGGGAGCAAAAGCCATAATTTGCGAAACACTGCCTTTAGAACAAAACAAAAATATTTGCTATGTACAAGTTACTGATAGTTCTGAAGAATTAGGCAAAATAGCTTCTTTATGGTATGGAAATCCTTCTGACAAAATAATTCTTGTCGGAGTAACCGGCACAAACGGAAAAACAACTATTGCCTCCCTGCTTTATCAAATGTTTAGAAAACTTGGATATAAGGCAGGACTTATTTCCACCGTTTGCAATTATATTGAAGATAAAGAATTTCCTGCTACACATACAACTCCGGATGCTTTATCATTGCAATTTCTTATTAGCGAAATGGTCAGTGCAAATTGCGAATATGTATTTATGGAAGTAAGTTCTCATTCGATTGATCAAAAAAGAATAGCAGGTCTCAACTTCAACGGAGGAATTTTTACGAACCTAACTAGAGACCACATTGATTACCACAAAACATTTGAGGCTTATCTAAAAGCTAAAAAAACTTTCTTCGACAACTTACCTGAAACCGCATTTGCATTAACAAACTTAGATGATAAAAACGGGTTGGTAATGCTACAAAATACGAAGGCAAGAAAATACAACTACTCAACACAATCTCTTGCTGATTTCAAAGGCAAAATTATCGAGAACAGCTTTGAAGGAATGCTTCTGGAAATGAATAACAAAGAAGTTTCTGTAGAATTTATCGGAAAATTTAATGCTTCCAATCTTTTGGCTGTCTTTGGAGCAACTGTTCTTTTAGGTATTTCAGAAGAAGATGCTTTGGTTGCATTAAGTACATTGAAACCGGTTTCAGGACGTTTCGAAACGCTACAATCTCCTACCGGGTTTACTGCCATAGTTGATTATGCACATACACCTGATGCTCTCAATAACGTAATAGAAACTATCAATTTTATTCGTTTCGAAAACGCCAACACCGAATCCGGAAATCTCATTACAGTTACAGGTTGCGGTGGCAACAGAGATAAAGGGAAAAGACCTATGATGGCAAGAGAAGCCGTAAATGGAAGCAACAAAACCATTTTGACATCGGACAACCCGCGTAATGAAAAACCGGAGGATATTTTAAACGACATGTTAACCGGATTAACCGACAAACAAAAGAAAGAAACACTCGTTATAGAGAATCGCTACCAAGCTATTAAGACAGCTTGTCTATTGGCAAAAAAAGGCGATGTCGTACTTGTAGCAGGAAAAGGACATGAAAACTATCAAGAAATTGCCGGTGTCAAGCACCATTTTGATGATAAAGAAGTATTAACAGAAATTTTTTCACAACTATAAAAAGCAAAATATGTTCTACTACTTATTCCGATTCTTAGAAGCACAATTTGCCTTACCGGGAGCAAGATTATTTAATTACATTTCGTTCCGGTCAGCCTTGGCTCTCATCACATCATTGTTTATATCAATGATTATAGGTAAAAGTATCATTCGTTTACTGCAAAAAAAACAGATTGGAGAATCAATTCGTGACTTGGGATTGGAAGGACAAATGAGCAAAAAAGGAACTCCTACCATGGGAGGAATTATCATTATCATCGCCATTATTGTTCCTTGTTTGCTTTTTGGTCGTTTGCGTAATATCTATCTTTTATTGATGCTCGCGACAACTGCTTGGCTTGGAATCATCGGATTCTTAGATGATTATATTAAGGTTTTTCGTAAACATAAAGAAGGATTAAACGGCAGGTTCAAAATTGTGGGACAAGTAGGTTTAGGTTTGTTAGTCGGATTGACATTATACCTTAGTCCGGAAGCTGTTATAGTAGAAAATGTAAAATCTGTACAAGCTCAAAATATAGAAACTACAGTTATAGAAAAAGAAGCTAGTGCCATCAAATCGACAAAAACAACCATTCCTTTTTTTAAAGAAAGTAATTTCGATTACGCCGACTTCGTTCCTTTCTTAAAAGAAAATGTTCAGACATGGGCATGGATTTTATTCCTTTTAATAACAATTTTCATTGTTACAGCAGTTTCTAACGCTGTCAATCTGACTGATGGACTAGATGGTCTGGCAGCCGGCACATCAAGTATAGTTGGAGTCACACTTGGAATATTGGCCTATGTATCCAGCAATATAGGATTTGCAGGATATCTGGATATTATGTTCATACCCGGAAGTGAAGAGTTAGTGGTTTTTGCCAGTGCTTTCATCGGAGCTATGGTCGGATTCTTATGGTACAATTCTTACCCTGCACAAGTATTTATGGGAGATACAGGCAGCTTAACTATTGGTGGAATTATTGCTGTATTTGCCATTATTATACACAAGGAGTTTCTTATTCCTATCCTTTGCGGACTATTTTTAGTAGAAAGTTTATCCGTCATTATGCAAGTCTCTTGGTTTAAATATACGAAAAAGAAATATGGAGAAGGTCGACGTATTTTTCTTATGGCTCCCCTACACCATCATTTTCAAAAAAAAGGAGTACCTGAACCGAAAATTGTTGCAAGATTCTGGATTATTGGCATTGCACTAGCAATTTTTACTGTTATAACGTTGAAAATTAGATAATTGTCATGAAAAAGATTGTCATACTTGGAGGAGGAGAAAGCGGTGCAGGATCAGCCGTTCTGGCAAAAAAAGAGGGCTTCGATGTTTTTCTTTCCGATTCTTCAAAAATAAAACCCATTTACAAAGATTTGCTGAATAAATACAGCATCAAATGGGAAGAAGAAAAGCACACCGAAGAAGTAATTTTAAGTGCAAGCGAAGTAATAAAAAGTCCGGGAATACCGGATAAAGCTCCAATCATAAAGAAAATAAAGGAAAAACAAATCCCTATTATTTCTGAAATAGAGTTTGCCGGAAGATACAACAAAGCCAAAACAATCTGTATTACAGGAAGTAATGGAAAAACAACTACGACCATGCTAACTTATCATATTTTGAAGAGTGCAGGTCTGAACGTAGGTTTAGCAGGTAATGTGGGTAAAAGTTTTGCTTTACAAGTAGCGGAAAATGATTTTGACTATTACGTCATAGAATTAAGTAGTTTTCAGTTGGATAATATGTATTCGTTTAAAGCAGATGTAGCCGTTTTGTTAAATATTACTCCCGACCATTTGGACAGATACAACTACTCTTTTCAAAATTACATTGACGCTAAAATGCGAATTGTACAAAATCAAACGGAACAGGACGTCTTTATTTACTGGAATGACGATCCAAACATTGCTAAAGAATTAACCAAACGAAATATAATCTCTAAAAAATATCCTTTTTCCATGAAAAAAAATACACACAGCAAGGCATTTACTGAAAATAACGAACTTAAAATCAACACAGAAGATACCGATATGAACATCAACTTAGACATCCTATCCATTAAAGGAACACACAATGTGTACAACTCAATGGCAGCAGCACTTTCTGCTAGTGTTATGAATATCAAAAAAGAAGATATTCGTCATTCTTTATCGGATTTTGAAGGCGTAGAACATCGTCTAGAGGCAGTAGCAAAAGTAAGAAACATCCTTTTTATAAATGATTCAAAAGCTACTAACGTAAATTCTTGTTGGTATGCACTAGAAAGTATGAAAACCCCTGTTATACTTATTCTAGGAGGAACAGACAAGGGAAATGACTACAACGAAATCAAGCATTTAGTAGAAGAAAAAGTTCACACACTGATATTCTTAGGAATTGACAACAAAAAATTGCAAGATTTCTTCGGTAATATGGGCAAAAAAATCATTTCGACAGAATCAATGGAAGATGCTGTAAAATCAGCTTATTTATCGGCAAACAAGGGTGATACCGTTTTACTTTCTCCTTGCTGTGCCAGTTTCGACCTATTTAAAAACTACGAAGACAGAGGAGCAAAATTCAAAGAATGTGTAAAGAATTTGTAATTGAAGGTTTATAACAAGTAAAACATGCGAGAATTTTTCAAAAAAATATTTAAAGGCGACTCCATCCTGTGGATAATTATAGGGCTTTTGCTCCTGATATCATCGGTAGAAATGTTCAGTGCAATAAGCCAAGAAGCTTATAAAACGGAAAACCATTTGGCTCCGTTTATTGGACATGTGCAGATGCTTACGCTTGGTTTTATTGTTATGGTAATTGCTCATCACATTCCCTATCGTTTTTTCAGGATGTTATACATTATTTTTCTTCCTATAACGGCAGTGCTTTTAATAATGCTGCCATTTGTTGGAATAGAGGTAAACGGAGCTATAAGAGCTATCAAAATTTTCGGTTTCGAATTTCAACCTTTAGAATTAGC
Organism: Paludibacteraceae bacterium; assembly: GCA_963668615.2. Classification (GTDB taxonomy): domain Bacteria; phylum Bacteroidota; class Bacteroidia; order Bacteroidales; family Paludibacteraceae; genus JAAYPI01. Next base: position 566,721 of record CAXXCL010000003.1, read on the forward strand.
AAAATTTTCAGTAATTTTGTTTATAGTAGATATGTTGGCTCGAAACCAAAAAGAAGGACAAAATGCAGACAAAGCATTTTTCCCAATTTTGGGAGTTTTGGGACTATTTTGCTGCCTTATTGCACCCCAAAATTTATCTACGGCAGTAATGTTATTTGGTGTTGGCATATTGCTTATGGTTATTGGAAGAATTTCATTTGCCAAAATAGGACTCACTGTTGGAGCCATTTTGGTGGTATTGGTTTCACTATATTTTCTATCTCATACATTTCAACCTAAAGTTTTACATAGACTTAACACATGGGTTGGTCGTATTGACGAATTTATGGAAGAAAGTTCAAAAAAGTCAACCGAAAAAACTTACGAGGTTAACGATGATAATAACCAAATAATGAATTCAAAAATTGCTATTGCAAACGGAATCAATCCGGCAGGACCGGGCAACAGCACACAGAGAGACTTTTTACCTCTCGCATTTTCAGATTTTATTTATGCCATTGTTATAGAAGAATACGGATTATTTGGTGGTATTTTTATCATGATTTTATATCTGATTATTTTATTCAGATGTGGAATGTTAGCTCACAAAAGCAGTAAGGCATACCCTGCCTTTTTAGTTACAGGATTATCTTTGTTAATCGTACTGCAAGCATTCATAAGTATGGCCGTAACTGTGCATTTAGGACCTGTTACGGGACAGCCTTTGCCTTTGATAAGCAGAGGCGGAACATCTATCATTATGACAAGTCTATATTTAGGCATAATCCTTAGTGTTAGCCAATACATTAAAGAAGAAAATCAACCAAAAGAAAAGACAAAAGTAGAACCAGAAGAAGAGACAAAAAACGAAGAAGAATCTACTGAAGAAGTATCCACACAGGAAAAACAAGAAAATTAGAGTTTTATTATTCAAAATATTTTTCAAATGCAAAAAGCCATAAATATTATCATCAGCGGAGGCGGCACTGGAGGACATATCTTCCCAGCGATATCCATAGCCAACAGTATAAAAGAATTGTTACCTAATGCAAACATTTTATTTGTAGGTGCTGAAAATAAAATGGAAATGGAAAAAGTACCTACTGCCGGCTATAAAATAGAAGGGTTGCCGGTAACCGGTTTTGACCGCTCAAGCATGAAAAAAAATATTACGTTTGTTTCCAATTTGTTGAAAAGTCTGAAAAAAGCAAAAAAGATAATCAAGGACTTCAAACCTGACATAGTTGTCGGAGTAGGCGGTTTTGCTAGTGGACCAACTCTTTTCATGGCAAATAGATTAGGAATTCCAACGGTAATTCAGGAACAAAATTCCTATGCAGGAGTTACTAACAAATTGTTGGCAAAAAAGGCAAAAAAGATTTGTGTAGCTTACGACAATATGGACAAATTCTTTCCAGCAAACAAAATTGTATTGACAGGGAATCCTATACGTCAACAATTACTTGAAAATGCCGACCAAAAAGAAAATGGCTATCAATTCTTCGGACTCAGTCACACAAAAAAAACCATCCTAATAATTGGAGGAAGTTTGGGTGCACGCACCATCAACCAAAGCATTTTAAAGGATATTAAATCTTTGTTAGATTCTAATATACAGGTTATTTGGCAAACAGGAAAGTTTTACATCAATGACATAAAAGCCCAAACAACTCATTTAGACACAAAAAACATAATTATTACGGACTTCGTAGCCCGTATGGATTTGGCTTATAGCATAGCAGATTTAGTTATATCAAGAGCCGGAGCAAGCTCCATTTCTGAGCTAAGCTTATTACAAAAACCTTGCATTTTGGTTCCTTCTCCAAATGTTGCTGAAGATCACCAAACCAAAAACGCTTTAGCTTTATCGGAAAAGAATGCGGCTATCATGATTTCCGATATGGAAGCTCCTAATCTTCTTGTTAATAAAGCTCTCTCGGTAGTAAAAAATCAAAATATTCTTGATGAGTTAAGTGCAAACATTGCACATTTTGCGAAACCAAACGCTTCTAGAAATATCGCCTTGGAAATACTAAAGCTATTAGGAATCAACAACTTAAGCAAAGTAACAGAAGCTACTAAAAAGAAAAAAATAAACAACTATTATTTCTTGGGAATCGGTGGAATAGGCATGAGTGCATTGGCTCGCTATTTTAAGCAACATGGATGCCAAGTTGGAGGTTACGATTTAACTAAAACTTCTTTAACGGAAGAACTTGAAAAAGAAGGCATTGAAATCCATTATAAAGACAGTATCAGTCTAATTCCTCTCACTTACATGAGCACAGATTCTACAACAATTGTCTATACCCCTGCTATTCCCAAAGATTTACAAGAATTTGTCTTTTTCCAAAAAGGTGGCTTCCGTTTATTAAAACGCTCTGAAATTTTGGGAGAAATTACTCGTTCTCAAAAAGCCCTTTGCGTATCAGGAACTCATGGGAAAACAACTACCTCTACAATGATAGCACACATTTTTACTCAATCAAAGATTGGAGCAAGTGCTTTCTTAGGAGGTATCTCCAAGAACTATAACAGTAATTTACTCGTCAATACGACAAGCCCTTTTGTGGTGGTAGAAGCAGATGAATACGATCGTTCTTTTCACCAACTTTCTCCTTACATGGCAGTAGTCACAGCAACTGATGCCGACCATTTGGATATTTACAATGACAGGAATAACTTACTACAAAGCTTTGCCCACTTCACATCTCTTATACAAGAAGGAGGAGTCTTATTAGCAAAAGAAGGAATTGATTTAATACCCGAATTAGCAAAAAATGTTAAATCATATACCTATTCCGGCACAAAAACGGCCGATTTTTATGCAAAAAATATTATCACAGCAAATGGAAAAATCACTTTCGATTTTGTAACGCCAACTGAGACTATCTCTTCGATAGAATTGGGGGTGCCCATATTGATAAACGTAGAAAATTCTGTAGCAGCCATGTCTATTGCTTATTTGAACGGAATTACCCCTGAAGAAATTAAAAAAGCAATCGCCTCCTTCGAGGGAATAAAAAGACGTTTTGACGTACAAGTAAAAACGGATAAAGTTACTTTCATTGATGATTATGCACATCATCCTGAAGAACTTAAAGCATCAATTAATTCCATAAAAGCTCTTTATCCCGACAAAAAAATATGTGGCATTTTTCAACCGCATTTGTATACACGCACACGTGACTTTGCAAACGAATTTGCAGAAAGTCTTTCGGCATTGGATAGCGTTATTTTACTCGATATTTATCCTGCAAGAGAAAAGCCTATAGAGGGGATTACATCGAATATTATTCTTAGCAAAATAAATTGTGCGGAAAAGAAAATATGTAAAAAAGAAAACTTGCTTGATGAGATAAAAACATCTACTTTTGATGTATTAATTACATTGGGGGCGGGAGACATTGATAAATTGGTTCCGGAAATAGCTAATTATCTGAAAACTAACGAGCAATCTGAATAGTAAATTAATTGTTTATGATAAAGAAAATTTTAGGCATATTTGTTTCATTGATAACATTGGCTTACATTATTTACTCAATAGTAATGTTTAGCAATGTCAAAGAAACAGAAGTGTGCAAAAAAATCAGCATCTATAAACAAGAAAGTTCTAACGATAATTTTATTAAAACAGATGATATCTCTCGACGTTTAATGGAGAAGGGGCTTTTCCCATTAAATAAAAAATTAGATTATGCAAAAGTAAATAAGATAGAAAGATGCTTGAGAAAAATGAATTTCGTAAAACGTGCAGAATGCTACCGTACTAATAATGGAAATTTAGTAGTGACCCTTTGGCAACGACACCCTATTTTACATGTAATAACAGAATACAATTCTTATTACATTGATCAAGACCGAAAAAAAATGCCTACATCAAAAAACTTCACCTCTTTGATGCCTATTGTTTCGGGTTGTGTAACGGAGAGCTTTGCAAAAAAAGAACTCTATGATTTTGTCGTTTTCCTATCAAAAGATGCATTTTGGAATGCACATATAGACCAAATATACGTGCTACCAAATAAAAAAATTGAGCTTGTACCAAAAATCGGAACGGCTAAAATTATGCTTGGGACAATTGACAATTACGAAAAAAAACTGGAAAAGTTATCCGCTTTTTATAAAGCTTATCCACAATATGCTTTTGGAGACAAATATGAAACTATCAATTTGGAATATAATAAACTAATATACGGTACTTTAAAAAAAACCACAGCCTTATGAATGACGATACACCTTACATTTTAGCTTTCGATTTGGGATCAACAAAGATTATCGGTGCTGTTGCTCAAAAAACGGAAGAAGGATTGCTAAACATTATTGCTTATGAAGAAGAAGCAACCAAAGAAAATGCAATAAAAAAGGGAACTATCTTCAACATCAGTGATACAGCATTCCATGTCAATAGTATTGTTACCAAATTGCGTAACAAAAGTAAGCTTAATTTAACCAAAGCTTATGTAGGTTTAGGTGGAGAATTTTTACAATGCACCTATAACATTACAAAAAGAATTTTGGGTACAGATGAGATTGTGACAGATTCGCTGATAGAAACACTCTATCAAGAGAACTTCAAGCTACACTCTCCGAAGTTTGAAATCTTGGACGTTATAACACAGGAATTTTTGGTTGATGATGAATTAATAAGTAATCCGGTAGGCATTGATTGTACTTGTCTGGAAGGACGTTACAAAATAATTCATACGAAAAGCTTGACAATACAAAGCTTCGAAAAAGTTAGAACGATCATCAAAGAAAAGTCAAATATTGAAATCATTGGTACATTAACAGCTCCAATAGCCACAGCCAACGGACTAATTACAAGTGATGAAAAAGAATTAGGTTGTATGGTTATCGATTTTGGAGGGGGAACAACATCCTACTCTCTATTTACCAAAGGTTATTTGCGAGAAGCCGGAATCATTCCTTTAGGAGGTAAAACGGTTACAAACGATATCCGTGAATTGAATCTGCTGGAAAGTCAGGCGGAAAAGCTAAAGAAAAAATTAGGCAGCGCACTGGCTTGTCTTGAAGTTCCGGATAAAAAAATTATTATTGCACGTGCAGAAAATCAAAACGAAGAAAAGTCTGTACAAAGTTCATTTTTAGCTGAAATTATTGAGGCAAGAGTAACTGAAATAGTTAATTTTTTTCTTACTGCATTGCAACAAAAGGGATATTTCAGACAACTTGGAGCGGGTATTGTCATAACAGGAGGAGGCTCTCAACTAAATAAAATAAATGAGCTAATGCGTTCTTTAACAGGTTTGGATGTGAGAAACTCTATCGGCAACCATTTACTTGATAAAGAAACTATGCCTGAAGCATTTATGAACCCTGCTTATAGCCAAATAATCGGATTGCTAAGTATGGGAACAGAAAATTGTATCACGGAAGAAAAACCAATACAAAAAGAAGAAAAAGGCAAAAAAGTAAAACAACAAGTTACAAGCGAAAAAACGGGTTTCAAATCCAGAATATACGGTCTTGTAGACGGCACAACAAAACGCCTGGTTACTCTTTTTGATGATAAAGAAGAATCTATTTAAACAATTATAAGTACATTTACAAATATTAATTACCCATGGTAAATTTTGACTTTTCAGAAAATGCCGAATCCATTATCAAGGTTATTGGAGTTGGTGGCGGTGGTGGAAATGCTGTTAATTATATGTTTTCTCAAGGCATAAAAGACGTTTCATTTGTGCTTTGCAACACGGATTATCAAGACTTGAGACGTTCGCCTATTCCATTCAAAATACAACTTGGCAAAGGAGGTTTAGGTGCGGGTAGTGTTCCTGAGGAAGCTCGTAAAGCTGCCGTTGAAAGCAGAGAGGAAATTGAAAATGCGTTGCGTGACAATACGCAAATGGCATTCATTACTGCGGGAATGGGTGGTGGAACAGGAACAGGTGCAGGACCCGTCATTGCTGAAATTGCCAAAAGCATGGGGATTCTTACAGTAGCTATAGTGACCATTCCTTTTGAATTTGAAGGAGAAAAGAAGATAAAAAAAGCATTACTTGGTGTCGAAGAAATGAGTAAACACGTGGATGCTCTTTTGGTTATTAACAATGAACGACTAGCCGAAATTTTCCCTGACTTCAGTATGTCCAATGCTTTTGCAAAAGCCGATAATATATTGACGGATGCCGCAAGAGGAATTGCTGAAATCATTACAGAAACAGGATATATCAATGTCGATTTTGCCGATGTAAAAACTATTATGAAAGATAGTGGCGTGGCTATCATGAACACAGGATTTGCCAGTGGAAACAGAAGAATAACAAAAGCTATTGAAGAAGCATTAAATTCGCCCCTCCTTAAGAACAACAACATACAAGGTGCACAACGAATATTGATGAACATCAATACTGCTCATGACAACCAAATTACAATGGAAGAAACCAAAGAAATCAAAGCTTTCTTCAAACGTGTTGGAGCAGCTGATGCCGATGTTATTTGGGGAGCATCATTTGATGATAAACTCGAAGAATCAATCAAAGTTACCATTATAGCTACAGGATTTGGATTAGACAATCTTCCTTGTATACATGAAATGGAAAAAGAAGATGGTACAACAGTTACATTAGAAGACGAACCACAAACACTTAAAGCTGAAACAAAAGATACAAACAAAGAAAATCTAGATAAACTCAGAGAGGAATATTACGGTAAGAAACAAGAGATGCCAAACATTAAGAAGGAGCCTGAAAAAGTAATAGAGGTAATTACCCTAGACGATTGGGATTCGGATGAAAAAATACAAGAGATTGAATCAATTCCTGCATACAAAAGGAACAATTCAAAACCGACCAATTCATTTAGAGAATCTCCTTCCTTTAAAGACTTCTCTGATTTTTCTATGCAAAAAAAAGATAACTCAGTCGATTTTAATCAGAAAAATAAATTTTTACACAATAACGTAGATTAAAAATGGAACTAATTGATCGCATAACAGAAGATATTAAGTCAGCAATGTTTGCAAAAGACAAGCTGAAACTTGATGCCTTGAGAGGTATTAAAAAAGAATTGCTGGAAGCCAAAACCGCAAAAGGATCCGATGGAACAATAACAGAGGAAGTCGGTATCAAAATTATGCAAAAAATGGTAAAGCAACGCAAAGAAAGTGCTCAAATATACATCGAACAAAATCGTCCGGAATTAGCAGAAAAAGAACTTGATGAGGCAAAAGTAATTTCAGCGTATCTACCCGAACAAATGAGCGAAGAAGAACTTACAACGGTCATCAAAAGCATTATTACCGAAGTAGGTGCCACATCTGCCAAAGATATGGGTAAAGTGATGGGATTAGCTACTAAACAATTAGCAGGCAAAATAGAGGGAAGATTAATCTCTGAAAAAGTAAAGAGTCTATTAAGTTAACAACAAAGAAGAAAAAATGGAAGGAATTTGGTATTGGGTAGGATTTAATGTCTTTGTTATCATTATGCTATTGCTTGATTTAGGTGTTTTTCATAAAAAAGATTCCGTCCCAAGCCTAAAGGAAGCAGTCCTTTGGACTCTTTTTTGGATAGCCTTGGCCCTTACATTCAACGTAGGCGTATATTTTCAGTTGGGAGAAACAAGAGCCTTTGAGTTTTTCACTGCTTACGTCCTTGAAAAATCACTTAGTATTGATAACTTGTTTGTCTTTATTATGATTTTCGGCTTTTTCAAAATTCCGCCAAAATACCAACATAAAGTTCTTTTTTGGGGCATTTTCGGAGCCATCATTATGCGTGCAATATTCATATTTAGTGGAATAGCACTTATCAATAAATTTGCATGGATAATGTACGTATTTGGAGCATTTTTAATCTATACCGGAGTTAAAATGTTTATTAAAAAGGAAGAAAAAGAAGATGATTTCAATCCCAACAACAACTTTTTCATTCGTGAATTTAGAAAACTCTTTCCGGTAAAGGATGATAATACATCCGGAAATTTCTTCATTAAAGAAAATGGAAAGAAATTTGCTACAACTTTCTTTATTGCTTTGTTATTTATTGAACTTTCGGATGTCGTTTTTGCAGTAGATTCTATTCCGGCTGTTCTTTCCGTTTCTAAAGATGTTTTTATTGTTTTTACATCTAATATATTTGCGATTTTGGGATTACGATCCCTGTATTTTGCATTAAACCACGTAATGGGCTATTTTTACTACTTAAAGTATGCGTTGGCAGGCATTCTTTCTTTTATCGGATTCAAAATGTGCTTTAATGAATTTTGTAAGGAAATGGGATATTCAATGTATATTTCGAATTTTGTTTCATTAGGCATAATACTTGGATTAATAACTATCTCCATAATCGCTTCTGTTTGGTTACAAAAGAAAAATAGTAAAAAAGTATAATCTTCCGAAAATATATGAAAATGAATTTATCGAGCATTAAAAACAGATTAAAAGTTTGCAGACGACTCGGAAAGTTCTTTGAAAAAAACGAAAAATACTTTTCAAGGTCAAATCGTTATATCAAATAGAGACGCTCAAACCCCTCATAAAAGTTTTACGCATTGTTTCAACTATAGAATATTACTTGAAAGACTACATCTTATTCAACAAATGCTCGGACAATATCCATCCCATTGGCATAAAAAAGTAAGAACAGAAGCAATAACAACCCTATTTTTTGTGCATTCAGCATGAAGTTCTCACTCAATTTTTTACCCGTGATTACCTCGTATAGGAGAAAAAAGATATGACCACCATCTAAGGCAGGTATCGGAAGTATATTCATAAATGCCAATATAACAGACAAATAAGCCGTTATTTCCCAAAAGAACAACATGGAAAAATCAGTTGGGAATAACTGTGCAATAGAGCCAAAACCTCCCAAGCTTTCAGCACCCTCCTTGGTAAAAACATACTTCATATCGCTGGCATATCCGGTTAATTTTTTGTAACCCATTGTTATACCTGCAGGAACAGATTCAAGAATACCATACGTTTTCTTTTGGGTCTTATAAATTTCGAAATACGGCTTTAAGTAAACCCCAATCTTACCTGTTGAATCAGGAACAATAGTCGTATTTTTCAGCTCCCCATTTCTATAAAAGCCTAATGCGATTTGTGTGTTTTTCATTTGCAAAAAAGCATCACTGAAATCCGTTTGAGCGACCAACTTTATACCATTAATGGATACGATACTATCCCCCATTTGTAGCATAGCTTTCGCCGCCGGAGTACCAGGCATAATTTCTTTTACGACAAAAGGAGCACGAAAGTTCGTAAATCCTTCCTTCGAACCCATCATCTGTTGAGCAAAATTTTCCGGTAAAGCAATAGCAGTTCTCACCCCATTACGCTTTACTACAACCTGTTTTGCATTTAATATTTTTCTAAAAGACTCTTCATCAAGTTTTTCAAGGGCTTTTCCATCGGCAGATAACAATATGTCTCCATCTACAAAGCCACATTTTTTTGCCGTATCAGAAAAGGACATTCCTAAATTAGCATTTTCCAAAGGCACATATTCTTGTCCATAAGAGAAGAGAATCATAGCATAAATAGCAATTGCCAAAACAAAATTCATAAATACGCCTGCTACCATAATGATAAGCCTCTGCCAAGCGGGTTTAGAACGAAATTCCCAATTCTGAACAGGCTGTTTCATTTGGTCGGTATCTAACGATTCATCTATCATTCCGGCTATTTTTACATACCCACCCAAAGGTAACCAACCCACACCATATTCAGTATCGCTATTTTTAGGTTTAAATTTGAAAAGAGAAAACCCAGGATTAAAAAAAAGGTAGAATTTCTCAACTCTAACCTTAAATATTTTAGCAGCGACAAAATGACCACATTCGTGTATCAAAACCAATACAGACAAACTCGCTAATAATTGCACTATTTTAATTAATATATCCATGTGTATCAATTTTTTGTTTTACCAGAAGCCTTACTTCTCTATCCGATTGCACATAATCCTCGTAAGTAGGATTAGCAATAAACGATGCCTTTCCCATCGCAAATTCAATAATATCACTCATTTCCAAAAAGCCTATTTTTTCCTGTAAAAATGCATCTACAGCTTCTTCATTAGCAGCATTTATGATACAAGGCATATTTCCACCTTTTTCCATGGCAAGGTACGCAAAAGCTAAATTTCTAAACTTACTAACATCAGGCTTTTCAAAATCCAATTTTGATATAGCTGTAAAATCCAACCGCGGATAACTATTTTTCAGCCTCTCAGGATAACCAAATGCATATTGTATGGGTAATTTCATATCAGGCATGCCTAATTGAGCTTTTACCGAACCATCACAATATTGCACCATCGAATGAATAACAGACTGAGGGTGCACCACTACTTCTATCTGAGAAGATTTCAATCCGAAAAGCCATTTCGCTTCTATAACTTCGAATCCTTTATTCATCATACTAGCGGAGTCAATCGTAATTTTAGCTCCCATATCCCAATTCGGATGCTTCAAGGCATCATTTTTAGTAACGGATTGTAGTTCTTGAAAACTTTTGGAACGAAATGGACCACCCGAAGCTGTCAATATAATTTTTTCTACCTCATCCATATTTTCACCCGCCAAACACTGAAAAATAGCAGAATGTTCCGAATCGACGGGCAAAATGGAAGCTTTATATTTTCGTGATAAATCGCAAATAATATCACCTGCTACCACCAATGTTTCTTTATTAGCAAGAGCTATTTTTTTACCGGCCTTTAAGGCATGAATAGTGGGCAACAACCCGGCATAACCCACCATTGCAGTAAGAACGATATCTACAGAAGGCATTTCTACTACCTCACAAATAGATTTTATTCCCGCATAAACTTTTATATCGTAATTCTGTAAAGCTGTCTTTACCTGATTGTAAAGAACTTCATTCGCCATAACAACCACTTCGGGACGAAATTTTAAAGCTTGTTTTACCAATAAATTAGCATTGTTATATCCGGTAATAGCATACACCTGAAACATATCAGGATGTTCAGCAATCACTTCCAAAGCTTGCGTACCAATAGAACCCGTGGAACCTAGTATAGCTATTTGTTTCTTTTCCATATTTTAATCAAAACCAATATAATCTTCCGGATTTTGTGCCCTTCCGTTTTGCCATAATTCAAAATGCAAAGCAGGTTTCCTGTCCTTTCTGTCACCAACAATAGCAATAACCTCACCCGTAGTTACAGTATCTCCTTCCTTTTTCAAGATAACGGATGCTTGTTTGTATACAGAAATGAAATTTTGCGGGTGAAGAATTTGAATAAAGTAGCCCATATTTACGTCATAACCAGTAAAAATGACAGTTCCCTTGTATATGGCAGATACACTGGTATTTTGATCTACTGAAATATTTATACCGAAATTATCTGTATTTCTTGAATTAAATTTTTGAGTAATAATTCCTTTCACAGGTCTGAAAAACAACAAATCAGTATTTTGGTTAGTCGTCAGATTTACCAAATTATATTTTTCTTCGGATTCAAATTCATCGCAAAAATCCTTTTCAGCTTTGGATTTTTCAATAAATTTCTCTTGGATTTTTTTAGCTACAACAATATCAGCTGAATAGGATGAATCTATATTAATATTTCCAGCTACAATATCTCTAATAACATCAATATATTCTTGTTTCTTTTGCAGTTCCTGACTCAAAGAATCTATCTTCATTGAGTTTCTTAACACCTCATTTCTGACGTGATTATCAGTATTTTCAGGCAATAATTTTTTTAAAGGTGTATTCAGAATAAGAGTAGAAAACAAAATGAAAGAAAGAAGAGAAACGGACATAGCAAGGACAAACAAACTAAGAGTAGATAACCTAAAATGATATACCTCTTCAAGGGTACTTTCATTTAATACGGACAACTTGTATTTTATTCTGATTCGCTTAAAAAAATCAGAAGATTTCTTTTTCATTCACAAATGAATTAAATATTGAAACTCTCATATTTTCACAAAGGTAGCAAAAAAAGGAAAATAAAAAAGTTTAAAAAAGCACAAAAACGTAGTATAAACAGAAACACAAGAGAACATACTAAAACAAACATTAAATGATTGATAATCTAGTAGTTTTCAGATTAATTGGGCATAATTAAACATCAAAAAGAGACAAAGAATCTGAAAATATCATTTCTTTTTCTAAATAATATTTGGAATCCCAAGAAAAAGCAGTACATTTGCAGCCTGAGAAAGATTTTAAAGAAATTATAGGATATATCGCGGGATGGAGCAGTTGGTAGCTCGTTGGGCTCATAACCCAGAGGTCATTCGTTCGAGTCGGATTCCCGCAACTGAGAAAAAGAGAAGTAATTACTACTTCTCTTTTTTGATTTGGGTACAATTCGTTAGAGTAACTTTAAACCAATGCTTACAAGGAACCCATCTTGTTTAGAATTATATTTTATACTAACACCGTCTTCCGCAATAGAATCAATAAGATTACTTACATCCATTACGTAATGTGCATCGAGTGTAAAAATGCACAAATCAATTCCACCTCCTACTTGTGCACCCCAATATAAATCATTAATATCAGATTTCCTGATTGGATTAACGTAATTATCAGCTTCATAACTATCAATGGTTTTATTAACCACCAAATTAGCCATTACAGAACCAGTGACTCGCAATTTGAACGACCTATCATTAATCAGTTTCATTCCTAAAGACAAAGGCAATTGAATATTATCCAAGTTAATTTGTTGTTTCATAGGGTTAATATCACCATTTTCAGGGCGATTAAAAACGCTACTTGTAGCAAACCAATTAATTTCAGGCTGAAGATATATTCTATTACCGAATCGAAAAAAAACCCCAAACAAAGGACTTTCCACAAGACTTGCTTTAATATCTTGTTGTTGAACAGAAAGTTTCGTTGCCACATAACCTACTTTGGGTCCAAAAGTAAACTGTGCAAAAACTGTTGTCAAAAACAGCCAAAAAGAAACTATCGACACAATTCTTCTCATAATTTCACCGTGTTCAATGTAATATTCTCTCTTCATGTTTTTCAAAGGTAAAAAAGTTTTTCATAAAAAAACAACTCTTGAAGCAAACCAACGTATTTTTATCTATTTTTGCAGGTCGAATGAATTTACACATAAAAAGATACGTCAATGATTAAAAAGCTGGATCTTTACATCATAAAAAAATTCTTAGGAACCTATATTTTCTCTATCATGCTCATCATGAGTATTGCTATTGTGATTGATATTACAGAAAAAATAGACAATTTTTACAGTCAAAACCTTTCTCTACACACAATCGTTTTTGAGTACTATGTGAATTTTATTCCATATTACATGAATCTTTTCAGTGCATTTTTTACTTTTATTTCGGTTATTTGGGTCACTTCAAAACTGGCTTTTAATTCTGAGATTATTGCTATGTTAGCTAGTGGGATAAGCTTTAAAAGAATCATGGTTCCGTACTTTGTTTCGGCGGCAATCATTGCCCTTTTTACTTTTTATATCAGTTCGGAGGTTATACCTAAAGGGAATAGGGTGCGATACGCTTTTGAGCAGCAATATATTGACAACAAACCCATTCCAACAACTATACAAAATATTCAAATGAAGGTTTCTCCAAACGAGATTGCATATATTGAGCGTTATGAATTGGGAACTCATATGGGCTATCACTTTTCTTTGGATAAATTTAAAAACAAGACACTTGTGTCCAGACTAACGGCAAACACGGTAAAATGGGACTCTACTACCTACCAATGGACAATCAACAACTATCTTATCCGCAATTTTAACAATATGAGAGAAACAACCATTGTTGGAGATCAAATGAAAAAAGCAATTAACATGTATCCTCAAGACTTTTTCTTAGTAAAAAAGCAACATGAACAACTTACAAATTCGGAACTAAGAAAATATATTGACAAGCAAACAAAACGTGGAGTTTCAGGTTTAAATGCCTTTAGGTTAGAATACGAAAAACGCTTTGCTATGCCATTTGCTGCGTTTATTTTAACGTTAATAGGAGTTTCGGTCGCCTCCCGAAAAACACGCGGAGGGACAGGTCTTCACATTATGATAGGGTTCTTATTGAGCGTAACATACATACTTGCGACTATGGTTTCGGCGTCACTTACCGTGAAAGCTGAAGTAAATCCAACATTAGCCATTTGGACTCCAAATATTGTTTATTTTTTGATTGGAGCCTATTTGTACAAAACTGCACCCAAATAAATCACCCTTTTTTCTCTGAAATTATCTTGTCAGCAATAGTTTGATACTGAACCCTATTTCCGAACTTGAAATAGGATAAGAGGTTGTAATTATCGGACTGTTGGTTTGCAAATCGTAAAATATTGAGAAGTTTATCTTTTCACTAAACACATAATCTGCACGTAGCTTCATGGTAAGCACTAAATCTCCGGTGGTGGCTTGGGCATAACCTTCTTCAATCTTGCGTACGATAGTTTTATTATCTTTTATAGAGAAATCACCACGCAAAGTAAGGTCATTTTTTACCTTTTTTTTCTGATCCGACTGTAATTTAAGAATCACGTCAAAATCGCTGATTTTATAACCTAATCCAACTACATATTCATCCGTAGAAGTTTCTACCAACTGAACACTTGCCAAATTTAGCACCAAATTACGTCCTTTTCTAATCTCAAATTTGGTAGAAAGACTGTTTTTCATATTAACATCAATTCCTATTAACGGATTGAATAATTCATTAATAGATACACTACCAATGCTATATTGTGCCGAAGGAATAGGATTTCCGGTAAGTACATCTTTTACATATCCAAGATCTCCATTACCTACATACGTTAGATATGAATCATAAGAGCCCACTTGATACTTACAGTTATAAGCGTGCGTTAAATTTACACTGCGGAAATTTTCCTTTATCCAAGGAATGCGTGAGAGTCCATCATAAGTAATTTGCCAATTGGGCAACATACTCCAAAAAGAAGGGAAAGGACTTAAACTTATTTTAGAAGCATCTTTACCGGAATAGGCAGCCAAGAAAGCGGGAATAAGAACGTCTTGCGAAGTAACGGAATAGCTACCGTTACTCGCATCATAAAGTTTGTTAGCTAAGCCTGTTTCCGAGATAAAACCTTCGTCAGGATATAATGTCCCTTGTCTCTTTTGCTCCAAACGATTGAGAATTTGTGTCCTATTTTTAACAAACTTTTCATATGCTTCCGATGTATAATTTGCGTCATTACCAATAGAAGAAAATGCTGTCCCTATAGCGATATAACTCATAGAGAAATTGCCTGATAAAGTTGTTGGCATATCTGCATAAGAAAACTGTATATCTTCTTCATTTACAGCCGTACGATTGGCTGCAAGATTAATCTTCAATCCGGGTATCGGCTCAACTAATGCCCTTATTTGAATGTCTTTGGTATGATTATATACGGCAGGACTTAAGGTGCTATCAGCAATCAGCCAATTATTAGCCTTAGCCTTATTAATAAAATCATTATCTTGAAGACCAAATACAAAACCCCATCCCGGAGCTGTACCATCCATACCCAAAAATCCTACACTCGGCCTAAATCCAGAAACTGTGGTTCCATCGGTTTGTGTATAATTGAATGATAAATTACGAAGCATCATTAAAAACCGTGACGTGAAGTCCAATGTTTTATTCGATGACTCTTTGTTCACTTTATCAGACTGTTGCATATTAACAGCAATCTCAGCATCCTCTTGGGCTACAAAAGAAATAGAATTGGCATCGACAACTTTATAATTCAATTTGTATGGCTTATTTCGCAAAAGAGCTTTTATAGAAGGCTGGGCATCATTTAGCTTGTGATTAATAACAACGGTATCACCTTTGTGAAAGCTAATAAGTTGCTCGAACGTTTTTAATTTTCTGATAATTGGCTTGTTATTAGAAGCATATCTCTTATTAAGTTCCTTAAGATATTTCGATTTATTATATAAAACCTCGAAATTAAGACGTCCATCAAGCCCCCAAGAGCCAACATTATAAATAGTATTTCCTAAACTTTCTCCGTCAATAACGGTACCGTACTTCCAGTTATACGAACCTGAATACTTTAAATTAGAAGTCATCCAGTTTAGTGGCTGAATTTTATTTATTGGAATTGCCCACGTAGCATTAAATGTTTGGTTGTATGATAAAGGATTTCCAAAATGTGAAATACTTGTAAGAACAGAATCCTTCCACACCTGATATTCATCAGGATACAACCATTTATTTACGCCCCCTTCATTTTCACTAATTCTGGCTTCATTATTCGTTGTCAGTGATAATTTTATGGTTTTAGTTAAATCCCATCCTATATTGAAGCTTGTATTCCACGTAAAATCTTTTTCAAAGGAAGGATCCAATAAATTAACAGAACCTGCATCCGTTAAATCTCTCAGTTGTTGTTCATAATAATACCTTGACATGGATGTATTAAAAGAAATTTTATTAGGAGCATAATAAAAATTTAAATCTCGGATAAA
This sequence comes from Paludibacteraceae bacterium, assembly GCA_963668615.2. Lineage (GTDB taxonomy): Bacteria > Bacteroidota > Bacteroidia > Bacteroidales > Paludibacteraceae > JAAYPI01. The sequence goes on from CAXXCL010000003.1 coordinate 583,133, forward strand.
TTGCCATGCAGGTTGCTGTAGTTTTTGTATCTTGGCGAAGGGTTCCACAGGTTTTGGATTCCACGAATAATCATACACAAAGGACCCCTTGTAATTTTGTTCCACGGCTCTTTCTGTTGTCGGATTTTTACTATCAGTCTCGGAATATGCATAACTAACAGAAAAATTAGACGGGTCATAAGGCATTGGCTTTTTACTCGTAATACCTACTTTAACATTTGACATGGTAAAGCTTTTGTTGACAACAAGGTCTTGTGCAATATTTTTTATAGAATCCTTTTGTTTTTTTGTTTCAGCAGCATCCAAAGCATCGCTTAAAAGCACATCTTCATCTAAAGGATTATATTTGGGATTTGATATTTGTTGAGAATATGAATACGTAACAGGGAAACGAACTTTTGCTTTTTCAGGAAAGAACTTACCCAAATCGAAGGCAGAAGAAAAATTATATTGATAATAGTCATCAAGACGCCTTTCCAAAACATTCTCTTCAATTCCTCCAAAACCTGAGGTTTCCATTCTCCCTGCAAAATTAACAGTTCCAAAATCAGACAGATTAATACCTAAATTGGCTAAAGCCGCCACACCACCATCTTCATTAATTCCTTTCATACGAAGTTCGTTTACCCAAACTTCTCCCGATTTTATATCCCTAGAAGAGTTGCGTATTCCGACCATAATAACTTCTACTTCGCCCAAATTAGGATTGCCCACAATGGTTACTTTGTTAGCGAGATTATCTGGATCATATTCATAATATGGAGTTAAATTGGTAACACTTGAGCCTGCTCTGTTTTTTTCCTGATTTCGTTTTAATTTCAAGTTAGTGAGTAATTTGAAAGGAAAATTAAACATATTATCTTCAGGCCAAACAATTTCTTGATCAGATGTTTTACTTGTAGAATAAGTGCCGGCTGGTGTTAATGTTAAAGGAATTTCATATTCGTAATAGTTATTCTTACAATCAGAACCCAAACGAATAAAGGCCTTTAACTCATTGTCTTTCAGGTTCGTTGTATTATCAGCCAAAGCCTCTGCATGAACAAACATCTGCAAACGCTGGTATTGTCTTACATCATAACTTGTTTTTTTGTAAACGCCCCTTGCATCACCTGATGATAAATCAAGAACTCGAAGCAACATAGCTTGTTCGTTTTCTTGGCGAATTTGCTGTTGGCTTGGATCTATAACACGAGTAACGCCTGGAGGCAAAACATAATTGACAGGTACCTTATTTGAATTTTCTTCAATATTTACGGCAGACACCTCTAAGGTTGCTTCTGTTGTCGGAACTTTGTCTATTGAATACAAATCCTTTGTATAGGTTCTCCAATCTCCTTTAACCAACTCCAAAGAGGCAAAACGCAAGAAGGCATTTTCCTTAAAATCAGTCAGATACATTCGCATAAAACGGATTGATTTAAAATCACGAATACCTCCAACGGCTTTGTATTTGTCAGCATCACGAATTGGAATCTTAAATTGATACCATTTTACTTGCTCTGTTTTACCGTTTTTCAATTCTACAGTTGCATTTACAATATCTGAAATATAATTTTCACCAACAACCATATCTTTAGGTCTCAAAGAAACCTTGTATTCATAGTATTTTTCATACTCATTCATGGTATTGTCATTATTGACATCTTCTACATCAGGGTTATTTGTAGCAGATGTTGTATAACTTTCACCGGTGCTACTTTGAACAGGAGAATTACCTTCTGTACCATTATAATGCTTATAACGTTCTAAAATACCTAGTTTTTCATTATCATAATCAGACCCTCGGAAATGATGAAAATTATCTCCTGCTGGGTCATTCAGAGGAGAAAATGGATCTTTCTCCATTTTTGCTTTCTCATCTATGGTAAGTGTGTTTTTCAATTTATCAACAAACGTTTTATAGTTACCAAAAGAAAATTCTTCTTTTGTAGGTAAGCCATCTAAACCAACATCTTGCAATGCACGTGCATTTTCATCATTGTCAAATGCATATACTATGGATTGTTTTGCGGGAACTTTACCCCATGCAGTACTATCGGCTGCAACATCGGAAGAGGACACTGGTAAACCATTTTCAAAAAACTTTCGTCCATCTTTCAAAACATCTTCAGAAACATCTCCCAAGTCAAAATACAAATCTCCCCCCTTCATGGTACTTAACGTATCATAGACAAATGGGTCGAGCATCCAAAATTCGACGTATTCAATATTATTTGTTTCAAAATCAGTAGTTTCTAATTTTCTCATTATACCACCCCATTTTGATTCAGGATTTTTTAATGTTCCATCTGCGTTGAAATTATCAGCATAAATATTATAAGGACCTCTTTCATTCGGATAATAAGCTAAATTAAGAGTCTGAAGATAAGAGGATTGACCATATACCAACTCTTTATTTGGAAAAACTTCGGTTTCCTTAATTTCGCGAATAAAGTGATTGGACAACTGTTCTTTATCATTTTTAATGTATTGAGGAGTAGTAGAAGTGCTCCTAGTAAATAATGGATCAATATAGTACCAAGCCAATAGAGCTCTATTTTTACCGGATTCTATATCGTTTACCAGAGACGCTTCCGGGAAAAGCCCTCCTGTCGGATTATAGGGTACACTTGCCAACTTCCATGATTGAGGAGAACGAACATCAAATCCTATTTTAGTGGATTCAAAATCATCTATGTATGCCAAATTATTGATAGCAGAAGCAGTTCCAGGCACCAATTGAGCAAATTCAGACTTAAAAGTTATGGTTGATGGTTGTTTCAGGTTAAGCAATGGGATTTTATCCAACATATTGGTAAGCCATTGGGATTCTGTTTTATATGCGGCATCAAGTCCCCAAATGGTATTAGAAATAGGTTCGCTCCCTGTAGTAACTTTTTCGGTAAGAGGCTTCTCCGATAGGTGCATCAAAGTTCCCCCAATATTTAAATTATCTGAAAAAGCATAATTTAAATGCGTACCAATCAATGTTTTACGCTGTGTACTAAATAAAGACTGATTTTCCAATGTAATACTAATAGGTGTACCCGATTCAATTAAATTTTGATTCAAAATATTTACTACACCCATCATATAGTCAACCGTGTAATCAGTATTCTCTGTCAACGTAACTCCTCCTGCTGTTACTTTAACGGATCCGCGAGGAATATTGGTCGCATTCAACCGTATTTCAGAACCAGAAGTGGCCTTATATTGTCCGGTAAGAATAAATTTATTTTTCTCGGTAAAACCCTGAGCAACAACTAATGTTGAGTCATACAACTCCTGAAAAACATATTTCTTGGCAATCGCATCATTGTTGAAGGCTTTACGCAAGTGAGAGCCAAACGGTTCCAATACGGGAAAAATAATTTTTCCGTTTGCAGCATACACAGTATAACCTTCCACAAAGTCAAAAGCCCCATCAGGATGTTGTTCCAACCGAGAATCCAAACGATCAAGGTTCATTACCTTTAATAAATTTTTATTTTTTATTTCTCCTGCGGGAATATAATCCAAATCGACTCCGGTTGAATCACTTTTATACTTAATGTCCAAACGGAACTTTTCTTTTTGAACTTGATAAGCTCCAAGAGAATAAATATTTTTCATCATCAAATCCCACGTTGGCAGGTAAGGGGATTGAGATGTTCCTTTTAATAATTTCAAAGTAAGGACTTGTGGAGCGTCTATTCCATCAGTAGAAAATTCTCCGACTTGATACACTTTTCCATTATAAGTATATTCATAAGCAACCGCAAGAACCTCATCACTGTTAAGAGCTGTTTTTAGAGAAATAAAACCTAATTTCGGACTTAAAACATATTCTGAAGATTCCAATCGACGTGCACTTTCCACTTTCACGTAATCTTCTCCACCGGCAATTCCATAACCAGACAGCTGAGTACCAAGGACATTATTTACTTTTGTTATATCTCTATAACCATCCATGGCAATTACCTCACGGTACAGTGAATTTGCATCATTTTGAGGCACTTTTTTTCCGGAAGCATTTACCCAATGAGAATTATAAATTTCTGTAGGTTCTGCTAAATCGGTAAACCCTACAATATTTCGAGTTTGTGCCGTACTAGCAGATGATGATGTAGTTTTATTTGTTACCCAAACTTCAACCTTACTAATTACAACACTAGAATTTATGTTAGGCAATTTGCTCATTGCATTGTCATAATTATCTCTAAAATAATGAGCTAAAAAGAAATGTCTATTTTCATCGTATTGATCAGCTGATATTTCAAATTTGGTTGTTTGAGCACCACCTTGCAAATTGACCGTTTTAGATTCGGACTCCTGCTGAGAGACAACTGCCGCTACACTTAATTTTCCAAATTGCATCTCCGTTTTAATACCAAAAAGGCTTGTATTTCCAGTAATCAAACTCCCCGTTAGAGGCATACTTACATTACCGGCTTCAAGTTTTTTTATAAATTCATCTTCTTTACCTTCATATTTCAATTTCAACATAGATTGATCAAAATCGAAAGTGGCTTCCGTATTATAATTCAATCCGAAATTAAGCTTATCCCCGACCGAACCTTTTACATTTAGTTGTATCTTTTCATCAAAGTCGAAGACTGGGGCAGGATTTTGTAAACGTTCGCTTAACGATGGATTTTTAGATTTGTAAAACTTAAGTCCAAAAATCAATTCGGTAGATCCTTGTAATTTTAACTGCACCCCCCCAGGACCAAAAACTTTATCCGCATCACCCAAGCCTATTTTTATATCTGTAAGGGAAAACTTTTTTTTATCAGCTTGAGCCTCTTTGTTTTTATCTCGCCAATATGATTGCATGGATTTTTGTATGGTGTAGTCGGAATACTCATCCTGGGTTAAATAAAAAGGACTTGAAAGACTTATATCATCTGCACCACTCGAAAAGACAAACTTTTCGGAGGTAGGGTCGTATTCTATTTTTGTTGATAAATTCTTAGGCTGAGGCAAATCGACAGGTGAAACAACTTTTAAATCTTCGGAATTTTCAACAAAAGTTTTTCGAACAGGATAACGCAAGGTAGTAGTATCTTCAACAGCAACAGGTTGCTCAATAGAATTCGCAGCAGGTTCTATCGGCTCAATAGCAAAAAGTGTAGAGTAGAAAGCTATCCCACACAGACAAGCAAAAACGAGTATTTTATATATCTTATTCAAATATTACTTGTTCAATTACACGAATTTACACCATTTTTAACGATTCCTTTACCAACTCCTCAATTCGAATATCGGGCATTTCTGCAAGTATTCTGTCTACTGCTTTTTGAGAAGCAGCTGCATTAAAGCCAAGCATGACAAGAGCAGAAACAGCTTCTGAGCGAGTCCCTTGATTTCGAGAAAATAAAGGCGAATTTTTTGCGACATTGTCTAAATTTCCAAGTTTATCTTTCAAATCGACAATAATACGCTGAGCCGTTTTTAGCCCTATTCCTTTCACATTTTTGAGGACACTTTCATTGCCACTAATAACAGCCTCTTGTAATTCACTTACAGAAAGAGAAGAGAGTATCATTCGAGCAGTATTCGCACCGACTCCGGAAACGGAAATCAATTGTAAAAACGCATTTCGTTCCTCTTTTTTCAGAAAACCATACAAAACAAAAGCATCTTCACGAATAGCCTCATACAAATACAATTGACATGAGGTTAGCTTTTCCAACGCTGCATAAGTAGTAAGAGATATATTGATAAAATAGCCTAACCCTTGATTATCAATAACCACAAAAGTCGGACTAAGTTCGGAAATATCACCTTTAACATATTCTAACATAGCATGTTACGTTTTATTTACAGCTCACTAAAAAGGGCTCAAAGATACATATAAAAACATTCAAATCCAATTATTTCAAAGCACAAACAGCCTGTTTACAAAAGCATATGCTGTAGTAGAACGGGAAAATAGAGGAAAACGTATTTTTTCATAGCTTTTTAACTATCAAAAAAATATGTTTTTTTGAATTGGAAGAATAATTCTGTTTATTGTGCCATTTCTGTATCAAAAGCGTCCAAATTATTATTCCACAAATACTTACGAGTCTCTTTAGCAACCACTCCACTCATCAAGAGAACCATGATAATATTTGGTATCGCCATAAGAGCATTTGCACAATCTGACAAATTCCAAACTAAAGATATTTTTAATACGGATCCCAAAAATACACAAACAACCCATGCCAAGCGATAATAAAAAATAATTTTAGACCCGAAAAGGTATTCCAAGGTTCTTTCTGCATAATATGACCATCCCAATAAAGTAGAAAAAACAAACGTAAACAGTCCGAAAGTTAAAATGGAAGGTCCCCACACATGTAATTTTCCAAAAGCCAAACTGGCTAAAGTTGTTCCTTCATGGTAATCCATGCCCGGATTCGCCAATATACTACTCACAAGTGTAATACCAGTCAGAGCACAAATAACTACAGTATCCCAAAATGTTCCTGTGGCAGAAATAAGAGCCTGACGAACAGCATTTTTTGTTTGTGCAGCAGCCGCGACAATAGGAGCCGAACCCAAACCCGATTCGTTGGAAAAAAGTCCACGAGCAATACCATATCGCATAGATAACATAACAGCTCCACCGGCAAAGCCGCCTCCAATAGCATTAGAAGAAAAAGCAGACTTCAAAATCAACACGATAGCGTCATCGACAAACGAAAAATTTAGAATAAGAACCAGAACACAACCAATCATATACACAATAGCCATGGTTGGCACCAAAATTTTGCACACAGAAGCAACCCACTTTATACCTCCCAACAAAATAAGAGCTACTGAAACTGACAGAAAAATACCCGTAACATAATTGGGCACATCAAAATTTTCTTTCAAAAGTACCGATATAGAATTTGCTTGTGTCATATTTCCAATACCAAATGCAGCTATAGCAGTAAAAATGCAAAATATAACAGATAGCCATCTCATGTTAAGCACTTTATCCAGTACAACCATGGCCCCTCCCATCATTTTTCCATTTTCTGTCTTAACCCGATATTTTACAGATAACAATGATTCTGAATACTTTGTTGCTATGCCGAAAACACCGGTAAGCCAACACCAAAAAACAGCTCCGGGACCACCGAGTGAAATAGCAGTAGCAACACCTATAATGTTTCCGGTACCTATCGTGGCAGCTAGTGCTACCATTAACGCTCCAAATTGACTCACATCGCCACCTGATTTTTTATCTGAACTAAATGACATTTTTATCGCTGTAAACGTTTTCCGTTGCACAAAACCTGTACGCAAAGTAAGGAATAAGTGTGTCCCGAAAAGTAAAATAATCATGGGGAAACCCCATAAGAAAGAACTGAAATTGGCAAAGAAATCATCAACAAGAGTCATGAAAGATTGTAAATGTTCCATTATTACTGATTTAAAAAGACATATTTTTTGTTAGAAAAACCTATTATATACAACAAAAAAGGAAAGGAAAATAAAAAATAAGAAATATCAGCTCCCGTATTCCAATAAGCCTGCATTCCCGATTCAAAGATCTGATAAATGAGTTGTACCATTGCTATACCAAATAGTAATATTGCACTCGAGAAAACAACATCCTGAAATTTTCGACAATAAAATCCAAGCACAAAGGATAGAAAAATAAAGACCAAAATATAACCGAATGGTAACAAAAAGGAAGATTGAATAATAAAGGGATTCATTATAAAAAATTTATCATTCCATAAAATTAAAAATGGCAGAAAAGTAATCACAAAAGTAGTGAAAAATATTATTCCCCATTTTGTTAATGTTGTGAAACAAACTTTTTCAGTGTGCAAAGCATACATAGCCCAAACAATCATGGGAATAACAAAAACTGCACGTGTGGAAAATAGGAGTCCTCCTGCAAAAGCTGATGAATAGAACTTCAAGTCAAATTTTTGAGGAAAATTTTTCAGCCACAAAATAAAAAAGAAAAAAAATACAGCATTAAAAAAGATTGTACTACGAGTAATAATTTCCCAAAATATTGCACAAGAGGATAATAACAACAACGACACAAAAACAAAACTATCCTTTTCTTCCCTTTTATAGTAAGAAAAAAGAAGAAACAAAACCGCTGAAAAGAGAGAAGCAAAACCCATTTCATGGATAAAATGAAAAGGATAACAAAGGACAAAATAAAACGGCATGGGTCCAGGATAATTCCCATCAGAATTCTTTTGGGCATAAGGATAAAATCCCTTTTCTACTGAGTGCCAAAAAGAATCAATTACCCTCCAGCGATCAACCCGCAGAGTTTCCTGAGAAATAATAGACAGTGCAACAACAGAAATAATTATAAATATTCCTAACAGAATCCAAATATATTTCTTTCGGAAAGAATCGATATATTGCTTATAAAAAGTATAAGTAATGCCAACCGCAAGTATATATATCATTGATACAACGATGGCTACTTGAAAAGAAAATCTAGACAGATATTTCATACCAAACAGAACGTTAATCATCAAAAACATAATGATGGATGCGGATTTTATTATCTTTAAGTGTAATCGCACTGTCAAAAAAAATAGTTGAATGTTCGCAACAAAAGTAAACAATCCAATAAGAAATAATCGAATAATTGATAAATTTTGTCCCTAATACAAAGAAATGGCTGATGATTTTTTATTGAGAAGAGATTAAATCAGAAAAAATATAAAAATATATTTACCTTTGTCTGTTAAACTATTTTTTTGAAAAATATAGGAAAATGAATGCAATAGAACACGTCGGACGTTACGCAGAACTGATGTCGGGAGTATTTTCAAAGCCCGACAGATGGAAGATTTCATTTCAGCAATACATCAAGGAAGTTTACAAATCGGGAGTAGACTCTTTGGGAATTACGATTATTATTTCGATTTTTATTGGTGCAGTCATCACTTTGCAAATGGTTTTGAACACGGAAAATCCGTTATTGCCAAAATATACTACGGGTCTAGTTACTAGAGATACTCTTTTATTGGAATTTTCGTCGACTATTCTTTGCCTTATTTTAGCAGGAAAAGTTGGTTCTAATATCGCTTCCGAAATTGGGACAATGCGTATTACCGAACAAATTGATGCTCTGAAAATTATGGGAGTAAATGCACCAAACTACCTCATTTTGCCAAAGATAGTGGCATTTTGTACAATTATTCCGGTATTGGTCATTTTCAGTATGTTTATGGGCATTCTTGGCGGATATATTATCACATACACAGGAGTAATTTCACCGTCACAGTATGTCCTTGGTATTCAGTATGCTTTTGTACCCTATTATGTCGTTTATTCTCTAATTAAGTCGGTAATTTTTGGCTTTATTATATCCTCAGTTTCATCCTATTATGGATATTTTGCTTATGGTGGAGCTTTGGATGTAGGGAAAGCAAGCACCAATGCCGTTGTGAAAAGTAGCATCATTATTTTACTTTTTAATGTACTATTAACCAACTTATTATTGATGTAATTGTTATGATTGAAGTAAAAAATGTTATAAAATCTTTTGATGGCAAAACGGTATTAAAAGATATCTCAGCCATATTTTATCCGGGAAAAACAAATTTAATTATCGGAGAAAGCGGTTCCGGGAAAACGGTATTGGTAAAGAGCATCATTGGTATTCACCACGTGGATAGTGGAAAAATTCTATATAATGGTCGTAACCTCATCGCCATGAATTCGCAGGAAGTCAAACTGCTGCGTCAAGAAATCGGAATGTTATTCCAGGGATCAGCTCTATTTGACTCAATGACTGTAGAAGAGAATGTTCGTTTTCCATTGGAAATGTTTTCAAACGAATCGAGAGGGGCTTGGGACGAGCGGGTAAATTTTTGTTTGAAACGGGTCAATCTTGTAAATGCAAATAAATTATATCCTTCTGAAATAAGTGGCGGTATGCAAAAACGTGTTGCTATTGCAAGAGCGATTGTTTTACAACCGACGTATTTGTTTTGCGACGAACCGAACTCAGGATTAGATCCAAAAACATCTATACTTATAGACCAACTTATTCAAGAAATTACATACGAATATAACATAACAACTATTATCAACACCCATGATATGAACTCTGTAATGGAAATTGGAGATAACATAATCTTCATTTACAAAGGTGAAAAAGCTTGGGAAGGAAACAAAAGCAATATTCTTGATTCCGATAATACAGAACTGAATAATCTGGTTTTTGCCTCTGATTTATTTAAAAAAATCAAAGCTATTCATAACACCACATCATCAAAATAAAGATATTCATTCATGAAAATACTTTCCTATAATGTTAATGGAATTCGGGCAGCTATAACCAAAGGCTTGATTGATTGGCTGGGAGAAGAAAATCCTGATGTATTATGTCTTCAAGAGACAAAGGCACAACCTGAACAAATAGATGCAACTCTTTTTGAAGAAAGAGGGTATCACTGTTATTTTCTTTCTGCAGAAAAAAAGGGATACAGCGGAGTGGCTATTTTAACGAAAAAAGAGCCAGATAAAGTCATTTATGGTATTAACAACTCTAAATTTGATAGTGAAGGTCGTGTTATCAGAGCTGATTTTGGAGATTTTACCCTTATTTGTGTGTACGTACCATCAGGCACAATGGGAGGCTTGCGACAAGACTTTAAAATGGAGTTTTTAGCAGAATTTAATGCTTTTATTTCTAATTTGAAAAAGGAACGCCCGAATTTACTTATTTGCGGTGACTACAATATTGCTCACAAACCCATTGATATTAATCACCCCGAAAGACAAATAGGAGTATCCGGATTTTTACCGGAAGAGCGAGAATGGCTGACTCAATTTCTTGAAAATGGTTTTATCGACTCATTCCGAGAAATAGACAAAGCACCGGAACGTTACAGTTGGTGGAGTTACAGAGCCGGTTCACGTCAACGTAATATTGGTTGGAGAATTGATTACCATCTTATCAGCAATTCCTTAAAAGACAAATTAAAATCAGTCGGAATACTTACAGAAGCAGTTCACTCTGACCATTGCCCTGTGATGATCGATTTAGATTTATAATAAATATTGACAATTAACGAGTTATCAGATGTCCGATATTATTCATTTACTTCCCGATTCTGTTGCTAATCAAATAGCAGCCGGAGAGGTTATACAACGTCCTGCTTCAGTAGTAAAGGAGCTGATGGAAAATTCTATCGATGCGGGAGCTACGACCATAAATGTTATAATTAAGGATGCCGGAAGGACACTAATACAAGTGATAGATAATGGCAAAGGAATGTCTGAAATGGACGCTCGTATGTCCTTTGAACGACACGCCACTTCGAAGATAAAAAACTCAAACGACTTATTCAGCTTAAAATCAATGGGGTTCAGGGGAGAAGCGTTGGCTTCCATTGCTGCGGTTGCTCAAGTCGAGTTACGCACGAAAAAAGAATCAGACGAATTAGGTACATGCATCTGCATCGAGGGTTCAACAGTTGAAAAACAAGAGACGATTGCATGTACAAATGGCACCAATTTCATGGTAAAAAATTTGTTTTTCAATGTTCCTGCTCGTCGTAAATTTTTAAAATCGCAAGAAACCGAATTTCGTAATATTATCACCGTTTTTGAACAAATTACATTGGTATATCCTAACATTGCCTTTTCACTTACTCATAATGGTAACGATATTTTTCAATTACCGGTTTCCAACCATCGATTACGTATTTTAGCACTTTTAGGAAAAAAAATCAACCAACAATTACTCAACATTGAAGTTGATACAGAATTGATAAAAATTTCAGGATTTATTGGCAAACCTGAATTCGCACAAAAACGAAATTCAAATCAATATTTCTTTGTAAATGGACGTTATATTCAACATCCATATTTTGCAAAAGCTGTAAGTATGGCCTATAACCACTTACTTCCGGCGGATATGCGACCATCATTTTTTATTTATTTTGAAATCAATCCATCATCCATTGATGTAAATATCCACCCCACAAAAACAGAAGTAAAGTTCGAGAATGAACAAGCTATTTTTCCCATTTTATCAGCTTCTGTGAGGGAAGCATTAGGAAAATCAAATGCTATTCCACCCATTGATTTTGACCAAGAAAATGCTCCTGAAATACCCATTTTGGGGAAAACAGAGTATGTGGCTCCTCCAAAATTATCATTTAATCCTAACTATAACCCATTTAAACAGAATTCGCCAAAAGAGAAATCAAGTTCTTCCTACCGCTGGGAACAATTATACGAAGGTTTTGAAAAACAAAAACCCGATGAAAGAGAAGAAAACGAATCTCTTTTTGTGGAAATTCCTCAGCATGAACAACTTACCATTAATCATGAAATAGAAAAGACTCCACTCTTCTTGCAAATTCATAACAAATATATTGTTTGCACCACAGAATCCGGCATTGCTTTTATCGACCAGCAAAGAGCACATACACAGGTGTTATACGAAATGTATTTAACTTATATTGAAAGTAAAAAAGGCTTATCACAACAATTGCTTTTTCCCGAAATATTGGAATTAAACCCATCGGAATTGATTGTTTTTGAAGAAATTAGGGAAGATTTGGAATTTGCGGGATTTTCAATGGAAGACTTTGGAAAGAACGCTTTTAAAATAAATGGCATTCCATCACAACTGAACCCCGGTACCTGCATCGATTTACTAAAAGAAACCATTCAATCAGCGAAGGAATTGCCAAGTAACATCAAAGAAAATATCAGACAAAATATAGCTTCATCGTTAGCAAAAAAAACGGCCATCGGTTCAGGGAAGAGTATGACCAAAGAAGAAATGAGTGACCTAATCAATAAACTTTTTGCATGCAAAAACTATCAACACACTTCTGAAGGGAAAAAAATAATAACAATAATAACAAATACTGAAATAGAAAAGATGTTCTAATCTTTTCTATTTTCACAAAAATAGAAATACAAAGTAAAACAATACATAGAAATGACTAAAGTTAGAGTTCGCTTTGCCCCATCTCCCACAGGAGCATTGCACATAGGTGGAGTTCGTACGGCATTATATAATTACCTGTTTGCAAAACAACATGGAGGGGATATGCTACTTCGTATTGAAGATACTGACAGTAGCCGGTTTGTTCCGGGTGCGGAAAAATATATCATTGAAGCGTTCGAATGGTTAGGTATTAAATTTGATGAAGGTGTATCTTGCGGAGGAAAACACGCTCCTTACCGTCAAAGTGAACGCAAAGAAATTTACAAACAATATGTAAAACAACTGCTCGATGCCAATTTGGCTTATGTAGCTTTTGACACTCCCGAAACATTGGATAAAAAGCGTCAGGGGGTAGCGAATTTTCAATACGATGCATCTACTCGTATGCAAATGTGTAACTCATTGACTTTATCTAAAGATGAAGTCAATACACGCATCAACAACGGCGACCATTATGTGATAAGAATTAAGATTGAGCCAAACGAAAATATCAAAGTTAATGATCTGATTCGTGGTGAAGTTTGCATCAACTCTTCTGTCCTAGACGATAAAGTGCTTTATAAATCAGCAGACGAATTACCGACCTATCACTTAGCGAATGTGGTTGATGACCATTTGATGGAAATTTCTCACGTTATTCGTGGCGAGGAATGGTTACCATCAGCTCCATTGCATGTGCTGCTGTATCGTTATTTCGGTTGGGAACAAACCATGCCTCAATTTGCTCATTTACCTTTGTTGTTAAAACCTGATGGAAACGGCAAACTAAGCAAACGTGATGGTGACAGATTAGGATTCCCTGTTTTTCCGTTACAATGGACAGACCCAAAAACAGGAGATATTTCATCAGGATATCGTGAAGCTGGATATTTTCCTGAAGCTGTTGTGAATTTCCTAGCTCTTTTGGGCTGGAATCCCGGAACCGAACAAGAGATATTTTCTATGCAGGAATTAATCAATACTTTCTCTCTTGAAAGAGTAAGCAAAAGTGGTGCAAAATTCGATTTTGAAAAAGGAAAATGGTTTAACCATCATTATCTTATTGGAAAGTCCAACGCTGAACTATGCTCATATTTCATGCCAATTGTAAAAGAAAAAAACATCACCGTTTCAACTGAGAAATTAGCTAAAATCATCGGATTGATAAAAGAACGTGCCAACTTTATTGCGGATTTTTGGGAACAATCGTCTTTTTTCTTTATTGCACCCATGTCATACGACGAAAAAGCCGTTCAGAAACGTTGGAAAGAAAATACTTCTGCAATATTGACCGAATTAATTGAGGTGCTTAATGAAATATCTGATTTTAGTAATACAGAAGCTTGTGAAGAAGCAATTAAAGGATGGGCGGAAGAAAAAGGCTACGGCTTGGGTGCCGTGATGAATCCATTCCGATTGGCATTAGTTGGTGAACTCAAAGGTCCACACTTATTTGACATAACGGCAATTATCGGAAAAGGAGAAACCATAAAAAGAGTACAAAACGCTATCGAAACCTTGAAATAAATGATTATTTTATATTCCTTTTTTATTCAGCTTTATGCTTGGGCTATCAGAATAACGGGTCTTTTCTCGCAAAAAGCCAAATTACTTGCAAAAGGGCAAAACAACAGTTTTACTATTCTATCTGAAAAAATTAGTGACAAAAATCGTTATATTTGGGTTCATGCAGCCTCCTTAGGCGAATTTGAACAAGGACGTCCGATTATTGAAGCCATAAAAAAAGAACAACCGGAATATAAAATAGTCCTTACTTTTTTTTCTCCATCAGGATATGAAATTCGCAAAAATTATTCGATGGCTGATATTGTCTGTTACTTGCCAATGGACAAAAAATCCAATGCAAAGAAATTCATTAAACTTATAAAACCGGAAAAAGCAATATTCATCAAATACGAGTTTTGGGCTAATTATTTGTTGACATTAAAGAAAAATAATATCCCGACATACATCGTTTCTGCTATTTTCAGGGAAAAACAATTGTTTTTCAAATCGTATGCAGGTTGGTACAGAAATTTGTTGACTTGTTTTTCTCATATTTTTGTTCAAGACAAACATTCGAAAGAATTACTTGATAAATTTAATATCAAAAACGTGACGATTTCGGGCGATACGCGTTTTGATCGGGTAACCAACATTGCCTCAAATGCAAAAGAATTGCCCCTAATAGAATCTTTCAAAGGTGGAAATCAAGTAATTGTGGCAGGTAGTTCGTGGGAACCTGATGAAAAATTATTGTTCGAATATTTCAACAATAACAATGTTAAATTGATTATTGCTCCTCACGAAACTCAACCAGAAAGAATCAAAAGTATTCTGAAAAAAACAAACAAAAATATTGCTTTATATTCTGAACAAAACAAACAAAAATTCGAATCGGCTGATTGCTTAATCATTGATTGCATCGGTATATTATCGTCCATTTACAGATACGCAGATATTGCTTATATTGGGGGGGGATTTGGTATTGGCATACACAATGTTTTGGAAGCGGCAGTTTATGGAACACCTGTAATTTTCGGTCCGAATTATGCTCGATTCAAAGAAGCTAATGATCTGGTAAATAGGCAAGGAGGTTTTTCCGTACAAAATTGTGAAGAATTAACTGTTTTATTAAATCGATTCTTAACAGAAAAAAACTTTTTGGCAGAAACTTCAAAAAAAGCATCCGGCTACATTAAGGAAAATGTAGGAGCAACTGAATTATTTATGAGGAATATATTCTAATAAACATATCTCTTGAGAAACACTATGAGAACAAAATATTTTTTCGGGATGCTTATTTCGCTGCTGTTGTGCTGTACGTCTTTTGTAGCACAAGAGCCTCCCAAACGCGAGTTTAGGGGAGTGTGGATGCACACGGTATTCAACGAGGATTACCCCAAAATGAACAGCAATGAAATAAAAGAATACCTCATTAAACGATTAGATGAATACCAAGCATTGGGTATCAATGTTGTTATTTTTCAGGTTCGCCCGGAAGGTGATGCTTTTTATAAATCATCATACGAACCTTGGAGTCGTTACCTAACCGGAACACAAGGAAAAGCACCATCGCCGTTTTTCGACCCGATGGAATTTCTTATATCAGAATGTCATAAACGAGGAATGGAATTTCATGCGTGGGTAAATCCTTATAGAGCATCTGCCAGCAAGAAAAATCCGATGTGCGAAAGCAATCTTTACAAAAGAAAACGCTATTTATTTGCGATCTACGGTGATCAAATATTTTTCAACCCCGGAATACCCGAAAATAGAACATACTTTTGTTCCGTAATTAAAGACATTGTCTCAAGATATGACGTCGATGCCATTCATATGGACGATTATTTCTATCCTTATCCGCTAAAAGGATTGGAATTTCCAGACACAGATGAATTCAAAAAATACGGAGTAAAAACAGGAGAATTTAGCCCAAATCAAAAAAAAGAGTGGAGAAGAAATAATGTAAGTCTACTTATCAAAGAGGTTAGTGAAACTATTAAAAAAGAAAAGCCTTGGGTAAAATTCGGGATTAGTCCTTTTGGTATCTATAGAAATAAAAGGGATTGGAATGGCGGTAGTAATACGAAAGGATTATCCAATTATGATGACTTGTATGCCGACATCCTGTTATGGATGAAAAATGGTTGGATAGACTATAATATTCCCCAAGTTTATTGGGAAATTGGTCATAAATTGGCTGATTATGAAACGTTGGTATCATGGTGGAGTGAGAACAGCTACAATACTCATTTGTATATTGGTCAAGACGTGGAACGCACAATGAACACACCGGATAAAAAATATAACCAAACGAATCAGTTGGAACGAAAAATGTTGTTGACAAGACAAACAGACAACGTATTAGGAAACTGCTTTTGGAGTGGAGATTATCTGCTAAGAAACAAGGCATTCAAGGATAGTATGAAAGCTAATTACCATAAAGACATAGCCCTTGTCCCTGTCATCAAAAGCATTGATAGTATTCCGCCAAAACCTGTCTATGATGTTGAATATTCTTTTATGGGGAAAGACCCTAAAATCGTATGGAAAGTTCAAAAAGCGACAAATGAAATGGATAAAGCATTTTATTTTTGTGTATATGCTTTTGAAGAAAACGAAGAAATGAATATAAAAAACCCTGCCAAGCTTGTAAAGATAGTCCACACAAACGAATATATTTTACCGGAAAATGAACGTTCAATGTGCTACAAATACGTAATCACAGCATTGGATAGACTCGAAAATGAAAGTGAACCAAGCAAACCGTTGTTCGTAGATTAACAAAAAAAGAGTCACTCCTTTTGGGTATTTCTGAACAATAAGTTTTTATATTTGCCGTGATGCTAATGTAAACCGAAACAAAAACTACCATGACTTCTTATAATGAAAACCAAAAAATAGCCGAAATAGTAGCCGATAACTACAATCAGATTGTGCTTTTGGAACATTTTGGTATACCTTTGGTTGTGCAAGAGCAAACAGTCAAGGACATTTGCAAAAAATACAGATTAAGCACTGAACTGTTTCTAACATTTGCTCGGTTGTTCAATAATGAAAAAATTACTCACGCCACACATTTCGACGAAAAGGATATCCATTGCATTATTTTGTATCTTACGAACTGCCACCAATATTATTTACAAGAAAAAGTCCCTAAAATAGTAGATGCCGTAAATTTGATAGTAAAAAACAATCAGAATGCGGGCACCACCTTGTTGAGTAAATTTGTCGATGAATACATTGAAGAAATAACAGAACATTTTGCCTACGAAAATGATATTGTATTTCCTTACATAACAGCATTGGCAAAGGGGGAAAAAACCGGCAGTGCATACAGTGTAATCGAATACAAACATCACCATAGCAATATCGACGATAAATTGGTTGATATCAAAAACTTACTGATAAAATACTTGCCTTTTGAAGACAAAGAGCATCTACGTCGCAATTTATTAGCAAGCCTATTTGAATTAGAATACGATCTCAAAATTCATTCCCATATTGAGGATGTTATTCTTATTCCATTGGTAGAAAACTACGAACAAAAGCAAATCTGTTCTAAGTCATGAAAACCAACGTTCTTATAATAGAAGAGTATCCATTGCTATTTGAAGGTTTAAAAAAAATTCTGACAGATGGAAATAAAGATGTGATAATATGGTGGGCAAAATCAACCAAAAGTGCAGAGGTTATATTGGAAAAACAACACATTACTATTGTTATTGCCAATCCATTATTATTGAAAACGGAAGAATCTCTATTTTGTAAATTTAAAGATCATTTTGCCAACGTTCGTTGGATTGCCTTTGTTCACGATTATGTACCAAATGACCAATTAAACACATTTGTAGCAACTCTGGAAATTGGACAAGAACCCTCTCTGATACGTTCTATTTTTCAGAAAGCTATTTTTGACAATAGAGAGGAACAACCCAAAGACAAATCGTCACACTTATCCGAAAGGGAAATTAATGTGCTTAAATTATTGATAGATGGTTACTCCAATAAGGAAGTCGCCGACAAACTTTCCCTAAGTACTCATACCGTCATTTCCCACCGCAAAAACATCTCCATCAAAACCGGCATCAAATCGCTTGCAGGTCTTACCATTTACGCTATTCTGAATAACATCATCACCATCGAAAACGGAGAAGAATAAAAAAATTCTCCCTTCTTTTAGGGAATACTTTGCCGCAAAATCCTCATTTTGAGTGATTGTACGCCTTTTTCCTCGGTCGTACTTTTGCTTAAAAAACATGGAAAAGAAAATTTTACTCTCAAGCATGATTTGCTTAACAGCACTGCGAGTGGTAGCAGTCGAAGAAGCACCGTTTACCTTTGAAGCATCCTATACAGGAGATGTAGTTACAAACACTTTAGGTGGTGTTGAAAAAGGAACATCATACCTTGGAAAAGGGGATATTGGTATATTGTTCGAAACAGAGAAAGCCAATTTTTGGAAAGGTGGTTCTTTTAAAATAGGAATAGAAAACACACACGGAGATTCGCCAAGTGCCAATTTAATTGGCGATTATATGGTAGCTAGCAATATTGAGGCAGGCAACCACACCTATTTGTCAGAATTGTGGTACACCCAAAAAATAGAAAAAATAACCTTACAGGCAGGTTTAATGAATTTGAATGCAACTTTCGCTGCTACAGACAATGCAAGTCTACTTGTCAATAGTGCTTTTGGTATCTCCCCCACTATTTCAGGAAATATGCACGTGCCAATTTTCCCTATGAACGGATTAGGTTTCGTTTTTGGTTTAGATATTAATAATCAATTGAGTCTTTCAGCAGGAATTTATGATGGACAACTGACTGATTGGGATAAGAATCCTTACAATATACGCTGGCACGTAGATGAGAATGAATTCCTTGGCATTTTGGAAACTCATTCAAGCTATAAACTTTTCTCGAGATTGTCCTCTGGTATAAAATTAGGTGGATATTATCGTCAAAATATTTCGACTGAAATGGAAACATTTGAGAAAAACTATGGAATATATTTGAGTTATGAACAAGAAATTGTGCATACCGAGAAAGGTGTTAATTTGGACTTATTTACACAATTAGGGATAGCCCCTGCCTATCTTAACGAGAACAATATATATCTAGGTTTAGGCTGTCATACAATAAAATTTTGGTCAGCACGCCCCAATGACGAAGCCTCATTCGGTTTGGCAATGACACATTTTGGAAATAAACAGAAAACAGAAACAAACTTGGAAGTAACCTATCGTTTTCAGTTTTTACACAATATCTATTTACAACCTGATGTGCAATATATTATTAACCCTGGAGGAACAGAGATGAAATTAGAGAATGCATTGGTAGCAATTGTACGGTTTGGTCTTGAATTTTAAACCATTATTTTTTATGACGAAGAAAGTCATTTTTCATCATAAATAGGGATTGTTCAACCAAATTTGTCATCGTATTTTTGCACAAGATAAATTAGAAATAAAAAACAACAATATATGAAATTATCTGAACTTCAAACAGGCGAAAAAGGGGTTATAGTCAAGGTACTTGGCTATGGAAACTTCCGCAAACGCATCATTGAAATGGGCTTTGTGAAAGGAAAAACAATAGAAGTAATTCTAAATGCACCTTTAAAAGACCCCATCAAATACAAATTACTCGATTACGAAGTTTCACTACGTAGAAATGAAGCTAATTTAATCGAAGTCATCAGCGAAAAAGAAGCAAAATCAATAAAAAAGGAGGATACCTATTTTGGTACATTAGAAATCGATTCCATAGAACAAATTGCCAACAAAGAAGGAAAAACCATAAATGTAGCCCTCGTAGGTAATCCCAACGCAGGTAAAACATCCTTCTTCAATTTGGCTTCCAATTCCCATGAACATGTGGGCAATTACAGTGGCATTACGGTCGATGCAAAAGAAGGACATCTTACCTTTGAAGATTATAAATTCAACATCTTTGATTTACCCGGCACCTATTCTCTTTCGGCTTATACGCCTGAAGAAATTTACGTACGCCGACAAATTTTTGATACGACACCGGACTTAATAATCAATGTCGTATCAGCCTCCAACTTGGAACGTAATTTATACCTGACAACACAACTTATCGACATGGATATTCCCATGGTTATTGCCCTAAACATGTACGATGAATTAGAAAAAAAAGGGGATAAAATAGATTATCAGTCGTTAGGTAAAATGATTGGAGTTCCTATTGTTCCGACCATAGCAAGTGGCGGTTTCAACAACTCGAGTAATGGACTAAAAGAGCTTTTTGAAACAGCCATCCGTGTATACGAAGGTACTGAGCCAACGGTACGACACATACACATCAACCATGGAGGAGATTTGCAAGAAGCGATTGACAAAATAAGTCTGCTCATCAAAAAATCGAACAATTTTACCAGCGGTATCGCCGGACGTTTTTTTTGCCATCAAACTATTAGAAAAAGACAAAGAAGCCGTCAATTATATCCAAACAATGAGTAATGCCGAAGAAATATTCACTTATCTTAAAAAGGTAGTTCCTCACATTGAACAAGAGCTACAGGTAGATTGTGAATCTGCTGTTATCAATGCGAAATACGGATTTATTGCGGGGGCTCTTGCCGAAACTTACCAAGAAGGGAAAAAAGATCCTTTCAGAATAACAAGTGTCATTGACCCAATTGTAACGCACCGATTTTTGGGATATCCTATCTTTATTTGTTTTATGTGGATAATGTTTGAATGTACATTTACCATTGGTGCTTATCCCCAAGAATGGATTGATGCGGGTGTTCAATGGTTATCTCACTGTGTGTCTAACTTAATGCCAAACGGAGCCCTCAAAGATTTGATTGTGGATGGAATGATAGGTGGCGTAGGTGGGGTAATCGTCTTTTTACCGAATATTCTTATTCTCTATTTCTTTATTTCACTCATGGAAGATTCGGGTTACTTATCTCGAGCCGCTTTCATTATGGATAAAATAATGCATAAAATGGGATTGCATGGAAAATCATTCGTTCCTCTTTTAATGGGATTTGGATGTAATGTGCCTGCCATTATGGCTACACGAACTATAGAAAGCAAGAACAGTCGAATGATAACCATGCTATCAACGCCTTTTATGTCTTGTAGTGCACGACTGCCTGTTTATGTGCTGTTTGCCGGCATTTTTTTTCCCAAACATGCTTCGTTGGTTATGTTGGGATTATATGCCTTGGGTATGTTAATGGCTGTTTTATCTGCACGTTTGTTCAAACGCTTTTTATTCAAAGGCGATGATATTCCTTTTGTAATGGAACTTCCTCCCTATCGTATGCCAACTGTGAAATCAGCGTTGCACCATATGTGGGAAAAATCACAACAATACCTCAAAAAAATGGGATCCGTCATTTTAGTCGCATCTGTTATTATTTGGGCATTAGGATACTTCCCGCTCGAAAATGAAAAAACAAAAAGATACGATGCTCAAATACAACAATTGCAAAAGAGCCTTGAACAGCCTAAAGAAAATGTTCAATATATAACCGCAAGCACAAAAAAAACAACTAACCTTCTTATTGCCACATTAGAAAAAACCAAAAATGGAGAACATCAAAAATCAAGCTATATCGGACAAATCGGACAATTTATAGAACCGGCTATTCGCCCATTAGGATTTAATTGGCAAATGGGTATTGGTATTGTTAGTGGATTTTCGGCTAAAGAGTTGGTAGTCAGTACACTCGGCGTACTTTATACAGGTGATTCAAAAAGCACAGAAAGTTCCTATCTAAGTGAAAGAATAAAGTCAGAAAAAAATTCATTAGGAAAACCCGTATTTACGCCCTTGGTGGCTTTTGGTTATCTAGTCTTTATTTTACTAAGTGTTCCATGCATTGCTACCATTGTAGCTATCAAAAACGAGTCGGGTTCTTGGAAATGGGCTTTATTTTCTATCGTTTACACAACAGCTTTGGCTTGGATATGCTCCTTTGTGATATATCAGGTGGGCATGTTGTTTTAAATTGATTTTATATTGAAGTGATTTCTTAATATTTTTTCTACATTTGCACAACACATAAAAAACACCGAAAAAATTATGAAACCATTTTTTACACTTGTTACCTTTTTGTTTTTTACATGTAATGCCGTTTGGGGAGCAGTAAGAACAACAGAAACCATCATGATTGGAGATACAACTCGTACGTTTCTCCGTTATGTCCCGGACAATTATAACTCGTCAAACCCTGCTAAATTATTAGTTTTATTACACGGGTTTAATGGAACAATGAGTTATTTCGAGGAAAATGGATACAACCCCGGAAATATGGCAGACGAACAAAACGCAATTATTGTTTCTTTACAAGCACTCGACGAACAAGATGCTACCGTTGCCAGTTTTATCACGACTTTGCACAATAATGGTTTAATTCCGTTTGGCCCCAATGGAGCTTGGGGTGCGGGTGTAAGTTCTCCGGTAAACAATACTATCATCACAGACCCAACACAATGGTTCTTGGTAACACAACTATACCCCTCCATTGCTTCCGCAGGGAAGGTTGTATTAAACGAAAAAGTGGATGATGTCAACTTTATCAATCAAGTTATTACCAAAATTAAAACCAGTTATTCTGTTAACAATAACAAAGTATATATGTTCGGTGCTTCGATGGGTGGGGCCATGGCGTACAAATATGCTTTCAGCTCAAACCCTCAAATAACCGCTATGGCAATTGGTAGCGGGTTTATTGGAAATGAAGTAAATACATCCGGAGACTTTTCTATTGCTACTTGCCACTTTCACAGTACTGATGACGAAATCGTGAAATTTAACGGAACATTATTTAACGATTCTATTCAAAATATTATAGATATGTTGGCAGCAAAAAACAATCACGATGCTCCTACAGAAACAGCTATATCCAATAGTGCCGAAGAAGATAATATGACAGTTACAACGTATGATTACACCAAATCGGGTGAACCTCGTTTATTGTTTTACAAAATAACAGGTGCTGAACATAGTTTAGCCGGCATTAAAGACATCAATATTGGAACCGAAATATGGAGATTTTTTAATGGAGAGCCTCTATCAAATGGCATCAATGAAACATCTGAAAGTCAACTACTAACATTCTATCCGAATCCTGCCAAGGAAAATATTGTAGTTTCTGCCACAGGAGACTATACTATTTACAATTTAAACGGAAAACTCTTGTTGTCGGGAAAAATAGAAAAAGGAAATGATATCTCAGTTAAAAAATTATCAAAAGGAAACTATATTATCATTGTTAACAGCGATTCCAAAAATTTACAATCAATACTAACCATACAGTAATAATGGATTTTCAATTGATTGTTGTTATCATTATTTGCATTTTGGCTTTTGGCTGGGTGGGATGGAAATTCTATCGTACCATAAAAACCAAAGGTGAAAATGTGTGTGATGGTTGTGCACTAAAAGCTTCTTGTCAAAAAAACATAAGTGAATGTGAAAAGAACCGCCAACCTGATTGCTGTGAAAAAAAATGAAAAAAATTCTCTTTTTATCTATCATATTATTTTCTCCATTTATGATTAATGCACAAAAAGAAACAAATACATTAGTGAAAATCAGCACCCAATATGGGGATATGGTTGTTAAGCTATACAATGAGACACCTCAACATCGCGACAACTTTATCAAGTTGATAAAAAGTGGTTTCTATAATGACTTGCTTTTTCACCGAGTAATCAAAGATTTTATGATTCAAGGCGGCGACCCGAATTCAAAAAATGCACCGGCTGGTAAACAATTAGGTGCAGGTGATGTCGGCTACACAATTCCAGCAGAGTTTATATACCCAAAATATTACCACAAAAAAGGTGTTTTAGCAGCAGCCCGACAAGCTGACCAAGTAAATCCAACCAAAGCTTCCTCCGGTTGCCAGTTTTATATCGTTCAAGGTAAAAAATATACCGAAGAAGAACTTACTCGTTTAGAAGCAAGTATGTTAAACAAATTAAAACAAAACCGCTTCTACGAATTGGTTGCTGAAAACAAAGAAACGGTAAAAGAATGTCGCAAAAATAAGGACAATGTCGGATTGGAAAAACTACAAGCAAAATTAGTTGCCCAACTAGATAAAGAATTCAAAACCAATACCTATAAACTTCCCGATAATATTCGCGAAGATTATAAAAACATGGGAGGAATACCTTTTTTAGATAATGATTACACCGTTTTTGGTGAAGTAATCGAGAATATCGAAGTAATTGATAAGATTGCTGCAACAAAAACTAACCAAGGTGACCGTCCGGAAAAAGATATCAAAATGACCCTCTCCATTATTCAATAATCAATAAAAAAATATCCGCAAAATTTTTCCTTAACTACCTATCCGCCAAAATAATTGCTGCACAGTTTTCGTTTTTCTAAAATAAAACATTAACTTTGCAGCTCTTTTTTTACAACATAATGTCTAACAACTAATTAAAAAAACAAACTGAAAAGAAAATGAAAAAAGAATTAGTACAACCCGATGAAAGTTTCGACTGGAAAGCATACGAAGAAGGTGCGGTTCAATCAGAAATGAGTAAAGAAGATTTACAAAATGCTTACAACAAAACTCTTAGTCAAATCAACACAAATGACGTAGTAGAAGGCACCGTTATTTCAATGAACAAAAGAGAAGTTGTTGTAAATATTGGCTACAAATCCGACGGTATCGTTCCTTTAAACGAATTCCGTTACAATCCTGACTTAAAAGTAGGTGATAAAGTAGAAGTCTTTATCGAATCTCAAGAAGACAAAAAAGGACAATTGTCTCTTTCTCACAAAAAAGCACGTGCAAATCGTTCTTGGGACAGAGTTAATGAAGCTCTTGAAAATGGCGAAATTATTAAAGGTTTCGTAAAATGCCGTACCAAAGGTGGTATGATCGTAGATGTATTCGGAATCGAAGCATTCTTACCAGGTTCTCAAATTGACGTAAAACCAATTAGAGATTACGATGTATTTGTAAACAAAACTATGGAATTCAAAGTTGTGAAAATCAACCATGAATTTAAAAACGTGGTAGTTTCTCACAAGGCTCTTATCGAAGCTGAATTAGAAGCTCAAAAGAAAGAAATCATAGGTAAACTAGAAAAAGGACAAGTACTTGAAGGTACTGTTAAAAATATTACTTCTTATGGAGTATTTATCGACCTTGGTGGTGTTGATGGTCTTATCCATATCACTGACCTTTCTTGGGGTCGTATCTCTCACCCTGATGAAATCCTGCAATTAGACCAAAAATTGAACGTTGTTATCCTCGACTTTGATGATGAAAAGAAACGTATCGCTCTTGGTTTGAAACAATTAACGCCTCATCCTTGGGATGCTCTTGATGCTAATTTAAAAGTTGGCGACAAAGTTGAAGGCAAAATCGTTGTGGTAGCTGATTACGGTGCATTTGTTGAAATAGCTCCGGGCGTAGAAGGTTTAATCCACGTTTCAGAAATGAGCTGGTCTCAACACTTACGTTCTGCTCAAGATTTTGTTAAGATAGGTGACAAAGTTGAAGCCGTTATTTTAACTCTTGACCGTGACGAAAGAAAAATGTCTTTAGGAATCAAACAACTTAAGGAAGACCCATGGGTTAATATTGAAACTAAATACCCAATCGGAAGCAAACACACTGCGAAAGTTCGTAACTTTACTAACTTCGGTGTATTTGTTGAAATAGAAGAAGGCGTTGATGGTTTAATTCATATTTCTGACCTTTCTTGGACTAAGAAAATCAAACACCCATCTGAATTTACTCAAATAGGTGCTGATGTTGATGTTCAAGTATTAGAAATCGACAAAGACAATCGTCGTTTGAGTCTAGGGCACAAACAATTAGAAGAAAATCCTTGGGATGTATTTGAAACTATCTTTACCAATGATTCTATTCACGAAGGTACTATTGTTGAATTATTCGACAAGGGTGCTGTCGTTTCTTTAGAGTATGGTGTAGAAGGTTTTGCTACTCCTAAACATTTGGTAAAAGAAGACGGTTCACAAGCAAAATTGGATGAAAAGCTTCAATTCAAAGTAATTGAATTCAACAAAGATGCTAAGCGTATCATTTTGTCTCACAGCCGTATCTTCGAAGATGCTCAAAAAGCTGCGAACAACGTAATCGAGGAAACTGCAACATCTGAAGAAAAACCTAAAAAGACTAAGAAAACTACGAAAAAAGCTGAAGAAACAACAACTTCATCTTCTATGGAAAAAACAACCTTGGGAGATATTGAAGGACTTGCAGCTTTGAGAGAAGAAATGGATAAAGAAGAAAAAAAAGCTGCAAAGAAAAAAGCTGCAAAATAATTTCTTTTTAACTCTTACCAAAAAGGGCTTACAAATTGTAAGCCCTTTTTTCATATATATTGTCCGGTATAAGAATCCCTACAATTTACAATATCTTCCGGAGTACCCTCAAAAATTAGATTCCCCCCTTTTTCACCTCCTTCTTTGCCTAAATCAATAATGTAATCAGCACTTCGTATGACATCCAAATTATGCTCTATAATGATAACTGTATGTCCTTTTTCTATCAAGGCATTCATTGCTCGCATCAAAACCTTAATATCATGGAAATGAAGCCCCGTTGTCGGTTCATCAAAAATAAAGATCGTCCGACTTTGCATTTCCATACTCAAAAATGAAGCTAATTTTACACGCTGACTCTCTCCACCGGACAATGTACTGGATGACTGTCCGAGTTTGACATAACCCAAACCGACATCTTGCAAGGGTTTCAATCGTTTCACAATTTTTTTCTCAATTGTTTCAGTCCCTTTTTGAAAAAATTCTATTGCTTGATCTACAGTCATATCCAATACATCTGCAATATGTAATCCTTGATATTTTACTTCCAAAATATCAGGTTTAAAGCGTTTTCCATGGCAAGCTTCACATTCCAATACTACGTCCGCCATAAATTGCATCGGAATAGTAATGGTACCTTCTCCCTGACACTCATCACAACGCCCACCATCCACATTAAAAGAAAAATAGACAGCGGTAAAACCCATTTGCTTGGCAAATTGCTGACTGGCAAACAGTGATCGAATTTCATCATACGCCTTCAAATAAGTACATGGATTAGAACGAGAGGATTTTCCGATAGGATTTTGGTCAACAAACTCTACTGAATTTACCAAATGTAAACTTCCACTCAGCTTACTATAACTGCCTACTCGATCTGCCGATTCGCCAAGATATCTTCTTAGTGCGGGATAAAGAACATCTTTTACCAATGACGATTTACCAGAACCACTCACGCCTGTAATAACAGAAATAACATTTAATGGGAACTTTACATTTATTGATTTTAAATTATGTTCGGTAGCCCCTTCAATTTCTATATAATTAACACTTTTGCGTCTAAAATTAGGAATAGCCATCTTTTCATCTCCCAACAAATAACGCAATGTATAAGATCGTTCTTTCAAGGAAACATCGGACTCCGCTTGGTTCATTAAATCTATGGGATTTCCTTGTGCGACTATATATCCTCCCAAACGACCCGCATCAGGACCTATATCAATAATCCAATCCGCAGCTCGCATAATTTTTTCATCATGTTCCACCACGACAACAGTATTCCCAAGTTCTTGCAATTGCCTCAAAACTTTTATCAACATATCGGTATTTCGAGGATGCAAACCGATGCTTGGCTCATCCAAAACATACAAAGAACCTACTAAATTGCTTCCTAACGACGTTGCCAAGTTAATGCGTTGGCTTTCTCCTCCCGAAAGAGTATTTGATAACCGATTAAGAGTAAGGTACTCCAATCCGACATCTAGCAAATATTGTACGCGGGTTTTAATTTCAGTCAATAGACGAAAACCAATAGCCAATTCATTTTCAGAGAGAACTATATTATCAAAAAATATTTTTAAATCAAGGATGGACAGATTGACCAAATCCGTAATGGTTTTACCGGCAATCTTCACATACTGAGCCTCCTTTTTTAAACGAGAGCCGTTACAATCAGGACAAACAGTTTTGCCACGATAACGACTCAACATCACTCGATACTGTATCTTATATTGGTTAGATTGTATCCATTTAAAAAAATCATTCAAACCATAAAAATACTTATTTCCGGTCCAAAGCAGTTTCTTTTGTTCGGACGTAAGTTCGTGATAGGGTTTATGTATAGGAAATTTAAACTTATCGGCATGAAGAATAAGATTTTGCTTATCCTCATTCATCTTTTCACTTCTCCAACAAGCAACAGCATCATCATAAATCGATAATGATTTGTTAGGAATGACCAAATCCTCATCTATTCCTATAACAGAACCAAAACCTTCACAAGTGGGGCAAGCTCCCAATGGACTATTGAAGCTAAACATTTGTTCTGTTACTTCTTCAAATACAATACCATCAGCAGTAAATACTTTCGAAAATTCTTTCTCTGTAATAATCTTTCCTTCGTTATCAAAAACAATAACACAACAAGCTCCTTTTCCTTCGTAAAAAGCCGTTTCAATGGAATCTCCCACTCTATTTAAAAAAGATACATCTCGCAGAACAGGGAAACGGTCAATGACTAAAAAACACTTTCCTTTTTCTACGGGTTGTAAAAGAGCCTCATCAATTTTCACAAATTTTCCTTCCAAAAAGACTCTGCTAAATCCTTCCTTTTGAAGCAAAAGCAAAGTATCGGACATCTTTTCATCCGAATTAGGATAGATAGGAGAAACTATCGCCACGCGTGTATCTACAGCTAATGTCCCAATAAAATCGAGTACATCTTTGGTATGGTGTTTTTTGACTTCCTCTCCTGAAACAGGTGAAAAAGTTTTTCCTATCCGTGCAAAAAGCAAACGTAGATAAT
The DNA here is from genome assembly GCA_963668615.2 of Paludibacteraceae bacterium. GTDB lineage: Bacteria > Bacteroidota > Bacteroidia > Bacteroidales > Paludibacteraceae > JAAYPI01. Next base: position 612,337 of record CAXXCL010000003.1, read on the forward strand.
CGTAAATTTCAGTGGATGTACCTACAGTAGAACGTGAATTTCGTGTTTTTACTTTTTGTTCCACCGCAATAGCCGGTGGAATGCCTTTAATATAATCGACTTCGGGTTTACTCATTCTGCCTAAGAATTGTCGTGCATACGACGACAGACTTTCAACATACCTTCGTTGCCCCTCGGCATACAAAGTATCAAATGCTAAGGACGACTTTCCGGAACCTGAAACACCGGTAATAACAACAAATTTTCCACGAGGAATATCCACATCAATATTTTTCAGATTATTAACCCGTGCCCCTTTAATTTTGATCGCTCCTTTTTCTATCATAAAAATAATACATATCATAAAAAGCGTCAAATAGATAATATTCTAAGCGTTGAAAACAACTCATGATCAACAGGTTTATCATCTTTAATTGCCCTTGTAAAAGGAACAAATACTATTTTATCATTAACGACTCCAACCATTATGTTACGCTGTTCCTGTAGTAATGCATCAATAGCCGCAGCACCCATTCTACTAGCCAAAATACGGTCTGAAGCAGAAGGAGAACCTCCTCTTTGAATATAACCAAGTATCACGACTCTAACGTCATATTGAGGACATTCTTTTTTCACACGTTCTGCAACACCATTGGCTCCTCCGGTAGCTTCACTTTCTGCTACTATTACGATACTACTGTTTTTTGTTTTACGAAAACCGTTCTGAATTACTTCTGTCAATAAATCATCCTTAATCGCAATCTCAGGGATAATAGCAGCTTCAGCTCCTGAAGCAATAGCAGCATTCAATGCCAAGAATCCGGCATCTCTACCCATAACCTCTATAAAAAACAAACGTTCATGAGAAGAAGCCGTATCACGTATTTTATCAACCGCTTCAATCACTGTATTTAGGGCGGTATCATATCCTATGGTAAAGTCGGTACCACACAAATCATTATCAATCGTACAAGGTACCCCAACAATTGGGAAGTTAAACTCCTGAGCAAAAAGTTTGGCTCCAGTAAACGTTCCATCACCACCAAGAACAACCAAGGCGTCTATACCATGCCTCTTTAAAGTTTGGTAAGCAATCTCTCTTCCTTCTCGTGTCTTAAATTCTTCACAACGGGCAGTTTTAATAATAGTTCCACCATGCTGAATGATATTACTTACATTTTGGGTCTTAAAATCAACTATTTCATCACTTATAAGCCCTTTATAGCCTTTATAAATGGCCTTTACGTTTATCCCATTATATATAGCAGCACGTGTCACTGCTCTAATGGCTGCATTCATTCCGGGAGAATCTCCTCCGGAAGTTAACATTCCTATTGTCTTTACTTGATACATATGGCAACTTAATTTTAAATTAATTTAATTTATATAGTACACAAACTTTCTTCTATTTTATGTTTGACCTCTTCCATTTGCCATTTCGGAGTAGAGGTTGCCCCGCAAATTCCGATAGACGTTATATTTTTCAACAAGTCAACATCAATTGTGTCAACTGGAGATATAAAATGAGAATTCGAATTATGGAGCTTACACTCTTCAAATAATACTTTTCCATTAGAACTCTTTAAGTCACTAACAAAAAAAATCAAATCATGCTCTGCTGCAAATTTACGAATATTTGGAATTCGATTGGCAACTTGTCGACAAATTGTATCTTGATATTTAAAATTTACATCTGGTAAGATTCTTCTCTTTATTTCTTCAACCAAATGTTTAAACCCCTCAATAGATTTAGTCGTTTGAGAAAAGAAAACAATATTTTTAGAAAAATCTATCTTATTCAAATCTTCTGTGCCCTCAACAACAATTGCCTTTGAATCCGTCTGTCCAACTAACCCTTTAACCTCAGCATGTCCTATTTTCCCATAAATCACTATTTGATCCTCCGGATTAGGCGATTCTATGTAAGATGTGTGAATTTTTTTTTGCAAATTCAAAACTACAGGACAAGTAGCATCTATAATTTCAATATTATTAAGTTTTGCCAATTCGTAAGTTGAAGGAGGCTCACCGTGTGCCCTGAGTAAAACTTTCGTATTTCTCAGTTCTTTAAATTGCTCGTGATTGATGATTCGTAAACCTTTATTTATCAACCTATTAACCTCGTTTTCATTATGCACAATATCTTCCAAACAAAACAAAATTCCTCCCTTTTCTAATTCTTGCTCTGCTTTTTCGATGGCATTTACCACTCCGAAACAACAACCCGATGCTTCATCAACATCTATCTTTATCTTTTGCATATTGTCTCTTTACACCTTTCCAAAAGCCAATTGTTTTGTTCTTCTATGGTCATTTTTCCATTATCTAAAACAAAAGCGTCGCCAGCTTTTCTTAAAGGGCTTTCAGCCCTTGTTTCATCCAACAAATCACGTTCCTGAATATTCTTCAATATGTCATCAAAAGTACCTTGTTGTCCTTTGAGTTGCATTTCTTCGAATCGACGTTGTGCTCTTATTTTTGCATCTGCAATAACAAATATTTTCAATTCCGCATGCGGAAAGACAACCGTTCCAATATCCCTTCCATCCATTACAAGACCCTTTTTCTCTCCCATTTTTTGTTGCAAAGCAACCATCGCTTGTCGCACAAATTTGATAGCACTTACTCTACTCACAAACTCCGAAACTTGAAGACTTCGAATTTTATCTTCTACATTCTTTTCATTTAAAAAAGTCTCCATCGTTCCATCTTCTCGCACTTTGAAATCGATATGGATACAAGTTATGAGCTCACGTAATCTTTCTTCGTCAATTTTCCCCTCACATAAAATATCGTTTTCTATACAATAAAGTGTTACTGCACGGTACATAGCTCCCGTATCTACATAAGAATATCGCAACGATTTGGCAAGAAATTTTGCCATTGTACTTTTTCCACAAGAGGAATAACCATCTATCGCTATAACTATCGGTTTCATTATATAAAATTAGATTCTATGGTTATAAACCAAATTGGCTCAAATTAGTAGACAAAGAAATATGGCAAGTTGTTGCTGCCTGATGATAAGAGGCAACACCAAGGGCTATCTCAAATTTATTCAATTTTAGTCCCAAACCTCCGGAAAATCCCGTTAAAGAAAAAACATCCTGAACAACAAGTTCTTGACCTCTTTCAAAATTATAAGAAACTGATAACCAGAACCTATTAGAAGGAGGAAGAATATCCACTCCTATAATAAAATGTCTTAAGAGAATTTGAGCAAAGTTCGATGCATCAGTTGATTCAGAAGAAGATGAACTGTTTGTAGCATACTTATAATTCCATCTTTCCAAATTTTGCATTGTGCAATGGAAAGCAAAAGGAGCATGATTTAACTGTTTGCTTATCCCTACACTTATTTCGAGAGGCAACATTTCATTCTGTGCATATTCGTCATCAGAGTCGTATCCTAAAAATTGAACACCTATATTTCTCGCAGCAAATCCTACTTTCAGTCGTGATTCGGAATCATAATATTGTATTCCTAAATCGCCAGCCAATGCATAACTGGAATATTGTTCGTATGCCGAGACAATAGGTTTAAAAGCTACACCTATTGTAAAATATTTATTCAAAACCCGAGAGTAAATGGCACTTAATGCAAAATTTTCTGCCTTAAACTGACTTGTGGCAACACCATTTTCATCAAATCCATCGAATGTTCCGTAGTCAGCCATCTGAAATGCAACAGCCAAAGCATCTATATCACTCAGTTTCATGGAATAAGAACCTGACCCATAACCTGATCCGGCAATATAAATAGAATAATTCAAATTAATCATTTTATTGGTATTAACCGTAAGCAGTGCGGGGTTACAAAAGGCAAAATTGACATCATCACCCACAAAAGCTACATCATTACCACCCAAGGCTGCAACATGTGCAGAAACGGGATACTTCAAAAAAGACCCAACAACAGTTGTTTCTGCTTGTAACAACAAACAAAAGAAACCACTAAGAAGGAATATGTATGTTAATAATAATTTCTTCATTCATTAAAAAAACGTTCAAATATACAAATTTTTTCATGAAAAACTCAGGGTCTAAAATGCCAAACACAATTTTAATGAATTTTTATTAAAAGAGACTTATATTGTAACTAAATATTAAAAAAAATACTACATTTGCGAGTGGTTAAAAGGGCTTTGAACAAAAGCTTAAACGAAGAATTGGAAGCTCATGATAGCGTTGCATTGGTAATTAGTAAGAGTTCTATCTATTCTCTTCCATTTTAAACAAAAAAAAATAAGCAGGAAGCCTTTCCGATTTTGGCAAGGCTTTTTTTAAATCTTGAATAGCAATAATGGTGGAAAACCCAGCACAAATAGAAACCGAAAAAGTTGTCCTTGTTGGATTGATAACTCAATCTCAAAATGAAAGAAAGGCAAAAGAATATTTGGATGAATTGGCCTTTTTGGCAGATACTGCAGGAGCTGTTGTTGTAAAAAAATTTCTTCAACGGGTAGAATGTGCAAATGCTAGAACCTTTGTTGGTAAAGGAAAACTCGAAGAAATAAAAAAATACGTTGATGAAAATGATGTCAGTTTGGCTATTTTTGATGACGAATTATCCCCTGCCCAACTACGAAACCTCGAAAATGAGCTGCGAATAAAAATTTTGGACAGGACAAATCTTATTCTCGATATTTTTGCCAAAAGGGCACAAACTGCACATGCTAGAACTCAAGTGGAACTAGCTCAATACGAATATCTACTACCTCGACTAACAGGTCTTTGGACTCACCTCGAAAGACAACGGGGAGGTATTGGAATGCGTGGTCCGGGTGAATCGCAAATTGAAACCGACAGACGTATTATTTTAACTAAAATAGCACTTCTAAAAGAGGAACTTATTTCCATAGACAAACAAAAAAGTATCCAAAGGAAGAATCGGGGAAAAATGGTCAGAGTCGCATTAGTGGGCTACACCAATGTGGGAAAATCTACTATGATGAACTTATTGAGCAAATCCAATGTGTTTGCCGAAAATAAACTGTTCGCAACATTGGACACAACGGTAAGAAAAGTTACTATTAACAATTTGGCCTTTTTGCTAACGGACACCGTTGGTTTTATCCGAAAATTGCCTCATGGACTAATTGAATCCTTCAAATCGACCCTCGACGAGGTTAGAGAGGCCGATATATTAATTCACATCGTGGATATTTCCCATCCGACATTTGAAGAACAAATTGATGTAGTGGAAAAAACATTGCACGAAATCGACAGTTCTGAAAAACTTACCATATTGGTTTTCAACAAAATAGATGCTTTTAAATACGATAAAAAAGATGAATTTGATTTAACTCCAAAAAAGAGAGAAAATTTCTCCTTAGAAGATTTAAAAGCAACTTGGATGGCAAAATTAAATAAGAATTGTATCTTCATATCGGCAAAAGAAAAAACAAACGTAGAAGAATTGAAATCTCTCATTTATGATAGAGTAAAAGAAATTCACACTACTCGTTTCCCATACAACGACTTTTTATTCAATCTGTACGACGAAAACGATGAGTTTTAGTATTTTTGAAAAATTATAGCGATTATGGAAAAATACAGAGCCCTAATTCAACAGGAAATAGACATTCTCATTAAACAACAATGCTCCTCCGATAATTGGAAAAACATCATCGTTAAAGAGGGTTTTTCTACTGATTATATTCATAATGTTCATTTCTCAGGCAACATAAAACTTGGACTATTCGAAAAAGAATTCACTCTTGGCGGTGGATTAAAAAGGCATTCAGGTATTTATCAAGCCTCTATTCACAACTGTGATATTCAAGACAATGTATTCATCAAAAAAATAAATAATTATATCGCTAATTATATAATTGAGGAAAATTCTTTTATTGAAAATACGAATCTAATTGCGGTTACAGAAAACACAAGTTTTGGTAATGGAACAAAAATTTCGGTTCTGAATGAAGGTGGTGGTCGAGAAATCTTGATTGCAGATAAACTATCATCTAACTTGGCCTACATAATGGCACTCTACAGACATCGAGAAAAAACTATCAACCGGATAGAAAAAATCATAAAATCATATTCCGAAAGTATTAATTCAACAATAGGAACTATTGGTAAAAACGTCACAATAACAAATTGTGGCATTATAAAAAACACGAAAATAGGTAATTTTGCAATACTTAATGGCGTTTCAAAACTTACCAATGGTAGTATTAATAGCAATAAGAGTGACCCCGCTTTTATGGGAGATAATGTTGTTGCTAATAACTTTATCGTATCTTCCGGAGTAAAAATAACAGAAGGGGCTCTTTTGGAAAACTGCTTCATCGGACAAGCATCGTTGGTCGGAAAAAACTTCTCTATCTACGACTCTGTGCTCTTCTGCAACAGCCAAGCATTTCACGGAGAAGCATGTGCCATTTTTGGTGGACCATTTACGGTTTCTCACCACAAATCAACCCTACTCATTGGGGGAATGTTCTCATTTTTCAATGCAGGTAGTGGTTCGAATCAAAGTAATCACATGTACAAACTTGGGCCGGTGCATCAAGGAATTATAGAACGCGGTTCTAAAGCAACTAGCGATTCCTACATCATGTGGCCTGCCAAAATAGGAGCATTTTCTTTAGTTATGGGAAGACATTACTCTAATTGCGACTCCTCAAATCTTCCTTTTTCTTATTTGGTCGAAAATAACGGTGAAACCTATATCATACCCGGTATAGCCTTACAAAGAGTCGGAACTATTCGCGACGCACAAAAATGGGGTAAAAGAGACAACCGAAAGGACAAAAATTTACTAGATCAAATAAATTTAGAATTATTTACACCATACACAATTGGAAAAATATATAAAGGACTCGATATTTTGAAGTCCATTCAACGTGAATCAAAAGAGAAAGGCGGCATACATAGTTATCAAAATGCAAAAATCAAAGAATCAGCACTTTCGAATGGAATCAAATATTACGAAACTGCCATTATTCAATACCTAGGCAATAGCATTAGCAAACGACTCCAAGAAAATTCATTTTCTACTATACAAGATTTTCATACTGTTCTTGGTACGGAAACAGAAAAAGGAAAGGGCGATTGGGTTGATATTTCAGGTCTTATCGCTCCAAAATCAGAAATCGATAGCCTGATGGATGATATCGATGATAAAACGATAAACAATATTGATTCAATAAATGACCATCTTTTTACTATAAACAAGACTTACGATGCCTATCAGTGGACTTGGACTTGCGATAAATTGGAAAAACTTTTAGCAAAAAAAATAGATAAAATTCTTCCATCAGACATCACCTCTCTTCTTGAAAAATGGATAGAAAGTATTACCGAGCTAAACAAACTATTATACATTGATGCAAAAAAAGAATTTGCCGTAAATGCTCAAATAGGATTCGGAACTGATGGCAATGAAGACGAAAAGAAAGCAGATTTTATAAATGTTCGTGGTCACTTGGAAGAAAATCCATTTGTAAAATACTTAAAAAACGATACGCTCGAAAAAACATCTTTAGCAAAAAAATTAATTAATAGAATTTCTCTCATAAAATGTTAAAATCAAAAATTAGATATACTTTCCAATTTATTAAATATCTCTGCGTTAGCAAACCCAAAGGAGGGTTTGGTATTCATTCCCCTTTCGTTTTTTATCTAATTACCCAAATTATCGAAGAAAAAAAGCCTTACTATTGCTATAGTAAAATAGAAAGACTTCGAAACGAATTAAAAAAAGATCAAAACTCAATTTTCGTTGCCGATTTTGGTACCGGAAAATCATCACAAAGAAAAATTGCTAATATTGCCAAAAGGAGTCTCAAACCCCGCAAATATGCACAACTATTATTTCGTCTTTCCGTCCATTCTCACCCAAGAAACATTCTAGAACTTGGCACATCTTTAGGTATTACAACCGCATATTTGGCCTCTGCTGATTCAAGAGCAACGGTTTATACCATCGAAGGTTCAGATGAAATTGCGAACATCGCAAAACAAAATTTTCAACGAATAAACATCAAAAATATTCATCTTTTCGAGGGTGAAATAAGTTCTCAATTACCCAATGTTTTGAATCAAATGGATTCTCTTGACCTTGTATTTTTTGATGCCAACCACAAAGGAATTCCAACTCTATCATATTTTAATAGATGTCTTGAAAAGATTAATTCACAAACTATTTTTATATTTGATGACATTTATTGGTCAAAAGAAATGACAAATGCATGGCAAAAAATATATATGCACCCCAAAGTATCCATTTCCATCGACCTTTTTTCAATTGGTGTCGTATTTTTCAATCCGGAATTGAAAAAAGAACATTTTGTTGTAAAATTCTAACCAACCGACAATCATGAAAGTATACACAAAAACAGGAGATAATGGTACTACCAGTCTTATTGGAGGTCAACGTATAAAGAAAAACGATACGAGACTGGAAATTTATGGAACAATTGATGAACTTAGTAGTTTTTTAGGCTTATTGAAAAGCCAAGACATAGACGCCTCGTACAAAGAAGATATTAACAATATACAACAAACCTTGATTCAAATCAACATTGTTTTTGCTATTGATGAAAAAGAAAATCCGGAAATTGCACAGAAATATCAATTCGACAACAAAAAAATCACATGGATAGAAACAAAAATTGACATTTATGACAAAAACTTGCCTCCGGTAACTGAATTTTTAATTCCTGGAGAAAATCAAAACTCTTCCATTTGCAACATATGCCGCACAATATGTCGTCGTACCGAAAGAAGAATTTTTGAAATAGAGTTATCCGAAGAACAAAAAAAGTCAGCAATATTCATAAATAGGCTATCCGATTTTTTATTTATTTTGTCGAGAAAATTAACCTAAAATTAGCATTGAAAAAAATATATTCAAAATGTTGTTGAATAAAAAAATATCTTTATCTTTGCGAGCAGTTTAGGCGTTTTTAGTCGAAAAATAACAAACCGTAAACACTTTTTATATATAATTATGTATTGGACGTTAGAATTAGCATCAAAACTAGAAGACGCTCCTTGGCCTGCAACCAAAGATGAATTGATAGATTTTGCGATTAGGTCTGGCGCCCCGCTTGAAGTAATCGAAAATTTACAAGAGATAGAGGACGAAGGAGAGATCTATGAAACAATCGAAGATATTTGGCCGGATTACCCAAGCAAAGAGGATTTCTTCTTTAATGAAGATGAATACTAATAGCATTTTTTCTCTGAATAAAAGATTTTATTTAGCACAATAAACTGGAGAAGAATATCGTTATGTACAGAGTATTTTACCGTTTATAAAGAAGGCCTAACTTATAGGTTGGTGGCCTATAAGATTTATGAAAAGATTTTTATTTTTAATCATAGCACTTGCTTTTAGTTTAGCAAACTCTGTAGGACAACAGCATTCGCAGTTTAGCCAATACATGCTAAATTTGAACGGCGTGAGTCCCGCTGATGTTGGAAGTAGTGGCATGATAAATCTTTTCGGAACAACGAGACAACAATGGATTGGGCTCAAAGGAGCTCCGAAATCGACAATGATGAGTGTCGATTTCCCTTTCAATATTGCGAATACAAAACACGGTGCCGGTTTATATTTTTTAGATGAGAGTATTGGATTATTCTCTAATCAAAGTGTAAATTTGGAATACGCATACCATATGCTTTTATCCGAAGGAAGTTACCTTAGCGGAGGTTTTACTGTTGATTTTAAAAGTTTGAGCTTTAATTCTGGAGACGTTTATAATGTAACAAGCGATTACCACACTTCAAGCGACCCTTCTATTCCAACAGGAAGCGAAGTTTCTGACTTAAAGGTAGGCTTGGGAGTTGGCTTCTTATTTAGGACCAAAGACCTTTTTGCCGGCATTTCGTTATTAAACATTACTTCTCCCGTTTTCGAATTGGGTAATGTAGAATTCAAAGATCCTCTGAATCTTTGCTTTACAGGTGGATACAATATTTTTCTTCCAAATTCGTTATACGTATTGAAACCCTCAACACTATTGAAAACAGATTTTTCGTCTTGGCAGGTAGACCTAAATGCTAATCTTGAGTACAAGGAAACTTTTTGGGGAGGAGTTGGATACAGGATGGAAGACGCCGTTGTTTTTATGTTGGGAATGAGGGTATTTGATGGATTGAAAATAGGTTACTCTTTTGATTTACCTACATCAAAGCTTGTTAATACAGGAGCTGGCAATCATGAAATAACGCTCGGATATAGTTTCAATATGGATTTCTCAAAGAAGAATAGTTACAAGAGCATACGCTTTTTATAGAATATGCAAAACCTTAAATTGATAATATGAAAAAAGTACTTTTCTCCCTACTCGCTGTAGTGACATTTGTTGGTTGCAGCAACAAAGGAAGTGGTGAATTGGTTGGTGTAAAAGGAGATGCTTGGCAAGATCCAACTCCCTATGGAATGGTTTACATAAAATCAGGATCTTTTACTATGGGATCTAACGATCAAGATGCAAACTGGGCTTTGGCTACACAATCAAAAGTTGTTTCTATTGATGCTTTTTGGATGGACGAAACAGAAATAACGAACCGCGAATACAAACAATTTGTTTTTTGGGTAAAGGATTCTATTGTTAGAGGAAAATTGGCTGATGCTGGTGATGACAATTATAGAATCTCCCAAGATAAACAAGGAAATGAGCTTACCAAACCTCATTTGAATTGGAATAAAAAAATTCCGTGGACAAAACCTACAGAAGAACAACAAGAAGCCATCAAGTCCATGTACTATGGAGAAGATGAGTCTATCGCTCTTACCCCCGAACTTAACGGACAGATCCTTAATTACAAATACAGCTGGATAGATTATAACCAGGCCGCTCTTAAGAGAAACAAATTCAACACCAATAAAGGTAAATTTGAGTCGGACATTTCTATGTTGGGCAAAGGAAAAGACAGTGCCGATGTCATGATCAAAAAGGATACCGCATATGTTGACGAGCAAGGTTATATCGTGAACAAGACTCGTTTTGTTGAATTAAAGAATCGTCGTGATTTTATATCTTCTAAAATCATTAATGTTTATCCTGACACTCTTTGCTGGATACGTGATTTCACCTATGCTTATAATGAACCTTACATGAAAATGTATTTTTATCATGATGGATATGGAGATTATCCTGTTGTAGGGGTAAATTGGGAGCAAGCAAGTGCCTTTTGTCATTGGAGAACTTACTTCTATAACCATGCACAAATACAAAACAAACAACATATTGTCCAAGATTATAGACTACCTACTGAATCTGAGTGGGAATATGCAGCAAGAGGTGGTCGTGATTTATCAATGTATCCTTGGGGTGGAAATTACATTAGGACAGCAAAAGGCTGTTTCTTAGGAAACTTCAAACCCATGCATGGAAATTATACGGTTGATGGACACATGGTAGCAGCAAAAGTTGCATCCTTCCCGCCAAACGATTATGGTTTGTATGATATGGCCGGAAACGTTGCTGAATGGACATCTTCTGCTTATCATGAATCAAACTACAGTTTCGTAAATGATTTAAATCCAAGTTACCAATACAATGCAAAGGCTAGTGATCCTGAAATAATGAAGCGTAAAGTAATTAGAGGAGGTTCATGGAAAGACATTGGCTATTATTTGCAATGTGGAACCAGAACCTATGAATACCAAACTGAAAATCGCTGCTACATAGGATTTCGTTGCGTAAGGAGCGTGATCGGTGCAAATCAATAACCCTAAAAAATTATTAACTGAATATTTATAACCCTAAAAATCAAAAAAATGAGTAAAGAAAATTTCTTAACAAGCCATAAAGGAAAAAGAATCACAGGTATGGCCTATGGACTTGGAGCTTCTGTCGTAATTATTGGAGCACTATTTAAAATTATGCACTTCCCAGGAGCCGGTCCAATGCTTATGGCAGGTATGGGATGTGAAGCTATTCTGTTCGCACTTTCAGCATTTGAGCCAGCCCACAAAGAATTTGACTGGAGTCTTATATACCCCGAATTTGCAGATGCAGAAGCTGCCGCATCACAACCAAGAGAAAGAATTCAACAACCTAAAGGGAATTTGAATCTTTCTGGTGTAGGATCATTGGCTAATGATGACGTTGAAAAATTGAAAGAAGGAATCAAAAAATTAGGTGAAACAGCTTCTCAAATAGTAGACATTTCTGGCGTTTCTTCCGCTGCTTCTGTTTATGTGAAAAATATGAATAATGCTTCGGATGCAATCAGTGCTTTTGCTTCTACTCAAGTTGGCTTAAAGAATTCTTCTGATTCTTTGTTCCAATCATATAAAACTGTTGCGGAAAGTATGACATCAGCTGCTACTGATGCCAAGGGATATATGCAAGAAATGCAAGGAGTAACAAAAAGTTTATCTTCAATTAACGCAGGCTATGAATTACAATTGAAGAATATTGGAACTCAAGCCGAAATGATGGAAGTTGTAACATCTGATCTCAGCAAAATAAAATCAACAATGTCTTCTGCTGCAGAAGAATCAGAAGCGTTTAAAGCTCAAGCAACTAAGTTAACTCAACAAGTTAGCAGTTTGAACAATGTTTATGGCAATATGCTTAATGCATTCAATGCAAGAGCTTAATTTTTTAATCGTATAAAAAAAGATAACGAGATATGAGTGCAACAAATTGTCCGGAAACACCGAGACAAAAGATGATAAGTATGATGTATTTGGTACTAACAGCGATGCTTGCGCTGAACGTATCTACAGAAGTACTTAATGGATTTACTTTGGTTCAGAGAAGTTTATCACAAAATATTGCCAGCTCTGACATGCAGAACAATGTTATGTATCAACAATTTCAAGATTTGAAGTCTCAGAATCCTGCCAAGGTTGGAGAGTGGTTGAACAAAGCGAAATATGCTAGAGAAAAAACAGATAGTCTATACAATGTGATTGAACAACTTAAAGTTGATATTGTAAAAAAAGCGGATGGACCGGAAGGAGACGTAAACAACATTAAAGCGAGAGACAACCTAAACATTGGAGGTGAAGTTGCTTTGCTAACTAATAGGGCAAAAAAGCTAAAAGAATCAATCAATAGGTATGCTGATGAAATGTCGAAGTTAGTTGCAAAGGATACTTCTAAAGTGCGTACTATAAGAGAAAACTTTAAAACTACAGGCATAAAAGCAGCGAATGGAGATCCAATATCTTGGGAAAATGCAATTTTTGAAACTATGCCGATTGCTGCTAGTATTACTTTATTAACGAAAATACAGTCTGACTTAAAGAATACCGAAGCAGGAGTTACCAGTTACTTGAAAAATCAAGTCGATGCAAGTGACTTCCGTGTAAATAAGATTGAAGGGTTAGTAATGTCTCAAACAGGTTATGTAACAAGGGGCGGAAAATATTCCGCGAAAATAGTTCTTGCAGCTATGGACTCAACAAAAAAACCTACAGTTACAGTAAACGGAAGACAATTGCCAGGAAATGTGTATGAAGTGCAATGTGGTTCAGCCGGAACCTTTCCTGTAAAAGGGACAATTGTATTACCAAGAGGTGATGGATCTTTGCAAGAATACAAATTTGAAAGTTCTTATATTGTTGGAGAACCTACTGCTACTATCTCTGCAGATATGATGAACGTTCTTTATGCGGGTATTGAGAACCCTATTAGTGTCTCTGTACCGGGTATTCCGGCTCAAAATATCAATGTATCAATAACTAATGGGGCATTAACAAGGACGGGTAAAGGCTGGTCTATTAGGCCTTCAAGAGTGGGACAAGAATGTAATATTTCCGTATCAGCTAAAGTATCTGAAGGAAAAGTTCAATCAATTGGTTCAAAGCCTTTCCGTGTGAAAGCATTGCCACCTCCTATAGCGTATATTGAATACAAGGATGATAAAGGAAACCTTCAAAAATATAAAGGTAGTCGTCCTTTAGCAAAGGGAAGTTTAATTGGAGCAAATGGGGTAAAAGCTGAATTAGATGATGCTGATTTAGATGTTAAATATCACGTATTGGGATTTGATGTGAACTATTTTGATTCGATGGGAAATACGATTGTAGAAGTATCTTCCGGTACGAATTTCACGCCAAAACAAACGGATATTATGCGCAAAATGAGTAGAGGAAAAAAATTCTATATTTCCAGAGTGCGCTCAAAAGGTCCTGATGGCATTGAACGAGTATTACCTCCTATCGAAGTAATAGTAAATTAAAACTAAAAAACATGAAAACGTATTATCATTTATTTGTAGTCGGAGTTTTCTTCTTGTTTGCGGGTCAGCTTAGTGCCCAAGATAAAGAAAATTCTTTCTTCGAAGGAAATGGAGAAATATCTACCAACCTTCCTACGAGTGTGCCGTTGGAAGACAGAAAGCCTATAGAGTATAACAATCCTAGAGCAGATGATATTATTTGGTCAAAGGTGGTGTACAGAATTATTGACTTAAGGGAAAAAATGAACTTCCCGCTTTATTTTCCGGAAGAGGCTAGTGATAATCGTCAGAGTTTATTTACAAGTATCTTTCGCCTGATGGAGAAGGGCAAAATTAAGTGTTACGAGTATCAGGATAATAAGGAGATATTTACGGAAGATTTAGTTGTTCCTTTCGAAGCTTTCACAAAAAAGTGGGACATTCTTCTCACTGTGAAGAAGGACTCTGTAACGGGTGATACAATTGGTTCTGAGATAGATGAAAGCAACATCCCGAACAGAGACATCCTAAAGTATTATGTCAAGGAGGTTTGGTATTTCGACAAAAATAATTCGGTCTTCAATGTTAGGATTATGGCTATCTGCCCCATTATGTACAGGGAGGATTATGATACTGGCATGATGAATAAGTATCCTCTATTTTGGGTACCATTTGATATGCTAAGACCTTACCTTGCTAAACAAGAAGCTCTTTTGTCAGATAAGAACAATGGTGCTAGAGAAACTGTCGATGATCTTTTCATTAAACGTAGATTTGGTAGCTATATCTTTAAAGAATCTACCACTCGAAATCGCAACTTATTACAGTATAACAGTACTGCCGAGCAGGCTAACCGGGAGCAAGAACGTATTAAAAATGATATATTTAACTTTGAGCAAGATTTGTGGGAATATTAACACTTATAAAACTTGTATACAAAAAGAAAAGTCGCTAACAAAAATAGCGGCTTTTCTTTTTGTATACTTATATTTTGTTAAATATCCCTCAATAAAAGGATTGTTAAACAAAACATTAAAAAGATTATCCGTATATTTGCGTTGTAAACGTGATCAGGGGAGTATGTAAATTTATACAAGAATAATTTTATCGAATATCAATGAGAATAAAAAAATGTTTTCATACGTCAGTCTTGTTGTTTTTATTTATTTTCCCCTTTTGCAGCCCGATATTAGCCCAGTATAACCATGAAATAGGAATTACAGGAGGCGGATCGTTTTATTTAGGGGATGCTAATCATTCCACACTTTTTAATCGATTGAAACCGGCATACGGTGGATTTTATAAGTATAACATTGATACGAGATATGCAATAAAATTGCAAGCATTGGTTGCTGAGGTCGAGGGAGACAGCAGAGATTTCAACTATGTTTTTCCTGATAAGCAATATGGATATTTTAATCGTAAGTTTGTGGATGCATCCTTAACTGTTGAGTTCAATTTTTTTGACATAGGGGAATCTAGGTATTATAAGAGTAATTACAACATAAGTCCGTATATTTTATTTGGGATTGGACTTACTGCTTACAATAATATCTACGCGGCTGATAATTTCTACAAATTTAATTTTCCGATGGGAGTTGGGGGAAAATGGAAAGTAAATAAACGATGGACATTGGGAGCTGAATGGACGATGCATAAAATGTATATTGATGACTTTGATGTAACAGGAAGTGAAAGTAAAATTCTCAACAATCCTTATCAAACAAATAAAACAGCTTTTTTTGATGACGATTGGTATTCTGTAGCTAACTTATTTATTTCATATAATTTAATTCATACGAAACGATTTTGTCATTAATTCGCTATGGTCTATACAAAAAAATATATTGATAAAAATAATATTCCGGAACATGTCGCCATTATTATGGATGGGAATGGTCGTTGGGCAACAAAAAACGGGAAAGACAGGTTATTTGGTCATCAAAATGCAATCAAAGCGGTTAGGGAAAGTACAGAGGCGGCTTCCGAGTTGGGTATAAAGTTTCTGACTTTGTATGCTTTTTCAAATGAAAATTGGAATAGACCAAAGGAAGAAGTTGAAGGTTTGATGGAATTATTAATGATGACAATCGAAACGGAAACAGCTACCCTAAAAAAAAATAATGTCAGATTATTAAGCATTGGAAACATGAAAATGTTACCTGAAAACGCAAAATTACGACTACAAAAATGCGTTGAAAGCACCTCTATGAATACAGGATTAACGTTAATTCTCGCACTAAGTTACTCCTCTCGTTGGGAAATCGTAGAAGCGACAAAAAAAATAGCAGAAGACGTTCTTTCCAAGAAAATAAACATAGATGATATTGATGAGAGGCTCATCTCTGAGAATTTGACAACCAAAAACATTCCAAATCCTGATTTATTAATTAGAACAAGTGGCGAATTTAGAGTAAGTAATTTTTTACTTTGGCAAATTTCTTATTCGGAGCTTTATTTTACAGATATTTTATGGCCTGATTTTAATAAACAAGAATTTTATAAAGCTATCTTAAATTACCAAAAACGTGAAAGACGCTTCGGAAAAACCAGTGACCAAGTATCTAAATAGCCTATGAACACAAATCTTTTTCATTATATCTTGCATAAAAAAGCCATCCTATTGTTTCTTTGTGCAGTTTTTTCTATTCAAATTTTCTCTCAGCAAGATGCTTCTGTTAAGGATAGTGCTCTGAATGCAAACAAGAATTTACCTACGATAGATTATCTTAATCCGAAACAATACGAAATAGCGGAAATTACTATTTCAGGTAAAAATAATTACGAAGATTATGTTCTTATTGGATTTTCAGGACTTTCTGTCGGACAAAAGATTACAATCCCAAGTGATGATATTTCTAACGTGATTAAGCGATTCTGGAAACAAGGGCTATTTTCTAATGTTCAGGTAGAAATCGTTTCCGTACTAGATGACAAGATTTGGCTAAACATACAACTGGATCAACGACCAAAGGTTTCGCAAATTAATTTTCATGGCGTTAAAAAGAAAGAGAAAGAAGAATTAGAAAAAAGTATTGGATTATCGAAAGGTAGTCAAGTTAGTCCTTACTTGATAGATAAAGCCGAAAAATACATCAAAAATTACTTCATAGAGAAAGGCTATTTTTATACTTCAGCAAATATCAAGGTTCAAGATGACCCAAAAGAAAATACGTCTGTCGTAGATATCGTTGTCGATAAAAAATTAAAGGTTAAAGTCGACCACCTTATCGTTAAAGGAAACAATAACTTATCTACAAGGAAAGTTGATGCTGCCATGAAAAAAACCAATGACAAACACAATATTTTAAATTTCTTTCGGAGTAAGAAATTTCTTCCAAAAGAATACGAAAATGACAAAATAAGCCTTATTGAGAAATATAATGAATTGGGATATAGAAATGCCGAAATTGTTTCAGATAGCATATCTCGAAATAGTGACAATAAAACTGTGAATGTTCATTTGACAGTAAATGAAGGAACTAAATATCATTTTGGTAACATTACATGGATTGGAAATTCTATTTATTCTACAGATTTCTTAAATCAAGTATTAGGCATTAAAAGGGGAGAAATATATAATCAGAAGCGTCTTAATCAACGCATTTCAGAAGATGAGGATTGCGTAAATAATTTATATCTTAATAATGGTTATTTGTTCTTCAATTTACAAGTCATAGAAAAAGGTGTACGTCAAGATTCTATTGATTTTGAAATGAGAATAACAGAAGGTCGTCAGGCGACTATTAACAAGGTTGATATTATTGGAAGTGACTATCTCTATGAGAATGTGGTACGGAGAGAATTAAGAACTAAGCCCGGAGACTTATTCAACAAGTCTGATATTATGCGCTCAATGCGAGAAATTGCTGCCACAGGACATTTTGCAACCGAACAAGGCAAAATGGATATTAAAGTAAATCCTAACATGAGTGATGGCACAGTCGATTTAGCATATGTATTAGAATCTAAAAGGAATGACCAAATAGAACTTTCGGCAGGATATGGGAGCACAGGTGTGGTAGGAACTGTCAGTTTAAAATTCACCAATTTTTCCATACAAAATATTTTTAACGGGAAAAGTTATCGTCCGTTGCCACAAGGTGATGGTCAAACGCTTACTTTAAAGGCTCAGACAAACGGAATGTATTATCAATCGTACAGTGTATCGTTTTTGGAACCTTGGTTAGGGGGAAAACGCCCTAATTCGCTTTCTTTGTCGGCATATTATTCTATACAGACGGGAGTAAGCAGTGCATACAGCTCTTCTTACAGTAGTTATTATAGCAGTTATTATGATAGTAACAGCTATAATAGTTGGTATTCATCAAGTTATGACCCTGATAAATATATTAAAACGTTAGGGCTTTCTGCAGGTTTAGGAACACGACTCAATTGGCCTGATGACTACTTTTCAATCTATGGACAGCTTTCTTATCAAAATTACAATCTAAGTAATTGGGAATATTTTGCTTTTCAAACAGGGCATGCAAACAATTTAAATCTTTCCTTGACACTAAGTAGAAATTCTCTCGACCAACCGATATATACAAGAAATGGGTCGGAAATCTCTTTTTCGGTGGCTTCCACCCTTCCCTATTCTTTGTTTGACAACAAAGATTATTCAACTGCTACTGATGCGGAGAAATATGCATGGATAGAGTATTATAAAATAAAAATTAAAGGGAGATTATTTACTCCGATCTCTTCTAATAGCAAATTGGTATTGTTAAGTCGTGCAGAATACGGATTTTTAGGCTATTATGACATAAATAGACGTTCCCCGTTTGAAACGTTCTATATGGGAGGAGATGGAACGACTGGATATAGCAGTACTTACGCAACAGAAACAGTGTCCTTGAGGGGTTATAGCAATGGTTCTTTGACTCCGTATTATAGCAATGGAAGCTACGCAGGTAATTTATACACAAAATTATCAATGGAATTAAGGTATCCACTCCTATTGCAAGAATCTTCTGTAATTTGGGTATTAGGATTCGTTGAAGCAGGTAATTGTTGGACAAACTTTGATGAATTTAATCCTTTCGAATTAAAGAGATCAGCCGGTATCGGATTAAGATTATATATGCCAATGTTTGGGCTATTAGGCATAGATTGGGGGTACGGGTTT
Organism: Paludibacteraceae bacterium; assembly: GCA_963668615.2. Classification (GTDB taxonomy): domain Bacteria; phylum Bacteroidota; class Bacteroidia; order Bacteroidales; family Paludibacteraceae; genus JAAYPI01. The sequence goes on from CAXXCL010000003.1 coordinate 631,589, forward strand.
GATAAAATATCAGGAAGTTCGAGCCCTAGTGGAAGTCAATTCCATTTTGTTATTGGTCAAGAATTTTAGGCTGCAGGATTATACGTTGATATCAAAATTATGGTAAAAAAAGCCTCAAATGAAAATTGGATAATTAGTAGAATGAGAAAGCTATATTACCTATTAACACCTTCGATGCGTCTTTCTGTCAGATATTTATTCTATTTTCCGATTGATTTTGTTGAAGGATTAAGTGGGAAAAGGGACAATATGGTTCCGCCCAAACGTCTCATTTTTATAGGTTCCGGAGATTTCAAAACACAGGGAAATCGTTTACTAAACCTCATAATAGATAAAACAGCCTTAGAACCAACACATAGAATACTTGATGTAGGGTGCGGAATAGGCAGATTGGCATTGCCTCTTACTAAATACTTGACCAAAGAAGGTTCTTATGAAGGTTTTGATATTGTAAAGCAGGGAATAGATTGGTGCAACAAGAAGATAGCGATCAGGTATCCTAATTTCAAGTTTCTACATATCGATTTAAAAAATAAACTATATAATTTAAGGACTGACACAAAAGCTGAAAATTTTGTTTTTCCTTATGAAGAAAATAGTTTTGATAGAATTATTCTCACTTCCGTTTTCACACATATGCTACCAGCAGATGTTGAGAATTACTTACATCAGATACAGCGAGTTTTGAAAAAAGATGGAAAATGTTTTGCCACCTTTTTTATTTTTAACGACAAAACACTGGAAATGATGAAAAATGGCTTGAGTAAATTTAACTTTACCCATGATTTTGGTTCATATCGACTATTTGATAAAAAAGTAGAGGAAGCTAATATTGCATTTGATGAAAAATATTTGTTAGATTTGCTACTGAAAAATAACTTGAAAATTGAATCCATTTCATACGGTTGGTGGTCAAGAAATGAGGAAGATGAAATTTCCGATTTTCAAGACATTGTAGTTTTCTCAAAATAAATGAAATATTAATTTTAAATAAAAACGAAAATGAAAAAGATATTTATAGCATTAAGCTTAACTTTTATTTTTTTTTCTGCCGTTCAGGCACAAAAATTTGCGTTAGTTGATATCGAATACATATTAAAGAATGTCCCTTCATATGAATCAGCCACAGAACAATTAGACCAAAGTTCTAAAAAATGGCAGAAAGAAATCGAAGCGATTAATACAGAAGCTCAAACTATGTACAAAAACTACCAAACTGAGCTTGTCTTTTTATCAGATGATATGAAGGTAAAACGCGAAGAGGCAATTGTTGCAAAAGAAAAAGAAGCCTTAGAATTAAAGAAAAAATATTTCGGTAATGACGGTGAGTTATATAAAAAACGAGAAAGTCTTATAAAACCGATTCAAGATGAGATTTATAATGCTGTAAAAGAGATCTCTGAAAGTAAAAACTACCAACTTATATTAGACAGAGCTTCGGGAACAAGTATTATTTTTGCATCACCTTCTATTGATATCAGTGACGAAGTTCTCCAAAAAATGGGATATTCAAAATAAATTAATTACTAAACACAATAAAAATGAAAAAAACTATTATCACAGGTTTATTACTAGCTTTTTCTTTAGTAACCTTTGCACAAAGTTCTTCGGAAATCAAATTTGGACATATCAACAAACAAGAATTGTTGAGTGCTATGCCGGAAGCAAATGCAGCGATGAAAACATTGGAAGAACTACTACTAAAGTATAAGACTGAAAGTAAAAAGTTGGAAGATGAATTTACAAAAAAACAACAAGAATATACCGCCGCTCAAGATAGTCTTGACCCTACTATAAAAAAATATAAAGAATCAGAATTACAACGTCTTTATCAAAGCATTCAAGACTTTTCAAAAAATGCGGATGAAACGTTAAAGAAAAAACAAGCTGAACTGTTGGCTCCTATTGATGCAAAAATAAATAATGCTATAAAAGCTGTTGGGGATGCAAATGGATTTATGTATATATTCGATGTGACAAATTCCGGAACTTTTGCATATATGTCTAGTAAAAGTGTAGATGTATTGCCTCTTGTGAAGAAAAACCTAGGATTGCAATAAAAGAAAAATAAAAACAGACAAAAGAAGTTAGAATGTTATTCAACTTCTTTTGTCTGTTTTTTATTAAAAGATATGACTCAAGAGAAAATATCTCCTATTGGTGTCTTTGACTCAGGATATGGTGGTCTCACCATATTGGAAAAATTTAGAGAACTACTCCCTGAATATGATTATATATATTTGGGGGATAATGCTCGTACGCCCTATGGAACACGTTCTTTTGATGTTGTATACGAGTATACGCTTCAATGTGTAAAGAAGTTATTTGAAATGAACTGCGAATTGGTAATTCTTGGATGTAATACTGCTTCTGCTAAAGCATTACGCACCATCCAACAAAATGATTTACCGAGAATCAGTCCAGATAAGCGTGTTTTGGGTGTAATTAGACCAACAGTTGAAGTCATTAGTGATTATACCAAAACAAATCATGTTGGAATTCTCGGAACACAAGGAACCATACAGTCAGGATCTTATCCAATTGAAATAAACAAACTTTTTCCTGAAGTGAAAGTCACTTCTCAGGCTTGCCCTATGTGGGTTCCTCTCATAGAAAATAACGAATATCAAAGTCCTGGTGCCGATTATTTTGTAGAAAAATACGTTGACAACCTACTCCAAAATGACCCCCTTATCGATACTATAGTTTTAGGATGTACACACTACCCTTTGCTATTAAAGAAAATTAAACAATGTATTCCATCTCATATTCGAGTAATTGCACAAGGATCGATTGTTGCCGAAAGCCTGAAGAACTATTTCTACCGTCATACAGATATGGACAAAAAAATAAGCAAAAATGGCAATTGTCTGTTCTACACAACTGAATCTGTAGAAAAATTCACCTCTTCAGCATCCATCTTTTTGAAAAAATCTGTTAAAGCAACACGAATTTCATTAGATTAAAGAAAATTTATTTCGGCAACAACAATTTTCTGACTACCTTTGCAGCCTTAAATTAATTGAAATGCAAAAGATTAGAAACATTGCTATTATCGCTCACGTTGACCACGGAAAAACTACATTAGTAGATAAAATGTTACTTGCCGGCTCTTTATTCAAAGAGTATGAAAAGGTAGGCGAGTTAATTATGGATAATAATGACTTAGAAAGAGAACGGGGTATTACTATTGTTTCTAAAAACGTATCTATCCGATATAAAGATTATAAAATCAATATTATAGACACTCCCGGTCACTCAGACTTTGGAGGAGAGGTTGAACGTGTACTTAATATGGCAGACGGGGTATTGCTTTTGGTAGATGCATTTGAAGGCCCCATGCCTCAAACACGCTTTGTACTTCAAAAAGCTATTCAGATAGGCTTAAAGCCAATTGTTGTAATTAACAAGGTAGACAAACCCAACTGTACACCGGGAGTTGTCCAGGAACAAGTATTCGACTTAATGTTCAGCCTTGATGCGTCAGAAGAACAACTTGATTTTCCAACTATATATGGATCTGCAAAACAGAATTGGATGTCAACCGATTGGAAAGACAAAACGGATAATATTATTCCCCTTTTAGATGCCATTATAGAACATATTCCTGCACCTCAGGAACTACAGGGAACACCTCAATTATTAATCACTTCTTTGGATTATTCTTCTTATGTAGGAAGAATTGCCATTGGTCGTGTTCATAGAGGCACATTAAAAGAAAATATGGATGTTGCACTTGTAAAACGTGATGGAAGCGTTATTAAATCCAGAATTAGAGAATTAAATGTATTTGAAGGTTTTGGAAAAATAAAAGTTCCATCAGTATCATCAGGTGAAATTTGTGCATTAATCGGAATAGAAAATTTTGAAATTGGTGATAGCATCACTGATTTGGAAAATCCGGAACCACTTCCTCCTATTGCTATTGATGAACCGACGATGAGTATGGTATTTACTATAAATGATTCTCCATTCTTTGGGAAAGAAGGTAAATTCGTTACCTCAAGGCATATAAATGATCGTTTAATAAAAGAGTTGGATAGAAATTTAGCTCTTCGTGTTACAAAATCAGAAAAATCAGATTCTTGGAATGTATTTGGAAGAGGCGTATTGCATTTATCCATACTTATTGAAACAATGAGAAGAGAAGGATACGAACTTCAAGTTGGACAGCCTCAGGTAATCTTCAAAGAAATCGATGGTGTAAGATGTGAACCAATGGAACAACTAACCATAGATGTTCCTGAAGAATACTCAGGAAAAGTTATTGAGTTAGTAGCTGTACGTAAAGGGGAAATGACAATCATGGATAAAAAGGGCGAACGTATCCATTTGGAATTCTCAATTCCCTCTCGAGGCATTATCGGACTGCGTACAAACATTCTAACAGCAACAGCAGGGGAAGCTGTCATGGCTCACCGATTCATTGAATATGCACCATATAAAGGCGAAATAGAAAGACGAACCAATGGATCGATTATAGCTATGGAAAGCGGGACAGCTTTTGCTTATGCTATTGATAAACTACAAGATAGGGGTAGATTCTTTATTTATCCACAGGATGAAATTTATGCAGGACAAGTGGTAGGAGAACATGCTAAAGAAGGTGATTTAGTGGTAAACGTAACTAAATCAAAAAAACTCACCAACATGAGAGCTTCCGGATCTGACGATAAAGTGAAACTTATTCCTCCTGTTGTATTTAGCTTAGAAGAATCTCTTGAATACATAAAAGAAGACGAATACGCAGAAATCACCCCTGGTGCAATACGTTTGCGTAAAATCTTTCTTGACGAAACCGAAAGAAAAAGGTCAAGAAACAAATAACATCAACCATGAAGGATGTTTATTTGTCCTTGGGAACAAATTTAGGAGAACGAGAAATAAATCTTTCACGTGCCGAAGCTTTGATTTCTCAAAAGATAGGTCGAATCATTCTGTCTTCCTCCAATTATCAAACAAAACCAGTAGACTTTGTTTCCCAGAATGATTTTATTAATAAAGTCATTCTGGTTCAAACAAGCCTTTCTCCTCTGAATATTCTTGAGGAAACAAAAAAAATTGAATGTTTATTAGGGAGACAAAAAAAATCCCGTAATGGACTTTATTCCGATCGAACAATCGATATTGATATTTTGTATATAGATAATGAAATTATTGATTTTCCAGACATCCAAATTCCTCATCCAAGATTACATGAACGGATGTTTGTTCTAGAACCGCTAAACGAAATAGCACCTTTCTTTATGCATCCCATACTACAAAAAAAGACAGCTGAAATGATTGAAGATGTAAAAGCACTAGGACATTGAAAGTAGTTTACCTAACAATCAATACCTTAGTTGCTATTTTTTCAATACCATCTTCACTTGTGCAAAGGACATAATAAACGCCAAAAGGAACTTTACTATTTGAATAATTCTTTCCATTCCATGCTAATGAGCCTCCTGTAGAGATGCCTTCAAACAAAAGGTCTCCTGAAACATTGACTATTTTTACTTGAGTATTTTCTTCCAAACCTCTTATCGTAATTAAGCCTTCATATCCAGGTCTCACCGGATTTGGAAAAACCTGAATCTTAGAAAAAGAATTTACAGGCTCAGTCGCATCCGAACGATAAGACAAAATTCCTTCATCTGTGGCAAAAAACACTTCACCGGTTTTCTCATCAATAGTAATTGCATCTATTTTATTGGAAGAAAGAGGACTATTATCTGTTGTAAAGTGATATATCGTTTCTTTTCCATCTTCAGAAAGCAAATAAATACCCGAACTCTCAGTTCCTATCCATTTTCTATTTGCACCATCAATCGCTATGGCTTTTATTTTTTCATCATCAAGCAAATAATCCGCTAATGAAGTTCCATCATTTCTAGGAATCTTTACTCGCGTACAAGTATAATCAGAATTAAACACTTTAGTTACATTTGTCATTAAAATCGGACCCTTGTCCGTTCCTATCCAAATCGTACCTTCTCTATCCTCCGCAATGGTGTAAATATACGAGGGATCTATTTCATTTCCATCCTTATCGTTAAAAGAAGAAAAAAATACGGTTTTATCATCAGAAGTATCTTCAATCGTTTTATTATCATCCAATACAAACACTCCGTTTCCGCTTCCTGTTGCTGAAGTTACCCATTTTTGATTTTTTGAATTAATTAATAAATCTCTCAGTAAAGGCTTATTTGCCAAGGATGGGTATGATAAAGAGATCCAAGAACCATCTTTTTTCATTATTTTAATTCCCCCACCAGCTAGAGAATTGAGCATCCATAAATTATTATCATCATCAAAGCAAAGTCCATCAATTCTGTAAAAATTGTAATAATTTGTTGAATTTGGAAGTGCACTTTCTATAACACTTGTATTTATTCCATTGTATAATTGTGTTACTTGTCCATTTTCAAAAACAAATACACCTTCTCCCCATGTACTCACATACAATTTATTATCATTGTCAGGATCTACAGCGATGGAAACAACATCAAGAAATTGGTTTGTAAATGACAACACCCCAGAATTTTGAGAAGTATATTTGCTCCATTTTTCATTTTCAAAGGCCAAAACAGCTCCTTCGAGGCCTCCTCTATCATCCCAACTTTTGCCGGGAGCCACAAGAATTTTTCCATTGTGATAATACATTTTTTGAGCAGTACTCAAATAAGGACCTGTGGGTTTGAAAAAATCTAATGAGACATTTAGTTTATATTTAATCAATCCTTGAGAATTGGCTGCTATCCAATAAAGATTTGTAGTCTCATCAAACATTGACTGCCTTACAACAATATTATCTAAAATTTCTTCGTCAAAGTTTTTAGAATAACGCCTAATTCGAGCCGTATTATTTATCATTAGATAATTTCCTGTAGTATTAATGTTTATAGACTCTCCTGTAGTATTTTCAAAAAATATACTCCACGAATTGTTCTCATACTGATATACATTCTCATTATTTTTTACAACAAAGAGCTTGCTGCTAAAATATTCCATAAATCGAAAATTTGATGAATCATCAGGCAATGCAATTTCATCTTTCCAATTCTCATAATTTAATAGATTCACACCTTGTATTTTTGCTTTTTTTATGCTGTTCTGGGTTAAAGCATAAAAATATTCCCCATCAGAAGCAAGAGAATAGACAGGTATCTTTTCTGCATCATCCCCAATAACGTAGGTATCAAGAATTTCTTGCTTTACCAAGTCCAACACCATAATTCCAAAATCACAAGAGAAATAAGCATAATTTCCCAAAAAATAGATATGATTTATATTTTTGCTGACAGACATAACTTTACGATATAAATCAGGAATATTATACGTGTTACCTTTCATATCAACGATATCTATATTAGAATTTGTATAGGCAATAACAAGAACTTTATTCTCAGAACTATAAGAAATTAATTCTACGTCATTATCGCTCAATCCTGTCATTTTTGAATAAACCTGAACGGAATTGTCTGTTTTATCTACTGAAAAAAGTTTACCATCAGCCACAGCAAACACTTTCTCGGGAGTCTGAGCCACTTGGGTCGTATTATTATACGAAAAATGCATCCGCCAATTGCCAACTGGTATTTGTGCAACCAACAAGAAGAAGTTAGCGAGTATAAATAAAGACAAAAAAAGGATTCGTTTCATATGATGTACGGAATTGCCAAATAAATTTATATTTCTTTCAAAAACAACAAAAACTTCTGGACGGCAAGAGCTCGATGACTTATTTGATTTTTAACTTCAGACGGAAGTTCGGCAAATGTTTGATCATAACCTTCGGGACAAAAAATAGGATCATAACCAAAGCCATTTTTACCGAAACCTTGTTCCTTTATCTCTCCATTGATAATTCCTTCAAAAACAAACTCTTGTCCATCAATAACACAAGCAATAACAGTTCTAAACCGTGCCTTTCGATTCTTTTTTCCTTTCAAATTTTCGAGCAAAAGATTCATGTTATCCTGTGAATCTTTACTTTCTCCTGCATACCGAGCAGAACGAACCCCCGGAGCATTACTTAAAATCTCAACTTCCAGTCCGCTATCATCAGCAAAACAATCTTTGCCATATTTTTGATAAATGTAACGTGCTTTGAATAAAGCATTTCCTTCAATGGTTGGTTCATTTTCCGGAATATCTGCAACACAACCTATATCCTTTAAACTGACAAGGATGAACTGATTATTCAACATTTGCTGAACCTCTTCCAACTTATGAAGATTATTTGTGGCGAAAATAAATTTGCGTTTCATATTACAAAAATACCGTAATTGCCTGACAAATAAAATTTTTAGCTAACAAAAAAGCCACCGAATAAAAATTCGATGGCTTTTGAATAAAACTAAAAACGATTTATCAAAATGCATCAATAATAGCCTTGAAATCAGCAGCTTTCAATGAAGCACCACCAATTAAACCACCATCAACGTCTGGTTTAGAAAATAATTCAGATGCATTTTTCGCATTACAACTTCCACCATATAAGATGGTTGTATCATTCGCTACTTCTTTGCCATATTTTGTGGCAATCAAACTACGGATAAATGCATGGATTTCTTGGGCCTGGTCTGAAGAAGCAGTAAGTCCTGTTCCAATTGCCCAAACAGGTTCATAAGCCAATACTATTTTACCAAAGTCTTCCGCAGAAAGATTAAACACGGAACCTTCCAATTGAGCTTTTACAACTTCATTTTGTTTGTTTGCTTCTCTTTCTTCCTTCAACTCCCCTATACAGAAAATAGGTTTCAATTCATTTTTCAATGCCAAAAGAACTTTTTCCTTTAAGATAGGATATGTTTCGCCATAATATGCACGACGTTCTGAGTGACCAAGAATAACCGTATCTACTCCGGTTGATTTAACCATAGACGCCGAAACTTCCCCAGTAAATGCTCCTGATTCTTTATCAGCACAATTTTGTGCAGCCACTTTAATTACTGTTCCTTTAACTAATTCTGAAACTGTTGCCAAATGAATAAAAGGAGTGCCTATAATCACATCACAATTCGGTTTTTGACCTGCTAAAACGCTTTTTAATTCAGCAGCCAACGCTACACCTTCTTGTAAGGTTTTGTTCATTTTCCAGTTTCCTGCTACGATGTTTTTTCTCATTGTTTTTTTAATTTTTAATTAATACTTTTTTATTGATTTTGAATTTATATACTTGATATCAAATTTGTCTGATAAAAAAATCAAACCTGCCGGAACCAAGAAACAGCACAAAACTACCAAGATAATAAAAATATTATTAGGCTTTTGGACTTTCCCAAATGCAGATTTTTCAAGTGGTTCCTTAAATTCAGGCAAATTACGGTAATGCCAATGATTTAAAATTGTTCCATTCTTTATCAAAACTAATCCCGGATTTGAACGAATAACCGTTTTAAGCATTATTTCGTCAGAAACAGCGAAAGGATATTTTGCTCCGGTTTTTTGTTTAAAATTCTCTACTTCTGTGCCAAAAGAAGAACTCATACAGTAAAAACCATATCCATTATTCTGTGCAAATTGATAAATTCTATTGATTTTATCCTGATTAGAAAGATTGGCCTCGTTCAATTTGCTACTAATCAAAAGAAATGTATATCCCTTATTTCCCAATACTTCAGAAGTTATATCCCCACCATCCTCCGTTTCAATGGTAAAATCGTGTATAGGAGGTTCATAACCCTTCTCTATTAAAGTTGACTGTTGTTTGACAAAGGTCCAAGTGGAATCCCCATCGGGGAAATTTTCCAAAGTAAACTCCTTTTTTTTGCCATTTTTTTCGTACACAAAAATCGTTTTGTATACATCTTGTGGGGCATTGTGCGGAACGGTCATTCCTTCAACAATATTATTCCCGATTTTATAAGGTCTAAAATCAAAAATAGGCAAGTTATAGTAGCAATGTAAAGAGAGTAAAACAATAAACATTACCGAAAATCCTGTTAAAAACCATTGCGTGCGATTTTTAATCACCTGCCGTCCTTCTTTTCTCAACACAAATACACATATAGCTACCGCTGCAAGAATGACATTCTTATAAAAAGTTTGCCAATTGCTAATTACTAAAGCATCCCCAAAACAACCACAATCAGTAACCGGATTGTTAATTGCTAAATACAATGTCAATGGAGTCATGAAAATCATGAACAGCAAAGCAAAGGGTGCCGTTATTTTAACATTCGCCCCAAGTAATAAATTTGCTCCAATCACAAATTCAAGGCAGGACAATCCGACAGCCATAACAAAAGTCAATGGCAAGAACATATCCCAACCAAATGCAATTAGATAATCTTCAATTTTGTAATTAAACCCAAGCGGATCGACAGCTTTTACAAAACCGGAAAAAACAAAAACAATTCCGAGCAAAACTCTACTAACAAGCAAAATCTTATTTTTCATCTAGTCTATTCTCCAAACTCAATTTTGATTAGTCCAAATATGGCATAATTTACCATATCAAAATAATTAGCATCAATACCTTCTGAAATTATAGTTTTTCCACCGTTATCTTCAATTTGTTTGGTACGATAAAGCTTCATCAAAATTAAATCGGTATATGAACTAATACGCATAGAACGCCATGCTTCATCGTAATCATGATTTTTAGCTAACATTAAATTTTTAGCTTGTAAACTGTATTTTTCGTATAATTGGAGGGACTTTTCTACGGTTAAATCGTCCGATTCAGCAACTCCTAATTCCAATTGAATCAAGCCTATAATTCCATAATTAACTATCGCAATAAACTCTGAACGGATATCTTCATCTATCTTTGATTCGCCTTTGGTTTCTATACTACGAATTCTATTTGCTTTAATGAAAATCTGATCGGTAACCGAACAAGGACGAAGGATTCGCCACGCAGCACCATAATCTTTGAGCTTTTTGGAAAAAACATCTCTCGTAGTAGAGATGATTTGATCAAATTGTTGTTCAGTTCTCGCCATAATTTTTTTTCAACATACGAAGTTACAAACTTTAATATAAGAATGAGCCTATATCAAATTGGTAAATAGAAAAATCTATTTATACCAACTAGCATACATTGCATAATTGTGTGCTATTTTTTGATTAATTTCTTTTGACTGTTCAGGGTCTACTTTTTTAACAAACTTGGCAGGAACACCTGCCCAAATAGTATTTGGTTCGATGATTGTTCCGCTCAAAACTAATGCTCCTGCTGCTACAATCGCACCTTCCCCCACTACAGCATGATCAAGCAAAATACTTCCCATACCTATCAGTGCATAATCTTTTACTCTTGCTCCATGAATAGTTACATTGTGACCAATAGAAACATAATCACCAATTTCAATCGTTGATTTTTCGTATAGAGTATGCAAAACAGCTCCATCTTGCACATTTACATGATTTCCTATGCGAATGGAATTTACATCTCCTCGCAACACCGCATTAAACCAAATGCTGCAACCATTGCCTATTTGTACGTCACCCACTATTGTTGCATTTTCGGCCAAATAACAATCACAACCTATTTTAGGTTCAAAACCTCTTACTGATTTTATTAAAGCCATTGCATTATTTTAATTCATATTTAACGATCATATCCAAAGTTTCCACGTCAATCTTTTTAGCAATAATTTTTTTGTCTTTATCAAGGACATACATCATTGGCGTAGTCGATGTATCAAACCACTCCCAATAATGAGAGATTCTTTCGGGATCCCATACATTGGTAAAAATGCCAGTTCCATACTTTTGGATAAAATCTTGCCATTCTTTTTTATCCAGCAGTAAATATACTGATATAATTTTGATACGTTTATCGTCTTTGTATTTTTCATAAAAGTCTTTCAATACGGGAGTTGTTTTTTGACAATGCCCACAACTTGGCTCAAAAAAATACAAGATGGTCAATTGCTCACCACACATATCGTACAACTGCTTATACTGACCTGATTCATCGGCCAAATAAATGTTTTTGGCATTCATTCCAACCAAAGATGTTTCCACTTTCTTTATTTCTTTTTTAAGATTAGCTAATAAAGTAGAATCTGCCCAAGGTGTTTTTCCGGCAAGATAATACCGATTTCCCAACTCGACCATCAATTTATCCATTCCCATTATTTTACTCTTTACTGCATAATCAAGCATATAGTTAACCATAAATTGGAAAGATTTGTCAGATGCACCACTTTTTTCTACCAGGGCAATTGCCGAAGGAATTATAGAATCGGGTGTTTGAATTAACAACTTATTTAAGTAGGTATCCAAATTATTTTTTACGTAAGGTGTATGGTAATACCTTTGATCCGATAAATTCACATTATCAAAGTAATGATCTTTATAGAATTCATAACGAAGACGCATTTTCAATGAGTCAGGATTATTCGAGGATGTCACTTGGTATTCAGGCTCTTGAGGCATACGAAGACCTTTTAGAAACACAGATAGCATACCTTTCGGATATTTTGCAATTAATTCGTCTTGCTTCATTGTCAACTGAACCCCCAGCAATGAAATTTCGGCATCAATAGCATTAATCTGAACAGAATCCGTCAACGTTTTTTTAGCTTCTACCTTTGCTGTATGTTCCTTTTGCTTTTCGATAAGAAATTTAGTGTAATCATAAAAATCTTTTGTCTCCTCCACTCCAGTAAACTGAATATTCAAAGGCAAATTCATAGTATCAACCTTTATACTGAATTTTTGATCGTCTCCAATCAAAAAATCAAAATATTTTGAATTAGGAAAATATATTAGAAACAACCCCTCTTCTAAATTCTCATCTCCTTTAAAGGTTCCCTTCCCCTTTTTGTCCAGTACTATGGAATCTTTGGAGTAAGGTTTTCCCATAACATATCTGCCCAAAAAAGCCTTTTGTTCTTTCAAAGCAGGAATCTCTACTTGAATATCATAACCTTCATTCCCTTTTTTTTCTTTGGAAAAAGACAAAAAAGGAATAAATAAGAATAAAACCAATAAAAATCGCTGTTTCATTTTGAAAACTATTTTTAATTAAAACTATTCAATAAACAACTCACAATCATAATTATTATTTCATCTCCCTACAACTTTCCTGTAACCAAATCTTTTCTTCTGGTTCTAAAAATGAACTTACTTTCTCATAGACTTCTTTATGATAATCATTTAGCCATTTTTTTTCTATCGGCGTTAATATACTTGATTCTATAGCTGCAAGGTCAATCGGACAAAGAGTCAGTGTCTCAAATTTCAAAAAATTTCCAAAGTCCGTTTCTTCGGCTTGGTCTATCAACATTAGATTTTCAGTTCTAACACCATAATAACCATCTCGATACAATCCGGGCTCATTCGTCATGGTCATTCCAGCTTCATACACCACATTGTTTTCTCGAGGACGCAACCAAGCATAACCTTCGTGTACATTTAAAAAGTGACCAACACCATGCCCCGTTCCATGACCATAATTTAATCCTTCATTCCACAAAAATTGACGGGCCAAAATATCCAAATGCGACCCTTTAGTTCCATGTGGAAACTTTATCGTAGCCAAAGCAATATGACCTTTCAAAACCAATGTAAAATCTCTCTTCTGCTGATTAGAAAGACCCCCTAACGAAATTGTACGAGTTATATCAGTTGTACCATCCAAATAATGTGTTCCTGTATCCAATAACAAAAAACCTGTTGGTTCTAAAATTCTATTGGTTTGTTTCGTTGCGGAGTAATGACAAATCGCACCATTATCTCCATAGGCAGCTATCGTTGCAAAGCTTTCAGAAACAAAATCTGCTTGTTGAGACTTGAACTTACGTAATTTTTCGGACAAAGAAAGTTCCGAAACTTTTTCATTACTTTTTAATGTATTACTCAACCAATATAGAAACTTGGTCAAAGCCACACCATCTTTTCTCATGGCATTTCGATATCCCCTTATCTCTACGGGATTCTTTATTGCTTTGAGTTTAGCAATAGGCGATACAATATTTATTTTCGTTATGCTATTAGGAATCGCATTGTACAAAGCATAATTCAACTTATCCCCATCAAACAGCAAAGAACCTTTTTGCAGATTTCTCAAAAACTCAATAACAAAATCATATTTTTCCACTCTAACATTATTTTTTTCCAAATAAAATATTAGATCTGGCTTTAACTTATTTTCATCAACAAATAAAACACACGAGTCAGTAGTAATTATTACATATGCTCTCACTACCGGATTATAGTCAACATCATCTCCTCTCACATTGAGCAACCAAGCAATTTCATCAAGAGCGGAAACAATGAAAGAGTCTGCATTATTTCTATTCATGCAATCTCTTACTTTGTCAATTTTCAGAACAGCAGACTCTCCTGCATATTTTTCATCATGAACAAAAATTTCCTTGTCTGACAGCTCTGGTCTTCTCGACCAGATTCTTTCAAGGTCTTCAAAAGAAAGACATAAAGACAATCCATATTCCTTAAATTCAGACTCGAGTTCAATAACTTTGTCGACAGAAAAACAAAATGAATCAATAGCAACTACACTTCCAAAAGATAATTTTTTGCATAAAAAAGACACTATTGATGGGGTAGCAGACAATCCCTCCTTAAAAAGTATTATTTCGGATCCTAACAACTGCTGTGTCGCTTGTAAATAATAACGAGAATCAGTCCATAGACCAGCTTCTTGCATCGTAACAACAAGCGTTCCGGCAGAGCCATTAAAACCGCTCAAAAATTCTCTAATCTTAAAATGATCTTCTATATATTCACTCTGATGATGATCTGCTTGAGGAATAATGCAAGCTGCAATTCCATTTTTTGCCATTAAACTACGCAACAAACTTATCCTGGAAGCAAAAAGATTCATTTTGGTACTATTTTCCGTTTTAACAGACAAAAATACTCTATTTTTTTGAAAAAACAGTAGCTTTGTTTTTCAAAAATTGTGCTTAAAACACTTTTTGAGATTTTTTCAAATAAAGAAACATAAAAATTCCTTGCAAAAATTTGCCAATGAAAAAATGATTAAGTATTTTTGTCCCCTCAAAATGAAGTAATCATTATTATCACAATAAATAAAAAAGAATGATCGTAGTACCTATTAAAGAAGGCGAAAATATCGAAAAAGCCTTAAAAAAATTCAAGAGAAAATTCGAAAAGACCGGAGTTGTAAAAGAACTTAGAAATCGCCAAGCATTTGACAAACCTTCTGTAGTAAACAGAAAACAAAAAATGCATGCCATCTACATAGAAAAACTTCAATTAAAAGAAGAATAAATTTGCTTTTTTAATTTTTTAATTCGTACATTTGTTACTAACACTAGGTAGCAATATAATGTGTGCGTATTATGGTAAGCCTTTTTATAAAATATTTGCAGTATGAAAAGAACAATTCTTTTCATACTGTTGTTGCATATAAGGAGGATATAATTCAGTTTCAAAATTTCGTCAACCAACAAATAGGAATATGCGATTTCGATAAAATTGATTCGTCATTGGTTCGTCAATGGATGATTTCCCTTAAAAAGGAAAAATATACAGAAACAAGTATTAATCGGAAAATTTCTTCTCTCAAATCTTTCTACAAATTCATAAAGAAGCAGGGTCTTACTACAAGCAATCCCCTGTCTAAAATAAGTTCTTTAAAAACAAAGAAAAAGTTACCTATCTTTTTTAAAGAATCAGAAATGGAGTCTGTCCTTTCGGATAATAACATTTTTACCGGAACAGAATTTGAAAATGCACGTAATTCTTTGGTTATAGAGCTTTTATATAACACAGGCATTCGTCGATCCGAATTAATCGAAATAAAAGATTGTGATTTCAATTTTTTTAATTTAACTTTGCAAGTAACGGGAAAAGGAAACAAACAGCGTCTAATACCATTCAGCAATATCCTGAGAGAATCCATCCTGCATTATATTGAAATAAGAAAAGCAACATTTAATAAATCGTCAGACTATTTCATTGTAAATAACAAAGGGGGAAAGTCCTATCCTAATCTTATTTACAGAATAGTCGAACAAAATTTAGGAAAAGTAAGTTCTTTAACAAAGAAAAGTCCACACATCATTCGCCATACATTTGCTACTTCGATGTTAAACAACGGAGCTGAATTAAGTGCGATAAAAGAAATATTAGGACATGCTAGTTTGGCTGCTACACAGGTCTATACGCATACATCTTTCGAACAATTAAAAAAAATATACAAACGAGCACATCCTAGAGAATAAATCATTAAAACTCAAACACTATGGAACTAAAAATTCAAAGCATCAAATTCGACGCGACAGAAAAGCTGAAAATTTACATTCAAAAAAAAGTTGATAAACTAGAAAAAAAAAGTGATGCAGTACTGGGCGTAGAAGTTATTTTAAAAGTAATCAAACCTGAAAGTGCAGACAACAAACAAGCTGACATCAAGGTGATGGTGCCCCAAGCGGAGTTATTTGCGACAAAGATTAGCAACTCTTTTGAACAATCCGTAGATGAAGCTATAGAAGCTGTAGAAAAACAATTGGAAAAGTACAAAGAAAAAAAATCACCAAAATAGTTTTTTTATTAATTGTTTTGCATTTCAAAAAAAAAGCCCTACATTTGCAAGCCTTTTTAGCAAGATTTTTTGTTAAAAAGGCTTTTTAGCCAAGATAATGTAACGCCTTCATAGCTCAGTTGGCCAGAGCACGTGATTTGTAATCTCGGGGTCGTGGGTTCGAATCCCTCTGAAGGCTCAGGCATGGGCAGTTACCAGAGTGGCCAAATGGGGCTGACTGTAACTCAGCTGTCTTTCGACTTCGGTGGTTCGAATCCATCACTGCCCACAAAATTGCGGAAATAGCTCAGTTGATAGAGCATTAGCCTTCCAAGCTGAGGGTCGCGGGTTTGAGTCCCGTTTTCCGCTCTTTTTGCCGATGTAGCTCAGCTGGTAGAGTGCGTCCTTGGTAAGGACGAGGTCACGGGTTCAAGTCCCGTCATTGGCTCAGTAATGAAGATTTTAAAAACTAAATAATCTCTAACTAATAAAATTTTTAACGTTATGGCAAAAGAAAAATTTGACAGATCGAAACCACACGTAAACATTGGTACAATCGGCCATGTTGACCACGGTAAAACTACTTTGACAGCTGCAATTACAACAGTTCTAGCAAAAAAAGGTCTTTCTGAATTGCGTTCTTTCGATTCTATCGACAACGCTCCTGAAGAAAAAGAAAGAGGTATAACCATTAATACTTCACACGTAGAATATCAAACAGCTAAACGTCACTACGCACACGTAGACTGTCCGGGACACGCTGACTACGTTAAAAACATGGTAACTGGTGCCGCTCAAATGGACGGTGCTATCATTGTAGTGGCTGCTACTGATGGTCCTATGCCCCAAACTCGTGAGCATATCCTTTTAGCTCGTCAGGTAAATGTTCCTCGTATCGTTGTTTTCATGAACAAATGTGACATGGTAGATGATGAAGAAATGTTGGAACTTGTAGAAATGGAAATGCGTGAATTACTTTCATTCTACGAATTCGATGGCGACAATACTCCTATTATTCGCGGTTCTGCACTTGGTGCTTTGAACGGTGTTCCTGAATGGGAAGACAAAGTAATGGAATTAATGGATGCTGTCGATACTTGGATTGAATTACCTGTTCGTGCAACTGAAAAACCATTCTTGATGCCTGTTGAAGACGTATTTTCAATTACTGGTCGTGGGACTGTTGCTACAGGTCGTATTGAAACCGGTATCATCAAAGTAGGTGAAGAAGTTCAAATCATTGGTCTTGGTGATGGAGCAAAAAAATCAGTCGTAACTGGTGTTGAAATGTTCCGTAAACTATTGGATCAAGGTGAAGCTGGCGACAACGTAGGTTTACTTCTTCGTGGTATTGACAAAGAAGATATCAAACGTGGTATGGTTATCACACACCCGGGAAAAGTAACTCCTCACACCTCTTTCAAAGCGTCCGTTTATATCTTGAAAAAAGAAGAAGGTGGTCGTCACACTCCATTCCATAACAAATATCGTCCTCAATTCTATATTCGCACATTGGATATCACAGGGGAAATTACTTTGCCTGATGGAGTAGAAATGGTTATGCCTGGTGATAACTTGGAACTATCTGTTAAATTAATCTATCTAGTAGCATGCAGCGTAGGTTTACGTTTTGCTATCCGTGAAGGTGGTAGAACCGTAGGTTCAGGACAAATCACTGAAATTTTAGACTAATACTAACACGTAAGCAGTTGTTGAATTTAAATAAAACAACTGCTTATATACACGGGTCTAGCTCAGTTGGTAGAGCACTGGTCTCCAAAACCAGGTGTCGGGAGTTCGAGCCTCTCGACCCGTGCTAATTCATGCATCATATGAAGATAGCTAATTATATCAGAGAATCTTATAACGAACTCGTTCATAAAGTTTCTTGGCCTACACCAAAAGAATTGAGTAACAGTGCAATGGTTGTTTTAATTGCTTCCCTAATCATTGCGTTGGTAGTGTGGTTAATTGACTTTGGTTTCGAAAATATCATGAAGTTTATCTACAAGTTGATAAGCTAATTTAACGGAGAAAAAAAAATGTCTGAAACGGAGAAAAAATGGTATGTTTTACGTGCCATTAGCGGAAAAGAAAACAAGGTAAAGGAATACGTTGAATCAGAAATGAAGAACACGAACCTTGGTCAGTACGTATTTCAGGTTTTGATTCCCACGGAGAAAGTTTATCAAATTCGTAACGGAAAAAAAACAATTAAAGAAAGAAATTATTTGCCGGGATACGTCCTTATTGAAGCCATATTGACGGGTGATACAGTTCATCAATTGAAGAACATGCCTAACATCATTGGATTCTTAGGAGGTAATACGTCAAAAGCCACTCCTTTGCGTCAGTCTGAAGTAAATCGTATCTTAGGTACGGTTGATCAACTTCAAGAGAACGAAGAAGAGTTGAATATTCCTTTCTATGTTGGTGAAACCGTAAAAGTAATAGCCGGTCCTTTCAAGGATTTTTCGGGTGTTATTGAAGAAGTAAATAATGAGAAAAAGAAACTAAAAGTTATGGTCTTGATCTTTGGTCGTAAAACACCATTGGAATTAAGCTTTATGCAAGTAGAGAAAGAGTTGTAAAGGTTACGCTTTATGATGTCTTTTCAATAAATTAAATTATCTAAAATTGAATCAATATGGCTAAAGAAGTTGCTGGACTTATCAAGTTGCAAGTAAAAGGTGGTGCGGCAAACCCCTCTCCTCCCATTGGTCCTGCTTTGGGATCAAAGGGTATCAATATTATGGAGTTTTGCAAACAATTTAATGCCAGAACCCAAGACAAAGCGGGTAAAATATTACCAGTTGTTATTACCTATTATTCAGACAAATCTTTCGATTTTATCATCAAAACACCTCCTGTGGCAATTCAGCTATTAGAAGTGTCAAAACAAAAAAGTGGTTCGGCTGAGCCAAACCGCAAAAAAGTGGCAGAAATCACTTGGGATCAAGTGAAAGCTATCGCTACTGATAAAATGACAGATTTGAACTGTTTTACTGTTGACTCTGCAATGAGAATGGTAGCAGGTACAGCGAGAAGTATGGGTATTTCCATAAAAGGAGAATTTCCAAGTAGTAATTAATCACTTCAATCGAAGACATGAGTAAACTAACAAAAAAACAAAAGTTAGCTTTGGAGAAAGTTGAAGTAGGGAAAAGCTACTCTCTCAAAGAAGCTGCTAGTTTAGTGAAAGAAATCACTAACACAAAATTCGATTCATCAGTGGACGTTGATGTTCGTTTAGGTATAGATCCTCGTAAAGCCAACCAAATGGTAAGAGGTGTTGTTTCACTTCCACACGGAACTGGAAAAACAGTAAGAGTTCTTGTATTGTGTACTCCCGACGCAGAAGCCGAAGCTAAAGAAGCTGGAGCAGAGTATGTTGGTCTTGATGAATACATTGAAAAAATAAAAGGCGGGTGGACAGATGTTGATGTAATTATCACTATGCCATCGATCATGGGTAAGATAGGTGCATTAGGTAGAGTTTTAGGCCCCCGTGGTTTAATGCCGAACCCTAAAAGTGGTACAGTTACCAATGAAGTAGGAAAAGCTGTAAAAGAAATTAAACAGGGTAAAATTGATTTCAAAGTAGACAAATTTGGAATTGTACATACCTCTGTTGGTAAAGTTTCTTTCAATGCTGGACAAATTATGGATAATGCAAAGGAATTTATTTCTACATTGAACAAATTGAAACCTACCGCCGCAAAAGGTGTTTATATTAAAAGCATTTATCTTTCAAGTACAATGAGCCCTGGTATCAAAATTGATCCGAAATCAGTGGAATAATTTAAAAGATTAAGATTTTATGAAAAAGGAAGATAAAAGCAAAGTTATAGCACAAATTAAATCTACTATCGAAGCATACAAATGTTTCTATATCACTGATATAGCCGATTTAAATTCGGAAAGAACTAGTGATTTGAGAAAAGTATGTTTTAACCAAGACGTTAAATTGCTAGTAGTAAAAAACACATTGTTCAAAAAAGCTCTTGAAAGTATGTCAGAAGGAGGAGATTTTTCTCCCTTGTTCGACACATTGAAAGGGTCTACCTCTATTATGTTTTCAAACAATGGAAATTCACCAGCTAAACTTATCAAAGAATTCAAAAAAGATAAGAAAAATAATGGTAAGCCAATTTTGAAAGCAGCCTATGTTCAAGAATGTTTTTACGTTGGGGAAGATCAATTGGATTCTCTTGTATCTCTTAAGACGAAAGAACAACTTATTGGAGAGATTGTTGGATTGTTACAATCACCAGCTAAAAATGTTATATCAGCATTGCAATCAGGTGGTAATACATTACAAGGAGTCCTTCAGACACTCTCAGAAAAATAATTTAGAAATATACAATTTAATTACGAACTTAATTTAAAACATAAGTAAAATGGCAGATTTGAAAGTTTTTGCAGAACAATTAGTTAATTTAACTGTAAAAGAAGTAAACGAGTTAGCTCAAATTTTGAAAGAAGAATATGGTATCGAACCAGCAGCTGCAGCAGTAGCAGTAGCGGCTCCAGCAGCAGGTGGAGCTGAAGTGGCAGCAGTAGAAGAAAAAAGTTCATTCGATGTAGTTTTAAAATCTGCAGGTGCAAATAAACTTGCAATTGTAAAATTAGTAAAAGAACTTACTGGTCTTGGTTTGAAAGAAGCAAAAGACATGGTGGATGCAGCTCCTTCTGTTATCAAGGAAGGTGTTAGCAAAGAAGACGCTGAAGGATTGAAAAAACAATTGACTGAAGCAGGAGCTGAAGTAGAATTGAAATAGTATCATCCTGATTATCAGGATTTACGGTTTAGAACCTATGCTAAAATAGGTTCTAAACCTTTTTATGTTTATAAATAAAACATGTTCAATTAACCTCGTTGATAGATGTCTTCACGTATGAGTAATCAAAGAAAAAACTTTTCCTCAATAAAAAACCCTCTGGAATATCCGGATTTTCTTGAGGTCCAACTAAAATCTTTTAAAGATTTTTTTCAACTAGATACCCCTTCTGAAAAAAGAAAAAACGAAGGTCTGTATAAGGTATTTGCTGAAAATTTCCCAATTACGGATACTCGCAACAATTTTAACCTAGAATTTTTGGATTACTATGTTGATCCACCCCGCTATTCCATTCAAGAATGTATAGATAGGGGATTAACATATAGTGTTCCTTTAAAAGCTAAACTAAAACTATATTGTACTGACCCTGACCATGAGGATTTCGACACAGTCATTCAAGATGTATATCTTGGACCTATCCCATATATGACAGAAAAAGGTACTTTTGTTGTTAATGGAGCTGAGCGTGTTGTTGTTTCTCAATTACATAGATCTCCTGGGGTATTCTTTGGACAAAGTGTACACGCTAACGGGACTAAATTGTACTCTGCTAGAATTATTCCTTTTAAAGGATCTTGGATTGAATTTACGACGGACATTAACAATGTAATGTACGCATATATTGATCGTAAGAAAAAGTTACCTGTAACAACTTTACTTCGTGCTATCGGTTTTGAAAGCGACAAAGATATTCTCGAAATATTTAACCTTGCGGAAGAAATAAAAGCGACAAAGGCAAATCTAAAAAAAGCTGTTGGACGGAAATTAGCTGCTCGTGTTCTTAAAACATGGGTTGAGGATTTTGTTGATGAAGATACAGGTGAAGTCGTTTCTATCGAAAGAAATGAAGTCATTATAGATCGTGAGGTCATTATAGAAAATGACCACATCAACGAGATATTGGAAGCCAATGTACAAAACATTTTATTGCATCGAGAAGATGCTAATACGTCCGACTATACCATCATGTATAATACATTGCAAAAAGATCCTTGTAATTCTGACAAGGAAGCAATTTTATACATTTACAGACAACTTCGTAATGCAGAACCTGCAGATGACGCAAGTGCACGTGAAGTTATCAATAATTTATTTTTCTCTGAAAAAAGGTATGACCTAGGAGATGTAGGTCGTTACAGAATAAATAAAAAACTTAACTTATCTATTCCAGCGGAAGTTAAAGTTTTAACAAAAGAAGATATTATTGAGATTATCAAGTACTTAACTGAATTGATAAACTCGAAAGCAGATGTTGATGATATTGACCACTTAAGCAATAGGCGGGTTCGTACTGTAGGGGAACAACTTTATAACCAGTTCGGAATAGGTCTAGCACGTATGGCACGAACCATTCGTGAAAGGATGAACGTTCGTGATAATGAAGTCTTTACTCCGATTGATTTGATTAATGCTAAAGCTATTTCCTCTGTCATTAATTCTTTCTTCGGAACAAATGCTTTGTCGCAATTTATGGACCAAACCAACCCTCTTGCCGAAATGACCCACAAACGTCGTATGTCAGCTCTTGGTCCTGGTGGTCTTTCTAGAGAACGTGCTGGATTTGAGGTCCGTGATGTTCACTATACTCACTATGGTCGTCTTTGTCCGATAGAAACACCCGAAGGACCAAACATTGGTTTGATTTCATCTTTATGTGTTTATGCAAAGATAAATGACCTCGGATTTATAGAAACTCCATACAGAAAAGTTTCAAATTCAACAGTAAACTTGAATAAAGACGATATAATCTATATGACAGCGGAAGAGGAAGAAGGTAAAGTTATTGCCCAAGGAAATGCTCCCTTGGATGATAATGGCAACTTTATTCGTTCAAAAGTAAAGTCTCGTCAAGATAGTGATTTTCCTATTATTGCACCAGAAGAAGTTGAGTTAATGGACGTTTCTCCTACTCAAATTGCTTCAATTGCAGCTTCTTTGATTCCGTTCCTAGAACATGATGATGCTAACCGTGCGTTAATGGGATCTAACATGATGCGTCAGGCTGTTCCCTTATTACGTTGTGAAGCACCTATTGTAGGGACAGGATTAGAAGGTCAATTGATTCGAGATTCAA
This sequence comes from Paludibacteraceae bacterium, assembly GCA_963668615.2. Taxonomy (GTDB): domain Bacteria; phylum Bacteroidota; class Bacteroidia; order Bacteroidales; family Paludibacteraceae; genus JAAYPI01. The sequence continues at coordinate 654,957 of CAXXCL010000003.1, forward strand.
GAACACAAGTGACCGCAGAAAGAGACGGTGTTATTGAATATGTTGACGCCACAAAAATTAAAGTTCGCTACAATTATACAGAAGAAGAGTTGTTCGTTCAATTTGAAGATCCGATCAAAGAATATCCAATCTCTAAATTTCAAAAGACAAATCAGGGCACAACAATTGACCTTCGTCCTATTGTGAAAAAAGGAGAAAAAGTAATAGCCGGTCAAATTTTAACAGAAGGCTATTCTACCGAAAGTGGAGAATTGGCTCTTGGAAAAAATTTGAAAGTTGCATTCATGCCTTGGAAAGGTTACAACTTTGAGGATGCTATCGTAATTAACGAACGTATTGTGCGTGAAGATATTTTTACATCTATTCACGTAGATGAATATTCTTTAGAAGTCCGTGAAACTAAACGAGGAATGGAGGAATTAACTTCTGATATTCCAAACGTTAGCGAAGATGCAACGAAAGACTTAGACGAAAATGGTATTGTGCGAATAGGTGCTTTTATTAACCCTGGTGATATTCTTATTGGTAAAATAACTCCAAAGGGAGAATCGGATCCGTCACCAGAAGAAAAATTGCTTCGGGCAATTTTTGGAGATAAGGCAGGTGATGTTAAAGATGCTTCTCTAAAGGCAAGTCCATCATTAAGGGGTGTAGTTATTGAAAAACGCTTATTTTCTAAAATACAAAAAGCAAAAAAGACTAAATCGTCAGATAAGGCATCTATGGAAAAAGTAGAGGCTGAGTTCAATGAAAAAGTAGAGGCTTTAAAGAATATACTCGTCGAAAAATTAATGCTTCTTACAAACGGGAAAACATCCCAAGGAGTAAAAGACTTTTTAGGAGCTGACGTTATTCCAAAAGGAAATAAGTTTACACAAAAACAGCTATCTGAAATAGATTATACTTGTATTCAAATAAGCAAATGGACAACAGATAATCATAAAAATGACCTTATCAAGGAATTGATTAGTAATTATTTGAGATTATACAAACAATATGATGCTAAGCTAAAAAGAGAAAAATACAATATTACTATTGGAGATGAGTTACCTGCAGGTATTATCCAATTAGCCAAAGTTTATATTGCTAAAAAACGTAAAATACGTGTTGGAGATAAAATGGCTGGACGTCATGGTAACAAAGGTATTGTTTCTCGCATTGTTCGTCAGGAAGACATGCCATTTTTAGAAGATGGAACTCCTGTAGATATTGTACTAAACCCTCTTGGTGTTCCTTCTCGTATGAACCTTGGACAGATATTCGAAACTGTTTTGGGATGGGCAGGAAAAGAATTAAATACAAAATTTGCAACTCCCATTTTTGACGGTGCAACCCTTGATGACTTGAACGAATGGACAGACAAAGCAGGAGTGCCACGTTACGGAAAGACATATTTGTATGACGGTGGCACAGGTGAACGTTTTGACCAAACTGCGACAGTGGGTGTTATTTATATGTTGAAATTAGGACACATGGTTGAAGATAAAATGCATGCTCGTTCTATCGGTCCATATTCTCTTATTACGCAACAACCACTCGGAGGTAAAGCTCAGTTCGGGGGTCAACGTTTTGGAGAAATGGAAGTTTGGGCTTTGGAAGCCTTTGGTGCGGCACATATATTACAAGAAATCTTGACAATCAAGTCCGATGATGTAATGGGTCGTGCAAAAGCATATGAAGCAATTGTAAAAGGAGATCCAATGCCAGCACCTGGGATACCGGAATCTCTTAATGTACTTCTACACGAATTACGTGGTTTGGGACTTAGCATTAACTTAGAATAAAATATTGGTTTCAAGATATGGAACATCAAACTTCCATATCTTGACATCTTTTTTAAATAAAAAAAGATATGGCATTTAGAAAAGAAAACAAAGCAAAATTCAGTTTTAACAAAATATCAATCGGATTAGCTTCTCCAGAAGAAATTTTGGAGCACTCAAGCGGTGAAGTGCTAAAACCAGAAACCATAAATTATCGCACATATAAACCTGAACGAGACGGGTTGTTTTGCGAACGCATTTTTGGACCAGTAAAAGACTATGAATGTCATTGCGGAAAATACAAGCGTATCCGCTACAAAGGCATCGTATGCGACCGTTGCGGAGTGGAAGTTACGGAGAAAAAAGTTCGTCGTGAACGCATGGGACACATTCAGCTGGTCGTTCCTGTAGCTCACATTTGGTATTTTCGTTCTCTTCCAAATAAAATAGGATACCTTTTAGGAATTTCTACTAAGAAATTGGATTCTATTATTTATTACGAAAAATATGTTGTCATTCAGGCAGGTACACAAAGTGAATTAGCAGAAGGAGATCTTCTTACCGAAGAAGAATATCTAAATATTATGGATGCTCTTCCACGGGAGAATCAACAATTAGAAGATACAGATCCTAATAAGTTTATCGCAAAAATGGGAGCAGATGCCATTTATGATATGCTGGCTCGTTTAGATTTGGATAAAATATCTTATGAATTAAGAAATAAAGCCAGTAACGATACATCTCAACAAAGAAAAACTGAAGCTTTAAAAAGGCTGCAGGTTGTAGAAGCTTTCCGTTCTGCAAAACAACGTAATAAACCCGAATGGATGATTGTAAAGGTTGTTCCAGTTATTCCACCGGAATTACGTCCATTGGTACCTCTTGATGGAGGTCGTTTTGCAACATCGGATTTGAATGACTTATATCGTCGTGTAATTATCCGCAATAATCGTCTTAAAAAATTAATCGAAATCAAAGCTCCTGAAGTAATTTTGCGTAATGAAAAACGTATGCTTCAAGAAGCTGTTGACTCGTTATTCGATAACACACGCAAATCGACTGCTGTAAAAGCAGATGCCAATCGTCCATTGAAGTCTCTTTCTGACAGTTTGAAAGGTAAACAAGGTCGTTTTCGTCAAAACTTACTTGGTAAACGTGTTGACTACTCTGCACGTTCTGTGATTGTTGTAGGTCCTGAATTGAAAATGCATGAATGTGGTTTGCCCAAAGATATGGCGGCAGAATTATACAAGCCATTTGTTATAAGAAAATTAATTGAACGAGGTATTGTAAAAACTGTAAAATCAGCTAAAAAGATAGTAGATAGAAAAGACCCGGTGGTTTGGGATATATTGGAACATGTTATGAAAGGACACCCTGTGTTGCTTAACCGTGCTCCAACGCTTCACAGACTTGGATTCAGGCTTTTCAGCCAAAACTAATTGAAGGTAAAGCTATTCAATTACACCCTCTTGCATGTACGGCATTTAATGCCGACTTTGATGGTGACCAAATGGCTGTGCATTTACCTCTTGGAAATGAAGCTGTGTTAGAAGCTCAAATTCTTATGCTAGCTTCACACAACATTTTGAACCCTGCAAATGGTGCTCCTATCACAGTACCGTCTCAAGACATGGTACTTGGTTTGTATTATATGACAAAACAGCGTCCAGGAGCAAAAGGGGAAGGTTTAAAATTTTATTCTCCGAAAGAAGTTATCATTGCATATAATGAAAAACAAGTAACATTACACTCTCAGATTAGTGTGAAAACGCAAGATCTTGAAAACGGAATTATTGTCACAAAGATGATAAATACAACTGTTGGTCGTGTAATTGTGAACGAATATGTACCAAAAGAAGTCGGATTTATCAACGAAATTCTTTCCAAAAAATCTTTACGAGATATTATTGGTAAGATTATCAATGTTTGTGGTGTTGCCAGAACTGCTGATTTTTTAGATGATATTAAGAATTTAGGATACCAAATGGCATTTAGAGGTTGTTTATCATTTAACCTTGACAATGTTATTGTTCCAAAGGAAAAGGATGAATTAGTTCAACAAGGCTATGCCGAAGTTGATGAAATATTGGCTAACTATAATATGGGATTCATTACATACAATGAAAGATACAATCAGATCATTGATACTTGGACGCATATTAACTCGAAACTTTCAAACATTTTGATGAAACAATTGTCAACAGATGACCAAGGTTTCAATTCAGTATTTATGATGCTTGATTCGGGAGCTCGTGGTTCGAAAGAACAAATTCGTCAGTTAGGTGGTATGCGTGGATTGATGGCAAAACCGCAAAAATCGGGAGCTGAAGGAGGTCAAATTATTGAAAATCCAATTCTTTCTAACTTTAAAGAAGGACTTTCTGTACTTGAGTACTTTATTTCAACTCACGGTGCTCGTAAAGGTTTAGCTGATACTGCGTTGAAAACTGCAGATGCAGGTTACTTAACCCGTCGTTTGGTTGACGTTTCTCAAGACGTAATTATTCAAGAAGAAGATTGCGGAACTTTGCGTGGATTAATTGCTGTAGAACTTAAAAATAACGAAGAAGTTGTAGCTTCTTTGTACGAAAGAATTTTAGGTCGTGTTTCTGTTCATGACATTCAACACCCTCTTACAGGTAAAATTATTGTCGAAGCAGGAGAAGAAATCACAGAAGCAGCTGCTAAAATCATTCAAGAATCTCCTATTGAACGCGTAGAGATCCGTTCTGTATTAACTTGTGAATCGAAGAAAGGTGTTTGTGCAAAATGTTACGGACGTAACTTGGCAACAGGAAGGATGGTTCAAAAAGGAGAAGCTGTTGGTGTTATTGCAGCACAATCTATTGGAGAACCGGGAACACAGCTTACTCTTCGTACATTCCACGTTGGAGGTATTGCTGCGAACGTTGCAGCAGAATCAAAAATAGCTTCTCGTTATGATGGTATTCTTGAGATTGAAGAACTTAGGACGGTCACTGTCGTTGAAGACAATAATACATACGAAATAGTAGTAAGCCGTCTAGCGGAACTGAAGATTATAGAACCAACAACAAGAGTTATTCTTACTACACAAAACATTCCGTACGGATCAAAACTATTTTTCCAATCCGGAGTACAAGTAAAAAAAGGAGACGTTATTTGTGAATGGGATCCATTTAATGCTGTTATAATTTCAGAGGTATCCGGTAAGATGATATTTGAAAACATGGTTGAAAATATCACCTACAAAACAGAATCTGATGAACAAACGGGATTGAAAGAAAAAATCATTATTGAATCGAAAGATAAGAATAAAATTCCTGCAGCACAGATTTTGGACGAAAAAGGAGAACTTGTTCATACATATAGTTTACCTGTTGGAGCTCACGTTGGTATTTTGGACGGAGCAGCAATCAAAGTCGGTCAAATTTTGTTAAAAATACCTCGTGCAGTAGGTAAGGCCGGTGATATCACAGGGGGTCTTCCTCGTGTCACCGAATTATTTGAAGCAAGAAATCCTTCTAACCCAGCGGTGGTATCTGAAATTGATGGTGAAATTACCTTCGGCAAAATTAAGAGAGGACAACGTGAAATTGTTGTTACATCTAAAACCGGTGAAATTAAAAAATACCTCGTCGCTCTTTCTAAAACAAATTTTGGTTCAAGAAAATGACTTTGTTAGAGCCGGAAGTGCACTTTCTGATGGAGCTATTACTCCTTCTGACATTTTAGCAATTAAGGGTCCAACGGCAGTGCAAGAATACATTGTGAATGAAGTACAAGATGTTTATCGTTTGCAAGGTGTAAAAATCAATGACAAACACTTCGAAGTTATTGTTCGTCAAATGATGCGTAAGGTAGAAATAGAAGATCCGGGTGATACTCGTTTTCTTGAAAAGCAAATTATTGACAAGCAAGAGTTTATGGAAGAAAATGATCGTATCTGGGGCAAAAAAGTAGTTATGGATGCTGGAAATTCAGAGACGTTATTTGCAGGTCAAATTGTAACTCCAAGGAAATTACGTGATGAAAACAGTATGCTAAAACGTAAAGATTTGAAAATAGTTGAAGTTCGTGATGCAGTTCCTGCAACATCAAGTTCGATTTTACAAGGTATCACACGTGCATCTCTTCAAACTCACAGCTTTATGTCTGCCGCTTCTTTCCAAGAAACGACAAAGGTTCTTAACGATGCTGCAATCAATGGCAAAGTTGACAAATTGGAAGGTCTGAAAGAAAATGTTATTTGTGGACATTTGATTCCAGCGGGAACAGGTCAACCTGAGTTGGAGAAAATTGTTGTTGCTTCACGAGAAGAATATGAAAAAATCATGGAAGCAAAACGTAATGTTATTGATGTAAATTTAGATGGTGATGATTCTAACGAATTATAGTTAACCATTTATTTACCATATCAAAAAGAGCAGTAAGAATTCTTACTGCTCTTTTTTACAATATACTGATTTCAATATTATAACAAATAAACAACCTCAACAAAACCGATATTTTATCTACTTCTTTACCCAAAGTTTGTATAACTCGTATTTTTGCAATACAAGGTCAACATAATCTGCCGTTTCATTTCCTCTAAAATAGCCATGCTTACAAACCTCATCATTGTAATACTCAGGATTTGATTTTAAACGGATATAGGTTTCAACATTATTGTACCACACGTTGGGATTTTTTTTATATTTTATAGCTAACGCTCTTGCATCTGATATATGTGCAGGACCCGAGTTATAAGATGCCAATACGAATTTAGTTCGTTCTTGTTGAGATTTTATGTCACTAAAAACATCATTTAAGTATTTAATGTACTTAGTCCCAGCTTTTATACTCAATTCCGGGTTTCTAAAATCGAGTTCACTCAAACCAAAATGCTTTGCCGTAGTAGGCATAAGCTGCATCAATCCGGAAGCTCCCGCCCAAGAAACAATATTAGGATCGAATTTTGATTCATTATAGGCCACAGCCGCTACTAAACGCCAATCCCATCCAGCTATTTTAGCATATCTTTTAAAATAGTCGTCAAACGATGAAATTCTATTTTTCGGCAATTTCTTTTCGGCATAACCCTGTGATTCAAAATATTTCGTTCTTTCAAAATACTTATAGTAAATGGTGGAGAAAAATGTTTTACGACTGCTTTGTTTCGACCATTTGTTAATGTAAGCCAGTAGTTCGGGGCAATCTTTTCGAACCGCCCACGCAGAACGCTGAGAAAAACTAATAGACAATCCGTAATCTATATCCGAAAAATAAGTTTTGTTCAGGCGAGCTAGATCATTATCGGCAACCGTGAATGAAATTTTATGCAATGCGGTTTGTGCTATCAAATCATCTTCTGAGACAGAATCAGGAACTGTAATGATATTGATACCACCCCCTATTTCATTATTCAAATCTTTCAATCTATCTTGATAGATGGAACCATTAGTTACATATACTCGTTTTCCGGCAAGTTGCAAAACATCTGTTATCATGCTATCCGATTTACTTTGAATAATCACTTGCTTGGTAATGTACTCTTTCTTTGTAAATTCAATCCGTTTTTTTAACTCATTGGTACGAGGCACTCTATAAGCAATCAAATCTGCCTCTCCATTTTCCAAAGCCTCTACCATAGTACTTAAATTAGGAGCGACTATGACTTCCATCTCGACGCCTAACTCGTCACACAACTCCTTAGCAAACTCATATTCATAACCCAAAACATTGTCTTTATAATTAAAATAAGAAATTGGACCATAAAGCGTTATCACACGCATTTTGCCTCTATGCTTTATGCTTTGTAAATCGCGATCCAAATTTTCTTGTTCTTTTTTTTGACAACCAAGAAGAGAAAAGACAACAACAATAGTAAGAATAATTGCACGGGGGTTCGTTTTCATATTTTTATGATTTTGCTATTTCAATATCTGTCTCACCAAACAAAGGCAACCCTACAAATTTAAGGTATAATCGAGCTGTTGCAACCACATCTTTTTGGCAATAGGTAGCAATTCTTTCTACATCGTTTTCTTGATAATAAACACCTGCAACTTCACTTCCATCAATATCATCCTTAGGAGTAGGAATATTAAAAATAGTAGTTAGAAGTTTTAAAGAAGTATAATTCTTATAATCACCAAATCGCCAAAGCTCCAAGGTATCAATAAATTTAACCTCCCATGGTTTTTTTCCTGCAATTTGCAATACTTCGGGTAATGGCAAACCATTAATCAACATCCTACGAGCAATGTAAGGAATATCAAATTCCTTAATATTATGACCGCAAATTTGGTGATAAGGAGTTGTCATAAAACGAGTAAGCATCGCTGAAAACTCTTCAAGAAGAGCCTTCTCATCATGTCCGCAAAAAGATTTTATGTGAAAAATGGTTGTTCCGTTCTTATTAGTAAGAATTCCTACCGATATGCAAACAATTTTACCAAATTCTGCGTAAATACCTGCCTCCCGTTCAAAAGCTTGAGCAGCAGTACAATCTTCCTCATACCTATCAGGCATTCTTTTTTGCAGAATATTAAATTTTTCGGACCATAAGAGAATCATGTCTTCCGACAAATCTGATAAATTTCGGGTTTGAGGCACCGTCTCAATATCTAAAAACAAAATTTTATCTGCTTTTATATCCGTCATAAGTTTTTTATATTTTTAATGTATCATGAAAACCGAATAAGTTATATTGTCTCTATGAAATTCTGTATCCCCCACTTCCGGAATAATTAATTACGCACTTCACCCTATTCAGATATTAGGATGCACTAAGTTAAAAATATTTTCTAATAATGGTTGAAAAATACAACTAAAAAAGTTTTTTTAACCTATCTTTGCCAATGAAAATTATTAATAATAACCATTCTTAATTAATTAAACCATGTCTATTAACAAAGTAATTTTAGTTGGAAATGTGGGCAAAGACCCGGAAGTGAGATACTTAGATAACAATGTGGCAGTTGCAAAATTTCCGCTTGCGACAACAGAAAAAGGCTATAAAATGAATAATGGCACAACCATACCAGATAAAACAGAATGGCATAATATCGTTATGTGGAGAGGGTTGGCCGAGATTGCAGAAAAATACGTTCGTAAAGGTGCTCAATTATATATCGAAGGAAAAATTCAAAGTAGGACATGGGATGATAAAAACGGAGTGAAACACTACGCTACTGAAATTTTGTGCGAAAATATGCAGTTATTGGGCAAAAGAGCTGATGGCAATGATTCTACTGCTCCATCATCGACTAAACCGTTTCCAACTGAAGGAAAAACGGAAGTTGCACCTTCAGATCCATTTGAATCTACAGATTCTGATGACGATTTACCATTTTGATTTCTTTGTAACCGATAATAAAGAGGCACTGAATAGTTCATCAGTGCCTCTTTTTTTTGCTTGAGAACAGCCTATAGACTATTTAATTTTTCTGCCATTTTGGCTCCTAGATTAACGCATTCCTCAAACTTAGCAGCTTTTAATGCATGCTTTTCCTCAACACCTTCGCAAACAACTTCAAAACCGGTTTCTTCGGCAAAACAAGCTAGTTTTTTAGTAGCGACACCTGCCCAGGAAAACGAACCAAAATAGCCGAAATAACGACCTTTAATATCCCTGCCCTTAATTTTAGAAAGCAACGCCTCTATTGGTGGAAATAATTCATTGGTATAAGTAGGACTTCCAATAATCAATCCTTGATAAGTGAAGATATCAGCTAAAATAACGGAAGGGCTAGCTGTTGAGGCATTGTGCATAACTACGTTCTGTATCCCATTAGCGACAAGAGAGTCTGCTACGGTTTCAGCCATCTGTTCGGTATTTCCATACATACTTCCGTATACAATTACAACACCTTTTTGTGCTTTATAAAGACTTAATTCATTATAAATACCAATTGTTTTTTGCACATATTTTTGCCAAACAGGTCCATGAGTACTACAAATGGTACCTATTTCCAATGGACTTAATTTAGCCAAAGCCTTTTGAACAGGACTTCCATACTTACCAACAATATTTGAATAATAGCGAACCATTTCCCTCCAATATTTTTCAGTATTTATCTGAGTATCAATTACGCCACCATCAAGAGAGCCAAAACAGCCAAAAGCATCGCCCGAGAAAAGCACCTTGTTTTTTTCTTCATAAGTCATCATGGTTTCAATCCAGTGAACCATGGGAGTTAAGTAGAATCTTAATGTACGATTTCCCAAAGAAAGGGAGTCATTATCTTTTACTTCCAACAAATTATCCGTAATGCCAAAATAGCCTTCCAGCATACCGAAAGTTTTGCTGTTACCTACTATTTTTATGTTCGGATATTTTTGTTTAATCGCTCTAATGGAGGCCGAATGATCAGGCTCCATGTGATTGATAATCACGTAATCAATGGTTCTATCACCCAATATAGCTTCTATTTTCTTTAAATAAAGTTCCGTATAACAAGCATCTACAGTATCAATCAACGCTACCTTGCCGTCAACAATCAAATAAGAGTTATACGATACACCCGTAGGCAATTCCCACAATCCTTCAAACAAATGTTTATGCCGGTCATTGACTCCAACATAAAAAATATCATCTACTATTTCCTTTTTTATATACATCTGACTTCTATTTTTTGTCTTACTAATTCGCAAAGATAAACAAAAAAATATCTCGCCTTATTGAAAAAGATAAGATTATTGTGCTATTAGTCAGGGAATCTCTATTGTATAAAATCATCAAATTTCATATCTTTGTAAGTTAGATAAGTAAAGTATGCTATTTGAAGAGATTATAGGTCAGACCGAAATAAAGAACCGCTTGCTAAAAAGTGTGCAAGAAGGAAGAGTCCCACATGCACAGTTGTTTTACGGCAATGAAGGTGTAGGAAAAATGCCATTGGCTCTTGCTTATGCACAATATATTTCTTGCACGAATAGGACAGAAAAGGATTCTTGTGGCGTTTGTCCATCGTGCGTAAAATTTCAAAAGAAAATACATCCTGATCTTCATTTTGTATTTCCTTTTGCAAAAGGAGAAAATAAAGGAAAAGAAAGGTGTGATGATTTTCTACCGGAATGGAGAGAATTTACAGCCAAAAACACTTATTTTGGACTTTCTGATTGGATGAATTTTCTTAATTTAGGAAACAAGCAAGCTACCATTTACGCAAATGAAAGCACAGAAATATTGCGTAAATTAAGCTTAAAAACTTATGAATCCGATTACAAAACGATGATAATTTGGCTACCTGAAAGAATGCATATTTCTTGTTCTAATAAGCTATTGAAGATTTTAGAAGAGCCCCCGACAAAGACTATTTTTTTACTTGTAAGCGAACAACCCGAAAAAATAATCTCAACTATTATCTCTCGCACACAATCAATTAACATCCCGAACATTGACAACCAAAGTGTTTGTGATGCATTAATAGAAAAGTACAAAGTATCGCAAAAAAATGCAGCTGATATATCACGAATATCTAACGGAAATTTTGTGCGTGCATTAAACATTATAAATACGAGTCAAGAAACCCAGAATAATTTTATCAACTATCGAGAAATGATGCTTCTTGCGTATGCTCGAAATGTAAGTGGTGCAAAAAAATGGGCGGAAGAAATTGGGGCTTCAACTAATGGGAGAGAAAAACAGAAATCATTCTTGCAATATGCACAACATATTACCCGCGAATGTTTTATAAAAAGAATTCACAACAACGACTTAAACTATTTGATAGATTACGAATCTGATTTTTCAGATAAATTTTCTCGTTTTGTGGATGAGGATAATATTGAAAATTTAATGAATTATTTTGCTGATGGAGAGTCTGATATAGAGCAGAATGTACAAGCAAAATTCGTCTTCTTCGATTTATGCCTCAAATTGATGGCACAAATCAAAAAATAAAATAAATTATGGAATATAAATTAGCTCAGGGTAACTGCGGATTAAAAGTATGCGGTTGCAAAAAGAACTCTCAACAAATGCTCAGCGTATATGATTGGCTGGCTGATATTCCCGAAACCCAGCAAAACAGCAACTTTGTAGAAGTTCAATTTAAAAATACGCGTAAAGGTTATTTTCTTAATTCTAATAATTTAAAATTAGAAAAAGGAGATATTGTTGCAGTAGAATCGACCCCTGGTCATGATATAGGAACCGTTACGCTAATTGGAATGCTTGTTAATCTTCAAATGAAGAAGAACGGTGTTGACCCGACAAACAGTGAAATAAAAAGAGTCTACCGAAAAGCCAAACAAACCGACCTCGATAAGTGGGAAGAATCGAAAGAGAAAGAGCACAATGCAATGCTTAAAGCTCGTAAAATAGCTCAAGATTTACATCTTAACATGAAAATCGGAGATGTAGAATATCAAGGCGATGGCAACAAAGCTATTTTTTATTACATCGCTGAAGAGCGTGTTGATTTTCGCCAACTTATTAAAGTCCTGGCGGAAGTGTTTCAAGTAAGAATTGAAATGAAACAAATTGGTGCTCGCCAAGAAGCAGGAAGAATTGGCGGAACAGGACCTTGCGGAAGAGAGCTATGTTGCTCTACTTTTTTAAATAATTTTTCCTCTGTAGGAACAAATGCTGCAAGAGTTCAGGACATTTCCTTAAATCCACAAAAACTGGCAGGTCAATGTGCTAAACTCAAATGCTGTTTGAACTATGAACTAAGCTCTTACAACGAAGCATTAAAGGAATTTCCCGCCAAAGATATAGTATTGCAAACAATAGATTTAGATTATTATTTTTTCAAACTAGATGTTTTTGCTCGAAAAATAACTTACTCAACAGCACCAAATTTTCCACAAAACTTAGTTGAAATATCTGTTGATAGAGCAAAACAAGTAATTGAAATGAACAAGCAAAAAGAAAAACCGGAAAATTTAGCAGACGATAAAGAAGAAGAAAAGAAACCCTTGCCGGAATTTTCAGGTTCTGTGGGAGAAGATAGTTTAACGCGTTTTGACAGCAAAAAACCAAATCGAAATAATAACAATAGACGAAATCGAAATAGAGGTCCTAGAAAACCTGAACAAAATTAAAATCATGAAGTCTTTTATAAAAAACATACGGTTGACAATAGTGATAGTCGGTTGTTTATCAACACTTTTCTGTTCTTGTGCCAAACATCCGGCTTTTTCGGAGTATAAAGGAGTTGAAGTCTCCGGATGGGACAAAAATCGTCCTGTACATTTCAATGTTCCGATGACTGATACCCTATCGAGGTTTGACATTCTTGTTAATGTAAGGAATGACAACTCCTACCCTTACCAAAATTTTTGGATGTTTATTAACTCAATATCTCCTTCGGGCATTAAACAAAAAGATACCATTGAGTGCTTTCTTGCTGACAATACAGGCAAATGGTTAGGAAAAGGCTTTTCTTCCACACGCGAAGTTTCCGTGTTATACTTCAAAGACATCAATTTTCCGGAAAAGGGGACATATCGATTTACAATACAACAGGGCATGAGAAGTAATTTCTTGCAAGGAATAGGTGGTATAGGTTTAACCATAAAAAAAAAGTGAAAGGTAGTATATGGGGAAAAATAAACTCCAAAAGTTTGAGGACATGGATTCCTATCCCCATGTTTTTCAGTGCCCTTTTAGCAAAATCAACCATGAGCCTTTTGAACTTAAAGGGTATTGGAATGAAAGATTCTTTCATAACGACAATCCTATCGTATTGGAATTGGGATGTGGCAAAGGAGAATATACGGTTGGATTGGGTAAACTTTTTCCACAAAAAAATTTCATTGGTGTCGATATAAAAGGTTCTCGTATGTGGACGGGAGCAAAAGAATCGTTACAGAATGAAATGAAGAATGTAGCTTTTTTACGGACAAGCATCGAGCTGATAGACTATTTCTTTTCCGAAAATGAGATTTCGGAAATTTGGCTTACGTTTCCGGATCCACAAATGAAAAAAACACGAAAACGGCTTACCTCAACGCGTTTTATGGCTCTTTATCAAAAAATCATGAAAGAAAATGGTATCATTCATTTAAAGACCGACAGTCCTTTCCTGTACACATACACTTGCCTTATGGCAAAACAAAACGATTATAAAATTCTGTTTCAAACAGATGATTTGTACCATTCAAATTGGGTAAACGATATTCTTTCTATCCAAACATTTTACGAACAACAATGGATTGAAAGGGGTCTGAACATTAAATATATACAATTTGAGCTCACCGGAAAAACCACTTTTATGGAACCGGAAGATGAAATAGAATATGACTCCTACAGAAGTTTTAACCGAAGCAAAAGGAGTGGCAAAACAAACAACATAAACGAATAAATCATGACTATTTATCCAAAATTGATACTTGACGCATTGCGAAATGTACGTTATCCGGGAAATAACCAAGATATTGTCAGTAGCAATATGGTTGAAGATGACATCAGAATTGAAGGAAATAAGGTCAGCTTTTCTCTCCTATTGAAAGCCAATGACCCGTTTGCCAAATCACTCGTAAAAGCTGCCGAACAAGCCATATTGGCATATGTTAGCGAAGATATTGACATCAAAGGAAATATTTCAATAAAATCACTGCCGGCACCTAATCCATTGTTAAACACTAAATCACTTTCAAACATAAAACATAAAATAGCCATCTCATCAGCTAAAGGAGGCGTCGGGAAATCGACGGTAGCATCCAATTTAGCAGTAGCATTGGCAAGAAAAGGTTATAAAGTAGGACTCTTGGATGCTGATATATTCGGACCGTCCATCCCTAAAATGTTTAACATTGAGGACGAAAGACCTTTGGTCGAAAATGTTGATGGAAAAGATTTAATCATTCCAATCGAAAAATTAGGAGTAAAAATCCTTTCTATCGGTTTTTTCATCGACAAAGAAAACCCCGTTATCTGGCGAGGAGGAATGGCAAGTAACGCCCTAAAACAGCTCATCAACGATGGTAAATGGGGAGATTTAGACTTCTTTCTAATTGATTTACCCCCGGGCACAAGCGATATACACCTCACACTTATCCAAACCATTGATGTAGATGGTGCCATCATTGTAAGTACACCACAACAAGTGGCGTTAATAGATACGCTGAAAGGGATCAATATGTTCCAAAATGAAAAGGTCAATATTCCTATCATCGGATTGATTGAAAATATGGCTTGGTTTACTCCCGCAGAATTACCCAACAATAAATATTATATCTTTGGAAAAGACGGTGGAAAAAATCTTGCTAAAGAAAAAGGAATCTCTTTTTTAGGACAAATACCGATTGTACAAAGCATTTGCGAAGCAGGAGACAATGGTTCTCCTATTGTTACAGAAGAAGATAATATGGTTGGCACGGCTTTTGGTAGTATAACGGAAAATATCATTCAAAATATCAAAAAGACAATCAATTAGGACCGATATTTTTATTATACACGCAATTAATAAGTATATTTGCATAAATTTAAACACAATGGTGAAAACGAAAGAATTATTAGACACAATAGTAGCCGGAATTCAAGATAAAAAAGGTTCTAAAATAGTGGTTGTAGACCTTACTAAGTTAAACAATTGCATTTGTAAATATTTTGTTATTTGCGAAGGCACGTCTAATACACACGTTAATTCTACCGCACTATCATTGAAAGATTTTGTAAAAGAAAACACAAAAGAAAGACCCTTGGCAATGGAAGGTCTTGAAAATAGCGAATGGGTTGTGTTGGATTATGCAGACATCATGGTACACGTGATGCAACGAGAACCAAGAAACTTCTATGATTTGGAACATTTATGGGCTGACGCAAAAATCACAGAGATTGCCGATTTATAATTAGTTACATTAATTTTGAGAATAATATATGGATAATAACCAACCCCAAAAGCCTATAAACAAGAAGCCTAAAGGAAAATTAGGGTTCAGTATGTATTGGTTTTATGGAGCTATTGCAGCCTTTCTTATCGGCTCCACTTTTTTCATGAACGATACTGCAAAAAAAGAGGTATCTTACTCTGAATTTAAAACATATGCTGAAAAAGGATATGTTAAAACCATTGTAGTTGTTACAAACAAAAATGAAGCCGAGGTGGAAATAAAAAAAGATCCGGCGATACAAAAAGAAGTGTTTGGAGACAAAGGATCAACCATTAAAGATAGAAAATTAAGCGTACGTATCCCTTCTCCCGAAAAGCTGGAAGAATTCACTTCCGAAAATGATAAAAAAGCGAATGCCACAACAGATGTTCGCTACGAAGAAAGAAAGGATTATTTGGACACCCTTCTTTGGTCGTTCGGGCCATTCGTTCTCATCATTATTATCTGGATTTTGGTAATGCGTAGAATGGGAGGAAATAATTCCGGTGCCGGTGGAATCTTTAATGTCGGTAAATCCAAAGCTCAACTTTTTGATAAAGGAGCTAACACGATGAAAGTTACCTTTAAAGATATTGCCGGATTGGCTGAAGCGAAACAAGAAGTGCAAGAGATTGTAGACTTCCTTAAAAACCCCACGAAATATACTAATTTGGGAGGGAAAATTCCTAAAGGAGCATTGTTGGTAGGCCCTCCGGGAACCGGAAAAACATTACTTGCGAAAGCTGTCGCAGGAGAAGCTGATGTGCCGTTCTTTTCTATGTCGGGTTCCGACTTTGTTGAAATGTTTGTGGGAGTAGGAGCTTCCCGCGTTCGTGATTTATTCCGTCAAGCAAAGGAAAAAGCACCCTGTATCATTTTCATCGATGAAATTGATGCGGTGGGTAGAGCACGTGGCAAAAACCCATCTTTCAACTCTAATGACGAAAGGGAAAATACGTTAAATCAGTTACTCACAGAAATGGACGGGTTTGGTTCCAATAGCGGTGTTATAATTTTAGCTGCCACTAACCGTGCCGAAATCTTGGATAAAGCCTTGTTACGTGCCGGACGTTTTGACAGGCAAATACATGTAGATTTGCCGGATGTGCACGAAAGAAATGAAATATTCGGAGTACACCTTCGTCCTTTAAAATTAGCTGCCGATTTGAATATTGAATTTTTGGCAAAACAAACTCCCGGATTTTCAGGAGCGGACATTGCCAATGTTTGTAACGAAGCTGCCCTAATTGCAGCAAGAAAAAACAAAACAGAAGTAGAAAAACAAGATTTCTTAGATGCCGTAGATAGAATTATCGGAGGTATGGAGAAGAAAAATAAAATTACTACTTCCGCAGAAAAAAAATCTATCGCTAATCACGAAGCAGGACACGCCTCCGTAAGTTGGCTGTTGGAATATGCCAATCCATTGGTAAAGGTAACTATCGTACCACGAGGTAAAGCATTAGGTGCGGCTTGGTATCTGCCGGAAGAAAGGCAACTAACAACCAAGGAACAACTATTGGATGAAATGTGTGCCATTTTGGGTGGACGAGCTGCAGAAGAAATTGTTTTTTCTAGAGTTTCTACAGGAGCACTAAACGACTTGGAAAGAGCCAGTAAAATGGCTTACTCTATGGTAGTTTATTACGGCATGAGTGAAAAATTATCGAACATGAGTTATTTCGATTCATCAGGTTCCGACTATTCCTTCACCAAACCTTACAGCGAAAAAACGGCTGAGGTTATTGACATAGAAGTGCAAAAAATAATTTCAGAACAATACCAAAGAGCCATTAAATTAATCACGGACAATAAAGAAAGACACGCTGCTCTAGCGAGTTTACTTATTGAAAAAGAAGTTATTTTTGCTGAAGATGTGGAACGTATTTTTGGCAAAAGACCTTGGGCTAGTCGCATGGACGAATTAATCAGCGAAAGTGAAAAAGAAAAGAAGGACAAAGAAACGGTAGAAGAAAAAAAAGATACAAATACTGAAGAGATGGGTAACGATTCCGAGAAAGGAGCAGAAAAACAAACACAAGAAGAAGATAAAGAATCGGTATGATAAAGAATCTAATTCAACGAACATTAACCGGATTTTTGTTCGTTACAGTGGTACTGCTAAGTATATACTTTCAAAAGGAGTATTATACTTTTTCTCTTTTATTCTTTATTTTAACAGGCGTTGCATTGTATGAATTTTATCGCATGATCAACCTTTATGAAGAAGTAAAACTGTCTTATCCGGTGCTTATTATAGCGGGATTGGTTCTTTATACGTGTTGCTTTTTATTGTCGGCAGGGTTGACGTCTTATAAAATATTATTTGTCTATGCCTTATTTCTTGTTGCACTTGTAATCGGAGGATTATATACAAAAGAAAAAAAACCTATCCACAATGTTGCGTTTGCCTTTTTGGGACAAGTAATGATAGCATTTCCGTTTGGCATTCTAAACGCCATTGCTTTTGAAGAAATACATTGGTTATTTGCTCTATTTATCCTCATCTGGGTGTATGATTCGGGAGCATATCTTTTTGGTGTAAAATTTGGCAAACACCACCTATGTGAACGTATTTCTCCCAAAAAAACATGGGAAGGGTTTATCGGAGGGTTTATTGCAGCACTTTTGGCATCACTTATTTTTGCTCATTTTACACCTGAAATTGCGGTGTGGAAATGGTTGCTTTTTGCTACTTTTGTCGTCGTGTTTGGCACATGGGGCGATTTATCCGAATCATTATTAAAACGCTCGGTAAATGTGAAGGACTCAGGAAAATTACTGCCCGGACATGGAGGAATACTCGATCGTTTCGACAGTTGCCTTTTGTTGGTTCCCATTATTTATTTTTACTTGCAAATAATATAGAGTATCCATAAAAACAAATATATTTAAATCTTAAATTGAGTCCTAAATGAGAATTCACAAAGAAGGAAGAACTTTACTACTTATTTTATTTTTAACTCTCGCGATAGTAAACACATTAATATTTATCATTTTCAGAACACCTATCGTACCTATCATAGCGTTAATCGTTTCAATAGGCTTTTTTATCTTTTTTACCCACTTTTTTAGGAGTCCGGAACGTATCGTTCTGGCTGATGAAAATTACATCATAGCTCCCGCCGACGGAAAAGTGGTAGTCATTGAACCCGTAGAAGAGCCTGAATATTTAAAAGGAAAATGCCGCCAAGTTTCCATTTTCATGTCTGTGTTTGACGTACATGCCAATTGGTATCCTCTTTCAGGTAAAGTTATCCACGTATCTCACCAAAACGGGCGAAGAATGGCGGCCTATTTACCCAAATCAAGCACCGAAAACGAACGTTCGACCATTGCCATAGAAGCTTGTAACAAACAAACCATTTTGGTTAGACAAATAGCAGGAGCGTTGGCTCGTCGTATTGTAACCTATGCAAAAGTGGGTGATAACTGCAAAATAAACAACCAACTCGGATTTATAAAATTCGGTTCACGTGTTGACATGTATCTTCCTTTGGATGCGGAAATTTTAGTCGACTTGTACGAAGAAGTCATTGGTAATGAGACAATCATTGCAAAATTGAAACACGACTAACAATTCATTATTGATACAACACTCGTTTTTACTTCTCCACTTTTTAATTAATGTGCCTTAATTCTTATATTTATAATGCTTGTAAAGACATTTGGATCAGCTGTTCATGGAATTGACGCCTCGATAATCACCATAGAGGTAAATGTATCGCAGGGAATTAAGTTTTTTTTGGTAGGATTACCCGATAATGCAGTAAAAGAAAGCCATGAACGTATTGTTTCCGCCTTACAATACAACGGATATAAATTTCCCCGTCAACAAATCATCATCAACATGGCACCCGCAGACCTTCGTAAAGAAGGCTCTTCTTACGACTTGCCCTTAGCAATGGGGATTATGGCTGCGGGAGAACAAATTTCCGAAGAAAGAATAAAAGAATATGTGATTATGGGCGAATTGTCGCTCGACGGAAACGTGATGCCCATAAAAGGAGCTTTGCCCATTGCCATAAAAGCAAGAGAAGCAGGATTTAAAGGTCTTATACTCCCCAAAGAAAATGCAAAAGAAGCTGCTGTAGTGAATAATTTGGAGGTGTACGGCGTTGAAAATATAAAAGAGGTCATTCGCTTTTTGAATGGCGAAGAAGAACTCGAAGCCACTGTTGTTAACACCCGAGAAGAGTTTTTTAACATGGTAAATGAATTGGAAACCGATTTTGCTGACGTAAAAGGACAAGAATCTGTAAAAAGGGCATTGGAAGTAGCAGCAGCAGGCGGGCACAACATCATTATGGTAGGACCTCCGGGAGCCGGAAAATCCATGCTTGCCAAACGAATTCCGTCCATTCTTCCTCCTTTAACGTTACACGAAGCATTAGAAACCACAAAAATCCATTCCGTTGCCGGAAAAATAGAGAAAGGTGTTTCGCTTATGTTCCAACGCCCTTTTCGAAGCCCGCATCATACAATTTCGGATGTGGCATTGGTTGGTGGAGGTTCTTTTCCTCAACCGGGGGAAATTTCTTTGGCTCACAATGGCGTTCTCTTCCTCGACGAATTGCCTGAATTTAAACGCACCGTTTTAGAAGTAATGCGTCAACCGCTGGAAGACAGGAAGATATGCGTTTCCCGTTCGAAATTCAGCGTCGAATATCCGGCAAGCTTTATGCTGGTTTCTTCCATGAACCCATGCCCTTGCGGATACTACAATCACCCCGAAAGAGAATGCGTTTGTGCTCCCGGTGTGGTACAAAAATACCTGAATCGCATTTCAGGACCCTTGTTAGACAGAATCGACATTCACATAGAAATAGTTCCTGTTTCTTTCGATAAATTGGCTTGTACAAAACCTACGGAAAAAAGCAGCGTGATTAGAGAACGGGTAATCAACGCAAGAAAAATACAAGAAGAACGTTTTCGGGATGTACAAGGCATCCACTGCAATGCACAAATGTCCTCCAAGCTACTCCGTAAATATACCGTTATCAACGATGAGAGCCAACAACTGTTGAAACATGCTATGCAAAAGCTAAACCTTTCGGCAAGAGCCTATGACAGAATCTTGAAAGTTGCCCGGACCATTGCCGATTTGGATGGAGCAGAACACATTGCCACCGAACACATTTCCGAAGCCATCAACTACCGCAACCTTGACCGCGAAGGTTGGGCGGGATGAAAACCCAATCCTGCCACCTACCCCAGCCTAAGAAAGCCTCTTTTGACATATAATACCCGGTTACTACGCAAGACTTATACCGGGGAAAAAAGTCCGTTGGATAATCTTGACATTTAGTTAATTTTTAAACTTTTTATTGAAATAAACTTTTTATCTTTGGAGAGAAAATAATAAAACAAACAAAAAAACGTCTGTTTCTCTTCTCAATAAAATTCCTGTATGTGCAATAACCAGAAAATAGGTAAATATTATAACATTCTAAATAACATAACTTTAGCTAAACAAACACACACTTCTATAGCGGATGTATGTGCAATAGCGTAGTACATACAGGAATTTGTTGCACATACACAGATGTTAGCGGCAAGCATAAGAAACGCTACTTCGATACAAAAAGATGATTGATTTTTTAGAAATAGAACCAGACTCAAGATTATCAAATTTTATTGATAATTATTGGGTTGCATCTGGATTGATTTGTGATAATCCGATACAATATAGTATTCTGCCGGATTGTTGCTCTGATATTATTATAAATCTTGGTGATAGTGTCTTATCATCAAATAATATTGATAATTTAAACAAGCACAAATCATATTTGATTGGTACATCAACAAAATTTAGTGAAATTTCTTTAATCGGTTCAATTGATTTAGTTGGTATAAGATTTAAACCACTTGGATTGAAAGCTTTTGTTACTCATTTTCATCTTGGAGAGTTAAAAAATCAAATGATTGAAATCAATGCTTTTGAAGTAGACAGGATATTTAATGGAAAAGTTCCAACAAAACAATCAATAAAGCCCCAATTGGATTCATATTTGCTCAATGTTATTCAACAGGGATACACATCGAACAATATAGTTTCAACCGCAATACAAATAATTAAGCAACGACAAGGACTTTTAAAGATTTCTGAACTTTCTTGGTCTGTTAATACCTCTGAAAGGAATCTGGAACGCTTGTTTTCTGCAAATGTTGGATTAACACCAAAGGAATTTTCAAGAATCACAAAGTTGATAAATGTAAAAGAAGTTTTAAGTAATAATACTAAGAAAGATTTAGGACAACTGGCCTTTGACTTTAATTATTACGACCAATCTCATTTTACTAAGGATTTTGTTGACTTTGCAGGGGAATTACCATCAACTTTTAAATAAAATGTCGGATTTTTACAAATGATTAATTTTATACCAACTTACTTTTGGTGCTAATTGTATAACTAAAATTTAGAATTATGAAATTTAAAGCATTAACACCAAATTTGATTGTTGAAAGCGTAAACACGTCTTTAGACTTTTATCAAAACATCTTAGGATTTACCAAAATTGTAAGTGTCCCTGACGAAGGAGAATTTGCTTTTGCAATTATTAAAGCCGGAGAGATTTCAATTATGCTCCAATCAAAGGAAAGTTATAACAGCGAAAACCCTGTCTTCAAAAACATCGCAGTTGGTGGAACTTTTGTTTTATACATTGATGTGGAAAGTGTTGACAAATTGTACACTCAAATAAAAGATAGTGTAGACATGGTCGTTGATATGCATACAACATTTTATGGCACATCGGAATTTACTATTAAAGACATAAACGGATATATTATTACGTTTGCAGAAGATAAAAAATGACTTATCAAATGAACGCTAAAAAAGCTGCATTAAAAGAGCTGTCAACAATTCCGGGAATAGGCAAATCTGCTGCTAATGATTTGTGGTCTATTGGAATTAAAAGTATTTCTGATTTAATAGGTCAAGATGCCGAAATTATGTATGAATTATTGTGCAGAGTATCTGGATTTAAACAAAACAAATGCTTTATATATGCATTTCGTTGCGCAATTTATTATGCAGAAACGCCAAAAGATGAACAAGAATTAGAAAAATTACAATGGTGGAATTGGAAAGGGAAAAATAAGGACTTTGAATAAAATGCCAGCCGCTAACACAGGCTCATACGCCATAAGGGTTTCAGTGGTATGCCAAGTGCATCGCCCGCAGGCTACGTTCGTATCGAGTGATAGAAACGTAGCCACGCAATCCCTTACGGCGCATAGCCTCAAACGTTAGGTGTAATTGTAAAAAAAATAAAAAGACCTAGTATTTAGCGACTTAAAGGCAGAGGAAGAAAGAAGAAAAAACACCAAAGCCCACCCACCACCCCAAAAAAAACAGAAACAACTTAACAACTTTTAGCGAAATATATTTGTTCGATTCAAATAATCAGTTTACTTTTGACAATTATTGTCAATTTAAATTCAACAAATTGAAAACAACAGGAGAAATAATCAGAGAACAAAGAGAGACAAAAGGTCTTTTACTTAGACAAGTTGCTGCAAAACTTGACATTGATACCGCTATATTAAGTAAAATTGAAAGAAGCGAAAGAAAAGCAACAAGAATTCAAATTGCTAATTTAGCTGAAATTCTCGACTTGAATAGAGACGAATTACTAATTCAATATTTGAGTGAAAACATTGCCTATGAAATTGCAGACGATGAATTTGCAAATCAAGCTTTGAAAGTCGCAGAAGTGAAAGTTGAGTATTTAAAATCCCATAAAAGCAGATGAGTATAAATAAAAAAACTGTAATTGATTTGTTTTGTGGGTGTGGTGGACTTTCTTATGGATTTATTGAAGCAGGTTACAATGTAGTTTTCCCCGCTGCCGCCGATTTGTAATCGGTGGCTTGCTCGGCAAGAGCAAGAAAAATAGATAGATTATGGGTATAAGAGAAAACCCACAAGAAAGCAGAAAAAAAATGGCTGTTAGAAAAATTTATTACCAAAGACAGTAGTCGTTTTTGGGGAACAGACAATCATCCGATAGAGTTGTGGAGCAATAAAGTTATTGACCAAAAGTTAGATTATTTACATAAGAATCCGGTGGAAGAAGGACTGGTATTTCATGCCGAACACTATGTTTATAGCAGTGCCATTGATTATGCCGGAGAAAGAGAGAGGGTTGCTTGATGTAAATATAATTTGATTTGATTGCTCTTACAGAGCAAACCACCGATTACAAATCGGCGGGAGCTGGAGCAGAAATAAAAACAATACCGAATGATGATTTGACGGTGCAGAAATGCGGGAGAGGGGTGGATTTGCAATCCAACCGAACGAGGAAAAATTAAGAACGACCAAATTAAAATAATGACTAGAATTTTGAAAATATCAACGCTGACAATTATTTCAATCGGAATGATTTGGGGGCTAACTTCGGCATTTCAATCAAATGGCACTTTGACAAAAGAGCAAGCAATTAAACTAGCGGAAAAATTTGTGGTTGACAATGGATACACAAATTTGGCAGCAGACAAGTCAAAACTTAGCTACGAACTTTTTGACCGATATGAAAATAACATTGACAGCATACTTAAACACCGAAAAAACACATTGCATCTGAAAGCTTTTTACATTGGTGAAAGTGCTGATAGGTGGGATGTGGGATTTTTATCTTCAAGTATTGATCTTAGTAAACTTGACTCTATTCAATTAAATTCAAATTTACAAGGACGTGCTGTGATAGTAATGAAGAATGGAAAAGAAATTAGAATGGCACATAAAGACCCTTTATTTTCAACATGGAAGAAAATTTTAGAAGTCAAATGAAATTACTCCCTGTCGGGGCAGATTTTTCCTGTCGGGTCGGATTTGTAATCCGACCGAACGAGGGAGAAATATCGTTTGAGTAACTAACATACAATTTTCAAAAACAGTTCAATTATGGAATCAATCCTCTCCGCTCGGGCTGTTTTTCGGCTTGACAGGAAATCGCCCGCAGTCCGCACCTGCGTGTAGCTTCCTCCGTTAGGTTCCATTCAAAAAAAGAAAATAGAGACATTTGCACCTAAATTTTTAGACATTAATATTTTGTATTCAACAATTGCATATTTCACAAATACAGATTACTTTTGTGAAATGTAATCCCTTAAAAAAATGACACAATCAATTGAAAATAAAGTATTAGAACATCTAATAAACAAACAAAAAGGCAAAATATATTTCTCGAATGATTTTGCGTCTTTAGGTAGTTCCGAATCTATACGGAAAAGCTTATCAAATTTAGTGAAAAGAGAAGTAATTATTCGTCTGACTCAGGGAATTTACTTATATCCCAAAATTGACAAAGAACTTGGAGTATTATACCCATCTGTTGATGATGTTTGTAGAGCCATTGCAAAAAGAGACAAAGCAAGAATTGAACCTACTGGAGTTTTTGCCCTAAACAGTTTGGGGTTATCAACACAAATTCCTGTGAATGTGGTTTACCTGACAGATGGAATTCCGCGAAAAATTAAGTATGGAAACCGAACAATAAAATTTAAAAAAACTGCACCTAAAAATCTTGCGATGAAAGGAAAAGTAAGCAGTTTGGCTATAGTAGCATTAAAACAGCTAGGAAAAGAAAACGTGACACAAGAGGTCGAAGTTCAACTAACAAAAGCATTGAAAAAAGAATCTTTCGAAAACATACAACATGATGCACGATTAGCTCCGGAATGGATTTCGAAATTAATACTTAATCTCGCAAAATACTCTGAGAAATGAATTGGACAGAATTATCTAAATCCAGACGAGTTGAAGTATTAAAGCTTCTTGAAAACAAAACAGGACTAAATGCCAACTCTATCGAAAAAGATTGGTGGGTTACTTTAGTACTAAATTCTTTGTTCAATGGGACGTATGGTTCTCATTTGGTTTTCAAAGGAGGAACATCGCTCAGTAAATGCTGGCGAATTATCGACCGTTTTTCTGAAGACATTGATTTGGCTATTGACAGAGAATTTCTTGGTTTTGCAGGAGAACTGACAAAACGAGAAATTGGGAAAAAATTGCGAAAAGCATCGTGTTCATTTATCAGGAATGAGCTTAAGGCTGATATTGAACGATTTATTTTGAATTGTGGTATTGACAAAGAACAATTCCTATTGGAAGTAAATATCACTGAAGAAAGTAACGTTGATCCTGAAACTCTGTATTTACATTATGAATCCGTTCTGGACAACTCTGATTACGTTTTTAATACGGTAAAAATCGAAGTTGGGTCAAGATCACTTATGGAACCGAGCGAAGAAGTTTTAGTCAAATCAATTATTGGAGAACTTTTGCCTAATGCTGATTTTTCGGACAAGGAGTATAAAATTAAAGCTGTTTTGCCACAAAGAACCATGCTTGAAAAAGCATTTTTGTTGCACGAAATGTTACAAAGCCCAACTTCGGGAAAAGAAATCAACAGAATGTCGAGACACTTGTACGATTTAGAAAAATTGATGGACAACAGCTATTGTAAGAATATATTGAATGACAGTAATTTGTACAACGACATAATAAAACATCGCCAACAATTTACTTCAATGGCAGGAGTTGATTATAGAACACATCAACCTGAGACAATTTGTTTTGTTCCGCCTGCTGTCGTTCTGAAAAATTGGGAGAAAGATTATCTATTGATGCAGGAGAATATGATTTACGGTGATTCTTTAAGTTTTAAAGAACTTATTGACAGAATAAGAGAATTGAATCGTAGATTTAATTCGACTAAGTTTTGAATACGCAGACTGAACAAAGAAATGAACGAGAACCTAACACACGCCTTGTATGTTTATAGCAGTGCCATTGATTATGCCGGAGAGAGAGGGTTGCTTGATGTAAATATAATTTGATTTGATTGCTCTTACAGAGCAAACCACCGATTATAAATCGGCGGGAGCTGGACACCGAACTGGAAAAAGTAAACGGGATAAAAAGATACACTTTGACATGAAAATAACAGAATTTAAAATCATTTTTCAAAAACAGTTCAACTATGGAATCAATCCTCGCTTTTCTAAACCAAATTAAGAAAAACAATAGCAAAGAATGGTTAGATGCGCACCGAACGGAATATCAGGCAGCCACTCAGTCCTTCAACTTACTGGTTGAGAAACTGATTGCCGGAATCAGTGGATTTGACACATCTATAAAAGGTCTTACGGTAAAAGACTGTACGTATCGATTCAACCGCGACATCCGATTCTCCGCTAATAAAATGCCCTATAAAACACATTTTGGAGCATTTATCTGCCCAAATGGGAAAAAATCAGGTTTTTCGGGATATTACTTCCACATTGAGCCGACAGATTCGGGCTTTCTCAATGGCAGTATGCTATGTGCAGGACTTTATAGTCCGCAACCAATCGTATTGAAAAGCATCCGAGAAGAAATTTACCTGAATGGAGACTCTTTTGAAAAAGCTGTTCGTGAGGCCAAAAGTTTTGTGTTGGAAGATGAACATGCACTGAAAAATGTACCACGTGGTTACCCTGCTGACTTCGAATATGCAGAATACCTCAAAATAAAAAATCCAAGTGTATATAAACGGATCGACGAGCCCTTCCTGTTAAGCGACGCGTTTTTGGAAAAAACCCTCGAAGCTTTTCGAGAAACAGTCTCATTCAATGCATGGCTAAACAAAGCCATTCGATATGCTTATGAAGATTGATTTCCATTTCTTTGTAAAAAAAAAATAATGAGAACGTATTCTAAAAAAATTAAAATAAAATGAAAGTAATAGCAATTAATGGAAGTCCCAAGGCAGAAGGAAATACTTATCATGCCCTGAGAGTAATTGGCAATCAACTGACTGAAAATGGTATTGAATTGGAAATTATGCATGTGGGCAATAGGCCTATTCACGGATGTACGGGTTGCGGACAATGTTTTAAACACAAAGACGAGCGATGCCACATGAAAGATGACGGTGTAAACGATGCCATCCAAAAAATGAAAGAAGCCGATGGAATTATCATCGCCTCACCTGTGTTTTATGCAGGGATTGCCGGTACCATGAAATGCTTCTTAGATCGTGCATTTTATGTGGCAGGTAGTAATGGCGGATTGTTTCGCAACAAAGTAGGAGCTTCAGTGGTAGCCGTAAGACGCACAGGCGGTTCCATGACTTTTGACAGCCTAAACCATTACATTTTGTATTCGGAAATGCTAATTGCGACTTCCAACTACTGGAATGTAATTCACGGGCGAACTCCTGGCGAGGTGCTGCAAGATGAAGAAGGTGTACAAATAATGCAAGTGCTTGCCAAAAATATGGCTTGGCAACTCAAAATGCGAGAAGCAACCAAAGACACTATTCCGGCACCGGCTCTGACACCAAAGGTAATGACAAACTTTGTGAGATAATTTTGAATTTTGAAAAAGCGGAATATCAATTTGGGCATTTCGCCTTTGGTTTATAAATCAGACAATTTATTTCTTGATATGGCTCGAGCAAAAACAGCGTTCATCTGCCATCTGTTCAAAAGATAGTGCCATTTGGGGTGACTATTTGGCATTTCATGTCCGATACAGGAAAAAGAGTCATTTATTTTATTGAGAAAGGGGTTTTGGCATGTTTCTTGTTGCATCTATATACGGGGGACGTTCCGCTATTTTTTATAACAGAATACGACTCTGAATTTAATTTTCTAATTGTTTTATTTAATTAAATGGGAGATTCTAATTATGGCAGCAGCTGGAAACAAAAAACCAAAAAAAGACAAATCTGGAAAACATGTAAAGCATATTCCTGCATATGAAGCGGAAGAAGCTAAAAACGAAAAAGAAGAAGCTAATAAAAAGAAATAGTTAGTTTCTTTTTTCTTCAAAATCGAAAGTATCCTAATTTTAGGTCTTAGAAAAGGTATCCCGAAATCCGAGATGCCTTTTCTCATGTAATCTGAACCTGTATTCTTCTTGGAAAAAGACTTTCACCATGAAGTTTACGGTAAAGCAAAAATAAACTTATAAATTAGAAACAAGTTGTTTCAGTTTTGTTTCAGCCATTTTCAGGTTATAACGAAAATTAATCAACCGTGTAGAAGATTGTACGTAGTCTTCCTGTGCCTGATGTACTTCGAGCGAGGTTGTTTGACCATGTTTTAAACGTTCAAGGCTTATCTGAATATTTTCTTTCGCTAATTCATTATTTTCACTTTCTATTTTCAAAAGTTTCTGCTGATTTTCGAAATCAATGAGCGTATTTTGTAATTGAATATTTACCTGCAATTGAATATTTTGGAAATCATACGCTGCCGATTGAGTCTGAATTCTGGCAGTGGTTTCCTTTCGTTTGGTTTCGCCGGCATTATAAATAGGAATTACGAGTGTTCCGCCTACCTGAGGTCCGGATGAGCGATTATTCAGGATAGAGCCATCGGAATTTGACGTTTGCGAGAGATAATATCCGGCTTTGACATTTAGTGTTGGTAAATACAAACTACGACTTTCTTTTAACGCCAACTGAGCAATTTCAATTTGTTTTTGGAAACCGAGAATGCTCGTGTTTGAGCTATTCACTCTTTGAAGTAAATCGGCTTTATCAGGTGAATAATTCAATGGAATAGAATCGGAAATTTCATAGGTTTCATCAGCATTCTTGCCTAATAATTGATTTAGCGTTTTTAAAGCGACATCAATAATATATTGTTGGTTAATAGCATTCTCGGTAGTCACATTCAGGTCAATTTTAGCCTGAAGTAAATCGGATTTCAACAGAGAACCGGCATTAAATCCTGCCTGTGCAATTATTACCCTGTCTTTATTGTAATTCAGAGCCTCGTTAATGGAGCTGAGTTGTTGTTTTTGCCTGACAACATCGTAATATGCCGCAATAACGTTATATAGGGTTTGTAACACTTTATCATTAAACTGAATTTCACCAAGTGCCTGAATTTCATTTAATTTTCTTTTTGTAACAAACATTTTTCCTCCATCATACAAGTTCCAGCTAAGTTGAGCACCTGCACTCAAAACTGTACTTGAAAGCGAAGGATAATGATTTTCCAATCCGCTGCTGAGCTTCTGTTTCGTATCACTAAGTCCGTAATTTCCCGTACCGGTAACCCCAACAGTAGGAAGCATACCTGCATTACCGGCTGTGTTATCCACTTTAGTAATATCCGCATCATTCCGAGCTACTAAAATATCGAAGTTATTTTTCAGGGCTATATTTACGGCATCATCAATGGTCAGTACTTTCTGACTATTTTGAGCATTTGCAATTGAAAAAGAGATTGAAAAAATCAATACAATTGCTATTTTAAATCTGATTTTACTTTTATTCATCATAGGTAATCATCTTTTTGTTTTTACTTGACATTAAAATATACATAATCGGAATAACAAAAAGCGTCAGTATTAAGGAAAACAATAAACCACCCACTATTACAATTCCCATTGGGATACGACTGGATGAACCCGCTCCCAATGCAAGTGCAATAGGCAATGCTCCGAAGATTGTTGCCAATGAAGTCATTAAAATAGGACGGAAACGTGCTGAAGCCGATTCATAGGCAGCCAGTCGTCTGTTCATGCCCAGTTTACGCTTCTGATTGGCAAATTCAACAATCAGAATACCATTTTTAGTAACAATTCCGATTAACAGAATCATTCCGATTTCGGAAAAAATATTAATCGTTTGTCCGAAAATCCAGAGTGACAGAAAGGCTCCTGCAATTGCCATTGGCACGGTAAGCATGATAATAAACGGATCGCGGAAGCTCTCAAACTGGGCTGCAAGAATTAAATAAATGAGTAGCAGAGCCAGTACCAGTGCAAATCCGATATTCGAATTACTTTCGGCAAAATCTCTCGATGATCCGGACAGTGCCGTAGTAAACGAAGCATCCAGTAGTTTGTCGCCTATCCTTTGCATTTCCTCTATACCTTCGCCCAATGTTTTTCCATCGGCAAGATTTGCCGAAATAGTTGCCGATTTATACCGGTTATAATGATACAAAACGGGAGGCATACATTTTTCCTCTGTAGTAACAAGGTTGTCCAGTTGTATCATATTGCCGTTACCCGAACGTACATAGAGCGATGATAAATCGGCCGGAGTATTCCTATCTTCACGTGCTACCTGCCCTACAATGTAATATTGCCTGTTATTGCGTAAAAAGTACCCGTAACGGTTTCCACTGTAAGCCATATCCAAGGTATTGGAAACATCTTTCTCATTTACATCCAAATTGTTGGCTTTTAACCGGTCTACTTTAATATCCAATTCGGGCTTATTAAACTTCAAATCCACATCCACATTACTAAAGACGCTACTAGCATTAGCTTCATCCAAAAACTTCGGAAGAACATTTTGAAGTTTTTGAAAATCAAGATTTTGTATAACAAACTGCACCGGCAATCCTCTTGAATTTGTCGTGGTAATGGTTGGTTCCTGACTGGCAATAACTCGAGCTTCGGGAATTGAATCATATATTTTTGACAATTTCTGAAAAAGTTCCTTTTGGGAGGCTTTTCGTTTAACAGGGTCAGTAAGAAAGGTCATTACCGATCCTGTATTTATACTTGAGGTCATGCCCCCACCATACCGGGCTACAGAATATTTCACATTCTCGGGTCCTAAATTATTGTTTATTTCGGCAACTTTATCTATTATTTTTTTTGTAGTGGTATATTCCGTTCCCTCAGGAGCAGTTATCGCAGTCCTAATATAACTATGATCTTCAAGTGGTGCCAGCTCCGATTTTAAGGTATGTGAAATGCCTGCAATAAGTACCAAGCAAATTCCGAGAATAGCAAAGGAAATCCATTTGTTTTGAATGAAGAATGCCAGTAACCGTCTGTATTTCTTTTCAAGTCCGAGAAAGAAAGGTTCGGTGGATACATAAAGTTTAGAGTGATGAGATGCCGAACCACCCAAAAATACATTTAACACCGGAGTAAGTGTAAGTGATACTAATGCTGAAATCAGTACCGCAGAGGCAACAACAATTCCAAATTCACGAAACAACCGACCGGTAAAACCCTGTAGAAAGATTATCGGGATAAACACAATGGCTAGCGTAAGCGAAGTGGATACAACAGCAAAAAATATTTCACGCGTTCCCTCAAAAGCGGCTTCCCATTTACCCATTCCCTTCTCTATTCGTTTGAAAATGTTTTCGGTAACTACTATACCATCATCCACCACAAGTCCTGTAGCCAGCACAATTCCCATCAGCGAAAGCACATTGATGGAAAAGCCCAATATATACATAACAAAGAATGTACCGACAAGCGAGACGGGAATATCCAGCAATGGACGCAGGGCAATAATCCAGTTACGGAAAAATAGAAATATAATGACTACAACCAGAAAAATGGATATAAGAAGCGTTTCCAATACATCGGTAACGGATTGCCGTACAAATATTGATTTATCCCTGCCTACATTTAATTCCATGCCAACCGGCAGATTTTTGTTAATCTGATCGAGCCGTTTATAGAATTCATCGGCAATCTGTATATCATTTGCACCGGGCAAAGGAATTAAAGCCAGCATCACACCGTTACTTCCGTTAATAGTAGAACCTGCTTCTTCATTTTGAGCACCCAAAACGGCTTCTCCTATATCTTTCAAGCGAACTACCTGATTATCGGTTTGCTTTATGATGAGATCATTAAAGTCGGCTTCGGTAACCAACCGCCCCGTAGTTTTTACTGTCAGTTCGGTATTAGTTCCCCGTATTTTTCCACCGGGCATTTCCACATTTTCGTTGGTAAGAGCTGTACTTATATCGGAAGCAGTAAGGTTATAAGCAGCCATCTTCCCGGGATCAAACCACAAACGCATAGCCGGTCTTTGCTGACCATAAATGGCCACAGAGCTTACACCGGGAATAGTTTGCAATTTTTCCTGCAATTTAGTTTCGGCATAATCACCTAATTCTATTCCGCTCATTTTAGTACTTTGAACCGTAAGTAAGATAATCGGATCACCATCGGCATCTGCTTTGGTAACGGTTGGTGGCGCATCAATATCCAACGGCAGATTTTTTATCGCCCCTGATGTTTTATCACGAACATCATTGGCAGCTTTTTCCATGTCGGCTCCCAAATTAAATTCAACCGTAATGGAACTTTGTCCCGTAGAAGATTGAGATGAAATGGATTTTACCCCTTCAATTCCGTTAATATTCTTCTCCAGCGGTTCCGTAATCTGCGACTCAATAATTTCGGGATTGGCTCCTGTATAATTAGTCTGTACGGTAATAATCGGAGGATCAATAGAAGGATAAAGACGTACGGCCAGAAAATTAAATCCTACAGCACCCATTAAAATAATAATAAGGCTTAATACGATGGCCCCGATAGGACGTTTTAATGCAATATCTGAAAGAATCATAATTATTTTTTTACTGAAGAATATACTAATTTGTCTCCATCTTTCAGGAATTGTAAACCGGAAGTAACAATGGTATCACCCGATTGAATGCCGTCAGTAACCTCGATATCCGAAGTCTGACGGATTCCGGTTTTTACCGTCACAAAATGAGCTTTTCCTTTTCTGGCGACAATCACGATTTTATCATCTTCGTGAGGAACGATGCATTGTGTGGGAACTAATAAAGCATTTTTATTTTCACTGAGTCGGACATTAACATGGGCAAACGAACCCGGAATTAATTCATTGGACTGATTTTTTACCAGAGCCCTCACTTTCAGGTTACGGGTAGAAGCATCAATACCATGTTCGGTAGCAATAACTGTAGCTTCATACGATTTATCAGAATTATTCATGCTGAACTCTATTTTCATGCCGGATTTGATTACCTGTCCGTATTTTTCGGGAACTCCAAAATCAAGCTTGATTTTATTCTCTGTGCGGATAGTTGCCAACAACGTAGAAGGAGTGATAATGGCACCAACGCTGATGCATCTTAAACCGATTATGCCGTCAAAAGGTGCACGAACTTCGGTTTTGCGTATCAATGTCTTTTCAACTTCTATATCTGCTTTGAGTGAATTCAGTTGAAGACCAGTCTGTTCATAATCGTTTTGCGATATGCCGTTCACCTTCAGCAATTCGGTTTGACGGTTGTAAATCTGTTGTTGAATGGCAAGCTGCGTTTGAAGTTTTTTGAGGGTTGCCTGCAAATCATCATCGAACAGCTTCACCAACAAAGTGCCTTTTTTTACGAATTTTCCTTCGGGTAGGTTAATCATTACGACCCTTCCTGCTACTTCGTTTTTCAATTCCACTTCTTCGAAAGCTTGTAATGAACCTGAAACGGTAATTTCGTTGATAAGAAGTGATGGCTTCACTATGAAAGCATCTACTTTTCTTTGTACTTTCTCTTTTGAATTCTTTTTGCCTTCTTTATCAACGGGTTTAGTAAAAGCCATTCTCAAAAAGAAAGCAACAATTAAGATGATAATTACGGAAATCAGTATAGTTGTCCTTTTTTTCATTTTAAATTCCTGTTTTTATGTGAAATGAGATTCGATTCTATTAATGAAACCATGCTATACAATTGGCTGATTTGATTTTCGGACAAGCCATTCATTGCCATTGAACTTGTATTAGATATAGCTTTTTTAATATCCGGTAAAACCTGTTTGGCTTTTTCTGTGATGGTTAATTCGTATTTTCGTTTATCTGTTTGGTTCTGCACTCGTTCAACATAGCCATTGGACGACAAGTAATCAATAATTCTGACTACCTGAACCTTGTCGCATAACAATTTAGCGGCGAGTTCCTGTTGTGTAATTCCGTTTCCGGCTTCGATAAGCATCAAGGGATAAAACGATCGTTCAATGTCGAGATCTTGAAGTTCTGCTTGAAGTTCTGCTTGAAACATTCGCCCTACTTTATCCATTTTACGACCAATTGGCTCTTGCATATAGTTTGTTGATTTATTTTATATACACTTAGTTTGCCTGCGAAATTAGCCATAATATAATTAGTTATCAATGTTATCTAATTTTTTTATAAAGATTTAATATTTGAGTTACATTTCAGCGTCATCATTGATAAATAATTGCGAAACATTTTATTTATAATCCATTCATGAATAATATGAATCTATTTACTCAGGCTTTTATACAAATTTGATAAGAAATCATACTGTTTGAGACCGCTAACCATAACCCGAAAAATCTCATGAGATAAAAACAAATAGACCGATTTTCATCAATTATCCAAAACCGCCGTACAATTTTATATCGTAACTTTTCGATAGAAACAATCACAATTTTATTAAAATAAATATAAAACGATTTATAAGAATACTAGAGTAAAAAAAAGTATATTTGGAGAGTTTTTTAAGATTCTGTATCATTTTGAACACCCCTAAACAAGTTTAAACATGAATAAAAGAATTTGCACAATCATTCTACTAACTTTCAGTTTATCAGTTAATCTTGTTTTTTCGCAAATTGTTACGGTGACACCCGAAAGCCCTACCATTTACGATACAATTACCCTAATTTACGATGCCTCCAAAGGAAATGGAGAATTGACTGGAAATACTTCTGACGTATATATGTATACCGGTGTCATTACCACAAACAGTACTTCGTCAAGTGACTGGAAACATGTGATAAGCGGATGGTGTGAAAATCCGGACAGAGCCAAGATGACCTCATTAGGTAATAATTTGTATAAAATCACATTTGACATTCAATCATTTTATGGAATTACTAACAATGAAACTGTCCTAAAGCTCGCTTTTCTGTTTGTCAGCAGTGACTGTTCAAAAGTAGGCAGGGACACGAGTGGTGATATTTTTTATCCTCTTGCTACTAATTCATCCGAATATCAGTCCTATCAAGTAAACAACGATTCACTCATTCTAAATTGTATTAATGGGCAAATAACTATTACCCCTTATACCTCAACCATTGTAAACATATTCTCAAGCAATACGGGAGCAACAAACAAACCTTCTTATTCTACCGTTGCTGAAAAAAATACAGTTGCCACTACATTTACAGAAAGCAATAATCTTTTAAAATTCAGCACCGATTCCATTGACGTAATTATCAATCCAACAGACCTAAGCTTTAAGTTTATTTACCAGAAAGACACCATATTAAAGGCTTCCCAAATTTACAATTTTCAGTCATCTGGAGAGCTTATTACCAACTTAAAAACCGGCGAGAGGATATATGGCACAGGCTCAAGAGCGATTGATATGGACAGACGGGGGCAAATATTAGATATTAACAACCAAGCCCATTACGGTTATGCATGGGGTAATAAAGATCTGAATATTGCCTTACCCGTTCTTACCTCCTCAGAACATTATGCACTTTATTTCGACAATCATTCATTAGCAACACTTGATGTAGGTTCTACCCATTCCGACGAATTATCATATTCATTCGATACAGGACAAGCCGATTTGTTTGTAGTTGTAGGAAACAATTATCAATCACTTTCGCAAAAAATAAGCTATCTAACAGGTTATCAGCCACTTCCGCCCATTTGGTCTTTGGGTTACATTCAATCAAAGTTTGGTTATCAAACCCAGAGCGAAGCTACTGGCATAGTAAATAATATCCTTAGTGCGGGATTTCCCCTTGATGCACTTGTACTCGATTTATACTGGTTTGGATCCCAATCAACAATGGGAAATCTGAATTGGAACAGCACTAATTTTCCGGATCCGGAAACAATGATGACCAACTTCAATCAAAAAGGCATCAAAACCATTCTTATATCGGAACCTTATTTTACTAAAAATTCTGACAATTATAGTTATGCGGCAAAACAAAACTTTTTTGCCCAGAATTCAAATGGAAATCCATATGTGTTAAGTGGCTTTTGGGCAGGCGATGCAGCTTTACTCGATATTTTTAATCAAGATGCGGAAAAATGGTTTTGGCAATTCTATAAAAGCAGGACTTCAGAGGGAGTTGGAGGTTGGTGGTCTGATTTAGGCGAACCCGAATCACACCCATCCGACATGATTCATACTGGTGGGCAAACAGCATCTGAAGTACACAATATCTACGCCTTGGAGTGGGAAAAAATGCTCTATTCGAACTGGTGCAACGATTTTCCGGACAAACGATTATTTAATCTGTCTCGTTCGGGTTTTGTCGGTATGCAGCGATATTCTACTTTTCCTTGGTCTGGCGACATACAACGTTCATTCGATGGATTAAAGGCCCAAATACCCATCATGCTTTCTATGGGGCTAACGGGTATTGGATATATGCACTCCGATATTGGTGGATTTACCGGTAGCGGAAACGACGACGAATTATTTAGCCGATGGATTGAAATGGGGGCTTTTGTTCCCATATTAAGAATACACGGAACAGGCATCGAAACGGCCCCAACAGCTTATGGAGCAAATGCAACAGCCTGTGCCCTTAGTTATATCAAACTACGGTATAAACTCTTGCCTTACAATTATACGTTAGCTTATGAAAATTCAAAATTTGGGATTCCATTAGCACGACCAATGGATTTTTACGAACCTCAAAATTCCGATTTACAAAACATTAACGATCAGTATTTCTGGGGTAACGAATTTATTATTGCTCCTGTTGTATCGCAAGGGCAAACGCAACGTCCTGTAAATCTGCCAAAAGGTAATTGGATTGAATACAATTCCCTAAAATCTTATTCGGGACCGGGGTCTTTTACGATGTCTTCTCCTATTCAGAACATCCCCATTCTGGTAAAAGCAGGAAGTTTTATTCCTACCGTCCGTAATCTTAAAAACACTTCCGGATACAAAGCTGACACTTTGTTTGTCCAATATTTCCCGGATGAAAACGTACCAGTTTCAGAATTCACCTTGTACGACGATGATAAAACATCCCCCAAAAGTTTATTTACCAATTCGTACCAATTAATCACTTTCTCGGGTCAATACACAAGTTCTGATGCAGAAATTACCATCAACAGCACCGGTAATGGTTATACCCAAATGCCAGTCACACGGCAGTTGTTTTTTGAAATATTCAGAATGAAAGACTCTCCACAAAGTGTATCTGTCAATAGTATGCCTGTTAATCAATATTCTTCGTTGAACGATTTGTTAAAGAATCCAAGCGGTTTTTATCTTGATCCAAACGAATCAAAATTGTATGTCCATGTCCCTTTTTCGAACGAAGAAACCACAATACAGCTAAGCAATCTTACTATCAATGCAATTAACGAAAATACGGCAAACGCTCCTACTTTTATGGTTTATCCGAACCCCGGCTGCAATTATTTCATTGTACAACCTGAAAACTATTCAAATGAACAGATCATCATTTCGATTTATTCTTTGCAAGGTAGTTTGATAAAACAGGTCGAAACCACTATGAATCAGCCGATGCAAATCAACACAACAAATCTAGCTAAAGGAATCTATGTTATACAGGTAAAAAGGTTATCGAGTATGGCAACCATCAAATGGATAAAAGAATAAATGGAGTTTTAAATTAAGGAGTCAATGATAAACAGATAATTCACGAACATTGTCCTCCGAAGAATAGTTCGACGTTTTCGAAAAAAAAATAAAAGTGGCAAAAAGTATCGATTATTGTAAATCACTAATATTTTGTATGTGGAACGATTCCCATTTATTTTGAAAAATGCTACACAAAACACTTATTTCGCAACAAAAATAACATTTTATATAAAACCCAACAGCTTGAAGCAGATAAAAATTATTATTACCTTTGCACCACAAAAAAGCACAAATTGATATGGAAACTGTACTTAGTGGTATTCGTCCGACAGGAAATTTACACCTCGGCAATTATTTTGGAGCACTCCGCAATTTTATTAAAATGCAAGAAGAATACAATTGCTATTTCTTTATTGCCGATTTACACTCACTTACGACACATCCAACACCCACCGATTTACACGGAAACGTAAAACAAATATTGGTAGAATATCTTGCTGCAGGTTTAGACCCTGAAAAAGCAACTTTATACGTACAAAGTGATGTTCTTGAAGTAGTAGAACTTTATATGTACCTAAACATGAATGCCTATTTGGGCGAATTGGAACGTTGTACCTCTTTCAAAGAAAAAATACGGAAACATCCCAACAATGTTAATGCAGGATTATTAACCTATCCTACCCTCATGGCTGCGGACATTTTGATTCACAAAGCCACTAAGGTACCCGTTGGAAAAGACCAAGAGCAACATCTGGAAATGACCCGTACTTTTGCTAACCGCTTTAACAGAATGTACAACACAACCTGTTTCCCGGAACCACAAGCTTTTAATTTCGGGGAGGATTTAATAAAAATACCGGGACTAAACGGAAGTGGGAAAATGGGCAAATCAGAAGGTGAAGGAAACGCTATCTTTTTGGCAGATGACGCTAACACTATTCGCAAAAAAGTAATGCGTGCAGTTACCGATGCCGGTCCAACGGAAATGAACCAACAAAAACCGGAAGCCATCGAAAATTTGTTCACCCTATTAAACGTAGTTTCTAAGAAAGAAACGGTAGACTTTTTTGACGAAGCATATAACAACTGTTCTATCAGATACGGAGATTTAAAAAAACAATTAGCCGAAGATATTATTGCTTTCACCGCTCCTTTTTACGAAAGAATACAATCAATATCAAACGACAATAAATACTTGAAAAAAGTAGCAGAAATGGGGGCTGAAAAAGCTAGAGAAAGTGCTTCTAAAACGATAAAAGAAGTGCGTCAAATAATTGGATTTAAATCCTTTTAATATTAATAAAAAAACACGTTGTAACATTACAACGTGTTTTTTTTGTCTTATGTAACAAGCATTAATTAGTCTTTTTCCATCTTAGTATGGAATGATCTCCCCACTCCTTGCTGTCAAAAAACAAAGGATATAAACAACTTACCACCAACACGCCTATAAAAGACCCTGCCAGCGTATCTTGCAAAAAATGTTGAGACAAGTAGATGCGTGAATAACCTGTTAGAAGAGCCAAAAGAAAAAGGACAACCTTCCAATTTCTATTTCTTATCATCGTGGCTAAACCGAACAAAAAAGCAAAGGCAGCCATCGTATGTCCTGAGGGAAAACTGTTCCACGAATTCAAACTGACACCCTCCGCTACATGAAGTTGAATACCAAGTTTTTCAAAAAACAACTTAGGCCTCTCCGCACGAAAAAAACTCTTTAAGCTAGAAGATATAACCGTCCCAACCAACAGAGCCGCGAGTAAAAACGACGCTTTCCTGACATTGAAAAACAAAATTACACCTGCGACAACAAAAGGAACAGTTTCGCCCATTTGGGTGTAATACCTAAAAAAAACATCCGCAACAGGACTATTCAGTCTATTAGAGAAAAGATGAATATCCGCTTTGGATATGCTCAAAACAAGAGCCAAACCCACACACCACACCACGATGGTTGGATACACGAAAGCTCCATTTTCTTTTATAAATTGGTTCAACTTCTTCATGGTTTTCTTGCTCTTAGTATTTCTCTTTTCCCGATAGGTCCCGGCAATCTCTCCACTAAAAAACCGACTTGCTGTAGCAAGCGTCTGACACTGCCCTTTGCACAATAAGTGGTCAAAATAGCCCCCGAATTACAGGCTGCAAAGATACATGAAAAAACCTCTTCCGACCACATTTCAGGTTGTTTTTCAGGAGAAAAAGCATCAAAGAAAACCAAATCATACTTGAACCTATTGACAAAAGTATATTTCGTGAGATCTGCTTGTATTTTATGCAAAACAAAATTGGCATCTATAATAACCTCCTGATTCCAAGGAGCAAAATGCATTCTCTCAAAAAAAGGTCTATCT
Organism: Paludibacteraceae bacterium; assembly: GCA_963668615.2. GTDB lineage: Bacteria > Bacteroidota > Bacteroidia > Bacteroidales > Paludibacteraceae > JAAYPI01. Next base: position 695,218 of record CAXXCL010000003.1, read on the forward strand.
GCAAAAGACATCTGTTCCGGGAAATTAAGCAAAATAGCCTCCTTTGGATCAATGGGATACAATTCCAACGAAGTATAATTAATTGCTGTATTTCCTTTTGCAAGGAAAGAGGCAAAAGCATTCAGCCCTGTGCCGAAACCAATTTCCAACACATTGATTTTTTGCTTCTTACATTGTTTTAAGCCTGCTTCAATAAAAATATGCTCAGACTCCTGAACTGCTCCATTCACAGAATGATAGTGTTCATCTATTTGAGGCACAAAAAGTGTATGAGACCCATCAGCAGTAACGAATTTTTCAGTTTGCATAAACAGTTAAAATCGCTACCTAATAATAAGTAGGTAACAATTTTTTTTAAGTGATAATTTAAAATTTGTTTTCATTATTTCGAAGTAAGATTGAGGATGTTTGCACATTAAATCTACTTTAAAATTTCTTAAGTAGTAATAGTGCATCCTCAATTATCGCAAGATCCAATAAGCTTTTACTTTTTACAACTTTTGTTTAAAACCAAATCAAAAACGGTTGTTTTTAATAATTTTCTTCCCTTATTTGCATAAATGACTTTGGATGCAAGCAGGCAGGACACATCTCAAGAGCCTTTTCTGATTCATACACGTACCCGCAATTCAAACATTTCCACCACACCTTACCATCTTTCACAAACACTGTATCTTCGGATAGGTTTTGTAAAAGTTTGAGATACCTGCGTTCATGTTCCATCTCAACCTTAGTTATCATATTAAATGCTTTCGCAATTTCCAAGAAGCCTTCTTCTTTAGCAATCTCTCCAAACAGTGGATACAGAATGGAATATTCTTCGTGCTCGCCTTCAGCTGCAGCTTTCAAATTTTCTTTAGTTGTTCCTATAATTCCCGCGGGATAAGAAGCCGTGATTTCTGTCATGCCGCCTTCCAGAAATTTGAAGAACCGTTTGGCATGTTCCTTTTCTTGATTGGCAGTTTCTTGAAAAATGGCAGCTATTTGTTCATAACCTTCTTTTCTCGCAACACTCGCAAAGAATTCATACCGGTTGCGAGCCTGAGACTCTCCGGCAAATGATTTTAACAAATTTTGTTCCGTTTTTGTTCCTTTCAATGATTCAGTCATAATTGTCAATTTTTAATTATATTTCAATAAAATCAGTTTTCTCTGCACCACAAAGAGGACAAGTCCAATCTTCCGGCAATTCTTTAAATTTCACTTCTTCTTTTGCCTCATCATAAATATATCCACAAATCGTACATTTATATTGCTTCAAACGAATCTCCTCCTGCATCTTTAGTTCTAATTTCGATGCATCAATATATGTCGGAGCATTTTTAGGAGAAAAGGCATGTTTCACTTGTCTATAATATTGATAGGTAATGGGTTCTTTCGAATCATCAATTATTTCAGCATTTAACAAATCTCCAATAAACATATAATGAGTCCCTACATCAATCGTATCAACCAACTTACATTCTAAAAATGCCACTCCCGAATCTAACACAATCGGGGTTCCGGTTTGTCCATACTTAACATTGAATCCTCTCATTTTATCAATATCCCGACCACTTTGATATCCAAATATAGAAAATAGTTGAGGTTGAGTATTTATTTCCAAAATTGAAGCCGAAAAAGCTCCGGTTTTTTGTATCAATTCAGAGGTATAATTATTTTTATTGCAACAGACAGCAAATTTCACGGGTTCAGATGCTACTTGAAATACAGTATTTGCAATAAATCCATTTCCTTTTTCTTTATTGCCGGAACATACGACGTATATTCCATAAGAAACTTTGAATAATGCTTGAGAATTTATCATAAAATCAACCAATTAACATGAATTTAGCCTCAAATTACCTATTATCAATTCTTTTACCATTCTGAATTCTACATCTATTTAATCTTTTGCTGATTTTTCCAATTCCAAGGCTTCTTTATAGGGCACACCAAAATAACGACAGGTAATTTTATCCGGTTTTACTCGCCATATTTTCACGTTGTTCACAGCAGGAGCAGAGTAAGAAAAATCACGTTGGGTATAGTGTTTCATAATGCAATTCAGTGCCTTTATTTTTTCTTCTGTGTTTTCTTCGAAAACAGCTTTACCAAAACAAATTACCGATTTTGAACGCATTACATACGTGCAAGCCACATCCTCAAATTGATTTACCAAGGACGCTTGATGGCAAAAAGTGATACAAATTTTTGGATTTTTAGCCAGGATATCTGTCTTTTTTCCTTGTTGAGATGAATGTAAAAAAAATTCTCCATTTTCATACCCGAAATTCATAGGGAAAACATAAGGAAAACCTTCCTCATCAGCTACACCCACAAAACAAAAAGGACAACTGCGAATTATCTCTTCTATTTTTTCGAAATTATTTATACAAACTGTCTTCATAAACACATACTTACTTGAAAAATCTATTAGTGCGAATCTATACATTTTTAGGGTAATATCAAACAAATAAATAAAAATTTATTTTTCAAAAAAATGATACATAAGGAACACCTTTCCATAAAAAATTACGTTTATCTGACGTAAAAAAAATTCAAAATACAAATAAATGTAAAAAAAATATTTATTTTTGTCCGAGACTTGTGTTTTAGGATGTATCGGTTTTATATGTCCTCACCTTGTTGGGTATAAATTTCTATTTTCCCATTATTTAATTTTGCCGACTCAGAAAAAAGATATAGCGTATGAAAAAATGTACATTAACCTTTTTAATTATTTGCACAACAACGCTGTTATCAGCACAAACTGCAAAATATTCATTGTTCTCCAATGTTGGTAGTAAGTCTGCAACTTCCGAAAGTTTACTCAAAAACTTACGTACGGTGAACTCTTTTGAGGAAGTCAGCTTGTTGATCTTTAATAATGCAGCCAGTACTGTTACAGATAAAACACGTATCCGTTTAAAAGAAAGCTATACGACAGACTTTGTAATTGGTGATGACGCCATTAAAATGATGAGCTTAAATGCAGAAGTTCCTCAAATATACACGGTAACAGGGAACTATCAATATTCCGCGAATGCTTTACCAACAAGCATTACAGAAGTTAGTTTAGTTGCCAAATTGATGAAAGCTGGGACATACACAATTACGATGGAGAACCTGACGACAGTACCAAGCTATAGTAAAGTTTTATTAGTAGATGGAACAAGTGAAACAAACCTATTGGAGGGAAATTACACCACTACGGTATCCGGAGCATTAACAAAAAATTTAAAAATAAAACTTGTTAAAAAGGCAACTACGGAAATAGGAACTACAGCGACAGAAAATGGCATAGAAGTAAACACTGTTAATAAAGGAATTTATATCAAAGGGTTGGATGGAAATGCTCAAGTAAATGTATATAATTTATCCGGACAATTGGTACAATCATTCAATGGTGTAGCAAATAATGAGATATTGATTCTTGGGAACAAAGGAATAAATGTATTGAACATAATTACAGACACGCAGACAGCACAGACGAAAGTCTTAATTAAGTAAAAAAAAACGAAAAATGATGAAAAAGACAGTATTTGCAATAGGTTTCTTCTTTATGAGTATGCTACTGGCATTCGGACAAGCACCCGTATTGCCGGGTGACCCTTTAGCCGGAGGCGGAGTAGGAGTACCCTTGGATGGAGGAGTCTTATTAGGAATTTTAGCGGGAGCGAGTATTTTTGTCGCTTTTGTGAAAAACAAAAAGAATAAGAAAGAGTAAAAACACTCAAAAGATCTTGAACAAAAAAAAGCCATCAGAAATAAATCTGATGGCTTTTTTAGTTGGTTTAAATTTGACCTATTATTTTTTGTAACCATAAACAGCTAAATCGCCTAATTCTTCTTCAATACGAAGTAATTGGTTGTATTTAGCCATACGGTCAGAACGGCTCAAAGAACCGGTTTTGATTTGACCTGAATTTGTTGCTACAGCAATATCGGCAATAGTGGCATCTTCAGTTTCACCTGAACGGTGAGAAGTTACTGAAGTATAACCGGCACGGTGAGCCATTTCAATAGCATCTAATGTTTCAGATAAAGAACCAATTTGGTTTACTTTAATCAAAATGGAATTAGCACAACCTAAGTCAATACCTTTTTTCAAGAAATCGACATTGGTAACGAACAAGTCATCTCCTACTAATTGACATTTGCTTCCAAGTTTGTCAGTTAACAATTTCCATCCTTCCCAATCGTTTTCGCTCATACCATCTTCAATTGAATCAATAGGATATTTGCTTACTAATTCAGCTAAATAATCCGCTTGTTGAGCAGAAGTTCTTTTTGCTCCGGTAGCCCCTTCAAATTTTGAATAATCGTAGATGCCATTTGAATAAAATTCTGAAGAAGCACAGTCCAAACCAATCATTACATCAACCCCTGGCTTGTATCCTGCTTTTGAAATCGCTGCTATGATTGATTCCAAAGCATCTTCCGTTCCTTTCAATACAGGAGCAAAACCTCCTTCATCACCTACTGCGGTACTAAGACCACGATCGTGAAGTACTTTTTTCAATGAATGGAAAACTTCAGCACCCATACGCAATCCTTCTTTGAAAGAAGGAGCTCCAACCGGACGAATCATAAATTCTTGGAATGCGATAGGAGCATCTGAGTGAGAACCTCCATTAATAATGTTCATCATAGGCACCGGCAACACAAATGTATTTGTTCCACCGATATAACGGTATAAAGGCATATCAAGATAAGCAGCAGCAGCTTTAGCAACAGCTAGAGAAACACCTAAAATAGCATTTGCACCTAATTTGGATTTTGTTTTAGTACCATCCAATGCAATCATTTTTTTGTCAATGGCACGTTGTTGTAAAGTGCTCATTCCAATTATGGCGGGAGCAATTACTTTATTTACGTTATTAACAGCTTTTTGAACTCCTTTACCTAGATAACGACCTTTGTCACCATCGCGTAACTCGATAGCTTCGTTTTCACCTGTTGAAGCTCCCGATGGAACTGCTGCACGTCCCATTATTCCGGATTCCAATAAAACATCTACTTCTACAGTAGGATTACCCCTTGAATCAAGAATTTCACGGGCTACAATTTTTTCAATTTTACTCATTGTTGTTGTTTTTTTATAAATTGATATTATCTTAAATTATTTTTTTGCTTTTTAGACTCACAAAAGTAAGAAATATTTGCTTAGTGTAAAAGATTTTCAAACGTTAAATTTCAGGAAAAAGTATGTTCAAAACCCAGACTCCTTTTCTCAAAATTATGGCAAACGACGAATTTACAATTCAGCTATCAACTCCTTCATTATCTGTGTCATTTTGGGTTGAACGTTATTGGCTATCTGTTGAACTTCTTCGTGCGTAACTTCTACAATTTTGCCCGGAACGCCCAAATCAGTAATGATGGACATGGCAAAAACTTGTATTCCACTATGCACCGCAACGATAACCTCAGGAACGGTAGACATCCCCACCGCATCAGCTCCGATAGTACGAAAATACGAATATTCGGAAGGGGTTTCGAAAGTAGGACCGGCTGTTCCTAAATAGACACCCTCCACTACCTTGATATTATTTCTTTGGGCTATTTTTTTTGCCTTTTCAATCAAACCCTTGGGGTAAGCTTTGCTCATATCAGGAAAACGAACGCCTAGTTCCCCGAAATTTTTCCCGCGTAATGGATTCTCAGGAAAAGTATTAATATGGTCTGTTATAATCATCAAGTCTCCAATTTCAAAATCAGGATTTACGCCTCCACTGGCATTCGATACGAGTAAAGTCTCTACACCCAGTGATTTCATTACCCTAACAGGGAAAGTAACTTCTTTCATCGAATAGCCTTCATAATAATGGAAACGTCCCTGCATAGCAAGAACTTCACAATTACCTAACTTTCCGATAATAAGTTTTCCACTATGTCCCTCTACGGTAGAAACAGGAAAATTCGGAATATCTTCGTATCGAATTTCTTGTTTGTCTGTAATTTGCGTAGCTAACTCACCCAATCCGGTTCCCAAAATAATTCCCACTTTCGGGAAACGAGTCATTTTACTTTTTAGATAAGATGCTGTTTCGTTGATTTTTGCTAACATAACTTTTAATTTTATTGTTAAATGTTGGTTGTCCTTCAAATAAAAAATTCACATTTAAGGGCAATGAATAAGTAAATGATTTAAGGCTTTCGGGATAAAGAGATTCGTCTATCAAACGAGCTGCATCTTTTTCGGTTATAACAATAAGTTTTTTCTCACTATTAATTGCTGAAAAAGTAGATGCGATAGTTTGAATATCATTAGCTGAAAAGAAATGATGATCAGGCAATGTAATTTGTTTGACATTACGGCTTATGCTAGCCAAAAAAGCTATTAATGGTTCAGGACGAGCAATACCTGTAACCAACAAAAGAGAGTATCCTTCCATCTTTATTTGTTCATGAGAAATTGTTTCCGACAAGGCAAAGACAGGTTGAAATGCGTCATATTTATAGTATGTGAAAAATAAATCCTGGTATGGGCGTGGATTTAAGGCTTTACTTATCTCTCGAGCCTCCATGGGATGAAGATCTTGAGGGCACTTTGTAACTATAAAAATGTCTGCTCTTTGTCTCTCGTGGGCAGGCTCACGTAAATTTCCGGCAGGCAGCAAACAATCATCCGTAATCAGCCTATTATAATCTATCAATAAAACTGATATATTAGGCAATACAAAACGATGTTGAAAAGCGTCATCAAGCAAAATGACCTCTGTATCAGGATATTTTTGCAAAATCATTTTTATTCCGTTTCTTCTGTCTGCATCTACTGCCACAACGACATCCTTGAATTTAGAATGTATTTGAAAAGGTTCATCTCCAATAATTTTAGCAGAAGAATACTCATCCGCAAACAAAAAACCTTTTGTTTTCCTTTTATAACCACGGCTCAATACCGCTATCTTAAAATCATCTTTGAGTAAAGACGTCAAGTATTCTGCATGGGGCGTTTTCCCCGTACCACCAACAGTTATATTACCTATTGATATAACAATCTTGTCATAACTCTCGGATGGCAAAATATTCCTATCAAACAACAAATTTCGCACACCCACCACCATGCCATAAATCCATGAAATAGGTAGAAGGAAGGATTTTATTTTTAAAGAATCATTGTTTACCATATATGTGTTTCTTGTTCAATGCGTGCTTGTATCAATGTTTTGAAATTTTGTTCACTCAATTTTTTTATCATTTTGTATTCATTTACAGGGAAATTACTCCGCATACGAGTTTCTACTGTTTCAAAACTATCCTCGAAGAGTTGCATGAAGAAACTTTCTTGTTTCGGCAATGAAACAACTTCATAGTCTTTTACTTTCGCTTTATTTGCAGCTATTCTCAGAGCATCTTCTAAACCTCCTATTTTATCGGCTAACCCATTTTTTACAGCGTCCATTCCCGACCAAACACGTCCACGGGCAAGAACTCTTATTGAATCTTCGGACATAGATCGTCCTGAAGCACATCTCTTCACAAACAAGTCATATCCCCTTTCTACATAAAGTTGCATCAATCGCTTCTCTTCTGGCGTCATCTCTCGAATAATAGTTGGAAAATCTGATTTGGCATACGTTTTTTGCACATCAAAATCAACACCAATTTTTTGGGTAAGACCCGAAAAATCAGGTATAATTCCAAAAATACCTATAGAACCGGTGATAGTAGATGGCTGGCACACAATAGAGTCTGCTGTACAAGCAATATAGTAACCTCCCGAAGCAGCATAATCTCCCATCGAAACAACAAGAGGCTTTACTTTTTTGTACAAAAAGGCTTCTCTCCAAATCTGTTCTGCACCATAGGCACTTCCGCCGGGAGAATTAATCCGCAAAACAACCGCCTTGATGTCCTTGTCTTTACGAGCATCTGCAAGAGTTTTTGCTAACTCTTCGGAATCAATACCATCAGAACCTGCATCATCAATTCCTCCTACTGCATATATTACAGCTATTTTATTGCGACTCTTTTTTACATTTTCCCCTGATGAAATGTAATCAGATAAAGAAATAAGTGATTTTTCCTCATCAAATGTCTTACCTACCTTTTGTTCTAAAAAGTGCCAGAATTGATCTTTGTAAAGAAGTCCATCCACCAAACCATATTGCACATATTTTGTCGGAGGTTGAAAGAACATTGATTCTTCTGCATACGCATTAATCTTCTCTCTGGATATTTTTCTATCTGTAGCTATTCCGAGACTGACATTATCCCAAGTCGAATGTAAAAGAGCCATTGTTTGCTCTTTATTTTCTGTGCTCATTTCAGAACGAGAATAAGTTTCAGTAGCTCCCTTATATTCCCCAACCTTTGCAATCTGTATTTTTATTCCCAATTTTTCAAATATATTCTTAAAAAAAACGGGGGTGGCTGCAAGACCTCTCAAATCGATAGAACCCGATGGATTAATAAAAATCTTATCAGCAACGGTGGTTAAGTAATATACATTTTGAGAGAACATTCCTCCATAAGCGATTACAAATTTCCCCGAGGACTTAAAATCCATCAAGGCTCCTCTAATTTCTTCTATAGAGGCATTTCCTGAAGATAATACACCAGCTTCTAAATATATCCCTTTAATTTTATCATCTGTCTTCGCCATCTTTATGGCAAATAAAATATCGCTGAGGGCTATCTCTTCGGAATTTTCAGAAAAATAACTATAAAAAGGATTTTCTTTCGATCTTTCTACCAATACACCATTTAAGCAAATATGAAGTAAGGAATTATCTTTCACTTCCGTTTTCTCAGAAGAAACTGCCAAAACGCATCCCCAAATCAAAAAAGCGGAAAGAAAGAAAACGATTACGGACGACAGAAAAAAGCCCAAACAAGAGGCAAATGTAAATTTAAAAAACTGCTTCATGCACTCAAATTATTGATTTAACGACAAGTTAAAAACTGCCAACTACGCTAAGAACAAAGATAGTGTTTTGCACGAAGATACTATTTTTTTCGTGCCTTTTTATAAAAATTATGAAAGAAAAACTTCTAATAATGAAACTTGTTCTATTATAAAAAATATATTACTTTTGCACCTATCTACACTGATCAACAGGGTTTATACTATTTTATACAAAGACTCTTCCTGGTTTTGTGCATCAACTAATTTAAGAAAAAGAAAAAATGGAAAAAATTAATTGGTCAGAGCTTTCTTTCGGTTACATGCCAACTGATTGTAATATTCGCTGTTCGTATAAAGACGGGGCTTGGGGCGAATTGGAAAAACACACTGATGAATATCTAACCATGCACATGGCAGCAACTTGTTTGCACTATGGACAAGAAGCTTTCGAAGGGCTCAAAGCTTTTAAGGGAAAAGATGGTAAAATACGCGTATTTCGCATAGATGAAAATGCCAAAAGAATGCAATCTTCTTGTGATGGTATTATGATGGCAAAATTCCCTATCGAAAAATTCAAAGAAGCCGTTATTATGGCAATCAAAGAAAACGAACGTTTCGTTCCTCCTTACGAAAGCGGTGCGTCTTTGTACATTCGCCCTCTGATTATAGGGATGAGTGCACAAGTAGGCGTTAATGCTGCCAAAGAATATCAGTTTATACTGTTTGTTACCCCGGTAGGACCATACTTCAAGGGAGGCTTCCAAACAACTCCATTTGTCATATTCCGTCAATACGATAGAGCAGCTCCGCTTGGAACAGGCACTTATAAAATCGGCGGAAATTATGCCGCCAGCTTATTGGCAGGACAAAAAGCTCATGATATGGGGTATTCTAATTGCTTCTATTTAGACGCTAAAGAAAAAAAATATATCGATGAGTGTGGTGCCGCTAACTTTTTTGGTATCAAAAACAACACATACGTCACGCCTAAATCGACATCTGTTTTACCTTCTATTACGAACAAAAGCCTGATGGTTTTGGCAAAAGAATTGGGGATGAAAGTTGAACAAAGACCTATACCGGAAGAGGAGCTTTCTACATTTGAAGAGGCTGGTGCTTGCGGAACAGCAGCTGTTATTAGTCCGATTGAACGCATTGATGATGTGGAAAAAAACAAATCATACATATTTTCTCCTGACGGCAAACCGGGCGTTATGAGTGAAAAGCTATACAAAAAATTGCGTGCAATCCAATACGGCGAAGAACCTGACAAATATGGTTGGATTACCATTGTAGAATAAATTTCGTTAAAAAAAGCCCTGAAATATGCAAATAGTCATCATCAATGGCCCCAATCTCAACTTGCTGGGAACAAGGGAACCGGAAATATATGGAAATTCAACTGTTGAGGAATACTTAAAAATATTGATAGCTGAATTTCCTTCTGTTGACTTTGTGTATTTCCAGTCAAACATAGAAGGCGAAATTATTAATAAATTACACGAAGTGGGATTTTCTGCGGATGGAATTATTCTGAATGCAGGAGCTTACACGCACACCTCAATTGCTATTGGAGATGCTATAAAAGCAATTAAAACACCGGTGGTAGAAGTTCATCTTTCCAATGTGTTCGCTCGTGAGTCGTACCGCCATGAATCCTTCTTAACACCTGTTTGCAAAGGCTGCATTTCAGGCTTCGGAATGCAATCTTACAAACTTGCTGTTCAAAGTTTTATTCAATAAATTTTCATTCATTTTACTCTTTCCCTAAAAAATCGGCAAAACTTTACCTGATAAATTAAACTTTTGTTCTCAAATAAGGTCAAAATGCCACAATGAAAATTTATTACATAATGAAGAAAAATATTTTTCTCTTCTTGTTTTTGCTTTTCTTTACAACCATTTCGGCTCAAAATCAAGGAAAAATCTTCGGAAAAATCACAGATAGTTCTGCAGCTCCTTTAGAATATGTAAATGTTGCAGTGTATGCAAAAAATGCATCAGCACCTATAAATGGTGTACTTTCTAACAGCAAAGGCGAATTTGTTTTTACAAATATAGCTTATGGTGCATATACCGTCAAAGTATCCTTTGTAGGTTATAAAACGATTGAAAGAACCGCATTCATCACAAAAGAAAAAACCACGAATAACGTAGGAAACATTATTTTACGAGAAGATTCAAAAATAATGGACGAAGTACAAGTAGTAGGTCAAAAATCAGGAGTATCTTTCGAAATAGACAAAAAAGTGTTTACGGTTGACCAAAGCATAATGGCTCAGGGGGCTTCAGCTACGGATGTATTGCAAAATATTCCATCTGTTACTGTTGATACAGAAGGAAACATCTCCTTGAGGAACAACTCTTCTGTAGAAATCTGGATTAATGGCAAACCTTCGAATTTGACGGATGAAGACAAAGGTCAAGTATTAGAACAATTACCTGCTGAAACAATTGACAAAATAGAAGTGATGACAAATCCGTCTGCCAAACATAGTGCCGAAGGAAGTGCTGGAATTATCAATATTGTACTAAAAGAAAATCGTCGCAAAGGCTATTTGGCTAGTGTAAACAGTAGTCTCTCGTACACTGAAGAAGGAAAATTAAGTGGTTCTTTAGGAGGAAATTTGATGTCTAGTGGCAGTAAATTTGATATAAATGCAAATGCCTCATTGCGTTCCGGAAACTCTGTTGGAGGAGGATATAACAACCGTGCAACTATCGATGGAACAGACACCATTTCCCATCTCAATCAAACAAATGAATCCGGCAACGATAAATTAAGTGGATTTCTAAAAGGAGAAATTATTTATCACATTAACAAAAAAAATGATATCGGAATTGATGCTTTTGGGATGTTAGGAAAAAATAATTCCTATAACGACATCAATTATTCCTATTTAGACAGCAATAGAGACACCACCAAGACAAGGGACAGAGACACAAAATCTTCAAACAATCGCATTTATTACAACACATCCATTGATTACAAACATTTTTTTGAGAAAGATAAAAACGAACTATCTTCTTCCATTAGCTACGTAAAAAGATCTAACGAAAGCAACAATTGTTACAATACCTCGGATTATGCTGCAAATGGCTCTTTTATTGATGGATCAAAAACATATCAAAAACAGTCATCGGACAAAAATACGGAACATTTTTCTTGGAATACCGATTACTTAAATAAATTTACTTCAAACATAAAACTGGAAAGCGGGCTTAGTTTTAATTACGACAATTCCCTAAACAAAGATAGAACCTATGATTCGACATTTACATCAGAAGCATTAATCGAAGACACCACTCAATACAACGAGTTTACTTATGTACAACAAGTTTATGCTGCATATGCTACCTACGGACAAAAAATCAAAAATTTTAGCTTTCAACTTGGTCTTAGAGGTGAAGAAACATTCACCAATGCTGAGAACCATACAAAATCATATTTTTATCTATTTCCGACTTTGTTTTTGTCTCAAACATTGCCGGCAGACAATCAGGTACAACTAAGTTATACCCGTCGTATAAATAGACCAAGAGGAATGCAATTGGATAATTTTAAAAATAAAACAGATGCTTACAACATTTCCTACGGGAATCCGGATTTGATGCCGGAACTTGCCAATGCATTGGAATTTAATTACCTAAAAAATTGGCAACAAGGTCATACCATTTCGGCTTCTGTATATTATCGTTATACATCCGATGTCATACAAAGTGTGAGAAAAATGGAAAATGAAGTCATGGAAACAACTTATGAAAACATAACCTCATCGCAGGCCGCAGGGGTTGAACTAATTGCAAAAGACAAATTATTCAATAACAAACTGGACTTAACGACCACACTAAATGGGTATTATTCAAAATTAGCAGGCAACGAAGAATATGACATTGCCTCAACAGAAAAAATCTCTTGGAATGCAAGAATGAATGCGAATATCATTCTTGGGAGAAACCTTTCTGGACAAATTACAGGCAACTATAACTCACCACAATTAATATCTCAAGGAACACAAAACGAGTCTTATAGGGTAGACTTAGGCCTAAAAAAATCATTTTTTGACCAAACATTCAACGTAAGCTTATCTGTAAAAGATTTGTTAGATTCTCAGCGAACCAAAAGTATAACTTGGGGAAAAAATTTCTATCAGGAAAGTGAAAACACCTTTTCAGGAAGATCTTATCGATTGAGCCTTACCTATAATTTTGGAAACATGAAAATGAAGAAAAATCAAAAAAATCAAAAATCTTCTGATGAAGGCATCGAAGAGAATGGCGATTTATAGAAAAAATCATATATCTTTGCTTTTAGTATACTAAAAACAAACGGATATGAAAAAATTTATATTTTTAACTACTGCACTTTTAGCTTTCTCAACGGTCTCAGTTTTTGCTCAAATTGGGGTTCCATCGGTAAAAAACGTTAAGGGTCCGGACAAAGATAAAGTTGAAGTTTATTCTATTACTTTCACTTACCCTGCCGAAGATATTGCTGCGGCTATAAAAGAAAGACTCGAAAACGAAGGACTTTCTGGCAAAAAAGAAAAAAACAACTTTGTTTCCTACAAAGGCGTCCGCTATAATTATTTGTGGGACAAAACATTCGATTTCTACATCAGTATTACAGGATCAAAAACAGCAGGAACAATTGACCTATTAGTATCTCAAGGTTATGATAACTATGTGGATGTCAAGAATGACGACATGGAAAAAAAAGCTAGTAAATGGCTGCTTAGCCTAGAACAAACCATCAAAGAATATCGTTATAAAGTAGCTTTAACCAAAGAAACCGAAGGAAAGGAAGAAACCACCAAGACATTGGCAAAGCTAGAAAAAGAACAAAAGAAATATGAAAACTTTTTGCGTAAAAACGAAGAAAAACAAAAAGCTTTCGATGCAAAAAAGACAATTGTCAAAGGAGGAGAGATTCCTACAATAAACAACGAAACTTTCCAAAAAGAAAAAAAAGAACTTGAAAAAATACAAGAAGAAAAAAACAAATACCAATACAAATTAGAAGAAGTAAAAAGAAAAATTTCCATGACTCAAACTGATTTAAAAAATAGAGAAAAATCAATTGACGAATTAAAGCAAGCCAAACCTTAATGATGAAGAAATATATTGTTTTAATTTCTATGACCATATTGCTTTGGGGCTGTACCATTCCCGCTGATTATAACGACAATTTGGTAAGAGAACAAACAAAAACATTGGACTTAATTAGTAATCTCAATGCCAGTTTGAACAAAAACGATTTAAAAAAGGCTCATGCAATTTGGTCAGAGGCCATAAAACAGGCAAAAGAATCGGCAAATAAAGTTAAACAAATGTCACCATTTCGAGAAGAGACAGGGTTACGGGATGCTATGGCTAACTTATTGGAATTTTATCAACTCACCCTCATAAAAGATTATCGAACTATTTTTGAAATCAAAAAATCTGCACTAGCGGAAGAAGAAAAAAACGCTAAAATTAAATCAATTTTAGACCAAATAAGAAAAAAAGAAGCTGTACTAATCGAGTCTTTTAGAGAACAAGAAGTTTCTTTTGCAAGCGAATATGATATTCAACTTGTTTCTTTAGGCATATAAATGATTAACGTACTATGCAAGAACTCATAAAACTCTTTGAAGAAACCACTCAAAGCAAGGTTATCTCTATTAATGCATTACCGACTTCTGGGTCAAACCGAAAATATTATCGAATTCTTGGTGAAAAAGAGACTCTTATCGGAGCTTATGGCGAAGTTATAGAGGAAAACAAAGCATTCATAACCCTTTCCAATCATTTTGCAAAACAAGGCATAAATGTAGCCGAACTTGTATCAGTTTCAGAAGACGGTCACTATTATTTACAAGAAGATTTAGGTGAAATATGTCTGTTCGATTTTATTAAACAAGGAAGAGAAACTGGTACTTTTTCAGCGGACGAAAAAACAATGCTGAAAAAGACCTTTACGCAACTTCCTAAAATACAATTCGAAGGAGCAAAGAATCTCGATTTTTCTATTTGTTTCCCCCAAGCTGAATTTAATAACAGAACCATTTTCTGGGATTTGAATTATTTCAAATACAACTTTTTAAAACCTTCAGGAATAGAGTTTAATGAGGAAATTTTAGAAAATGAATTTGAAGTATTTGCTAAAACGCTTTTACAAGAAAAGACCAACACTTTTTTATACCGCGATTTCCAGTCAAGGAATATCATAATTAAAAACGGAGAGCCTTATTTTATAGACTTCCAAGGAGGTCGAAAAGGTCCGATTTACTACGATGTAGCATCATTTTTATACCAAGCCAAAGCCAATCTGTCCGAAGAAATAAGAGAAGATCTACTATCTGAATATTTGCATTCTCTAAGAACATATGCAACCGTTGATGAAATTAAATTTCGCACTCAACTAGTCAATTTTGTGCTTTTCAGAAATTTGCAAGTCCTTGGTGCATACGGGTTTAGAGGACTTATTGAGAGAAAAGCTCATTTCATGCAAAGTATTCCTTTTGCCATAGAAAACTTAAAAAAGCTACTTCAAAAGCACACATTTGAAAGATTACCTTATCTGACAGAAATTTTGGAACAGTTGGTGCAAAAATATCCAAAACAAATACTTCTTGAGAAAAAAGATTCTCTAACTGTTCGCGTGTATAGTTTCTCTTACAAAAAAGGTATTCCGGAGGATTTCTCGGGCAATGGAGGCGGATACGTTTTCGATTGCAGAGCAATACATAATCCGGGAAAATATGAGGAATACAAAAGATTAACGGGGCTGGACAAAGAGGTGAAAGACTTCTTGGAGAAAGATGGTGAAATTTTACAATTTTTAGAACATGTGTATGCCTTGGCTAATACTTCCGTTAGCCGATACAAAAAAAGAGGATTTACGGATTTAATGTTTTCGTTCGGTTGTACAGGCGGACAACATCGTTCGGTCTACGCAGCACAACATTTAGCTGAATATCTAGCAAAAAAACACAACGTAACAGTTGTATTAACACATCAAGAACAAGGTAAAATCATTTTTTTATGAAAGCTATGATTTTTGCAGCAGGTTTAGGAACTCGTCTTAAACCTATTACCGATAGTATTCCAAAAGCACTAGTGCCTATTGCAGGAAAAACCCTCCTTGAACATATTATTCTAAAGCTGAAAAAAGAAGGTTTTGACGATATCATTATCAATATTCATCATTTTGGAGAACAAATTATCGACTTTCTAAAAACTAATAATAATTTTGGTATTAACATCGCCATTTCTGATGAACGAGAAATGTTATTGGAAACAGGTGGAGGAATAAAAAAAGCTGAATGGTTTTTTCAAGATGAGCCTTTTCTAATTCACAACGTAGATGTTTTATCGAACACGAACCTGCGTGATATCTATAATTTTCACATTCAAGCAAATGCGGCAGCCTCTTTATTAGTAAGCCAAAGAGAAACTTCTCGTTATTTGCTTTTCGACGAAAACTCGAATTTAAAAGCGTGGATAAATAAACAAACAAAAGAAGTAAAAACTCCTTTTAAGAATATCTCTCTTGAAACACTTTCTCCATTGGCCTTTAGTGGAATACATGTATTTTCCCCAAAACTATTTCCATATATGGATTCTTTTGGAGATAAATTCTCCATCATTGATTTTTACCTGTCCGTTTGCGAATATTCTACCATCAAGGCTTTTGTTCCACAGAACCTTAAAATGATTGATGTCGGAAAGCTAAACAGCCTACAAGATGCTGAGGATTTGATAAAAGAAACTCATAATTTTGTGTAAGCTAAACTATCAGGTTTTAAATTAAATACCTTTTCAATAATTTAAAAACAAATATTTCTTAAAGAGACATTGTTCTTCTGGAATTTTATGATTATGTGAGTCTATGCGAACTTGATTTATTTAAAAATAAAATCCTTTTGGAGATATTCAATTCAATCAACTGTTTTGTATGAAATCATATTTTTTTCTTTCTCCCAAAATGAATATTTTGAAACCAAAATACGTATAGTAAAAATAGCCCAAACACTATCACATAAAAGAAATAATTAGAAAGATCGTGTACTTCCACTGACAAACTATAATTGCCATTATTTTTATACACATAAACCAATAATAATGCAATACGAAGGGCATTCATTAATATAATAACAAGTATGCCAGCAAGCATATAAAGAATTTTATTGATCCAATTACTCTTTATTATAAAAATTAGGAAGATAAACGTGGCAATCAATCCCATTCCTAAACAAGAATGACCGACAGCAACCCAGTTTCTTTCTATAAAAATATATCGGCCAACAGAATAAGAGGCATAACCTATTCCATGTAAAATAAAATTAGATAAATATAAAATCATGTTCATTAGTTGATCTTCTATGAAATGTTGACGCTCATAAACAGCATCGATAGAAAATCTTCCAACAGAAAGAAAAAAAATAATAAAAACAGAAAGAAAAAAACATAGTGTTAGGACAGAGCAATCTCCTCTATATCTTTTAGGAAGAAAAATTGGGAAAAGAAAAGCAAGAAGAAAAAGTTTTAATCGCAAACGAGGAAGTATATTCTGAATAAATCCACCGTCTACAATTAATTGATCTGAAGATGCATAATAGTGGGCTTTATGCCCAAAGCAATTTAACAATTCAGCACTTGCATTTCCTAAAATGTTAGCATACCACCTTCCAAAAATCTTGTAAAAATTAGTTTCGAGAATATATTGCCTTGTTATGAAATAACAAAGAAAAAAACAAAGTCCAAGGAAAAAAAATAAAAGAAGATACCTTTTATTTAGGAAAGGGGTTATTTTAGCTCTTAAACTTGGTTTCACTATATTTTCATGTTGAATAAAGTCCGTGGCAAAACTAATTGAATTTCTCTTCTTTAGAAAATATTATCTAATATTTCTACATTTTTTCTCAAAGACAAAACTCCCTTAGTAGAACCTAGAACATAACAGCGTTACTTTTCTTTCTTTGCTTTACTGGAATAAGATCTAAACAAATAGCATTAAATTAGAGAAATGCGATAACGAAAAAAATAAAGGGAGAGTATCTTCATTTAAGAAAATACTCTCCCTTCGAAAAACGGCAGCTATCTACTCTCCCACAAATATGCAGTACCATCGACGCCATTGGGCTTAACTTCTCTGTTCGGAATGGGAAGAGGTGGAGCCCCAACGCTATAACCACCTAAAATAGTTCACTGATATTATTGCTAATACTCAGTCTCTAATGACGTTAACAAAATAGACAACCTTAGAAAAAAGAATCAAAAAACACTATACTTCGCGTTGTTTTGCAAAAAGAAAGTTCGGGCTATTAGTACTGCTCGGCTATGACATCTCTGTCTTTACACCTGCAGCCTATCAACGTCGTAGTCTCCAACGACCCTCATGGAAATCTAATCTTGAGGATGGCTTCGTGCTTAGATGCTTTCAGCACTTATCCTTTCCGAACTTAGCTACTCGGCAATGCCCCTGGCGGAACAACCGATAAACCAGCGGTTCGTCCAACACGGTCCTCTCGTACTAGTGTCAGACCCTCTCAAATTTCCTGCGCCCACAACAGATAGGGACCGAACTGTCTCACGACGTTCTGAACCCAGCTCGCGTGCCACTTTAATGGGCGAACAGCCCAACCCTTGGGACCTTCTCCAGCCCCAGGATGTGACGAGCCGACATCGAGGTGCCAAACCGCTCCGTCGATATGAGCTCTTGGGAGCGATCAGCCTGTTATCCCCGGAGTACCTTTTATCCTTTGAGCGATGGCCCTTCCATGCGGAACCACCGGATCACTATGCTCTAGTTTCCTACCTGTTCGACTTGTATGTCTCTCAGTCAAGCACCCTTATGCCATTACACTCTACGACCGGTTACCAATCGGCCTGAGGGTACCTTTAGAAGCCTCCGTTACTCTTTTGGAGGCGACCACCCCAGTCAAACTACCCACCATGCAGTGTCTTCCCTTCAAGGGAATTAGTATTCAAATAAGCAAAGGGCCGTATTTCAACGTCGGCTCCACAAACACTAGCGTGCCCACTTCATAGCCTCCGGCCTATCCTACACATTACTTACCCAAACACAATGCAAAGCTGCAGTAAAGGTTCACGGGGTCTTTCCGTCCCGTTGCGGGTAATCGGCATCTTCACCGATACTACAATTTCACCGAGCTCACGGTTGAGACAGTGTCCAGATCGTTACACCATTCGTGCAGGTCGGAACTTACCCGACAAGGAATTTCGCTACCTTAGGACCGTTATAGTTACGGCCGCCGTTTACTGGGGCTTCAATTCAATGCTTCTCTTACGATGACATCTCCTCTTAACCTTCCAGCACCGGGCAGGTGTCAGGCCATATACCTCATCTTTCGATTTTGCATAGCCCTGTGTTTTTGTTAAACAGTCGCCTGGACCATTTCTCTGCGCCCTCTCATTGCTGAGTAGGGGACCCTTCTCCCGAAGTTACGGGTCTAATTTGCCTAGTTCCTTAACCGTGAATCACTCGAGCGCCTTAGTACTCTATACTTGACCACGTGTGTCCGTTTGTGGTACGGGTACCCTAAAAATATGCTTAGCAGATTTTCTTGGAAGTCTGTTTACGTTCATATCAAATCACCACGAGGGCTCTCTGTACTTTCAGGTTCGACTCTTACAGCGGATTTGC
Organism: Paludibacteraceae bacterium; assembly: GCA_963668615.2. Taxonomy (GTDB): domain Bacteria; phylum Bacteroidota; class Bacteroidia; order Bacteroidales; family Paludibacteraceae; genus JAAYPI01. The sequence goes on from CAXXCL010000003.1 coordinate 714,705, forward strand.
CTACCATAATCAACGTCTACACCCTTTAACTGCCTATTCCGTCAGACAGCAGAACTTTCACTACTCCGTCCCTGCATCGCTCTTTAAGGTAGTATCGGAATATTAACCGATTCTTCCATCGAGTTCGCCATTCGGCTTCCCCTTAGGCCCCGACTAACCCTGATCCGATTAGCGTTGATCAGGAACCCTTAGTCTTCCGGCGAGGAGGTTTCTCACCTCCTTTATCGTTACTTATACCTACATTTGCTTTTCCAAATACTCCAGCACAGCTTATCGCTATACCTTCAACGCAATTTGGAATGCTCCCCTACCAACCATTACTGGTTCCATAGCTTCGGTAGTATGTTTATGCCCGATTATTATCCACGCCAAACCGCTCGACTAGTGAGCTGTTACGCACTCTTTAAATGAATGGCTGCTTCCAAGCCAACATCCTAGCTGTCGCTGCAATTCGACTTCGTTAATTCAACTTAACATACATTTGGGGACCTTAGCTGATGGTCTGGATTCTTCTCCTCTCGGGCGTGGACCTTAGCACCCGCGCCCTCACTCCCAGAGTAATCTTATGAGCATTCGGAGTTTGTCAGGACTTGATAGGCGGTGAAGCCCTCGCATCCAATCAGTCGCTCTACCTCTCATAAGAAATCCCCTGAGGCTGCACCTAAATGCATTTCGGGGAGTACGAGCTATCTCCAAGTTTGATTAGCCTTTCACCCCTACCCTCAAGTCATCCGAACACTTTTCAACGTATACCGGTACGGTCCTCCAGTTAGTGTTACCCAACCTTCAACCTGCTCAAGGGTAGATCACTTGGTTTCGCGTCTACTCCTTCTGACTATAGCGCCCTATTCAGACTCGCTTTCGCTTCGGCTGCAGCTCTGAGAGCCTTAACCTTGCCAGAAAAAGTAACTCGTAGGTTCATTATGCAAAAGGCACGCCGTCACAGCACGAAGCTGCTCCGACCGCTTGTAAGCACCTGGTTTCAGGTTCTATTTCACTCCTTTATTCAAGGTTCTTTTCACCTTTCCTTCACAGTACTGGTTCACTATCGGTCTCTAGGGAGTATTTAGCCTTACCGGATGGTCCCGGCAAATTCATGCAAGATTTCTCGTGTCCCGCACTACTCAGGATACTGCTAACTCTATAAAACATTACTCGTACCGGACTTTCACCTTCTATGGTTTACCTTTCCAGGTAATTCCGATTCCTTTTTATATCGTATATCGCAGTCCTATAACCCCAACAATGCATTGCTACATCATTGGTTTGGGCTGTTCCGCTTTCGCTCGCCACTACTCACGGAATCACTTTTGTTTTCTTCTCCTATGGGTACTTAGATGTTTCAGTTCCCCACGTTCGCCTCCCTTAACGGGATGATATACCTTCAGTATATCGGGTTGCCCCATTCGGAAATCCACGGATTAACGGTCATTTGCACCTCCCCGTAGCTTATCGCAGCTTATCACGTCCTTCTTCGCCTCCTAGAGCCTAGGCATCCACCAGGTGCCCTTTGTCTTTCTTTTTAATTATAACCTCGTTATATTTTCCTAAAAAAATATGACGCTGTATAGTGTCTTCTTTTCTCTTTTCTTTTAATTGTCCATTTTGTCAAAGATCTCTTTCTTTTAACTTCCTGAAAAAGCATTCAAAAAACACCTCCTCATTCTGTCAGAATCGTATAATTATACCAATACATTTAATGATATAAAAATATCTTCCTTTTTAACTCTCCTCCCCTTATCCCCCTATCCAATTAAACCCTCCAGCTTAATTCTTCTTTTTTCATGTGGAGAATAACGGATTCGAACCGTTGACCCTCTGCGTGCAAGGCAGATGCTCTAGCCAGCTGAGCTAATCCCCCGGTTTGCTTTATTATAAACCTATATCTTTCTTGTAGTCCCAGGCAGAGTTGAACTGCCGACCTCTACATTATCAGTGTAGCGCTCTAACCAACTGAGCTATAGGACTGCATATAATATTCTTAAAATTCTGCAGCTATTACCTCAACCGTGGCTCAACCACACTTCCGATATTACTATGCTTTACAAATTTAAACAACAGAAACAAACAAAAAACGAAAAAAAACAGCCACCTGTAAAAGGTCAACAGCTCCAGAAAGGAGGTGTTCCAGCCGCACCTTCCGGTACGGCTACCTTGTTACGACTTAGCCCCAGTTACTAGTTTTGCCCTAGGCCGCCCCTTGCGGTAGCGGACTTCAGGCACCCCCAGCTTCCATGGCTTGACGGGCGGTGTGTACAAGGCCCGGGAACGTATTCACCGCGCCATGGCTGATGCGCGATTACTAGCGAATCCAGCTTCATGGAGTCGAGTTGCAGACTCCAATCCGAACTGAGAGAGGTTTTAAGAGATTAGCATCTTGTCACCAAGTAGCAACCCTCTGTACCCCCCATTGTAACACGTGTGTCGCCCCGGACGTAAGGGCCGTGCTGATTTGACGTCATCCCCACCTTCCTCTCACCTTACGGCGGCAGTCTCACTAGAGTCCTCAGCTTAACCTGTTAGTAACTAATGATAAGGGTTGCGCTCGTTATGGCACTTAAGCCGACACCTCACGGCACGAGCTGACGACAACCATGCAGCACCTACACAGAGGTCATTGCTGACTGACTCGTTTCCAAATCATTCCTCTGCATTTCAAGCCCGGGTAAGGTTCCTCGCGTATCATCGAATTAAACCACATGTTCCTCCGCTTGTGCGGGCCCCCGTCAATTCCTTTGAGTTTCACCGTTGCCGGCGTACTCCCCAGGTGGATTACTTAACGATTTCTCTGTACCACTTACATTATATCGCAAACAGTTAGTAATCATCGTTTACGGCGTGGACTACCAGGGTATCTAATCCTGTTTGATCCCCACGCTATCGTGCCTCAGCGTCAGTTACACTCCAGTAAGCTGCCTACGCAATCGGTGTTCTGTGTAATATCTATGCATTTCACCGCTACACTACACATTCCGCCTACCTCTACTGTACTCAAGAACAGCAGTTTCAATGGCAATTTTACAGTTAAGCTGCAAACTTTCACCACTGACTTGCTATTCCGCCTACGCACCCTTTAAACCCAATAAATCCGGATAACGCTCGGATCCTCCGTATTACCGCGGCTGCTGGCACGGAGTTAGCCGATCCTTATTCATACAGTACATACAAAATACTACTCGTAGTACACTTTATTCCTGTATAAAAGAAGTTTACAATCCATAGGACATTCTTCCTTCACGCGACATGGCTGGTTCAGGCTCTCGCCCATTGACCAATATTCCTCACTGCTGCCTCCCGTAGGAGTTTGGACCGTGTCTCAGTTCCAATGTGGGGGACCTTCCTCTCAGAACCCCTAATGATCGTTGACTTGGTAGGCCGTTACCCTACCAACTATCTAATCATACGCATGCCCATCCATAAGCTATTAATATTTAACTGAAAATCCATGCGAATATTCAGTATTATGCGGTGTTAGTCCGAATTTCTCCGGGTTATTCCCCTCTTATAGGTAGGTTGCATACGTGTTACTCACCCGTGCGCCGGTCGCCACCATCGTATTGCTACTCATGTGCTGCCCCTCGACTTGCATGTGTTAGGCCTGTCGCTAGCGTTTATCCTGAGCCAGGATCAAACTCTTCGTTGTTTATATATTTCTATTTCTTATTTTTCCTGTTTCTGCTCATTGACCTTTTTTTAAATATCACTACCTATTTGCATAGATAGCAATGATACTTTTTGACGGTTGCTATTTTTTACCTTTTTTGTTGTTTCTATCATTCAATCTGTCAAAGATCTCTCTTTTGTGCTCCAATCATCACACCCCTGTGATAACCAAACTTCCTCCCCGCTCTCCAATCCTTTATCTCAAACCGAAACGGGCTACAAAGATAATACTTATTCTTCTTCCAATCCAAACTTTTTTCAAAGTTTTTTTAATCTTTTTTCGCCAACTCCCTCCTTAACTCACCTATCGCTATCCCCTGAAAGCGGCTGCAAAGATAAACCTTTTATTTCCCATCCTCCAAACTTTTTTACCCCTTTTTTTATCCCATATCAAAGATTATTCCTTAACTTTTTTAATATCAATTTATTATAACTGAAAAAAATGACTTTAATAAAGGATTGTGCAGTTAAATGTTTTTTTTACCTTTGTTGCTATATGTTTATCTATACTAAAAATGAAAAAAACTACCCTATTCATACTATCTTTTCTTTTTTGCTTAGGAGGTTTTTCACAATATCTTGACCAATTTCAACTACAGAAACTGGGATTCTCGTTAAGTGCTATATCGAAATTTTATGTAGATTCGGTTAATCAGGGTAAATTGACTGAGTACGCTATTGAAGGCATGTTGGAAAAACTAGATCCTCATTCCTCTTATTTATCTCCTGCGGAAGTAAAATCGGCAAATGAATCTTTGCAAGGGAGCTTTGAGGGAATTGGTATTTCTTTTAATATGGTTGACGATACAGTGATGGTTATACAATCTATAACAGGAGGACCTGCCGAGAAACTGGGAATTTTACCGGGAGATAAAATCATTTACGTGAATGACTCTCTAATTGCTGGAGTAAAAATGGAAACTTCGGATATTACAAAGCGTTTAAAAGGGAAAAAAGGAACAAAAGTGAAAGTAAAAATACTACGAGATAAGAGACTTATTCCCTTTTCTATAGTAAGAGAGAAGATTCCCATATACAGCGTGGATGCAAGATATATGATTGCACCAGGAATAGGATATGTAAAAGTAAACCGTTTTGCGTCGAGCACACATCAAGAAGTTATGGAGGCGATAAGTGCCCTGAAGAAAAAAGGAATGAAAAGTTTAATCATTGATTTACAGGAAAATGGAGGAGGTTATTTACAAAGTGCAATAGAATTGGCAGATGAATTTTTGGACAGTCAAAAACTGATTTTGTATACAGAAGGAGCAAATCAGCCAAAAGAGCTATTTACTTGCCAAAAGAGCGGAGATTTTGAGACAGGCAAACTTGTCTTTTTAGTAGATGAATATTCTGCCTCAGCAAGTGAAATCTTGTCAGGTGCTATACAAGATTGGGATAGAGGATTAATAATTGGGAGAAGAACCTTCGGGAAAGGATTAGTACAAAGACCATTGCCTCTACCAGACGGTTCAGAAATCAGACTAACAGTTGCACGATATTATACACCTTCAGGAAGATGTATACAACGACCTTATAAAGAAGGTAAGAGCAAATATGAAGAGAATATATTAGACAGGTATAAGCATGGAGAATTTGTTTCGTTAGACAGTATATCCTTTCCAGATTCTTTACGATATAAAACATTAGTTTCTGAAAGAACCGTATATGGTGGAGGCGGAATTATGCCTGACATATTTGTTCCCGCTGACACGACCAGGTATTCAAAATTACATAGGGAACTGATAAACAACGGAATCATTAACAAAATATGTTTATCTTATGTTGACAAGAACAGGAAAGCTATTCTGTCGAAATACCCTTCCTTTGAAATTTACGATAAATCTTTTGACGATTCGGGTATATTTACTCAGGTAAAAGAGGAAGCAGATGCAAAAAAAATAAATTTTGCCAAAGAAGAGTGGATAAAAGCAATGCCATTGCTGAGAGTTCAACTAAAAGCGTTAATTGCAAGGGACATCTGGGATACGAATGAGTATTTTGAAGTTATTAATACAAAAAATGATTTTGTAAAAAAAGCTTTGGAAATTCTACAAGACGATGAACAGTACAACAAGTTATTAAAAAACGAACAATAATCTGTACCATGAACAAAAATTATTCTTTAGAGATAAAAGAAACTATAGAAAAACTTACCGGAGTAGACTCGGTCGAAAGCTTATTTCACCAAAACAGGGATGGAGAGCCATTTCCGTCAAGAAGTATTTTAAAAGAAATTGTAAGTATTACTCGTTCAGTCTTATTTCCCGGTTTTTTTGGCAATGATACGATTAACCGAGCAACTCTTCCATATCACATCGGGGTGAACACAGAACGAATTTTCAGTTTGCTTTGGGAGCAGATTTTTGCCGGTTTGTGTTTCGATTGTTCTTCAGAAAAACGCAATCTGACAGAAAGAAAAACCATTGCTATGGATACTACTGTGGCTTTTATAAAAAAATTGCCTCAAATAAGGACTCAATTAGCAACAGACGTGGAAGCAACTTTTCGAATCGACCCAGCGGCAAAAAGTTATGGAGAAGTAATTCTTTCATATCCGGGATTGATGGCTATTTCGAATTATCGAATTGCACATGAACTACTTTTATTAAGGACACCTATCATTCCTAGAATCATAACTGAAATGGCACATTCAGAAACAGGAATAGATATTCATCCGGGAGCTACTATTGGCGATTCGTTTGCGATTGACCACGGAACAGGTGTGGTTATAGGAGAAACAACCATTATTGGTAAAAATGTTACAATTTATCAGGGAGTTACGTTGGGAGCAAAAAGTTTTCCTGTAGATGAAAATAATGTCCCCATAAAAGGAATTCCAAGACATCCCATTTTGAAAGACAATGTTGTGGTATATGCAGGAGCAACCATTTTAGGAAGAATAACGATCGGAGAAAATGCTGTTATTGGAGGAAATACTTGGATAACAGAAGATGTGGAAGATAATGGCAAAGTATTTATAAAATAAGTTTTTCTATATTATTCTCCGAAAAGCATCTCTGCGAGATGCTTTTCTTATTTCAATTATTAGTAAGTTATTTTATCTGCTTTTTGTTTCCATTCAATAAAAGGCTTTTGACCTTCTTCCATGAGGAGTTCGGAGGTTCTCAGTTGCCTTTTATTTTCAGGCAAGTCTAATTCTTTGTATATAAATTCATCATCAAATCCAGCATCAGCAGCATCTTTTTTGGTAGCTGCAACATATACTTTATCAATACGAGCCCAATAAATAGCGGAAAGGCACATGGGACAAGGTTCACAGCTTGCGTATATTTCGCAACCTGACAGATTGAATGTATTTAATTTTTTACAAGCCTGGCGAATGGCATTTACCTCAGCGTGAGCTGTCGGATCGTTAGTAGAAGTTACGCTATTGGCTGCTTGTGCAATAACTTCCCCATCTTTTACAATGACCGCACCAAAAGGTCCTCCAAAATCTGTTCTGACATTCTCTTTTGCCAAATCAATGGCTAATTGCATATATTTATTCTTATCCATATACTTGTGTTAAAGACTTAGTGTTTGGAATTTTATTTAACCTTGTTCCGTTATTTCTACCGATTTTTTGTATATTCAACGTACCATTGATAAAATTTATTAATTCCATCATAAATAGTTGTTTCCGGCTTATATCCGAATACCTTTTGTAGTTTAGTTGTATCTGCGTAAGTAGAATAAACATCTCCAGCTTGCATTTCGACATATTGTTTCTGTGCAATTTTGCCGGTTACGTTTTCAATAGTTTGAATAAAATCCATAAGTTTTATTGGCTTAGAATTACCAATGTTATATATTTTATAAAAATCAGAATCTGAAACAGGACTCTCAATAATTTTTTCCAAACCATGTACAATATCATCAACATAAGTAAAATCGCGTTCTAAATTGCCATGGTTAAACACCTTTATAGGCATTCCCTTCATAATAGAATCCATGAAAAGGAAAGGAGCCATATCGGGTCTTCCCCAAGGTCCATAGACGGTAAAAAAACGCACTCCTGTAGTAGGCAACCGATATAACTGACTATAAACATGGGCCATCAATTCATTTGCTTTTTTTGTGGCAGCATATAAACTTACAGGATGGTCAGTCGTATCATCTTCTGAAAATGGCATTTTTTCATTTAATCCGTACACACTACTGGAACTTGCATAAACCAAATGCTTAACTTGATTTTGCCGACAAGCTTCCAATATATTAGCAAAACCTACTAAATTTGAATCTATGTAACTAAAAGGGTGACTTATAGAATAACGAACTCCCACTTGAGCCGCAAGGTTACAAACAATATCAAATTTTTCTTGGCTGAACAGTTTATTTATTTCATCTCTATCGGTCAAATCAATCTTAAAAAATCGATATTTGGATGACAATTTACTAGCAACAGGTTCTTTTTCAATAATGAGTTTTTCTTCAATTCCTGTTTCAAGCAACCTATTGTATTTTAATCGGACATCATAATAATCATTAATGCTATCAATGCCAACAACCTCATATCCGCACTCCAACAATCTTCTTGTTAAATGGAATCCGATAAACCCGGCAGAACCTGTTACTAAAATTTTTTTCATCAAAAAAGTATTTTTATCTACCAATTATTTCTTGGTAAGAATGTAATAATCGCTAATTAATCTTCCTCCTTTATTTTTTCGAGATTTTAAATTTAAGTCAAACGTTTCAACCTTCTCAACCGAATAATCTTTTTGTAATACTAGCAAATCTTCTGATTTCATGTTATTTGCAAGTAGTCCAAATCGTTTCTCTTTCGGATAAACAATAGCCGAACTGTCTTTTTTTATAGGCAGGACTTTATCCCCAACCTGCCAAATCATTTCAGGAGCCACATAGTTATACCCATAGACTTTTATCCTGTGTTTGGCAACATCCTCCCTCAAATGAGCCAGTGGTCGATAGCTATCACCAATAGAAATGACGGAGAATAATGGCAGGGCTGTAGCTAACAGTCCTACAAAAAATAAAACGGAAAGCAAAAATACCTGTTTGATTTCTTTCTTCTTTAGTTTCCAAAATATTAATATTCCTGTTGTAAAAGCAATAATAGAAGAGGCTATATACAACCCCAATAGATTGGTTATTTCTTTTTTGAAAAAAATAAAACTAACAAAAGGCAACAAAATTCCGACAGAGGCTATCAATCCGAAATTTAGATAAACAGATACAGTTTCACCCTTATTACTTAGGGTTTTAAACTTCCGAAATAAATATTCCACATAAAAACCAATATTTAAGGCTAAGGGAATTAGTACAGGCATTAAATAACGAGCTTTTTTTTCGGGAATGAAAGATAAAAAAACGACAACAAAGAGAGTCCACAGTAAAGTTAACTTATATACTTTCAAGTTACTTACCTTTTTCTTCAGATAAGGATATAATAGACTGACAAACGCAGGAATCGTCCATAAACCACTTTGGACAAAAAAGTTCCAATAATAATAAAATGGTTTTACGTTATAATCAGCCCAATTCCCCGTTTCTTTTTTTGAAATAGATGAAAATGTTTGAGAATCCTGAAAATACACATAACAATACCACCAACAACCTATCAAAAGAGCAATAATAATAACAAGAAAGATGTAAGGTACTTTATTTTTCAGTTTATATCTATAAGTTATGCCATAAGCTACCAAAAAAGGTAAAAGAAGTGCATAAATAGAAACAGGACCCTTACTCAATATAGAAAATCCTATAAATATTCCGGATAGAATAGAAAATCTCGAACGGTGATTTTCATTTTCGAACAACCGAAACAAATAGTAAATTCCCATAAACATGAAAACATGAGTAAAAATATCCCAAGGAGCTTCTATGGTTATTCCTATAATATAAAAAGATGTAATTGCAATTAGTGCATTATAAAAGCTATGGACAGAATTATTCAGTAACTTATTGGATAACAGATAAGTATATATTCCTAACAACATGACCATGAGAACTTGAGGCAATCTCAATGCAAAAAGGCTTCTTGCTCCAAATAAGATACTAGAAAAAGCCGATAACCAAGTGGGAAGAGGAGGCTTTTCATACCTCGGCTCACCATTCATCGTTGTTAGTAGCCAATGTCCGTCGGCAACCATCTCATGTGCACTAATAAAATGTCTAGCCTCCATGATTGATACCTGCACCGTATTTAAGCCCGGCAGGAGCATAACCAGTACCAGCGTACAAATAATTAAAAGAGGATTCTTTTCTAAAAATTTAATCATTTATTAATATGTTTTGGTAGACCAACAAATTTCATACAATTGGAAAATATTTTTCGCTTATATTTCAGAATCAGAAGGTCGATGGCTACTTATTTCAATCATTATATTACGAATATAGGCTACAAGACCAAACGACTGTCCAACAATTAGCACTATATCCTTACGAAAGAAACCATAAACGATAATAATAGCGGAGCCCAAAAGACTTAAAACCCAAAATCCCATGGGAAGAATCGATTCCTTTCGTTTTACCGAATAAAAGAACTGATAAATAAACCTAAGTGTAAATATCAACTGTCCTAATGACCCAAAAATAAGCATCCAAAAAGGAATCTTATCATTTTTGAAGAACAGTTTGATAAATTCATTTGCTTCTCCGCACACAAAAAGGATGGCAACAACGGGTGTCAACAACAATACCAGTCTAAACAGAACATGAAAACGGTTCCAAAGCCCTTTTTCGTGTAGATTCCAAATATAGACGTAATAGGTTATTAATTGTCCGAATAAGATGGAGAAATCATTTCGTGCCCACCCATATATAAACATCAAATAAGAGCCCAAAAGACTTAAAACCCAAAATAGAGACGGGGAGACTACTTTTTTCGTTTTTTCCGATAATATCCATTGAAGTAACGTTCGTGCAGAAAAAAATATCTGGGCTAAAAACCCAATCACGTAAGCGTATGCCATCATAAATTATTATCGTTGATACTGTAATTAATATATCTTTTTCGCATCCAACGAAAAGCAAAACAATCAAGAAAGGGAGATACCAGCCTGTTCCATAAATGGTACTTTGATACGCCTGCTACACGAGGGAAATGTCGGACAGGAATTTGGAGTACCTTGCCCTGCTGCAATTGAATAAGAGCAGGAAGAAAACGGTGCATCCCATTAAAAAAAGGTATCTTTTTTGCATTTTCGGTGTGTAATACTTTGAGAGGACAACCTGTATCAGCTACTCCATCATTGGTCATTTTACGACGGAATCCGTTGGCGATTTTGGACTGTAAGTTTTTAAAGAAAGAATCTTTCCTATTTGCCCTAATACCCATAACCATTTCGTAACTTTCAATATGGGTTAGTAGCAAATTAAAATCGTCAGGAGTAGTCTGTAGATCCGCATCCATGTAGCCGACATACTCGGAATAAGTAGCATCTATACCTGCTTTCATTGCCGTACTCAGCCCTGAATTTCGGAATAAATCCATAAAGTAGAAATGATTATTGCTGTTGCAAACATCCACTAACCTCTCCTTGCTGCAATCTGTAGATCCATCATTGACAAATAATACACAAGTGGAGTAAATTGACTGAGGGAGAAATTCTTTCAATTTTTCCGCCAAATTAAAAATGTTATCTTCTTCGTTATAAACAGGAACAACAATCGTAAACTGATAATTTCCGGTTTTATTCATTGATTGTTTTATCATAAAAAACTATTTTTTTATTAAGATGAAACCTATCCCCCATTTCAATTATTTTCGACCTCAAAGATAGACTGTTTTTAAGATAAAAAGTAGTTTTATATTTAAATTTTTGTTGCATGAAAAAACTACTGAAAAGATCAAATAAAAGAACTAGTAACTACTATTCATCTTCGAATAAAAAAGCATATCACAAATGTAGCCAAAAATAAAATATTGTTTTCTCTTCCTATTAATATTATCTTTGCTTATATAAAAAAATATATGGAAACAAATGCTGAACTGGAATTAGCGTGGCGTTGTATTGAAAGAACGGGAACACACTTGTTTTTGACCGGAAAAGCCGGTACCGGAAAGACCACATTTTTAAAACAACTCAAAGAACGCTCACCAAAACGAATGGTTGTGTTGGCTCCAACAGGTATTGCAGCTATTAATGCAGGAGGTGTTACTATTCATTCCTTTTTCCAACTACCGTTTGCACCATACATCCCCGGAACAGAATTTAGTTCAAATAAACTTTTTAAGTTTAGCAAAGAAAAAATCAACATTATACGAAGTTTGGATTTACTGGTCATTGATGAAATAAGTATGGTAAGAGCCGATTTGCTCGACCTAATAGACCACATTTTACGTCGTTATCGGGACAAAACAAAACCTTTTGGTGGCGTACAACTTTTAATGATTGGCGATTTACAACAACTTGCACCTGTAGTAAAAGACGAAGAGCGTAGACTGTTGGAAGAATATTATGATAGCGTTTTCTTTTTCGATAGCAAAGCACTGCAACAAACCTCTTATATCAGCATTGAATTAAAACGTGTTTTTCGCCAAAGCGAAGCTCATTTTTTACATTTGCTAAATCAGATTCGTGAAAACACAGCCAATAATGAAACGCTTGTAGCACTAAACCAACGATACATTCCGAATTTTGAGCCCCAAAAAGACGAAGAGTATATACGACTCACAACACATAATGCACAAGCTCAAGAAATTAACGACAAATATCTGGCAAAAATAAAAGCTCCTTCCTATGCCTTTAAGTCTACCGTAGCAGGCAACTTTCCTCAGTCGTCTTATCCGGCAGACGAAATATTAACGTTGAAAGAGGGAGCCCAAATAATGTTTGTAAAAAACGATTCATCATTTGATAAAAAATTTTACAACGGAAAAATTGGTCGTATAACCCGCATGACAGAAGATGAAATTGAAGTTCAAGGGCAGGGAGACTTATCTTCTTTTGTGCTTCAAAAAGAAGTATGGACAAACAGTAAATATTTATTGAATAAAGAGACAAAAGAAATCTCGGAAGAAGTAGAAGGAACATTTGAGCAATACCCAGTAAGATTGGCGTGGGCAATTACTATTCATAAAAGTCAGGGGTTAACTTTTGAACGAGCCATCATAGATATTGGAGGGTCATTTGCACACGGGCAAACCTATGTGGCATTAAGCCGGTGTAAAACATTGGATGGAATAGTATTAAGTTCACCTATTACACAAAAAGCCATTATTAGCAACATGCAAGTAACTGATTTTGTGAAAGAAGCAGAGAATTTGGCTCCCAATGAATCAGTTATGACAGAACTAGAGCGAGCCTATTATTTTCAACTATTATCCGAGCAATTTGATTTTCAATCTATAAGGAATACTTTTGCACGTACGATAGAACAATTTGAAGAATCTGCAGGAAAACTATATCCTCATCTGTTTGAACAATGCAAAATCTCTTTTGATATATTTTCGGCAAAAATAATATCGGTTTCCGATAATTTTAAAAATGTTTTTACACACCTGTTTAAAGAAAATCCTAATTACAAAGGAAACAGCACATTACAAGAACGCATTTCTTCAGGAGCTGCCTATTTTTCGGATTGTTTGATTGAAATAGTGCTACCACTTGTTTCGTCATTGAAAGTAGAGATTGACAACAAAGAGGGACAAAAAAGAATGAACGAATTAATTGAATCGCTTACTACAGCACTACGAATTAAACTTTCGACATTACAACATATTCCGACAGATGGTTTTTCTGTAGAAGCTTATCAAAAAGCAAAATCAGAAGCCTCTATTTTACAGCAAGAGGAACATAAAGAGACTTCTAAAAAGAAATTATTGAAAGAAAAGTCGGTCGTTTCGGATGATATCATTCATCAGGAGCTTTACGAACATTTGCGTGCTTGGAGAAATGCGGAAGCAGCAGAAAGATTGTTGCCAGCATACGCTATTTTACATCAAAAAGCACTACATGGCATTGCCAATTTGCTTCCTTCAACCAGTAACGATTTGCTAAAAATACCCCATTTGGGTAAAAAAACTGTGGAAAAATATGGAGCAACGATTCTGGATATTGTGGGAGAGTTCACTCCCAAAAGGTAATCTTTTAATTTTATGCATAAAAAAAGTAAACCAAATCTGATTTACTTTACTTTTTTGAAAACCCAGAATCTTTGCAGACTATAATTAAATCCAACGGAAACGATTAAATCGACAACAATACGACTTATTTTATAATCTATTTGCATAGATGTTGTAATAAGATAAGTTCCCGTCGATTTTAAGAATATGCTGTTTGTAACCACTAAAACAAATTTGAGCAATTGCTGGTGTAAAGAATTTTTGTAAGCAACGTCTTTTGAATTAAATGTCCAAATCTTATTCAAGCTAAAATTTATTCCTGCTCCTATAATTCCACTTATTACAATGGAAATCATGTAATACACATGAAAAAACTCTGTGAGAAAAATCATTATCAGGTAGTCAATAATACCACCCACAGAAGCAGATAACTGAGCTTTAGTAAAAGTAAATAATTTTTCAACCATTTCTGTTTTCCTCTTTATCTTGGATATCAGCCAATTTTAAGATTTTATTTGTTTCTACTATGTTAGAAATAAATAAAATAACACATGCCAACGCCGAAGAATATATGATGGAAGTATTCACAAAAACTTCCAAAACCAAAATAGTGGAAATAACAACACGAGCCTCCGTAGGTCCTAAAAGGCCCGAATCAATGGAGTATTTATTCGTTACTTTGTATCGAAGCAAAGCAGTCATCATTTCCCAACCGTACAAAACTACAAATAAAAAACCAATTATTTCCCAAACATCACTAACATAAACAATAAAACCCATTCCCATTAGAACAATTCCAATCCAATCAATAGTGAAATCGAGTGAAAATCCGTACCACTTACGAGGTTTATTTCGATAATAAGCAACCCTGCCATCAAGAGAATCGCCAAACCAACTTATGAAGAAACCCAAAACGCCTATCAATAAACAATAGCCGTGGACATAATGAGCCAATACAAAACTCGAAAAGGTCACCAGGCTTCCAAAAAACCCAATTCCTGTGAGCATATTGGATGTCATCCAAGAAGGAAGTCTTTGAACAAAATAAGCAATTGTTCTTTGTTCCCATTTGCGAAGAAGATTAGTCCGTTCCCTTCCCTGAGAAATTGTCTTTAAAACGGCATCGGTATCCGATTGATTTTTATCTGCACCCATATTATTATTTTTATTGTTTACCTTCTAATAAATCTAACTCCCTTTTTTATGTCCATGAATAAAAATGGACATAAAAAAGAGTACTAAGAAAAATGAAATAAAAAACAATCATCCTAAATCTCCAAGTCAATGCCAAAATAAAAACGCCATTAACATTTCCTCTTGTTTTATTTTTAATGATAACATTCTTGGTTGAAAATCAAGGAATTATTTGTAGTTTCCTGTCGCCTGCAAATAATTGGCTATTTTAATATTATAATTACATAGAGCCTCAGTATGTTGATTTAATGCATCTTGATACAATGCTTGAGCCTCCAATAGGTCGGACATAGAAACTATTCCTCCTTTATAATTGTCATTTACAACTTTTAAGTTTTCTTTTGCCTGTTCTATCGAACTTTGGGCAATGCCAATCTGGAAATATGTCTCATTTAGTTCATTTTCTGCCTGTTCTACTTGTAAAGCTAATAATTCGGTTACTTCTTCCAACTTAGTTTGTGCTTGAGCCTTTTTTATTTTTGCTTCTTTTACTTTATGAGAAGTGCCCCACCAGTCGGAAATAGGTACAGAAACCGAAACAAATGCCAATGCATTAGTAGAAGTGGCATCCATGGCATCCATAGCAAGACCTACAGCCCCAATGGAAATTTGAGGCAAGGCTTCCCCAAAAGCCAATTTTCTTTGTAATTCTTCCGCCTCAACCGCTTTATTCAACATTTGAACTTCCAATCTCTCATGTCCGGAAGTATTGTTGAATACACCGGATGGCAAAATGGGTTCTTCCATTGTTCGATTCAAAACAAATGTTGAATCATAGGTTATTCCTACATGTTGACACAAAGCTCTCATTGACAAATTAATTCCATTTTTCAGCTTTAATTTATTGACTTTCAATTCATTTATTTTAAGCTGCACTTTCAATAAATCACTTCTTTGCGTCAAACCTGCTTTTACCGCCACATTAACGTCTTTCAACAAACAATTCAATAATTCTTCGTAGCTATTAATGGTGGTCATTTTTTCTTGCAAGGAAATAGTTGTCCAGTATAGGTTCTCAGTTTTCAACAATACCTCTTCGGTGGTTAACTGTTGTTGTTGAACGTCTACTTCTTGTCCAATTTTAGCCAATTTATTTCCATTGACAACCCTACCACCTACAAAAACCGGTTGTAATATAGTAATATTTGCGACATTCATATAATCCAATACTCCAATTGGAATAGAAGGTACATAAGCAAACTGTGTAGGAGCAACTAAATTTGCGGGATTTCCATCATACACCGGAAGATTCATCGATGGTATCGATCCCTTAATCAAATAATCGGATGAACGCATAGAAACCCCCATTGCACTAATTTTGGGAAAATAATTTGTAAAAGCATTCTTTTTAACTTCCGAAGATCTTTCCGTGTCAAATTTAGCACTTTTTATCTTTTTATTATTTTCTAGAGCTAAGTTTTTACATGAATCTAATGAAAGAACGTTTGGCTGGGCTTTTACTGAGCTAGGTACCCAACAACATCCAAGAACAATCATTGCACCAATGACAGGAACAATAAGATTATTATAAGGGATATGCTTTTTTACGCCTATTTTATTAGGTTTATCTCTATAAATAACGCTATATAGAACAGGAAGAATAAATAAAGTTAAGACCATAGACACCAACAATCCAAAACAAATAACCGTTCCAAGAGGTCCCCAAAGTGGAGAGCGACTTATAATCATAGGAATTACCCCTACCGATGCTGCCGCCGAAGTAAGAAAGATAGGACGCATACGTCGTTTTCCGGCAGCCAAAGCGGCTTCTTTTACCCCAAACCCTTGTACAACTCTTAATTCCTGTAAATAATCAATTAAAATGATGCCGTTACGAACAACAATACCGCACAAACTAGTAATACCAATAAATCCGGTAAGACTGAAAGGATACCCCATTAGAAATAAACCGATGGCTGCTCCAGGTAATCCTAACAGCATGGTGGACATAATAAGCGATGCCAATTTTACTTTTTTAAATTGAAACAATAAAATGAAGAAAATAATTATAATACTGACAATCAAGGCATAAGCCATAGGAACAAAAGCTTCTTGTTGTCCTTCATAGTCTCCCCCGTAAGTTATGGAAACTCCCTCAGGTAACTTCAGGTTATCTATTTTCGGTTTTACTTTTGATAGAATGTTTGAAGCCATTACTGTAGCATCAACATCCATTTGAACGGTTATCGTTCGGGTTCCATTCCGATGAAGAATTTTTCCTTCTGTCCATTCGGGTGAGAATTTGGCAAATGACCTTAATGGTAAGGAAGAAAAACTCATAGGAGAAGTAATGGTTTGATTGCCAATACAATTTATATCTTTTTTCTCACCATTGTCTTGTTTTAATTCGACAGAAACAGGATAGTCGTCTTCCCAAATGGTAGTTAACGGAATACCATTTAAGCCTATCATAAGAGACGTGGCAACAAGTCCTTTGGAATATCCCATACGAGTTGCTTTGTCTTTTTCAATATCGACCTTTATACTTTGTTGCTTTTGGTCCCAATCATCGTGCAACCACACAATTCCCGGAACAGGTTTAAGAATATCTCGTACCTGACTTTCAACATTTCTCAGGTCGCTAATGGAATCGCCTGAAATACGTATTTCGATGGGGTATTTACTTGGCTGTAAAGCAAGTATTTTCCATTTAACATGGGCATTAGGAAATGCATCTTTAAATTTTTCGTTATATTCTTTACAGATAGCCCTTGTTGACGCATTATCAATTGTATTAACCATCAGTTGTCCATAGTTTGAAGAGGGCATTTGAGGAGCATATACAGTATGAAACCTCGGAGAGCTTGTCCCGATGAAACTAGTTACAGTAGTTACTCTTTTATCTTTTTCCAGTGCCGCTGCCAACGTATTCATAACTTTTGCAGTAACATTTAAAGAAGTTCCTTGATCGAGATACACTTCCACGGCAAATTGATTTCTTTCAACTTCGGGAAACAATCGTTGATCTAAATTTTTAAATAAAAAGAGACCTAACATTACGACCCCTAAACCTAATCCAATAGTAATTTTTGGTTGTTTAAATGCTTTTTCCAGAATTTTGTCAAATATTCTTTGCATCCAATCCAAAAATGTTTTTTTGGAGGGTCCTTCCTCATTTGGAACTTTCAATCCTTTTTTGATGAAAAAGAAATTAAGAAACGGAACAACAAAGAGGGCAACAAGTACAGAAACAACCAATGCAATACAAATTGTCATGGGTAAATCACGCACAAAGTCGCCTGCCGTTCCCGGGAGCATGATTCCAAGAGGAATATATACCACACAAATGGCCATAGTAGCGGTAATAATGGGAGTAACCAATTCACGAGCACTTTTTATGGCAGCATGCCACGAGGACATACCATGATCTTTTTTGTCAATGTAGTTATCTATTACAACAATGGAATTATCAACAATCATTCCGAGTACAATAATTAAACCTGCTAATGAAACGGTATTTAATTCCACCCCAAAGAAATATAGAAAACCTAAGGTAATAAGTACCGATATAGGTACAGTCAAGCCCGCTATGGAGGCTACTTTTTTAGGAAGCAAAAGCATTACAACCAATATTACAGCAACAATTGCAATTAAAAATTCCCGCATAAAATCGGAAACGGAATCGTCGACATATTTTGGCAAATTTGAAATAACATTGACTTTAATATCTTGTGGACAAGTCTTCTTGAACTTTGTTAAAGCAGCTTGAACGTCCTTTCCAAATTCTACGATGTTATTTCCCGTTTGCATTTCCAGTGAAAGGAGAATTGTTTTTTTACCATTCTGCCGGATGTAATTTTCAGGGTCTTCATCTCTACGCTCTATTCGGGCTATGTCTTTTAATCTGACAACACCACCTTGCGGATCAGAAAAAACAATTTGGTCGGACAAATCTTTTTCCGACTCAAAATTTGGAGGGAAATGTACATACAAATCCGTCTCTGGGGTTTTCAATTTTCCTGCAGGCGAAATTATTCCATTCGGCATGTAAGAAGAAAGCAGGGAAATAGATTTTATGTTGTATTCATTGAGTTTCTCCGGTTCTACATTGACATAAATTTTCTCTTTTTGTAAGCCATACTCTTTTATTTTTGATACGGCGGGAATTTTCCGACATTCAGATTTGAGTTTTTTTAGTTCATTCTCCATGTCTTTATATCCCTTTGTATCGGAAGAAAGCGTAATTAACAAAGCTGAAGTATCCCCAAAATCGCTGTTTGCCATTAAAGCCACCACACCCGGAGGTAAGGTAGATTTGAATTCATTTAGACCATGTTTCAATTTAGACCAAAATTCGTCAGCATCAGTTACGTTATCATTTAATTCTACGTAAATGATCATCATACCTTCTTTTGACTCAGAATAAGTTTTTGCTTTTTTTACCTCTTTAAACCCAAATATATAGTTTTCCACCTGTTTGGTAAGTTGCTCTTCCACTTCTTCGGAAGTTGCTCCCGGATATACCCCAATGACTAATCCTTGTCTTATAGTAAATTTCGGGAACTCATTGCGAGGCATTTTTAATAATGCAACAACCCCTATCATGACAAATACTGTTACCAAAATATTTGTAATATTGTGATAACGCATCGCCCAGCCTATAAAGCCTATTTTTTTCTGTTTCATAATTAAAGGCTTATTTTAGAGTTATCCGACAATTTTTGTTTCCCTTCACACACTACCTTTTCTCCTAACGATAACCCTGAAAGAATCTCAATATCACTGTTTTGATAGTTACCGACTTGTATAATTCGTTTATTTACTTTTTTATTAGGAACATCAACCACATACACAAATTTACTATTATCCTTGTCAATATCTACAGCAGAATAGGGTACTGCCACAATTTCTTTATTAACTGCAATATTTAATTTCACATCGCATACCATGCCGGGTTTAAGCACCAATCCCTGATTTTTTACCGTAATTTTTACGTCATAGGTTCGCGAAACCTGATTGGCAACGACTCCCACAGAGGTTACTACACCCTGAAATAATTGATCGTTAAGAGCTGAAACCCTAAACGTTGCTACCAAACCTTTTTTTATCTTACCAATTTCGTTTTCGGGCACTGCAATTTTCACATACACATTTTCTATCTTGACCAATTCCAATGGATTTATCACACTTCCAATAGACGACATTCCCGGTTCAATGTTTCTTTTTCCAATTACGCCATTGTCGGGAGAATATAAATTTGTCTTCTTCAAATTCGTTTTCGCTATCGCCAAAGAAGATTTTGCCTGTTGTAAATTCGATTCCATTTCTACCCATTTAATTTCGGGCAAACTGCCATTGTCATGTACCTCTTTTAATCGATTATAAGCATCCATTGCCTGTTGGTATTTCGCATTGGTCAGTTCGTACATACTTTGAGCATCTGCCTTATCAACAGTTGCCAACAATTGACCTTTATGCACAACATCTCCAACTTGCACAAAAATTTGCTCCACGGTACCTGTCATTTGAAAACTAAGGGGTATAGTTTGCGAAGGTTCTATTGTACCACTATATTGCAAAAAGGGAGTTCCAAGAACTTTCTTTACTTCGGCTATTTGCACTTTTGCAGGAGACTGTGATTCGTCGGATGCAGTTTTTGGGCTACAACTTGTAAGCATAATTACGACAAAAAAGAAATAAGTTATTCTTTTCATATAAATTCGATTATTGAGAGAATTATTTAAATGGTTAGTTAATATATAGAAGGAATGGTTTTTTTTGAAAAGTGTAGAAAATTTATACCTATCAATTCGGTGGCGTTTTAGATGGCAAATTTTGTTCTATAAAATCACATAATTCCGCTACTGATTTTTTACTCAAGAAGAAATCATCCGAAAAAGAAATTCCAAATTGGTTCTCAATATATGTCAAAAGATAAAGAGTATCACAACTATCAAAACCCAATTCTTGAAGGCTTAACTCATAAGAGACAGAAGTTTTTTCATCTGCTAAAGCCCATTTTAAGATGGATTCTATTTCCGTTTCAATTTGTTTCTTTTCCATTTTATAAAAAATAAATATTTTTAAAAACGATTTTCGTTTTTGAGTCGATAGAAAAACAAAAAAAATATTGATACACAAAGAACAAACTATGCTTTCAACCCTCTCTGAAGAAGATTCACCAAAGCATTCACCTTATTTCCCTTATCAGAAAAATTTACCCCTTTTCCCTCATTAAAAAATAAATCAATGGCTATACCCCTTATAGAAGCAATTATCACGCAAGACACCAAGTCAATACTTTCCTTTATTTCTGCGGTAAATTCTTTATTTTCAAGTCCCAAGAGCAAAATATCTTTGACTATTTGCTTTTCTCTATTACTATATTCTTTCAGTGGCTCTATCATTGACGGGCGATAAAAAGAGACATCTCCTTCTTTAAAGACCTCTTCTTTCATTACCCCATAAAGATTGACCTTGCTTTTTAAACTATCGAACGAAAAATTTAAATATATCTTTAATTTCTCTACTGCTGAAGACGCCTTTTGTGTTGCCTCAAAAACAGAATTAACAACTTCATCGGCTTCCCGAATTATTACATCCTGAAAAACCTCATTTTTGCTCTTATAGTAATAATATAGTGTACTTTTGCCCTTTCCTATAGCCCTGGCAATATCTTCCATCGTAGTTTTTTGAAAACCATATTGTTGAAACAATTTTTGAGCTGCGGTCAAAAATTCTTCCTTGATTATTTCTTCTTTGGTTAGTACGCACATAGTTTTTTCGACTAATTTCGTTTTACGGTGCAAAAATAGAATGTCTTTTCATAAAACACAGCATTTTTAATGTTAAATTTTTAAAAAGTAATATTAAAAAGCATTTCCAGCTCTTTAAATCTAATATGGCTAAACGCAATGGTTAATTTATGTTATTTATTCAAAAATAAGGTTGGAAATATATTTTCTAAAATGTCTTACGGAAGATTTTAGGGTGATGTAAAATCACCTATGTATCATAAATCAACCTCCTACTATGAAGAAAAGCCTTTTAATTAAAACCACTTTTGTTGAAAATCATTTGCTTTCGAGAATTAATCAATCAGGACGTCTTATTTATCTATGCTTGTTTATTCTATTTACAAGTTTACTACAAGCAAATAATATCACTCAAGGTACAACTTTGTATTTAACTACAGGGGTCTGGGATGACTCCGGAACAGCACGGTTTGCAGC
Source organism: Paludibacteraceae bacterium (assembly GCA_963668615.2). Classification (GTDB taxonomy): domain Bacteria; phylum Bacteroidota; class Bacteroidia; order Bacteroidales; family Paludibacteraceae; genus JAAYPI01. Next base: position 736,767 of record CAXXCL010000003.1, read on the forward strand.
CTATTTTTATGCAGGTACTTCTACTGGAACTTTTATGGATATGACTTTAGTGTCTGGCTCTACAGACACCTATGAGGTTACTTCTCCTTCGGAGACCTATACTAATGTGATTTTTTGTCGTATGGATGGTAGTACAACTGCCAATAAATGGGCAAATGTATGGAATCAAACAGAGGATTTAGCTTACGATGGGGTTAATAATTTATACATTATCAGTGGTTGGGGAATAACAAAAAGTACCGGTAGTTGGTCAAGTTATACTCCCCCTAGTACATCTTCTGATCCTTGTACTATCAATACAATAAATCCTAGTTTTGAACTTCCGATTGGTGCAGAATATTTTATTGATCAAGCAATTGTTCCGGGTTGGAAAACCACAGCTTCCGATGGGGTTATTGAGTTTTGGAGGACAGGAAATGGGTCAGGAGTTGTTCCTTACGACGGAAGTGCTTTTATCGAATTAAATGCAAATATGGTAGCAGGAGTGTACCAAGATTATGATACACCTAATCCTGTTGTTTTCAATTTCAGTTTTGCACATAGAGGCAGAGCTGGAACGGACGTGTGTAAGGTTTCTGCCGGACCAGTGGGAGGTCCTTACATACAAATAATAACTGCTTCCGATTCCAATACCGCTTGGGGAGTTCATACAGGAAGCTATACAGTTCCAGCAAATCAAACGACTACACGTTTCCTTTTTGAATCCGTTTCATCGGTTGGAGGTGCCTCATTAGGTAATTTTTTAGATGCGATTACTTTTACAGCTACAATTGCTCCTCCATCGGTTTCTGAAGACACCGTTACATATTGTGTAAATGAAACACCTACTACTTTTAACAATTTGGTAACGGGAGTTAACCTTAAATGGTACACGACAGAAGCAGGCGGAACAGGCAGCTCTGATTTGCCTGTCATTTCTACTACAACTCCCGGTACAACTCTTACATACGTTACTCAAACCATAAATGACTGCGAAAGTGCACGTGCTGTAGTAACTGTTGAAGTAAAAAACTGTGTTTCCAATCTAATGAATTTAACGGTTAATGGTACAAAAAATACCTTTTGTAATGGGACGAATTGTACCTATGAGGGGCCTTCAATCGTCATAAATGAAATAATGCCTGCCCCCAGTTCGGGCAATGGTTCATTTGTGTCTAAAAATAATTCCGGAATTGGAGGAACAGGGGAATGGGTAGAATTATACAATCCGAATCCTTGCCAAAGCATTGACATATCAAACTACCTATTGGGAAACTACACAGAAGAGGGAGCCGCAGCTTTTGCTTTTCCACAAGGCACAGTTGTTCCTGCCGAAGGATTCGTTATTGTAAGAGGAATAAACGCTCAACCTGTATCTTCGGAAAAGCTGGTACAAAATGGAGGTAACGTAGTGGAAATAGAACTTGAATCTACAACTAGTTCCGTTTGCTGGTCGAACCCAAATGGAGATGCACGTTTTTGGTTGCCAGATGGTGCAGGGTGGTTAGCCATTTATGATAAAACATTGCAACCACAAGATGCGGTAGCATGGGGAAATATGTCTCTTTACGCAACGATTTTCAGTGGAAATCCCTGCAACCCGCTTCCTTCTATAGGCACGGTACCAGCTAGTTTTAATGAGATTTCCAGTACTAAAAAAGATGTTATAACGATTGAGGTATTGGACGGAATGACTTTCCATCGAATGCCGGATGGAGGAGCATGGATGACTAACGCACGATCCAAGCCCGGAACTTACGCAACATGTAATAGCACTTGTGCCGAACCATATAGTGGTGGTGGAGGAACTCCCGGCTCTAGCACCTGTACCGGAACAGCCACAGTAACAGCCAGTGGAGGTACAGCTCCCTATACTTATCGTTGGGATGATCCATTGGCACAAACGACAGCTACAGCTACAGGTTTATGTGCTGGTACATATACAGTAACAGTAACGGATGCTACTAATCAAACAAAAACGATTGAGTACACAGTAGCAAATGAGACAAAAACCGCCAGTATAACAGATGAAATTTATCAAGGGCAAAATTATACCAAAAATGGATTTAGTCTGCCCGTTCAAACACAAGAAGGAACATTTTCATTCTCCTTAGACACATTAACTACCCTAGGATGCGATAGCACCGTAATATTACAACTAACAGTAAAAAAAGCAGAGAAAATACAATTGACAGTAAACGGAACTGAAAATACCGTATGTAATGGAACGGCAACTCCCCCTGTTAGTTGTACCTATAATGGACCTTCTATTATTATCAATGAAATCATGGTATGGCCAACTACGGGAGATGGTGCTTTTTATTACAACAATGGCAATTCCGGCGGTGGTGAATGGGCTGAATTATACAATCCGAATCCGTGTCAAAGCATTGACATTTCGGGTTATTTACTGGGAAATTATACGTCTGAAGGAAGTGGGGCTTTTATTTTTCCTCCGGGAACAATTGTCCCTGCACAAGGATTCGTTATTGTTAGAGGGCAAACAGCGGCGGCTGTTCCTTCTAGTAGTTTGGTACAAAATGGTGGAAACGTAGTGGAAATTGTCATTGCATCGGGAAGTACGTATACTTGCATAGAAGCCTGTGCAGGTTGTACAATAGGAGGAAACCGATTTTGGTTACCTGATACAGGGGGTTGGTTAGCCATATACGATACGAGTAATAATCCTCAAGATGCTATAAGTTGGGGAAGTGCTATCCTTAGTGGAACTCCTTGCAATCCATCAGCCTCCACAAGTACTACGATTCCGAGCTATAACGACATTTCAAGTTCAAAAAAAGCTGCTATAACAATTGATGTATTAGAAGGGATGACTTTTTATCGGGAAAAAGATGGAGGAACGTGGATGACCAATGCAAGATCATACCCTGGCACATATGGAACATGTAATAGCACTTGTGCCGAACCATATAGTGGTGGCGGAAATTCTGGAACTAGCACTTGTACAGGCACAGCTACAGTAACCGTAAACGGAGGAACAGCTCCCTATACTTATCTTTGGAACGATCCTTCGGCACAAACGACTGCAACTGCTACAGGGTTATGTGCAGGTACTTATAACGTTGTTGTTACGGATGCAAACTTGCAAAAAGACACCATCAATTACACTGTCGCTAATTATATTCCGGAAATTAATCATGAAGACTTGGTCGTTTGTTCAACAGCAATTCCTCTTGATTTGACGACCTCGGGAGCGGGAACACCCACAGGAGGAAGCTACTCCGGTACAGGAATCAGCAATGACACATTAACCACGTATGATTCCTCAACCAAAATCTGCCATGCTACTTACACCTACCAAAAAGACGGTTGCGAAAACTCCGCTGATTTTCAAATTCAAATTAGTGAAGTCAAGGACACAACCATCAATGCAATTATTTGCCAAGGAGAGGCGTACTCCGAAAATGGTTTTTCCATTCCGGTTCAAACAACTCCTCAAACACTTACCTTTGAAAAAGATACCGTAAATAATGCCAACTGCGGCTATAAAATGACGCTACAATTACAAGTGGCTCCCACTTACTTGATTTCGGAAACACCAGTTTCTATCTGTAAAGGAGAAACATATAATTTTCATGGGAAAATACTTTCCAAATCGGGTTTATATTCGGATTCATTACAAACAAAATTTGGTTGCGATAGTATTTGCCAGTTGCAATTAACGGTTTATCCAACTTACAAGGACACCATTAATGCAACCATTTGTTATGGAGAAACCTATTCTATAGGAGGATTAAGTGTCAACTCGCAGGGAATTTATACAGACAGTCTGAAAACAATCCATAATTGCGACAGTATCATTGTTTTAAACCTCAAAGTAATATCTTTTGAAAACGTTGCCATCTCAGATACGGTAAATATTTGCCAAGGAGAAAAAACGACCATAGAAGTATCCGGATATCCCGACAATTCATCGATACAGTGGTCAAACGGAAGTTCGTATGCTAGGCAGAAAGTTTCTCCTCAAACAACTACGACCTACACGGCTACCATCTCCAAGTTACAGTGTCAAAAAGTTTTGACGACTGAAGTAATTGTTAATCCCAATCCGCAAATAACAGGATACAATGTGGTGGACGAAACAACAGGTGATATTCAATTGATATTCTCAGAAGGAATACCTCCATATAGCTTTACACTTGATGGAACAGAGGGTTCCTCTTCCGGACTATTTCCGGCAGTTTCTATTGGTAATCATAAAGCAGAAGTTATTGACAATAACAATTGTTCCGGAGAGTATATTTTTTACCGAAATATCCCCTTGATTCCCGATAAATATTTTTCCCCTAACGGAGATGGGATAAACGATGTATGGCATATAGAAAATATAGATTTAGTTCCTGCCCAGGTATCTATTTACGACCGTTTTGGTAAGTTACTGGTAGAATACGACGGTAATTTTGAAGGATGGAACGGCACATATTTAGGTCGTCAAATGCCTTCTACCGACTATTGGTATGTGATAAAAATCAAGGCGATTAACGAATTTTTGAAAGGACACTTTACCTTGCAAAGGTAGAGAATATAGTATAGCTCAAATTAAGTGAATTATTATTCATCGATAAATGCTAACAATTTTATTAGTTAACAGATGTTAATTGATTTAAGGAGTAATAATGCAAACAAAATATTCAGTAGTTTTGCTTAGATATATTTCACTTAATTTAAATTGATGATAGCATGAGTGAGGGTACTCTTACAGTAAAAATAAAATCATTTTTTTATTATCCGCACAATACCTCGTTTGTCTTGTGCAAGATTAGTTGCTTGGTTTTGCTCATATTGGGTACCACAATTTCTTCATTTGCTACAGATCTTACTGCTTGCATAGGAGATGCAGCTATCACATTAAACGCCGGCGATACTAACGAGTATGTAGATGCTCAATGGTCTCCAAATACGGGATTAAGCAGCTCTACTATAAACAATCCTACCTTAACCATTCCCTCTACAGCAGGAGAATATACATATACCTTTACGGGAAAAACAGTTAGTGCAAATAAAATTATCAATGGTGATTTTGAATCAGGAAATACGGGTTTTACTTCGGATTATAACAATGCTAGTTCCATAGAGCCTGAAGGAACTTATGCTGTAACCAACAATGTACATAGTGTTCACTCGAATTCTATCTGTACACAAGACCATACCACCGGTACAGGAAAAATGATGGCGGTAAACGGAAGTTCGACCGCCAATATGAAGGTTTGGGAACAATTAGGAATCCCCGTCACACCTAATACAAACTATATTTTTTATGCATGGGTAATGAAATGGGACAATAATAGCACTAGTAGTTTAGCACAATTACAATTCAGTATCAATGGAGACATACAATATGGCACATATGAACCACAAGGAGGCAGTTGTAACTGGACTCAAATATACACTGTATGGAATTCAGGAAGTAACACCTCTGTTACCATAAAATTGGTAAATCAGCAAACAGCTGCTTTCGGCAACGACTTTGCTGTGGATGATATATACTTTGCAGAAGTAACGGAAGTAACCAAATCTTTTAGAGTTCAAGTAAAAGATTGTACTAACCCGCTAAATCTATCTATTTCGGGAATAAAAAATACTGTATGTAACGGAGCAGCGACTTCCACTTGTACAGGAACTGCAACAGTAAATGTAAGCGGAGGAACAGAACCTTATACTTATCTTTGGGATGATCCTTCCGCACAAAATACAGCGACAGCGACAAAATTATGTGCAGGAAAATATACAGTTACCGTTACGGATGCGACCTCACAAAAAGACACCATTTCGTACACCGTAAATAATGATATCAAAACAGAAACTATAACGGACAAAGTTCGTAAAGGAAAACCCTATAACAATCATAATTTTAATCTACCCATTCAGGAACAAGAAGGAATTTTTACACATACAAAAAAAACGACGAGTTGTTTTGGTTGCGATAGTTTGGTTACCTTACAACTAAGTGTGGTAGGAGGAGGATCAGATTTAGTTGCCAGCATTGACGGAACAACAAATACCGTATGTAATGGTACTGTAACCCCTACTGAATGCCAATACAATGGACCTACAATACTTATTAATGAAGTCATGATCAATCCAACAGTAGGAAATGGTGCCATTTATTCTTCAACATCAGAAGGAGGAGAATGGATTGAATTATATAACCCACATAAATGTGATTCTATCGACATTTCCGGTTATCTATTAGGGAACTATACTACCAATGGAGCTGCGGGATATACTCTTCCGGATAAAACGGTTGTTCCGCCTCTCGGGTTTTGCATTGTTCGCGGACCAGCAGCACCCTCGGTTGCTGCTAATTTACTAGTAGCCAACGGAGGTAATACCGTCGAGGTAGTTGTTAATGATGCCGGGTCTCTTTGTGTAGTTGGTGGTGACAGATATTGGCTTCCCAACCCAGGTGGTTGGTTTGCCTTTTACGACAGAGAAGGAAACCCCCAAGATGCTATTTTATGGGGAAGTGATACAGAAAGTTATTTAGATGGACAACCTTGTGTTCCATCCGGCTCTTTTGTAGCAGATAGCTATAATACAATCCCTACATCCAAAAAGACAAGAATCTATGATACCGAAATAATTACAAATACAGACATAGAAAAAAGTATTCGACGTGTCCCTGACGGTGGAAATTGGGCTGTAAACGAATTTGCGACAACCGTAACTTATGGCACGTGTAATAGTACATGTGCAACTCCTTACCTTGGTAGTAGCAACAGCACTTGTACGGGAACAGCAACAGTAACCGTAAGTGGAGGAACTGAACCTTATACCTATCTTTGGGACGATCCTTCGAAACAGACCACTGCTACAGCGACGGGGTTGTGTGCGGGTACTTATACAGTTATTGTTACTGACGGACTGTCACAAAAAGACACCCTAAGTTATACTGTTGCTAATTACGTACCGGAGGTAAGCCACGAAAACATTGTAGTTTGCCCTGAAGCTATTCCTGTTGATTTGACAACGATAGGAAAAGGGAAACCTGTCGGGGGAAGTTACTCCGGTATAGGAATCAGTAATGATACATTAACAACTTACGATGCAGTAACCAAAATTTGCAATGCCACTTATACTTACGAAGAAAACGGTTGTCAAAATTCTGCAAACTTTGAAATTCAAATTGAAGAAGTGCAAGACACAGTGATTAATGCAACTATCTGTCAAGGAACCGGTTATTCTGATAATGGTTTCTCTATTCCAATACAAACGGTTGCTCAAACAATTACAGTTGAAAAAGATACTGCTAATACAATAGGTTGCACCTATAAAATGACCCTCGAATTGCAAGTTGCCCCAACCTACTTAATTACAGAAACGCCTGTTTCCATTTGTCAAGGAAACACATATAATTTCCGTGGAAAAACGCTCTCCAATTCAGGCTTATATGCAGATACCTTACAAACAAAGCTTGGTTGCGATAGTATTTATCAATTGCAATTAACGGTTTATCCAACTTATCACGATACGCTCAATGTAACTATTTGTGAGGGTGAAACATATTCTTTCAAAGGGTTAAACCTTGACCAAATTGGAATTTACACAGATAGTTTAACAACCGTACACAGTTGTGATAGCCTTGTCATATTAAACTTAGATGTTATCTCTTTCGCTAATGCAGTGATTTCCGATACCGTAAGTATCTGTCAAGGAGAAAAAACGACCATAGAAGTATCCGGATATCCCGACAATTCAACGGTACAGTGGTCAAACGGAAGTTCGTATGCTAGGCAGAAAGTATCTCCTCAAACAACTACTACCTACACGGCTACCATCTCCAAGTTACAGTGTCAAAAAGTTTTGACGACTGAAGTTATTGTTAATCCAACTCCGCAAATAACAGGATATAATTTAGTGGACGAAACGACAGGTGATATTCAATTGATATTCTCAGAAGGGACACCTCCATATAGCTTTACACTCGACGGAACAGAAGGTTCCACTTCCGGGTTATTCCCCGCCGTTACATTAGGATACCATACAGCCGTGATCACCGATGAAAACAGTTGTTCAGGAAAATATGTTTTCTATCGAGATATCACACTAATACCCGACAAATATTTCTCCCCTAATGGTGATGGTGTACATGATACATGGAAAATTCAAAGTATTAATCTGGTACCGGCTCATGTATACATCTATGACCGTTTCAGCAAACTCCTTGCCAAATATGAGGACAATTTTGAAGAATGGGATGGAACATATTTGGGAAATCAATTACCTTCTACAGATTATTGGTACTTGATAAAAACTATCTATACTAACCAATCTTATACGGGACACTTCACCTTGAGGAGATAAAAAACGAATAAAAAAACGGAAAACCTTGCAAATAAACAATTGCGAGGCTTTTTCTTTTTTTTAGTTTGAATGGGAAATTTTCCTAGTATTTGTTTTGTTGTTTCAAACAATGTTCGTAATTTTGCGAACAACAAACAAATAAATTCATTTCGTTATGACATGCTGTAAAAATAAAGATTACACTATTGACAATGAGCAACTTGCCCGATTTGCCAAAGCAATGGGACATCCTGCTCGGATTACCATTTTGCAATTTCTTGCTTCTTTGGATACTTGCTATTTCGGGGACATACATAACGAATTGCCCATTGCAAAAGCGACTGTATCTCAGCATCTGAAGGAATTAAAAGAGGCAGGACTTATTCAAGGGGAAATAGAAACCCCCAAGGTTAAATATTGCATCAACCGTAATAACTGGACAAAAGCACAAGCATATTTCGAGGCTTTTTTTACTAATTGCAAAGAAACAAAAGGCTGTTGTAAATAAGTAAATCATAATAAACAAGTAACGTATATGGAAATTAAAGTATTGGGTACAGGCTGCCCCAAATGTAAAACCCTTGAAAAAATAACTCGTGAAGTAGTTGCACAAAACAATATTGATGCTACGATTACGAAAGTGGAAGACATTTCCGAAATTATTAAATTTAATATCATGAGTACACCCGCATTAGTCGTTGATGGCAAAGTAGTGATAAAAGGACGTGTGCCATCCAATGAAGAACTAAAAAAAATACTAACCAATAACTAATTTATTATGAAGAAGCTAGTATCTGTTTTAGTATTATCCTTTTTAATGATTCCTTTTTTCACTATAAGTGCTGAAAAAAAAGATCAAAAAACCATCGTAAAATCCCCCCAAGTAGAAGTTTACTATTTCCATTTTACCCGCCGTTGCATTACCTGTCAGGCAGTGGAAACAGAATCGAAAAAAGCAGTGGAGACACTCTATCCGGAACAACTAAAAAGAGGCCTAATTACTTTTAAATCGATTAATTTAGACGAAGAAAGCAGTGCCTCTTTGGCAAAGAAGAACAAGGTAGAAGGACAATCCCTGTTAGTTATCGGCAAAAAAAAGCGTATTGATATGACACAAGACGGCTTTATTTATGCAAGAAGTAACCCTGAAAAATTAAAGGATAAGTTAAAAAAAACAATTGATCCTCTGATAAAATAATGTAAGTAAGATAAGTAAGAATGGAGATTTTACAAACCATCTTGGATAATTCGCAATATGCATTTGTGACAGCGTTTGTTTTGGGAATTATGACTGCCATAAGTCCGTGCCCATTGGCAACAAACATTTCGGCTATCGGTTTCATCAGTTGTGATATTGAAAATCGCAAACGAGTTTTTATCAATGGGTTGATATATACACTTGGTCGAGCAATAAGTTATACCGGTTTAGCCTTGATGCTCTTTTTCGGAGCCGGCAAGATGCATGTTTCAATGATTTTTCAGGGTTGGGGAGAAAAATTGTTAGGACCATTGCTGGTTCTTATCGGCCTGGTTATGTTAGATATTATCAAAATTAATCTTCCAGGTTTCTCCCGCTTGACCGAAAAAATAGGAGAAAAGGGGAAAGGAAATTATTGGAGTACACTTTTGCTGGGAATGGTATTTGCCTTAGCATTTTGCCCATACAGTGGAGTGCTTTATTTCGTGATGCTGATTCCCATGACGATAGCAAGTGCAAGCGGTTTGTACTTACCTATTATCTATGCCTTTGCTACCGGATTGCCTGTTATCTTATTTGCTTGGTTATTGGCTTTTGCGGTAGGAAACGTGGGAAAACTCTACAATCACATTAAAACTTTTGAACTTTGGTTTCGAAGAGTGGTTTCTGTTATATTTATCGGTGTAGGTATTTATTATATCTCAATTTTTTTTATAAAGTAGTTTTTTTTCGTTTGATTGTTCGTTGTTTTGCGAACAATTAGATTAAATCAATAACATTTTAAAATATGAAGTTCAATAAAAACATAATCATTCCCCTGCTACTATTACCAATTTGGTATTTGGTTTATAACAATCTTCAACCTGCAACCGACTGGTTTATTGATTCTGCATTAGGGATGACTAAAGGTGCTCATTTAACGGAAACCTTACGATTCTTTATTTTCGAATTTCCAAAGGTGCTGATGCTTTTGGTTCTCATTATTTTCTTTGTAGGTATACTCCGCAGTTTTTTTACTGCTGAACGAACCCGAAAAGCACTGGAAGGGAAATCAACATTCATGGGCAATATTATGGCTGCTTTGCTGGGAATTGTAACGCCTTTCTGTTCGTGCTCCGCGATTCCTTTATTCCTTGGCTTTGTAGAATCGGGTGTTCCATTAGGTATTACATTCTCATTCCTTATTGCGGCTCCCATGATTAACGAAGTAGCTGTGATACTTCTCTACGGTTTGTTCGGTTGGAAAATAGCATTGATTTACATCGCTACCGGTTTGGCAATTGCCATTATAGCTGGTTGGATAATTGGAAAATTAAGACTCGAAAAATGGGTGGAAGAGTGGGTTTACGCCACCAAACTTGGAAACGATGGAATTACAGATGAAAAAATAAATATTTCAGACCGAATCAAATTTGGTTTTGAAGCGGTAAAAGAAATTGTCGGCAAAGTGTGGATATATGTAGCTATAGGCATTGCCGTAGGAGCAGGAGCACATGGTTATGTCCCGGAAAAATTTATGGCGTCATTGATGGGAAAATCGGCATGGTATAGCATTCCGTTGTCCGTTTTAATAGGCGTTCCTTTATATTCGAATGCAGCCGGCATTATCCCTATTGTATCGGTTTTAATAGAAAAAGGAGCCTCACTCGGAACAGCATTGGCATTTATGATGGCTGTAATTGGTCTTTCGTTGCCCGAAATAATTATCCTCAAAAAAGTTCTAAAATTACCATTAATATTGACTTTTGTCGGAATAGTAACAATGGGAATTCTACTCGTTGGATATTTGTTTAATTACATTTTATAGATAAACATCCCAAATTGCAACCCTTGAAGCCTGGAAAATTGCAAAATGGAAGGAAAATTGCAAGAAATACCTATCCTTATCTTGATCTTGAGCCTTTAAAAGATAATTTCGGAACATTGAAAAAGCACAAATCAAAATAGACTTGCTTTTTCAAATTAATTGTTTTTTTTTAAAACTTATAGAAGAAACCGATTGTAAATGCACTGGTAGAAAGAACATTATCGGCATTTACTCCAAAATTAAAAGAATCTGTTTCTTTTGTCACAGTCGGATTAGCATCCTCATCTTTTTGTGAAGAATGTGTGTAATTGAGACTCAAGAAATTTAGATTTGCAAATAATCCGAGATTGTCTGATAAACAATATTGAACTGCAGGGAATACATTTAATCCGATTTTAGCAACATAAGGACTGTTGGTTGTAGTAGATCCGACTGTTACAGAAGAATCTTGTCCACCAAACATCAGGTTGCCTTGTGCATAAAAAGACAATTTGTCAAATGTCAAGAAATAATAACGAGCAAAAGGAGAAGCAGACCAAGAAGTTGTCTTATTTTCATAATCTTGATTTAAAGCATTAACCCCGCTTGTATTTGTACCTCCAATTGCGAGAGAAAGACCAAAGGCGAACTTGTCATTCAGGGAATATCCAACAGTTGGTTGAAAACTGAAACTCGTAGTGGTCGGATCTTTAACTTCCGTAGAACCTGTGGTTGTTTTGCCACCATCTGAAGAGAATCCTAAACCACCTCCAATAAACACCTGAGCTGTCAAGACTGTCGATGTTGCCAATAATAATACAAAAAACATAAAAACTTTTTTCATAAACTTATTTTTAGCTCTCTATCTCCTAAGAAGATCGTACCAGGAAGGAGTGTGAGGATATTTATAAACACTCTGGGAATACTTATTCAAATGCACTGCGAAATTAATGGATTTTTCTTTAACACAAAAATATGTGTAGAAGAACTTCATTCTTTAGTTGTGCTAATAACAAGAAAATAAGACAATAAAAGTGGAAATAAACAAGTTACCACAACAAACTATAAAGACACTTTACATCATCTGCTCGTATTTCTAAAATGAGAAAGTGTCATTCCTGTATGTCTTTTAAAAAATTTACATAAAAAAGCCTCACTCGGATAGCTTAATTTTTCTGCTATTTCTTTAAGCGGCATAGAAGTCGTTTTTAAGCGTAGTTTGAGTTCTGTTACGGCAAATTTATCAATAAGTTCCTTAGCCGAAGTTCCTACACTTTCCTTAGTAATAATCGACAAATATTTTGGTGTAATGCAAAGTTTCTCTGCATAAAAAGCCACTTCCCTATTTTCCGGATGAGTTCCTACAAAATGAAAAAATTCTTCTAACAATTCTTTTTTATGCTTCCGCTGACGGGAATATATTTGATTGTTGGCAACCACCTTATTATACAAATCAAGGTAAAAATTATGCAACAGATTCAATATTATTTCACTACGACAGACATTTCCTACATCGCAATATTTAATGTATAACATAGAAAAATATTCCTCAACTATTTTGGACTTCTCTTTTTCAGGCAAGTGATATGTCACATTTTCTTTCAGAAATCCGACAAATGCACTCGGAAACCGATACATAATATCATCAATCAAGAAATTGGAAAACGAAAAATAGTTCAACGCAAAGTCAATCGATTTTTCTTTACAATCCAATATTTGTCCCGGGAAAACCACCAAAATATCATTTGCCTCAAAGTGATATGGCAATAAATCAACCTCTATGTCAGCATTCCCCACTAAACACAAACAAACTAAGCATACATTTATCCTACAAGGCGAATAATCTATTGGTAAATCATTGCATTGCAATGAGATAAGAAAATCATTCTCTATGTTTTTGCTGCCAAGGAAAGATTCGAGAGATGGTAAATTCATATTGTATTGTTCTCAATTTATATGCAAAAATACCCATTTTTAACCATGTAAAATCCAATTTTATGGAAAAAAAGATAATTTTCATAGAAAAGGGGGCAACGATTCATATGCCAAATAAAACGACCTTTGCAAGTTCAAAAATTAAACAGAATAATAATGAATCGACCAAAAAAATCTTCTATTTTACTTCTTTGCACACTCTTGCTTGCCACGCAAAGTATTGCTGCACAAATAGCTAAAACGTTTACTTTATCTCAAGTATATGAGTTGGCAATTGCCAACAGTAAACAACTCAAACTATCACAAACAGGTATTGATATGGCTCAAACAGCTACTAAATTAGCCCAAACAGCCTTAACACCTTCTCTTGATGTTACCCTTTCCGCTTTTTACATTGGTAATGGCGTCGTTATGAACAGAGATTTTACGAATGCACAAAATGTTGAAATGCCACACTTGGGCAATAATTTCAGTTTTGAAGCCTCTCAGATAATTTTTGCCGGAGGATCAATCTCTACAAACATTAAGAAAGCTAAATTAGAAGAGCAAGTGGCAGAGCTCAACTACGAACGTGATGAATTAGATATTTGCTTTTTGGTAACTAGTTATTATTTAGACCTATACAAGCTGAAAAACCAACGTGAGGTATTTCTGAAAAACATTGAACAAACAGAACTTTTGATAGAACAAATAAAATCGAAAGAAACACAAGGAATGGCATTAAGTAGCGATGTTACTCGCCACGAACTAATGTTACAAAATCTAAAACTGGAACTTATTGAAGTCGACAATAACAGCAAAATTATCAACAATCAATTGGTAGTTACGCTCGGTCTACCCGGTGAAACAATTATAGTTCCTGACACATCCTTGTTGGAATTGGATTTGAATACCGTAAGTCAAGAAAATCTTCTTCAATTGGCTACGGAAAATTTGCCGGAATTAAAAAGTGCTGCCTTGAATAAAGAAATTGCTGCAAAGGATTCCCGCATTGCTAAAGCAGACTACTATCCGAATATTGCGTTGGTTGGTGCCAACAACTTTAATGGACCGATTTTGATAGAAGTGCCAACCATCAATAGTAATTTTAATTACTGGTATGTAGGAGTAGGAGTCAAATACAACCTCGCATCCCTTTACAAAACAAACAAGAAAGTACAACTGGCTAACAAAAACGAACGGATGGCAGAATATGCCGAAGCTCTTACTTTAGAACAAACACAAGTAGCGGTACATAGTGCATATACTAAGTTTATGGAGTCGTTCGAAAAGCTGACAGTATACGAAACCAGTAGTCGCTTGGCTAATGAAAATTACCGTATCATCAACAATCGATACCTCAGCGATTTAGTTTTAATTACTGAAATGCTCGATGCGAGCAACACCAAACTAAATGCGGAATTACAAGTAGTAAATGCCAAACTTAACGTGATTTACAATTATTATAAATTACAACGCGAAATAGGAAGTCGAATAAACAAAAAATAAATAATCAAATTTTAATAGAAAAGAATATCATGACAAAGAAAAAATTGAAAATCGGATATAATATTGTTGTTGCCTTATTGTTAGTAACGGGTATTGTTTGGGTTTGTGCTAAATTTGTACACTTAGGAAATGTAGAATTTACCGACAATGCACAGATAAAACAACAAATTGTACCCATAAACTCACGCGTACAAAGTTTTATTAAAAAAATATATATAAAAGAATACCAACGAGTAAATAAAGGCGACACTTTGGTCGTTCTTGAGAATGCGGAATACCGTTACCGTCTGGCACAAGCACAAGCTGATTACCAAAATGCGATTATTGGCAAAAAAGCGATGGGAACAACTATTCTAACTGCACAAAGTAATGTTAGCGTCACTGAATCAAGTCTTGAAGAGAGTCGTGTACGCCTCGAAAATGCAGAAAAAGAATATGACAGACATAAAAAACTCTTGAGCCAAAAATCAGTTACTCAGCAACAATTTGATGCAGTATATGCGAACTATGAAGCTGCAAAAGCCCGTTTCGAACAATTACAACATCAACGTAACAGTACCTCTTTAGTAAAAAAAGAACAAACACTCCGTCTAGACCAAAACGATGCAGGCATAAAATTGGCAAAAGCTGCCTTGGAATTAGCCGAATTAAACCTTTCTTATACCGTAATCGTCGCTCCATGCGACGGCGTTACAGGACGAAAAAACATTGAAGAAGGACAGCTTGTTCAACCGGGACAAGCATTGCTCGATTTAGTAAATGAAAACGAAAAATGGGTTATTGCCAATTATAAAGAAACACAAACAACCAATATTCAGCCCGGACAAATCGTTACTATTAAAGTAGATGCCATTCCAAACACAACATTTAAAGGAACAGTAACCTCGATTTCTCGTGCTACAGGTGCCAGTTTCTCTCTTTTTCCACAAGACAATTCGGCAGGAAATTTCATCAAGGTAGAACAAAGAATCCCTGTTCGCATCGAATTCTCTAAAAATAATAAAGTTAAAAATATCGAAAAATTACGTGCCGGCATGAATGTGGAATGTGAGGTAAATTATTAATAATATGCATCACGAATCTGTACCTTTTACTATACCTGACATTCGGAATTTTGTACCCGAAAAAGTCAAACCTTGGATACTTGTCGTATTTGTAATGATTTACCAACTTTCAGGAGGCGTTTATTTAGCATCTGTAAGCGAAATGACCGGCTCACTGGCATTAATGCAGGAAGATATCATGATGGCTGGTTATGCTTCTTTGGTAGGGCTTTCTCTTACCTTTACCATCATGTTCAGACTCAAATTTCGTTTTCCGGTTAAAACGAGCTTGTTAATTACTGCCTTCGGACTAATTATCTGCAACCTCATCTGTATGCACACAAACAGTGTTCCGATGCTTGTAGCCGTATGCTTTATAGCTGGATTTTTGAGAATGTGGGGTACTTTTACTTGCAATACCAATATTCAGTTATGGATAACCCCCAAACGTGATATGTCTGTATGGTTTGTCTATATTTATATACTTGTACAAGGTTTCATTCAAGTATCGGGCATAGCTACCATTTACACATCCGTCCTTAGCAAGTGGGAATATATGCACTGGGTAGTTATCGTTCTTCTGATGGGTTTAATGCTGGTTACCTACATTGCATTCCGTCACTACCGTTCAATGAAAAAGCTACCACTTTTTGGTATTGATTGGCTAGGAATGATCTTATGGGCTGTAACTATACTTTGCACTATTTTTGTGCTCAATTATGGCGAACATTATGACTGGTATCAATCTACTCAGATCCGGATGGGAACCGCATTTGGAATAGTTGCATTGGGACTCAATCTATGGAGGGCTTCCTTCATACGGCATCCGTTTATCAACTTACAAACTTGGCGTTTTCGACGAGTATGGCTAACCTTTTTACTATACATAGTAGTAGATATCTTGCTCAGTCCGACTCATTATTTCGAACAGATTTACACTGAAAACATTTTGGGCTTTGACTCGCTTAATGTTGCCAAGCTCAACTGGATAGTCCTATTTGGAATTGTGTGTGGTGCACTGTTTATGTATCAAACTTTTGCTTTACGCAAATGGAAATACAAGACAATGACCTTAATAGGATTTGCCCTTATTGTTGGTTACTTATTGGTTATGTACTTCATAATCGACTATAACTTGCCCAGAGGAATGTTGTATTTCCCATTATTTCTGAGAGGTACTGGCTATGTTATTATTGCTATAACCTTCATTACGGCACTATCAGGAATACCTTTTCAAAACTTTTTTCAATCGCTTACTATTCAGTCATTTATAAGTGCCTGTTGCGGCTCCTTACTTGGTTCAACGATTCTTTCACACGTATTTAAATTTACAGTGAAGAAAAATGCAATGCTTCTCAGTTCAAATTTAGACAACGTTAATACCTCTATCAATCAGCTTCCTACAGATGCACTGTATGGCAGTTTACAACAACAAGCCATGATGGTAAGCATGAAAGAAATTTATGGCTGGCTCTGTATATTGGGAATTATTTGTTTATTGGCATTTCTTTTGAAAGAGAGCTCATTACGACCAAAATCCATACATCCCAAATTTAGTACCATTAGACGCACTATCCGACATGAACTAAAAATAGAAGGGAGAATAGAAGAAGATTAATTTATGACCTTATTCTTCTTTGCAGACAAAAAGAAAAACTTGGTTAAAACAATTATAAATCCCGATATAATTTTAATTTTATTATTTATTCGGCACTGATATTGGTACATAATTGACTAACAATTTTTGTATTCAAGTTACAATATCTTCATAATTCATTAGCTTTGCTTTCATAAACGTAGCAACACCATATCCTTCATGATAAAAAAAATCATTCCTTTTCTCTTATGTTTATTACTGTTTGATGGACAAGCAATTGCACAAAGTATTGTCAACCGGGGTATTTATACCGTAAATTTCAGCAATACATTGCACGAACCTCTTTGGGTAAGTTATAAACTATATAAAGGAGGCGGAGGTTGTGACCGCAAAGGATTCCGATTTAAGAACGACATTGACAGCCTGAAAACAGCTACCGATAAAGATTACTCGAAATCAGGTTACGACAAAGGACATTTAGCCAATGCAGAAGATTTTGCGTATGATTGTACCAAAGACGAACTTACTTTCCGCTACTACAACTGCCTGCCTCAAACTCCGAATCTAAACCGTGGTGTATGGAAAACGAATGAAACACAGATACGTCAATGGTCACAAACAGATTCACTATTGATTGTATGTGGAGGAACTTTTGGAATTAGAAAAATCGGACATATTGCAGTACCCGATTATTGTTGGAAAATAGTGCAATCACTTTCTTCCTTGGAGATTTTGTATTGCGGCTGGTTCACAAATAGCAACCATGCTACATCGGAAGAAATATCGTTAAAAGAGCTATTAAATCGTACAAATCTGAACATCCAACTAAAACAATAATCGAAAAAGCGAGGCCATTCTTTTGGTATTTAGTACACTAAATAAAATTTAAAACCCTCAAAATCAAACGATTAAGAGGGTTTTTAGAGTACCCAGAGCCGGGATCGAACCGGCATGGAAGTGAATCCACTGGTGTTTGAGACCAGCGCGTCTACCAATTCCGCCATCTGGGCATTTGAGAGGGCAAAAGTACGCAATTTTTTCATTTTTGCAAGAGCTTCATAGGTTTTTTGAGAAAATATTTTTTTATTCTTACCCTTTACCTATCTTTGCCCGAGCAAAATTAAACTCTATACACGATGAATTATAATAATTACTGCGTTATCATGGCAGGCGGTGTGGGAAGTCGTTTTTGGCCTTTCAGCACTAACGAAAAGCCAAAACAGTTCTTGGATTTTTTCGGCACAGGTCGCACGCTACTGCAAATGACTTTTGACAGATTTTCCAAAGTAATTCCTGCTTCCAACATACTAATTGTAACTAATAAAAAATATAAGGACTTGGTATTGGAACAATTACCCCTTATCAAGTCTTCTCAAATATTGCTTGAGCCCAACAGAAGGAATACAGCTCCTTGTATTGCTTATGCTTTAAACAGGATTAAAGCAATGAATCCGCAAGCCAGTATGGTAGTGGCTCCTGCCGACCATTTAATTTTGAAAGAAATAGAATTTCTTAATGCCATTGAAAGAGGACTAAATTTTGTGGCTGAAACTCAAAACTTACTTACGTTGGGGATTCAACCCAATCGCCCAGAGACAGGCTACGGCTATATTCAAATAAGTGATCAGGCTATCGGCGATTTCAAAAAAGTAAAAACATTTACCGAAAAACCAAACCTCGATTTGGCAAAAATTTTTGTTCAAAGTGGCGAATTTTTTTGGAATTCAGGTGTCTTTATGTGGAGCGTAGCTGCTATTAGTGCAGCATTTGAAGAATTTCTACCGGATATTGCTTCCAAATTCGAAACTGGCAAACAATACTTTAATACCGAAAAAGAACAAGAATTTATTAATCAGATATTTCCTTCTTGCCCAAACATTTCCATTGACTATGGTATAATGGAACATGCTAAAAATGTATATGTTCTTTGTGGGGATTTTGGGTGGTCTGATTTAGGTACATGGGGTTCGTTGTATGATTTGTCTGAAAAAGACGAAAATAGTAATGTGACATTAAAGTGCAAATCTCAATTTTACGATTGCGACGACAACATCGTTGTGTTACCAAAAAACAAGTTAGCTGTTTTGCAAAATTTGTCAGGGTACATCGTAGTTGAATCAGACAATGTATTACTAATTTGCAAAAAAGAAGATGAACAAAAAATACGTCAATTTGTAGCCGACATTAGTTTAAAACACGGAGAAGAATTCATTTAGAATTATTATGGAAAACGAAAAAATGGTGCTTCGCACGGAGCATCTAGTAAAAAAATATAAAACGCGCACCGTCGTTAACGACGTTTCTATTGATGTTACTCAAGGTGAAATCGTTGGTTTGTTAGGACCTAACGGGGCTGGAAAGACAACAACTTTTTACATGACAGTCGGTTTGATAACTCCAAACCATGGAAAGATATTTTTAAACAATACGGACATATCAAAGTATCCTGTTTACAAAAGAGCACAAAGTGGCATTGGATATCTGGCTCAAGAAGCTTCAGTGTTCCGTAAAATGAGCGTAGAGGACAATATCCGTGCAGTGTTGGAAATGACAAAATTCACCAAAGAATATCAAAAAGAAAAATTAGAAAGCCTAATAGAAGAGTTTAGTTTACAAAAAGTTCGCAAAAATCTAGGAGACCAATTATCCGGTGGAGAACGCCGTCGATGCGAAATAGCAAGATGCTTGGCTATTGAGCCTAAATTTATTATGCTTGACGAACCTTTTGCAGGAGTTGACCCTATAGCGGTTGAAGATATTCAAAACATCGTATCAAAATTACGAGAAAAAAATATTGGAATTCTAATTACCGACCACAATGTACATGAAACATTGAGTATAACAGACAGGGCATATCTGTTGTTTGAAGGTAAAATTCTATTCCAAGGTACCGCTGAAGAACTAGCAGATAATCCGATGGTTCGAGAAAAATATTTAGGAGAAAATTTTGAACTTCGGAAGAAAATATAATGATAAAAAAAGGAACTTTTTCAAGTTCCTTTTTTTATACCAATTTATAGTTATTTTCTCGTTATCAAACTGATAAATTCTTCGCGAGTTTTAGCCTGTTCAAAAACTCCGGTAAAATCGGAAGTGGTTGTTATGGAATGCCTTTTTTCCACGCCCCTCATTTGCATACACATATGCTGAGCTTCTATCACCACCATAACTCCAAGAGGATTTAACGTGTTTTGAATACAGTCTTTGATTTGTGTAGTAAGTCTTTCTTGCACCTGCATACGACGGGCATATACATCGACAACACGAGCTATCTTACTCAACCCTGTGATTTTTTTGTTAGGAATGTAAGCGATATGTGCTTGTCCGAAAAAAGGGAGCATATGATGCTCGCACATTGAATAAAAGTCAATATCTTTCACTATCACCATTTGACGATAGTTCTCCGTAAACATGGCATCTTTAATGATTTTTTCAGGATCTTGTTCATACCCCTGCATCAAAAACTGAATGCTTTTTGCCATACGAAGAGGCGTTTTTACCAAACCTTCACGCTGACAATCTTCTCCAATCAATTCAACAATAGCTTTGTAATGCTTCGCTAATTCGCTTGTAATAAAATCTGCATTTTTTTCTTCTTCCATTTATCAGAAATATAGTATTTTTACGGCAGGATCCTTTACCACATAAATTTCACTTTCGAGGTCAGGAAAAATAGTTTTTAATTTTTTACTAAATAAGAAGGCCTCATAATAGGTAGAGAAATCGCCTACACGAACTTTCCAGAAAGGTGCAACAAAAGAAACGTAAGGACGGTATTGAGGATAACTTTCTTTAATATTTTTTTCCAGTTGAAAGGCAGCATCTTTTGATTTTTGAGGATGATTTCCGGAATAAATCTGCACCCTAAATCCGCTCAAAATAACACATTCTGCTCTTGTAGCAGCTTCTGTTCTATTTTCGTTGATAATTGCCTCAAAACGAGGGTCTTGATGAAATGTTACCTTGCCAACATTAGGACTATCTGACGTTGTCATAGTTTGCAACAAAGTTTGGGCATAATTCATGCCAACTGAAAGTATACACAAAATCAAAATAGCAAATCTTTTCATACAACATCTCATTTAAGTAAACAATGCAAATGTATCAAAAAAATAAGAAATCCTTTTTATTTCTATTCTTTTCCACAAAAATACTATTTTTGTGGAAAAGAATACCTTTCAATTGAAATGAATCTAATGAAAAAGGATAAATACGTAATTATTGTAGCCGGAGGAAAAGGAAAGAGAATGCAAAATGATACGCCGAAACAATTTCTTGAAATTGGAGGTAAACCTTTAATTATGAGAAGTATAGAAGCATTTATTTCTTTTGATAATCAAATAAAAATTGTGTTGGTTCTGCCAAAATCGGAATTAAGTCTTTGGATAGAACTTTGTTCCAAATACCAATTTAGCATTTCATGCATATTGGTTGAGGGAGGTAAAGAACGCTTCTTTTCTGTAAAAAACGGCTTGAAAGAAGTCCCCAACAATGCATTGGTGGCTGTTCACGATGGCGTACGTCCTTTTCCAAGCAAAGCAACCATACAAAACACTTTCAACACCGCTGATAAATTTGGCAATGCAATTCCTGTTATTGATCCGGTAGATTCTTTGCGAAAAACAGACGAAAAAGGTAATAATTTATCAGTCATTCGCTCTCAATACAAATTAGTACAAACTCCTCAAGTTTTTGATGCTTCTATATTAAAAAAAGCATACGAAAAGCCCTTCTCCCCCAATTTTACAGATGATGCAAGCGTTATTGAAGCTATTGGAGAAAAAATTCAACTAGTAGAAGGTAACAGAGAAAACATTAAAATTACCACTCCTTTCGATTTGCTTGTAGCTGAATCTATTTGCAAAAGCTTATGCTAACATACCTAAGTTTCTAATGCCGAAACTCGAACAGGTGGAACTTTTTGCGTTCGTTTTTTCTAAAATGAATTTTATGTGATATATTTGTGGATAAGTAACTACACCATCATATAAAATTTGGAACTCTCCACAGACATAATGTACCTTCCCGGAATGGGTCCAAAACGGGCAGAAATTTTAAAGAAAGAACTTCAAATTCAATCTTTGGAGGATTTATTATATTATTTTCCATACAAATACGTGGACAGAAGTCGCTACTATTACATTCATGAAATAGAAAGTTCACTCTCGTACATCCAATTAAAAGGACAGATAGCTAGTTTTCAATTATTGGGAGAAGGAAGAAACCAACGTTTAATTGCCAAATTTAGCGATGGGAAAAACTTCATTGATTTAATTTTTTTTCGAGGATTGAAATACATTCGAGATGCCTATAAGCTGAATACAACCTATACCGTATTTGGCAAGCCAAGCTCTTTCAATGGGGCATACAATATGGTTCATCCTGACATAGAAGTATTTAAAGAAGGAGAAAAAACAGGTTTCCAACCGTTGTATAACACAACGGAAAAAATGAAAAGCAAATATCTAAATTCAAAAGCAATACAAAAACTTATTTTTACTGCATTACAATCAATAGACACTTCCATTCCGGAAACCTTGCCAAACCACTTGGTAAAACAATACAATCTCCTTGATTTGTATACATCACTCATCAACGTTCATTTCCCCAAAAACATGCAAATACTCGAACAAGCACAAATGCGTTTAAAGTTCGAGGAATTGTTTTACATTCAACTCAGTATTTTACGTCAAGCAAATGGTCTAAAAGCAAAATATAAAGGATATAAATTTCCTATTATCGGTAAATACTTCAATTCTTTCTACCATGACTGCTTGCCTTTCGAGCTTACTTCTGCCCAAAAAAAAGTATTAAAAGAAATACGTGCCGATTTAAAAGGGAATGTTCAAATGAACCGCCTTTTACAAGGGGATGTCGGCAGCGGCAAAACCATCGTAGCACTCATGACTATGTTAATGGCAATAGATAACGGATACCAAGCCTGCTTAATGGCTCCCACCGAAATTCTTGCCACACAACATTTTGAAATGATAAGCGAACAACTGAAAAAGTTAAATTTAGAGGTTCAACTGTTGACAGGTTCTACCAAGAAGAAAGAACGTGAAGAAATCCACACTAAACTAATGAATGGAGAACTCAATATATTAGTCGGCACTCATGCTGTAATAGAAGATAACGTAACATTCAAAAATTTGGGAATCGTAATTATCGACGAACAACATCGTTTTGGCGTAGCACAACGGGCACGACTATGGGGCAAAAATGCCCAGCCACCGCATATTCTTGTTATGACGGCAACCCCTATTCCACGCACCTTGGCTATGACAGTTTATGGCGATTTGGATGTGTCTGTTATAGACGAGCTTCCTCCGGGAAGAAAACCCATCCAGACTAACCATATTTTTGAAAATACGCGACGAGAAGCTCTTAATCAATTTTTACGAAAACAAATTTCTCTCGGTCGACAAGCATATATTGTGTATCCACTTATCGAAGAATCAGAAAAATCGGACTTGAAAAATTTGAAAGCCGGATTTGAATATTTTAAAACCACTTTTCCCGAGTATAAAATAAGCATGGTACATGGGAAAATGAAGCCCCGTGAAAAAGAAACGGAAATGCAACTTTTTATTACCAATGAAACACAAATAATGGTAGCAACAACTGTTATTGAAGTTGGAGTAAATGTTCCAAACGCTTCGGTTATGGTAATAGAAAATGCCGAACGTTTTGGACTTTCACAGTTGCACCAATTACGAGGAAGAGTAGGCAGAGGTGCAGACCAGTCATATTGCCTTCTAGTAACGTCCTACCAAATCTCTAACGAAACCCGCAAAAGATTGGAAATAATGACTCGTACTAACGATGGTTTTGAAATAGCCGAAGCCGATTTACAGCTTCGTGGACCAGGCGATTTGGACGGAACACAACAAAGTGGTTTACCTTTTCAACTCCGCATAGCCAATTTGGCAAAAGATGGAGCTTTATTACAATTAGCTAGAAATGCTGCTTCAGAAATTTTAACAAAAGATTCTATGCTCATTTCTCCCGAAAACAAATTGTTGGCAAAACAGCTGGAACACAAGAGAAAAGAGACAGAAAATTGGAGTGTTATTAGCTAAATTACAAAAAATTAACATTCTATTTCCAGGAAAATTTTGTTTTTCTAAATAAAAAAACCTTATTTTGTGAACCTAAAGCTCAAAATCTATGGAGAGAACACTTGTTATACTTAAACCTTCCACCGTTATTCGCGGCTTAATTGGCGAAGTTATAACTCGTTTTGAGAGAAAAGGTTTACATCTTGTTGGCATGAAAATGATACAACTTTCGGATGAAATCCTAAACGAACACTACGCTCATTTATCTCAAAAATCATTCTTCCAGAGAATTAAGGATTCCATGAAAATTACTCCGGTAATTGTTTGTTGTTGGGAGGGCGTTGATGCCGTTCAAGTTGTTCGCAATATGGCAGGTGTAACGAATGGACGCAATGCTGCTCAGGGCACCATTCGTGGAGATTTTAGTGTAAGTACACAGGAAAACATTATACATGCTTCGGATTCTGTAGAAAATGGAATAGTAGAAGTTAAAAGATTTTTCAGAGAAGAAGAGCTATTTTTTTACACAACCCCTATTTTAAATTTTCTATATGCAAACGATGAAGTATAAAAAGTCAAACATACTAACCCTATTAACAAAAACAACTTTTTGCTTCGCATTCGTTTTTTTGTCCCAATCTGCAGCATACGCAGTAAAATCTTTTGATAATATTTTTTCTTTGGAAGAACCGAAACCGGAGACTAAAAGTCAACTCATTGTAAACGCCTTGACAGAAGAAGATTTTGGTGAGTCTGAAGATTTTGGAAACTATGAAGGATCCTCTTTTGATGGACCATATAATGTTTGGAGTAATACAGTTGTAAACCCTTACAACCAAAACTTGCAAAACACAAAGGACTCTATACTCATAAATGTAAGTTCATACCATCACCCACTAGCAAAACCGGGATACATTACTTCTCATTTCGGTCCTCGTCATTATCGTTACCATTACGGCACCGACTTAAAACTTGAGACAGGAGACACGGTTCGTGCTGCTTTTGATGGCATGGTACGAATCTCGAAAGTGGGAGTAGGATATGGAAATTATGTTCTTATTCGTCACAATAATGGATTTGAAACAGTATATGGTCATCTATCAAAATTGTTGGTGGATACAGAACAGAAAGTAAAAGCAGGCGATCCAATTGGTTTAGGAGGCAGTACTGGTCATAGTACAGGACCCCACCTGCATTTTGAGGTACGCTACTTGGGAAATCCGATTAATCCTGAAGATATAATTGATTTTCAAAGTGAAAGAGTTAAAGTACCAGAATACATCGTTTGTTCTAAAACATTCAAATACAAAAATGATATCGTAGCCAGAAACAGTAAGAACAGTGCTAGTAATGGTGGCGGATATTATACAGTAAAAAGAGGAGATACCTTATCTGGCATAGCCAAGAAAAAGAGAATCGCCATAAAAAAACTTTGTCGCTTAAACGGTTTAAGAACAAATGACCCTCTCTCTGTGGGCAAAAAGATTCGTTGTTCTTAAAAAAAATCTTCTAATCAAGGAAATATAATTATTCTTAAACAGTTTCCTATTAGCAAATTAATATTACTATATTTGCACCTCCTTAAAAAGCGACTGTATTTCCTTATAAATATATATACAAATGAACTTTAATGCTATTTTGAGTAAGCTCTTTGGCACCAAATCGCAACGCGATTTGAAAGAAATTATGCCATATATTCTAAAAATTCAAGAGATTTATCCTTCAATAGAAAGACTATCCAACAATGACTTACGCCTTCGTCTGCAAGAGATACGAACAGAAATTCTAGCAAGTGTTGAAGGAGAAAACAATCGAATTGGAGAAATAAGAACAGAAATTGAGAAAACAGAAATAAACGAACGGGAAAAGTTTTGGAACGAAATAGATAAGATTGAAAAAGAAATTACCGAAAAATTAGAGATCGCTTTAGACAATGCTCTTCCCGAAGTTTTTGCTATAGTAAAAGATACAGCACGCCGTTTCAAAGAAAATACAGAAATAGAAGTTATAGCTAACGATTTCGATAAAAAATTAGCACTAAATCATGATTTCGTTTCTATAAAAAACGACAAAGCAATCTATAAAAACGAATGGGTTGCCGGAGGTAATCTCGTAAAATGGGAAATGGTGCATTACGACGTCCAACTCATTGGTGGTGTTGTTTTACACAAAGGGAAAATTGCAGAAATGGCAACAGGTGAAGGTAAAACATTAGTCGCTACATTGCCCGTGTTCCTAAATGCTCTTACCGGAAATGGAGTGCATGTAGTAACCGTCAACGATTATCTTTCCAAACGTGACTCTGAATGGATGGGTCCTCTATATATGTTCCACGGTTTAAGTGTAGATTGTATCGACAAACACCGTCCAAACTCCGAAGAAAGGAGAATCGCGTACAATGCAGATATCACATTTGGTACAAATAATGAATTCGGCTTTGACTACTTAAGAGATAATATGGCAGCTTCTCCAAGAGATTTGGTACAACGCAAGCACAATTACTCCATTGTCGATGAGGTTGACTCAGTATTAATTGATGATGCTCGTACCCCTCTTATTATCTCAGGCCCTATAGCGAAAGGAGAAGAACAATTATTTGAACAATATTGTCCGAAAGTAGAAAAAATTGTTGCTGAACAGAAAAATATCGTCACAAAGACTTTTGTTGAAGCTCGACGTTTAATGGCTTCTGACGACCAAAAAGAACAAGAAAGAGGTTCCTTCTTATTATATAGAGCATTTAAAGGATTGCCAAAAACACAAGCTATCATTAAATTCTTAAGTGAACAAGGCGTAAAAGCCTCCATGTTACGGACAGAAGCTATTTACATGGAACAAAATAACCGTAGAATGCATGAAGTTACGGATGATTTATTCTTTGTTATTGAAGAACAGCATAATACGATTGAGCTGACAGATAAAGGTATTGATTTAATTACCGGAGATTCTGACGACAAGGAATTCTTTGTCCTTCCTGACATAGGATCTGAAATGGCTGAAATCGAAAAAAGTAACCTTTCTGAAGAAGAAAAGAATTCTCGGAAAGATATATTGATGCAAGAGTTCTCGATTAAATCAGAACGTTTACATACCATCAATCAACTACTTAAAGCATATACGTTATTTGAAAAAGATGATCAATATGTCGTGATGAACAACAAGGTGTTGATTGTGGACGAACAAACAGGACGTATCATGGATGGAAGACGTTATTCTGATGGTTTGCACCAGGCTATTGAGGCAAAAGAAAGGGTGAAAATAGAAGCAGCTACTCAGACATTTGCAACCATTACATTACAAAATTATTTCCGTATGTACCACAAATTGTCAGGTATGACAGGTACAGCCGAAACAGAAGCAGGAGAATTTTGGGATATCTACAAACTTGATGTAGTTGTAATTCCAACCAATCGTCCTATTGCACGTAATGACATGAATGACCGCGTATACAAAACAAAACGTGCCAAATACAATGCGGTTATTGAAGAAATTGTAAAACTAACAGAGGCAGGTCGTCCGGTGTTGGTTGGTACAACCTCAGTCGAAATTTCAGAACTTTTGAGTAAAATGCTTAAAATGCGGAAAATCGACCACAACGTATTAAATGCCAAATTACACCAGAAAGAAGCCGATATTGTAGCTCAAGCAGGAAAAAGCGGAACCGTTACTATTGCAACCAATATGGCAGGTCGTGGTACCGATATCAAGCTTAGCACAGAATCAAAAGAAGCAGGAGGTTTGGCAATTATAGGTACAGAAAGACATGAGAGTCGACGTATAGACAGACAGTTACGTGGTCGTGCAGGACGTCAAGGAGACCCGGGTTCTTCCGTTTTTTATGTTTCTTTTGAAGACTCTTTAATGAGGTTGTTTGGGTCTGACCGTATTGCTAGCATCATGGATAGGCTTGGGTTGGAAGAAGGCGAAATGATGGAACACAAACAAATCTCCAACTCTATAGAACGTGCACAAAAGAAGGTAGAAGAGAATAATTTTGGCATACGTAAAAGATTGCTTGAATATGATGATGTTATGAATTCTCAAAGAGAAGTTATATACTCCAGACGTAAGCATGCTTTGATGGGAGAACGTGTGGGGATAGACATTGTAAATATGCTTTATGACGCAGTAGCCAATACTGTAGAACAATATTTTGATCCGTTTGATGAAGAGGGTATGCGTCTTGAGATTATGAGACTCTTTGGGGTCGATATTCAACTGCAACTTGATGAATTAAAACGCGAAAAGGTAGCCATTTTTATAGATAAAATATTTGATGTCGTTTTTGTTAATTTTAGCCGAAGAGCCAATAGGTTGGCAGAAATAGCAAATCCTGTAATCAAAGAAGTTTATGAAAAGCAAGGGAATCTATACGAAAACATTCTCATTCCGGTTACTGATGGAAAAAAGATGTATAACATTCCTGTAAATTTAAAAACAGCTTATGATACCGCAGGTAAAGAGGTAGTCAATGCTTTCCAAAAAGCTATCCTGCTAAGCACTATTGATGAGGCTTGGAAAGAACATTTACGTGCATTGGATGAATTACGTCAGTCTGTACAAAATGCAAGCTACGAACAAAAAGATCCGCTTTTGATTTATAAATTGGAATCATTTGGACTTTTCAAAAAAATGATTGAAAGCATTAATTACAAGTCTGTAAATATTCTTATGAAAGGTCAAATTCCTATCAAAGAAGGAGAAAGTGTAAAAGAAGCCAAACAAGAAGTACACCAAGATTATAGCAAGTACCACACACAAAAGACCGATATTATGAATGCGGCAGAACAAGATACAAGGGAGAAACAACATCAAGAACCTATTCGTGTAGAAAAGAAAGCAGGAAGAAATGATATGTGTCCTTGTGGAAGCGGCAAAAAATATAAAAACTGTTGTGGAAAAGTTTAATAAGAAACAGTAATATACTATGAATTTATTAAGTATCATTTGGAATGTGAATCCTGAAATATTTTCCTTGGGTTTTATTACGGTTCGTTGGTACGGACTTATCTATGCCCTCGGATTTCTAATCGGGATAACCATTTTGGATAAAATGTTTAAAAGAGAAGGATGCCCCGAAGGATGGACTGACAAAGTCTTCATTTACATGGTATTGGCTGTTATTATTGGTGCTCGACTCGGACATGTATTCTTTTACGGATGGGATTACTATCGAAACAATCTTTGGGAAATTCCAATGATATGGAAAGGTGGATTGGCTAGTCATGGAGGTGCCATTGCCATGATTATTGCAGCATTATTATTCTCTAAGTTCGTTTCTAAGAAGAGCTTCTTTTGGTTGGGAGACCGATTGTTTGTACCTTCTGCCATGGTTGCAGGATTTATTCGCATTGGCAATCTTATGAATTCCGAAATTTATGGGCACGCGACAAACTTGCCTTGGGGATTTATCTTTGTTCGTGCGGGAGAAACGCAACCGATGCACCCGACACAAATTTATGAATCCATTACCTACTTGGCATTATTTGCTTTCATGATGTATCTGTACTGGAAAAAAGACGCACAGAAAATGGAAGGATTACTTACAGGTATTGGTTTTGTAGGTATTTTTACGGCACGTTTTCTCCTCGAATTTATTAAAAATAATCAGGAAGAATTTGAAAATTCTATGCAATTGAATATGGGACAATGTTTGAGTATTCCGTTTATAATATTTGGGATTTGGCTTATTATTAGAGCTTTGAGAAGGGGAAAAAGAAATAAATCTTTAAGTTAAAAGAAGATGAATTTTTTGTTTTTTATATTTATATTCGTTTTAGGTATCGGGTTGTTCATTCTTGTGTTCTTTGCTTCTTTACTCCGTAGTGTTTTTGGAATATTTAAGCAAAAAGACTCTCAAGGAGAGGTCAAGGAAAAACGATCAGATCGAAAATACAAAAAGAAGAAGATTGACAAGCAAGAAGGGGAGTATGTTGATTTCGAAGAGATTAAAGAATCCTAAATAACACTTCTTTGAAAGCGTATTGTCTTTTTTCTTTATTTTCTGTTTCTAAAACAAGAAAACCTTCCTCTTTTACCTGATGTATTTTGGCAAGAAAAACTCCATTTTTGTCTTCGTAAGGGTAGAAACCTTTGTTGCGGTACATTGCTTTTTTATAATCTTTTTGTATTCTGCTCGTTCCCCCTTGCAAAAGTTGCAAATACCTTGCAAAAATAGATTTTTGTACATCGGTCAGAACTATCCCTAAATCATAATCAAATCCCGTTATATTTTTTAACGAAACAGGATTGGGAGCATTACTCAAAAAAAATATTTGATTGACATTCAATCCAATTCCAATAATGCTTTCTGAAAGAAAATCATTCCGCAGATTATTTTCGATCAGTATTCCTGCTACCTTTTTATCTTGCCAATAAATATCATTGGGCCATTTAATAGTAAATTGAGGTGCAATAGTATTCAAATAATCAACTATACCTAATGAAACAACTTGAGAAATTAAAAACTGTTTTTTTATTTCCACAAAATCGGGACAAAGCAACATACTAAACAAGAGATTTTTATCCTTTTCAGATTCCCATTTGTTATTAGCGGCACCTCGTCCTTGCGTTTGAAAATCGCAAACAACAACACTTCCCTCTTCCAACAACTCATTTTTTATTTTTTGTTGCAGGTAATCGTTTGTCGACGTTGTTTCTTGTATGTGTATAATTATTGGCATGTCTTCTTAAGCAATTGCTAAGCTAACAAAACTAACTTTAACGTCGTTTGTATTATAAAGAGCATTGACGCAAGCCTCTACAGTCGCTCCTGTAGTTAACACATCATCAACTAACAAAATATGTTTGTTTTTGAAAAGGTGTTGGTCAGACAATGCAAAAACTCCACTGGTATTTTTCCAACGTTCATAAGTACCTTTTTTAGTCTGAGTTGGATTTTCAATAACACGCAATAAATTAGACGTTTCAACAGGAACATTTAGGATCTCTGAAAGCCCGTTAGCAATCATTTCACTTTGGTTGTAACCCCTCTTTTTAAACTTATTTTTATGCAAAGGAACAGGAACGATGTAATCAATGTCTTTTAGTTGTACAACATTTTTCAATTCTACTCCAAATTGTTTCCCCAATTCTATTCCAACTTCTTTTCCACCCTTGTATTTAAGATGGTGCAACACTTTTTGAGAAGCTGTTCCTTTTTGAAAATAGAAAAAAGAGGATGCAAACTCAACATTTACTTTACCCCAAAACAATTTTTGAGCTTTATTATCTTGAATAAGATGAAATCCTGTTTTAGGTAATTTATAAATGCATTCTGAGCAAATAATTTTCTCTCCTTCAAGCAAATAACCTCCACAAACCATACATACATTGGGATAAATAAGGCTGAGAAAATCAGAAAACAACTCTTTTAGCATGTGAATAAAAAATAAATTTTAGGTAAAAAGATGATGATTCCAACAATAACGGATATAATAGCCGTAACCAAAACGGCACCTGCTGCAATATCTTTTGTTTTTCTGATTTGTTCATTTTTGGAAAGAGTTACCACATCAGATAAATTCTCAATAGACGTGTTTATCAATTCGGACGAAATAACTAAGCCGATACAAATAACTATTGCTAACCATTCTGAAGGAGCTATGCGGAAAAGAAAACCCAAAATGGTTACGAGAATGATAATAGCACAATGAACTTTTACATGAACTTCCTCAGAGAAAGCGACCTTAATTCCCTTGAAAGCATTGGAAAAGCTCTTTATTTGTTGCTTCAAAAACAAATTCATTTTATCTTGTTGTTTGTGCAAAAATACATAAATTTGCACAAGTAGGCTAAAATAGTAAATAATAAAATCGGGAATTGAACCATAGAATGACGGATAAAGAAAAATACTGGCAATTGTGTGAGCAAAATGCTTCTATTCCATTATTTTTACAGGCATGGTGGATGGATGCCGTATGTACTGAAGGAAAACAATGGGACGTACTGCTTTATGAAAGCCAAGGAAAAATTCTGGCTGCTATACCTTATCATTTATGGCAAAAATATGCACTGAAAATAATTCTGCAACCTCAGCTTACACAAACCAATGGAATTTGGATAGATTACCCGGAAAATCAATCGGAAAATGAACGATTAAGCCTAGAAAATAAAGTTTGTGAGGCTCTTATTAAAAAACTCTACAAGTTAAAATGGATATATTACGCTCAAAATTTTCATTTCTCGTTTACTAATTGGTTACCATTTTATTGGAAAAATTTTCAGCAAACTACTCGCTATACTTACCGCATTCCCGACATTTCTGATACAGCAAAAGTTTTTTCGACTTTTCACGAAGGGAAAAAAAAGCATATCAAAAAAGCTCACGAATTATTGCATGCTGATTTTGATGTAAGTTCAAAAGATTTTTACTCTTTTTTAGCCCACACATTGGACAAAAAAAATCAAAAAGTATTTTATTCAAACACCTTTTTTGAAAACCTTCACGCCATAGCAACGAGCCAAAAACAGGGACAAATTATTGCCATAAAAAATAATGCGAATACGATATACTCTGCAATGTTCGTCGTATGGGACAGTAAGTCGGGGTATTACCTCATTTCTGCAATTGACAGCGATTACAAGGCAAGTGGGGCCTCAACCTTGATGGTATGGGAGGCTTTGCAATTTTTGGCTGACAAAACACAAGCCTTCGATTTTGAAGGTAGCATGATAGAAGGTATTGCAAAATCCAATCAAGAATTTGGTGCAAAACAGACCCCTTATTTTACTATTTCAAAAACACGCTCCCCATTTTTTTCCTCACTGATAAAGTTATACCAAAAAATATGGAACAAATAGATCAAAATACGTTTTTTACTATCACAAAACATTTTGATGTCATTCCATATTCACAAACAGAATCATGGGTAATGGCTCAGAGCGATAATGGCCAATTAAAACTACTTTTTCTGGTCGATAGCACAAGCAATCCGAAGATCGGTTGTGTTGCCCATATAAAAAAGAAATACGGTCTAAAAATGCTTTTAATTGAGGCTGAACGACGAGAAAACAAAATTTTTAAAAGTTCAACCATTCGTTCCTTCTACGAAGAGCTTAGGCAATGGGGATTTGACGCAATTGAAATAAATTCATGCCTTCCATACTCTTCCGAATACGAGATTGGCATCCGACAGGCAGGATTCTTACGTCCTGTAGGTCTCTTTTCAGTACAACTTTCGAATTATATTGACCTAAAAAATGAAGTTTTTTTTAATGAAAATTGGAGAAGGAACCTAAAAAAATCATCTACAAGCAATCTCTCGTTTGAAATTATTAATAAGGCTCAGAAAAAAGATATCGAAGATTTTTTGAGTCTGTATGAGGAAATGAAAGAGCAAAAAAACGTTTCTCAGCCTTTTTCAGCATCTTCAATAGAAACACTTTTATCGAGTGAAAACTTCCAATTGTTTTTTGTGAAAAATGCAGAAGAGGAAAGAATTTCTACCATTATCATTCACAAAAGTGGAGAGCATGCAGGCTTATTGTATGCTGCGACAGGCAAAAAAGCTCACACCTGTTCGGCAGGCTTTTTTATGTACGAAAAAGTTATTCAATTTTTGAAAGAAGGGAACTTTTCGACCTTTGATATGGAAAAATTGGCTCCTTCCACTCATTCAACCAACTCTGTCTTTTTATTTAAAAACGGTATTAAAGGCAATCATATCGTGGTAAATGGAGAATGGGCATGGTATAAAAAACAATGGACTCGCCCTATGATGTTTTTTGTAAAAAAATATTTACAACATCGCATAGAAATCTAATTCTTAGTTACTTCCTTTTTTACCCGAAACAAATACCACTCAAGAAAATAACGGTTATATCCACCCTTTACCTTATTTGGAAGTTGTGGCAACTCATTTTTCAAGGGCAAAGAAATTTCTTTCATACAGGTATAATCAGCTTCATGAGAAAGAC
This sequence comes from Paludibacteraceae bacterium, assembly GCA_963668615.2. GTDB lineage: Bacteria > Bacteroidota > Bacteroidia > Bacteroidales > Paludibacteraceae > JAAYPI01. Next base: position 771,076 of record CAXXCL010000003.1, read on the forward strand.
CTGCTACAACACTATCGGGAAGTAATTTTTTTATCTTATTTTTCATCAGCTGAATATTCAACTCAAAATTAGACAAATCTAACTCCTCGGAAAAATTCAAATTAAATTCCGCAAATAAATGTTCTTTCAAATAATTATTATAAAAATGCTGTTTGTATTTCATCTCTACGGGTAATGTCCTGAAAAATTCCATCAACTCATTATCCCAAAAAGGCAAACGCACTTCGTGACCAAAAAATTCATATATTCGAACAGAGTTATTAATATTTTTGGGTAATTTTATTTGGACATCAAAATCATCGAAAATAGAATACGAAAGATAATTTTCCCGACTGATAACAAAATCGTGTACTTTTTCTCTCAAATAATTATTCTTAAGAGCATTTCTGAAAGCAAATTTTTCGGACAGAATTAATGACGTAATATGCGAATAGGAAGTTTGTTTGGATATATTCGCCTTAGATAATTGGCTTCCTGCCAAGAAATCACCTGAATGACCGGGAATAAAAACAGCGTCTTTTTGAATAATATTTTTTTTGACTAATTCTTTCACTCCAAAATATTCGTACATCCAAAACAGATTACTAAATGCTCCGGAAAAAGCATAATATTTTTTAAAACATTCATCTTCGAAATATCCCCCAATAATTTCAGGACTGCTATTATCGATAAAATAATAGGGATAGTCCAAAGTTTCTGCCACTTTCTTTGCAATATTATATTCAGGATTATCCGGTCGACCAACGGTATAACAAATTACATTATTACAATGAAGCTTTTTGAGCATGGCAACTATCAACCTTGAGTCATACCCACCGCTCAAAGGAATAACTAACTGACGCCCTCTGGTCGATTCTATCAACCGATTAAAACAAGACCTCAAAGTATTGCTAAAAATCTCCTGTGGATCGTTATATGCGGTAATTTCCTTTTCAGTTACACCATAAGAATAGTAGGTCTTTTGCGTAACACAGCCCTCTTGAAAAACGACAAAACTTGACGGATTTACTTGGTAAACATGTTTGATAAGCGTTTTTCTATCTAACACTACGGAAGAAAAAAGGAAATCAACTTCAGCATCTTTGTCTATCTCCGGACTCGGAGGCAAAATTAGCGACGGATCATCAGAAATATGAAGTTCATTTTGATTAACGGAATAAAATAACGGATACACTCTCGTTTTATCACTCGCCAACATGGTCTTGTCATCTCTTTTAATAACGACTGAAAAAACACCGTTTATTTCCTTTAATTTTTTCTCTAAATCATGTTCTGTGAGGACTTCAGCAAAGAAATCCAACAAATTTTCCTTCTCTAAAAAATTATTTTGTTCATCAAAACAATATCCTTTCACCCAAACGGATTCATTTTGATACCATAGAACGCCATTATTTCGTACTAATCGAATCATTTTTTGTAAGAATAGATTGATACACCTGAATAATTTTTAAAGCAACAACCTTTTTACTACAAACAGATTGAGCAAATTTACTAATTTCTATTGGGTCAAAAGTTTTTTGTTTCTCAATCATCTGATTCATGGCAATTGCCAATGCTTCCACCGAATTACTTTTACACTGAATCGCAACTGTTGGTGGAACAATTTCTACAGGTACAGCTTCCGTACAAACAACGGGAATACCACAACTTAATGCTTCTAACAAGGCAACAGACTGTGATTCAATACGACTGGACAAAACGAAACAATCGCTTTTTCGTAAATATTCTCTTACTCCTTCTCGGTTATGCGAACCGGCAAACACGATAATATTTCGACAACGTACTTTATTCAACAATGATACAAAAGCATGATTATCAAACCCCTCACCCAACAAAATAAGAGAAGCATTCGGATGTTGCAAACACACCCTGTCAAAGGCAGGTAACAAAATATCGTAGCCCTTGGCAAAATGATATGAATTAGCGTTCATGAAAACGAATTTATCATCCATTTTCAATCGTTCTTGATACGAAAAAAAATCGGTATCCAAACAATTAGAGATTGTTACAATAGGCGCATTCCCATTGGTAAAAGTTTTTACCTTCTCCTGTAATTGGTCAGAAACAGTTATAATAGCACCGGCGTTAGAAAATGCAGCATTCAAATACTTCGTATAACCCTTTTTTAACAAATTTTCCATATTCTCGGAATGAGAAGAAAACCTCCCTCTGTGTTCCGTTATAACATACGGAACTCCATATTTCTCTTTTATTAGAGCTGCTGCATATCCACCCCACATACTACTATGTACGTGAATAATGTCGGGCAACCCGTATTTCTTGGCATATTTATCGAATAATTGAACCGTACGGGCTACCCATATTTTTATATTCCATTCATCAACAAAAGGTATTTTCCAGGCATAGTTCCTCAACAAAGTAACTCCATCTTCTTCTGTAAAAAAGGAGTTGAAAGGATAACCGAAAACTTTGTATCTATATTTTCGCCAAGGTAATACTACATTTGCCAAGATATGGACTTCTATTCCTTGTTCTTGTAGTGCCAAAGTTTGGTGAAGACAAAAATGTCCGCCTTCAGGTAAATACCATGATGGTAATTGTAATACTCTCATGTTAGTTTTTTATTCGATTTTCATATGACGTGATAATGCCCCAGTACCAAACTAGTTGTAGTGCTATAATCAATGTACTCGCCACACAATATAACGCAATTGCCAAATAGAAACTTTTGAAATAAATACCCACTAATAAACCGGATAAACGCATTAAAATGGAGGCAACCTCAAATAATAAACCTATTTGTTGTTTTTCAAAAATATCTGCCAAATAAGAAATAGGAGCTACCATTGCTGACATTAACAGCCAAGGTAACATAAGTCTAATGTATTCGCCCGTTTCACTCCACCCATGTCCCAATAAAAGCCCTGTCAACCAAGGGAGAATAAAATACAACAAAATAAATGATGGGACTAAAATGAGAGCAGTTCGGGATATAAACCTCTTGAAAAAAGGCAAGATTTCCAAATCATGATTGACTCTTACAGCTGTCGTCTGATAAAAAACCTGATTCAATGAGTTAGATATAATATTAATAGGTCGAAATGCTAATGCTAACGCCATCCCAAAATAACCAATATCTCCAATCAAAAAGAACGGTGTAAGCAACAATATAGGCATACTACCCCCTAAAGTATTTACCACACTATGAGGCAACGAATATTTCGGAAAATTAGCATATTCTTTTGCTACAACCTTAATTCCATATTTGTCAACTGAAAACAATTTCTTTACACCTTTACGCCAAGCCAAAGCAATGCTACTGCAAACAGCAAGCAATTGGCCAACAACTGTTCCTATGATTAAACCTCCGCCCAAATATCCAAGCAACCCAAATCCATATTTCAAAGAAGATGTACCAACACTTTGTATTAATTGGTAGGAACCGATATTTTTAAACTGTTTTTTCCTTGTAAACCAATAATTTAACAAATTCCAAAAGGCCGAGAGAAATACAAAAAATGGTAACAGATATAAATATTTTGCCAAAATGGGAGTATCAAAAAGACTTGCTATTGAGGGGGTAAAAAATAAGCCAAAAAGACAAACAATAAAAATTATAATATTAATAAAAAGCCCAATATGAAAACAATCAATGGCTTTTTTTTCTTTTGGAGGTAATACAATCGCATAGTGATAATTAGCTGTTCCAAAAAGGGTTATTATTCCTCCAATACTCAGAAAAAGATTAAATAACCCGAAATCGGAAGGACTATATAAACGGGTTAAAAGAGGATAAAAGAGCAATGTTATTGCCTGCGATAATACATTAGCAGACAATAAAGTGGCCGAGTTTTTCACAAAATCAGCACGAAAAATATTGCCTATTTTTTGGAACAATGTCATTATTTTTTTTAGCTTCTTTGTCAAAAACAAAGATACACTTTTTATTGGAAAAAGAATATACGGTTGTTTGTACATCAAATTATAGAGGAATCGCCCTAAAATCATCCTTTCATAAACACCAAAAAATACTTAACTTTGCAAATTAAATTCTTATTTTATTTGGAATATGGAGAAAAAATTCAAAAGGACTACTATCACTTCAGCTCTTCCCTATGCTAACGGTCCTGTTCATATTGGACATTTAGCGGGTGTTTATGTGCCTGCAGATATTTATGCACGCTACCTCCGCCTCAAAGGTGAAGATGTTTTGTTCATTGGCGGTTCCGACGAACATGGGGTTCCTATTACTATCAAAGCAAAAAAAGAAGGAGTTACACCCCAAGATATTGTAGACCGATACCACGGAATTATCAAAAAGTCATTTGAAGAATTTGGAATTTCTTTTGATGTTTATTCCCGCACTTCTTCCAAAATTCATCACGAAGTAGCTTCCGGGATGTTCAAAACCATCTATGAAAAGGGAGGTTTTATAGAACAAACCAATGAACAGTACTACGACGAAACGGCTCAACAATTTTTGGCTGACCGTTATATCACTGGGAAATGTCCTCATTGTGGTAACGAGAATGCATATGGGGACCAATGTGAAGCTTGTGGAACATCACTTAATCCGACAGACTTAATCAACCCAAAATCAGCTATTACCGGTAACGCACCCGTAATGCGTGAAACCAAACACTGGTATTTGCCTCTTGACCAACATGAAGAATGGTTGAGAAAATGGATTTTGGAAGACCATAAGGAATGGAAAACTAACGTCTATGGACAATGTAAAAGTTGGCTTGACATGGGCTTACACCCTCGTGCAGTTAGTCGCGACCTTGACTGGGGAATCCCTGTTCCTTTGAAAAATGCGGAAGGTAAAGTCCTTTATGTATGGTTCGATGCACCAATCGGTTACATATCAAATACCAAAGAACTTTGCGATAATCAACCCGAAAAATTCGGAAAATGGGAAAAATGGTGGAAAGATCCCGAAACTCGTTTGGTACATTTTATTGGCAAAGACAATATTGTATTCCATTGCATCGTATTTCCTGCTATGTTAAAAGCAGAAGGCTCTTATATTCTGCCCGATAATGTTCCTGCAAACGAATTTCTGAACCTTGAAGGAGACAAAATTTCCACTTCCCGAAATTGGGCTGTATGGTTAAACGAATACCTTGTAGACTTTCCCGGAAAACAAGATGTATTGCGTTACGTACTGACCGCTAACGCTCCGGAGACAAAAGATAATGACTTCACGTGGAAAGACTTCCAAACACGCAATAACAGTGAGTTGGTAGCCATTTTTGGTAATTTTATCAATCGTGCCATGGTTCTTACTCAAAAATATTTTGACGGAAAAGTTCCCGCCATAGGAGAATTAACCAATTACGATAGACAAACTTTAGCAGAATTTATCAATGTAAAAGCTGACGTTGAGAAATATCTTGATATTTTCCGTTTCCGAGATGCACAAAAAGAAGCAATGAACTTGGCTCGTATTGGTAATAAATATTTAGCTGATACCGAACCTTGGAAAACTGCTAAAACAGATATGGCTCGCACGGCAACCATCTTAAACTTAGCGTTGCAAATTGCAGCCAATTTGGCAATAGCCTTTGAACCATTTCTTCCATTTACTGCCGACAAACTACGCAAGATACTAGGTCTTAATTCTTTCAATTGGAAACAATTAGGAAGCACGCAACTAATTGAGGAAGGACACCAACTAAATGCTCCAGAACTGCTTTTCGAAAAAATTGAAGACGATGTGATAGAAGCTCAAATTCAAAAATTGTTAAATACTAAAAAAACAAACGAATTGGATAATTATAAACCTGATGAAGTTAAAGAGCAAGTTTCTTTTGATGCTTTCATGAAAATGGATATTCGTGTAGGTACCATCCTTGATTGTCAACGAGTACCCAAAGCCGACAAGCTATTGCAATTTAAAATTGATGACGGCATGGGCGGCAGAACCATTGTATCTGGCATTGCTAAATATTATAACCCGGAAGATCTTATCGGAAAACAGGTTTGTTTCATGGCCAATTTCGAGCCACGTAAACTCAAAGGAATAGTCAGTGAGGGAATGATTCTTTCAGCAGAAGACGCTGACGGACGTCTGGTCATTATTTCTCCAAACGATACAGTGAAAACCGGAGTAAACGTAGGATAAAAGAAAATAATAATTTTCACTTAAATTTATACCAAACGTCTGACTAAGATAAATTAGTCAGACGTTCTTTTTTTCAATTTCCCCATATTTTGAAACATTTTACTACAAGAATTTGAATACAATAAATTGTTCTCTGGATTATTGTTCAATTATAGTAAAAATAAAATGGACTGACTCCTGTAAAATACAAAAATCAGTCCATTCATAAATAGTATACAACCAAGAACTTTTACTCTTGATTTAACGTTACACGTTTAAAATCAGTTGCTGTCAAACCGGCATTTTGTTGTTGTAAATACTGTTGAACAGTAATCTTAGCATCTTTGATGAAAGCTTGCTCTAATAGGGTTGATTCTTGATAAAATTTGTTTAGACGACCTTGAGCAATTTTATCTAACATGGCTTCAGGTTTACCTTCTTGACGAGCTTTATCTCGACCAATTTCTAATTCAGTAGCTACAATATTTGCAGGAACTGATTCTCTATTCAACGAAATAGGACTCATAGCAGCTACTTGCATAGCAATATCTCTTGCGGCTTTTAAATCGACACTTGCTTGGTTAAACGCAACAATCGTAGCCAACTTATTTCCCGGGTGAATATAAGAAACAGTTGCTTCGCCTTTGACAAATTCATAAAAACCTAGTTCCATTTTTTCTCCGGTAATACCACTTCTATCTGTAATCAAACTTGCGATTGAAGCTCCGTTAATCTGCAAAGCTAATAAGCTTTCCAAATCAGCGGGTTTTTGAGCCATTGCTACATCTAAAATACTTTGAGTTAAAGCGATAAAATCAGCATTTTTAGCAACAAAGTCAGTTTCACACTTCAAAGCAACACATGCGGAAAAGTTTCCGGTATGAGCAGCCAATACGCAACCTTCTGAAGCTTCTCTATCACTACGTTTTGCAGCTACAGCTTGACCTTTTTTTCTTATTATCTCTATTGCTTTATCAAAGTCTCCATTTGATTCTGTTAACGCATTCTTACAATCCATCATACCCGCACCAGTCATTGTGCGAAGTTTGGAAATATCCGCCATCGTTACTGCCATAATATCTTGTTTTTAAATTATTGATTATTACATAAAAAAGTTACAACCGCCACCACTTTGAAAAAAGAGCTTCAGTTGTAACATATTTGTTTTATTTGATTGAAAGCAGGAAAACTATTCTTTTTCTTCCTTCAAAAATTTGTCTGCAACATTAGCATTCAAAGCAGACTCATCTATATTTCTTCTAGCTCTTGTCTTTGCAGGGGTTTTTCTTTCTTTCTTTTCAGTTGGAATAGCTTCTGCCTCAGCCTCCATCTTGTCATTCTTTCTCTCTTGCAAACCTTCTTGAATAGCATCTGTTACCGCTTTTAAAATCATTTCAATTGATTTTGATGCATCATCATTAGCAGGGATAACATAATCAATATTGTTTGGATTAGAGTTTGTATCAACAATAGCAAATACAGGAATACCCAAACGATTAGCTTCTCTTACTGCAATTTGTTCTTTCATTACGTCAACGACAAACAACGCAGCAGGAAGACGAGTTAAATCGGCAATACTCCCAAGGTTTTTTTCCAATTTTTCTCTTTGACGAGAAATTTGTAATCTTTCTCTTTTTGAGAGATTTTCAAAAGTACCATCAGTTGCCATTTTGTCAATAACAGACATTTTCTTAACAGCTTTACGAATAGTAGGAAAGTTGGTAAGCATTCCACCAGCCCAACGTTCTGTGATATAAGGCATATTAACCGCACTTGCTTTTTCTGCAATAATATCTTTTGCTTGTTTCTTAGTGGCTACGAACAAAACTTTTTTGCCTTGTTTTGCTATTTGGAACAAAGCATCAGATGCTTCATCTATTTTTGTAACAGTTTTGTGTAAATCTATGATATGAATACCATTGTGCTCCATAAATATGTAAGGAGCCATAGCTGGATTCCATTTTCTTTTCAAGTGACCAAAATGAGCACCTGCTTCTAATAAATCTTGAAAATTAGTTCTTGGCATTTGTTTAAATTATTTGTTTACATTCTTCTTGAAAACAACTGTTGAGTAATTTAATAAAAGTCTCAACAATTTAGATACTAAACAACCTCGTCCAACACGATTTGCAATGAATAAAAGACAAAACAAATGGTCGAATTTGATCCTTAAAATATTAACGTTTACTAAATTGAAATCTTTTACGAGCTTTTGGACGACCCGGCTTTTTACGTTCCACTTCACGTGGGTCACGAGTCATAAATCCTTCTGATTTCAACGCTGATTTATCTTCCGGATTAATTTTTACCAACGCACGAGCGATCGCTAAACGTAAAGCTTCTGCTTGACCTTTAAATCCGCCACCATTCAAGTTTACTTTAACATCATATTTTTCAGCAACATCTAGTTTCGTTAAGGGTTGCTTTACAATGAATTGCAAAATTCCTGATGGAAAGTATGTTGAAAGCTCTCTACGATTGATAGTTATATTGCCTTTACCTTCACTCACATACACACGAGCTACAGCAGCTTTTCTTCTTCCTAATGCATTTATTACTTCCATACTTATTAATTAAGAGCGTTTAAATCAATTATTTTAGGATTCTGAGCTTGATGGGGATGTTCTGCACCATCATAAACATACACATTACCAAGCAATACAGCTCCAAGAGAGTTTTTGGGCAACATACCTTTAAGCACTTTGTTAAAAAGACGGTCTGAACCTTTTTCTTGTAAGCGTCTAGCAGTCATTTCTCTTTGTCCACCAGGATAACCGGTATAGCGAAGATATATTTTATCCGCCCATTTATTTCCTGTCATTCTTACTTTGTCCGCATTGATAATGATAACATTATCTCCACAATCCACATGAGGAGTAAAACTTGGTTTATACTTTCCTCTTAACAACTTTGCCACTTTAGAGCACATACGACCTAATACTTGGTCAGTTGCATCTACAACAACCCACTCTTTTTGAGCGGTTGCTTTATTGGCAGAAATAGTTCTATAACTTAATGTATTCACAATAATATTTTTTTTATTTTTTCTACTTCTTTGCCTACCCACTGATAAGATTTCAGGCTAAAAAAATCTTAACGGCTGTAAACTAAACATTTAATGTCTGTGGAAAAACAATCGGACTGCAAAAATACTGCATTTTATTGAAACAGAAAAACTTTTCAACAATTTTATTTTTTCTATTTCCTGTTTTTATTTTTACTACTTACATCCACACCCAGTAGGAGACATATACCCAAACGACGTAACGTACAAACTTACCCAATAGCATCGATACAGCCGTTAAATATGGATTTGCCCTTAAAAAGCCTGCAGCCAATGCGATAAGATCGCCAACACCGGGTAAAAAAGAAAAAAAAGCTGCCCACGAAGCTTTCCCTTGTAACCTTTTTCCCCACAAATCGACTTTTTGGGGACTAACTCTTAAGTATTTTTCTATCCATTGCATCTTCCCCAATCTACCTAAATAATAACAGGTCATGCCGCCTAACCAATTGCCAATAGTTGCTGCGAAGATGCACGTCCAAGGATCACATTTAATAGTATACAACAGTGTTGTAAAAACAATTTCAGAGCTAAAAGGCAAAATTGTTGCTGCTAAAAAAGAAGCTAAAAAAAGCCCCCAATAGCCATAATCGGCAAAACCGACAAGCAAATTTTGCATCTTTATAGGATATTTTGAATTGAATACCCGATGATGCTCAGAACCCAGAAGGCATAAAAGATGAAACGTGAAAAACGAGAGGTATTAATGGAAAAGAAATGTGTAAAAATTATACTCAAAAAGAGACAAATAAGAGGCATTTCAAACAAAAAGATATCTTCGGAAAATAATCCCAAAAAGATAGAAAAAACAAGTAGCAAATACACAAACAAAAGCGTTCCTCTTGTCTTGATTTTGTCGTTGTTATACTGGACGATAAAGTGAACAAATGAAATGAGAGCTATAATAATAATCAACACAAAAGAAGCAACATTCCATGGAGTATAAAATGTCATTCCTAAGAAACTCACATCAAAATTTTGTACAATAGAGAAAATCAGGGTGTCAAGATTATCCGTTAAGAAAAAAATACCTCCAATCAAAGCATAAGGAGTTAAACAACCCATAAAAGAGGCTATTAAAGTTTTGATGTTGAATTGTTGATACAAAAAATATCCGATCCAAAAGATAGGAACATAGTAAATCATTTCAAAAAAGAAAAGACTTCCCAAAGACAAATAAAAGCCTATATCAAAAGAATTCCAAACAGAGTACCGATTTTCAAACATTCCCAAAAAACGAACGAATGCCAATAACATAAATACCAGCCCTATAATTCCGGGATTTAAATTATGAGAGCCTTCATTGACCCCTATTAATAAAATTAAGAAGAAAATGAGAAAAGAAGACTTCTCCCTTAAGAAAAGATATTTTCTGTTTGCCAAAAAGAGAAAAACACCTAATAGAATAACGGCTGCAAAGGCAGTTATCTTTGCCTCAAAAGAGTCATATGGCAGAACTTGATTAAGATAATAAAACAGGACATCCTCTTTGGCCGGGAAAGCTGCAGAATAGGAAACTAAAAGTGCTTTCAACCAAAAACACACACCAAAAACGGCTGTAAACAAGAAAATTGCCCAAGGCAAAAGAATTTGATTTGTTCTGTTACTCATAGTCATAAATCGAATCCAATATCGGAACGAAAATATTTTCCTTGATAATTAATTTTTTGGGCATTTTGGAAAGAACATGCCAAAGCATCATTTTTAGTTGATCCATAAGAACTAATGGCAATAACACGACCTCCGTTAGTGACAAGTTTACCATTTACCAATTTTGTTCCAGCGTGAAAAACAATACTTTCTGTTACATTTTCAGCACCAGTTATTTCTTTACCTCTCTCATAGTCTCCAGGATAACCTCCTGAAACAAGCATAACCGTAACGGCAAAACGAGAATCTATCTCAATTTGATGTTTATCGAGAGTTCCGTTGACAGTTGATTCAAACAAATCAACCAAATCATTCTTCAAACGCAACATAACAGCTTCCGTTTCAGGGTCGCCCATACGAGCGTTGTACTCTATCACGTAAGGCTCTTCTCCTACTTTTATTAAACCAAAAAAGACAAAACCTTTATAATCAATCTTTTCATCATGCAAGCCTTTTATTGTCGGTTTGATAATGCGATTTTGAACCTTCTCCATAAATTCGGGAGTAACAAAACTTACAGGTGAAATGGCTCCCATTCCACCTGTATTTGGTCCTTTATCTCCTTCTCCAATACGTTTATAGTCCTTCGCTTCCGGCAAAACGACATATTTTTCTCCGTCGGTTAATGCAAAAACAGAACACTCAATACCTGTCAAAAATTCTTCAATCACAACAGTATTACTTGCCTGGCCAAACTTACCGGCAAGCATATTGTTCAACTCAGCAATAGCTTCATCTAAATTATCTAAAATAAGGACTCCCTTACCAGCAGCTAAACCGTCTGCTTTGAGCACATAAGGAGCTTTTAAGCTTTGTAAAAAAGAAATACCTTCTTCCAAATTATTTTTGTTAATGGATTTGTAGCCGGCAGTCGGAATATCATGTCTAATCATAAATTCTTTGGCAAATTCTTTGCTACCTTCCAGTTGTGCACCAAATTTGGATGGACCTATTACAGGCACATTTGCTAATGAAGGTGTATTTCTAAAAAAATCGGAAATACCTGCAACCAAAGGAGCTTCAGAACCCACAACAACCATGGTAACGTTATTGCTTTCCACAAATTGTTGAATAGCTGGAAAATCCTCAGGTTGAATATTAACATTTTCGCCGACATTGGAAGTTCCGACATTACCAGGAGCAATGAAAAGTTTGTTTAATTTGCTACTTTGAGCTAATTTCCAAGCCAAAGCATGCTCTCTACCGCCTGAACCTAAAAGAAGAATATTGTGATTCATATTTAATTTGCATTTTATCAAAAAAGATTCAAAAGTCGGACAAATTTAAGCATAAATCGCAAATTTACATAGACATTAGGTCTCTAGTTTTGTCTATTATAAAAAAAATAAGCCCCTATAAATTTACTTCCGGTTAATTTATAGGGGGCTTATCTCTTTATCATTTTTTCATCATGGGTCTTTCCTGACAAGGTTCTGGCTTGTTACTTTCCATGATAAGCCATTTTTCATACTGCTCGGGAGACAAGATTTTTTTGAACTTTTTTCTTGTTTTTAGCTGAGATGTTTGAATTTCCTTTGGAGAAAGTTCTTTTGGCGGTCTGTTGAATTTTGGGTGCATGTTGTCATTTCTATCATCCATATCGGGTCTACCTGCACCTTGTAGAGGCATGCCAGCAGTAGGACCACCATGACTACCTTGATGACCTTTATCATCGGAAAAATTATCAGCTTCCGGTTGACGCTTCTTCATTTCTTTGTAAATAACATCATATACTTTCTTGTGCTGTTTCTCGCTCAATTGGAGTTCTTTTTTAAGCATCATTGATTTCTTAACAGCCTCTGTTTCAGCATCAAAATTTTGCTGAGGAAGTCCTTTTTCTCTTGATTTCAAGTCAAAATCTGCCTGAGGATTTGGATTCTGTTGGGCAAAAGCTCCTAAGCAACCGACAACAGCCAACGAAAACATAAAAATTAATCGTTTCATAATTATACCAATTTAGTTTATTGTTAAAACAGAAAAAGAGGTTCTATATTGTGAAAAAGGATGTTACCGTAGATTAAAAAAGATTAATGAAAAACAGAAGAAAAAACCATTTAAGATTTTGGGGATAAATTAAAAAATACTCTCCTAAATGAAAAGCCCTAACCTTTTTATAGGGTTTTAAATGAAAAGCCCTGCTCCTGAAAATATTTTACCGCTAAAGGGAATGCATAACGCATATTTTCTTGAGCTTTGAGAGAATCGTGAAAAACGATAATCGAGCCATTTCGAGTATATTTTTTGGCAATAGCAAGAACTTTTTCGGGGGCTAAGTTTGGATTATAATCACGAGTAATTACATCCCACAAAACTATTTTATATTTTTTCAGTGTCCGAATTTGAACAGGAGTAATATGTCCATGAGGAGGTCGAAATAAAGAACTTTTAATTAGTGTGTCAGCTTTTTCAATATCAGCAAAGAAAGACTCGGTATTTTTATACATTCCACGAATATGTGAGTACCCGTGAGATCCTACTTGATGTCCTCTTTTCTTTATTTCTTCGAAAATATCGGGATTCTTTTCCACGTTATTTCCAATACAAAAGAAAGTTGCTTTTATCCCTAACACATCAAGCTGATCAAGTACCCAAGGGGTTACCTCAGGTATTGGACCATCGTCAAAAGTAAGGTAAATACTTTTTTCTTTCTTACTTTCTCTCCACAACACAGGATGAAAGAATCCTCGAAAAAAGACAGGTACTTGTTCTATCAGCATCCGAATTCTGTCTTTTTTATTTTAGGCTATCGTATTTATCTTCATATAATACAAAAACGTCATAATATTTTTTGAATAATTCTTTATCATACTGGCGAGTAATGTAGGCAATATTACGTATAGACGCAAAGTTACGATAAATATCATAGGTTGCACTAGCTTGCTGATCAGAGGTTAATTTCGACAACCAAGCTAGATTTTCAATTGCTCTGTCTCCAATTTCGTTAGCCAAAGCTTTAGCTTTTTTAGGCTGACCTAACGCATAATAATATTCAACTAAAGAGCAAGAAGAATAATCGTGAGGTACTGTTTTTCCAGGTATTACCTTCATACAATAATCGACAACCTGCAAAGCTTTATCTTTCTTGTTTTCAGAGATTAATGCTTCAGCCAGACTCGCAAACATTTGACGGTGTAAACGGGTCATTCGAAGGATATTTTCATCGAGGTAAACATGTGGATTTTCAATGCCGCCAAATTTGAATTTGTGCATCATATTGTCGTACATCAAATCTGTATTTACATAAGTATTCTGCATAGTACTATCCGATCTTGGAACAATGCGATAAGCAAAACCTTCCAATTGAAAATATTTTTTCAAGTCCAAATACATCTCAGAACCCACTGTGACGGCATAATAAATGGGTCGTTCAAAATTATTTTGAGCTATCGTTTCCAAAATCATCAGTTCACTTTTGGTTAACATCTGTTTATCCTTAAACTTCAAGGTCATATTTGGCAAAATAGATGCTTTTTCTTCTTCTTTTATGGCTCCTTGTTTTACCAAATTATCCGCATTAACAGGACAAGTAAGTTTTACTGCAGGTATGAAGTCATGGGTTTCACCAGTTTGTGGGTCTATCTTTGTTCTCGGATCATCACTTGCCAAAAAAGTCAATGCATCTTTCAAATTAGCAGAACCAGGCATACGATCTAATACATAAGCATAATTTCTCTTGCCTTCTGCATATGTTTTTCGTCCCCACGAAATAGGCATTTCTTTAGATTTGTACGCAGGACGCTTCATTTGGTCAATATACCAGTCGGTATTAAAATAGCTCAAATTACAAACACGTTTATCCATGGCTACATTTGCACCTTCCACTTCCTGAGTGTACCATAAAGGGAAAGTATCATTATCTCCATTCGTAAAAAGAATTGCATTAGGAGCACAGGAATTGAAATAATTCTGAGCAAAATCTCTTACTACATAACGATTTGAACGATCATGGTCGTCCCAATTTTGTTGAGCCATAAGAACCGGCACCGGAGCAGCGAAAAGGAAAGCTACTATTGCGGCTAGTATTGCTGGAACTTTTTTATCCTCCAAAAACTTGGCAATGCCCGCAACCCCAAAACCTATCCAAATAGCAAACGCATAGAACGAACCTGCATAGGCATAATCTCTTTCCCTGGGTTCTGAGGGTCCTTGGTTGAGGTAAAGCACAATGGCAATACCCGTCATAAAGAACAGCATACCTACTACCCAAAAACCTTGAACACCTTTTTTGCCGGAAAGTAATAAATGAAAACAAATTCCAATTAAACCCAACAACAGAGGTAACATGTAATAAATGTTTCTTCCTTTATTTTGAGCATATTCGGCAGGCAAATTAGTTTGATCGCCAACCATACCTTTGTCTATGAAATTAAAACCTGTAATCCAATTACCACAAGTAACTTCTCCATGTCCCTGCATGTCATTTTGACGTCCGGAAAAATTCCACATAAAATAACGCCAGTACATATAATTAAGCTGATAGGTAAAGAAAAACTTCAAATTTTCGCCAAATGTAGGGACAGTAATATCAACTTCCTGACCACAACGATCGTATTTTACCGTTTTCCCTTTTATCTTTACCCATCCTTTATATGCTGCAATATGATCTTCATTGGAACTGTACATACGAGGGAAGAAAGTCTGAAACTGACTATCATATTCTACCTTATCTTTAGTTCCTGTTACGACGTATTCATCTTTCTCATCAGGTGAATCTTTCTCCTTTTTCCCCCAAGTTTTTGCACCTTTTATAATAACGGGTTTACAATAACCTCCTTCTGCAACTAATTTCGGTTCTGCAGAATAATATTCTCCATAAAACAAAGGTCTATCACCATATTGCTCTCTATTCAGATAACCTTGCAATGCAAATACATTATCCGGAGAATTTTGATCCATCGGAGGATTTGCCGCTGAACGAATAACAACAATAGCATAACTGGAATATCCAATAAGCATAACCGTTAAAGAAACAATAATAGTACTCAATAGACGAATATTAATTTTTTCCTTCTTTTTAACAAAGTACCAAACAATGGCTGCAATGATTAAAATGCCAACCCAAAGACTTCCAGCCAAAAACGGAACTCCCAATAAAACCAACGAAAGAATAAATGATATTTTTATCCTCAATGCTGAAGGATTAGCCCTATAGAGTTCTGCTATAGACCAAACAAGAACTGCAATGGTCAAAACAACATACAAGAATGCCCCTGTATTGAATGAAAAGCCCAATGTATTGACAAAAAAGAGTTCAAACAACCCTGCATTTTCAACAACTCCAGGAATCAGCCCATACATCACAAATGCCAACATAGCAAAAGAAATAAGAAGAGCTAAAACGCCGCCTTTCCAATTTGGAGAGGCTGTTTTTCTGAAATAATAAACCAAAACAATGGCAGGAATTGTAAGCAAATTTAATAGGTGAACACCAATAGAAAGCCCCATTAAGTAAGCAATAAGAATCAAATATCTATCTGAACGAGGTTTATCTACTTGATCTTCCCACTTTAAGATAAGCCAAAAAACAACCGCCGTGAAAAGAGAAGAAGAAGCATACACCTCTCCTTCAACTGCTGAAAACCAAAATGTATCGGAAAAAGCATATGCCATGGCACCAACCAAGCCACTACCTAAGATAACAATGGACTGACTAAAGCTAATACCTTGTTCGTCTTTAACAATTATTTTTTTTGCCAAATGTGTAATTGTCCAAAACAAAAACATGATGGTAAGCCCACTAAACATTGCAGACATGAGATTAACCATCCGAGCAACATGGGTGGGATCAGAAGTAAAAAGGGTGAAAAATTTGCCGACTAACATGAAAAAGGGTGCTCCGGGCGGATGTCCTACTTCCATCTTAAATGCGGTAGAAATAAATTCCCCACAATCCCAAAAACTAGCAGTAGGCTCAATAGTTAAGCCATAAACTACAGCTGCAACAAGAAAACAAAGCCAACCGAAAAGATTGTTTATCAGTTTAAAGTGTTTCATTTAGAGGCTATTTTTTTTTGAATTTTTTAAAGCGAACAAAAGTAATCATTTTTAATAAAAAAGAAAGCAAAACAGCTTTTTCGCGAAACTTTTTTAAGAAAGATTATTGGTTGTAAAAAAGTTATGGTTATCTTTGCCGACATTTTATTAACGTTTCCCAGAAAAAACTTGTTATGTACTTAAACAAAGAAAAAAAAGAAGAGATCTTCGGGAAATACGGAAAGTCCAATACTGATACCGGCTCACCTGAAAGCCAGATAGCATTATTCTCATACCGTATCTCTCATTTGACTGAACACACAAAGTCAAATCACAAAGATCATAGCACAGAACGTGCTTTAGTAGCATTGGTAGGAAAACGTCGTCGTATGCTTGACTATTTGAAAGCAATAGACATCAATCGTTATCGTGCCATTATTAAAGAATTGGGTATTAGAAAATAATCCCGCTTGCTTTAATGAAACATAAAAAAGTCCGAATTATCATTCGGACTTTTTTATTGCCGGTTGTAAACCAATTCATTTATTGTTCTATTGAATCAAAGATAGCAAAAAGCTCTTCCACCGTAGCAGCTCGCAGCATGGCTATACGGGTTTCTTTAAAATTAGGAATGCCTTTAAATAAAGGTGCGGCAGCCAAATGTCTGCGAATGTGCAAAATGCCTCGTCTTTCATCCAACCATTCCACACTACGCAATACTTGTTCTTTTATAATTTCCATTTGTTCCTGAAAAGCAAATGGAATAGTATACTCACCTGTTTGCAAATAATATTTCATTTCTTTGAAAATCCAAGGCTTACCAATAGAAGCTCTACCTATCATAACAGCATCCACTCCATAGGTATCAAAACATTCTTGCGCACGTTCGGGAGTTGTCACATCGCCATTGCCAATAATAGGAATACTCATTCGAGGATTGTTTTTTACTTTACCAATGAGTGTCCAATCAGCGTTCCCCCTATACATTTGGCTTCTTGTGCGACCATGAATGGTGATAGCTGCAATGCCGCAATCCTGTAATTGCTCTGCTAAATCGACAATAATGCGATTATCATCGTCCCAACCTAAACGAGTTTTTACGGTAACAGGTGTTTTTACTGCATTTACAACTTCCTTGGTTATTTTGAGCATTTTAGGAATATCTTTCAACAAGCCGGCACCGGCACCTTTGCCCGCCACTTTTTTTACAGGACAACCAAAATTTAAATCTATTATTTCAGGATGTGCCGTTTCGGCTATGCGAGCAGCTTCCGCCATTGCATCAGGCTCTCTTCCGTAAAGCTGGATAGCAACCGGTCGTTCCTCATCACAAATACACAATTTTTGTTCTGTACGTTGCACATTACGAATCAAGGCATCTGCAGAAATAAATTCCGTATATACCATATCTGCTCCAAATCTTTTGCAAAGCAGGCGGAAGTTAGGATTGGTAACATCCTCCATAGGTGCCAAAAAAAGCGGTTTATCAGGAAACTGTATATGTGCAATTTTCATAAATGCTTGTCCAAAATTTTATAACCCAAATACTTTTTGGATTTCAGCAACTTTATCTACTTTTTCCCAAGTAAATAATTCCACTTTTTTTGAAATTTCATTTCCATTTCCATCTTTGAATTTCTTGACAACTTCGATGGGAGTACGACCCATATGTCCGTAAGACGCCGTTTCTTCGTAAATCGGATTACGCAATTTCAAACGTTCTTCAATTGCTTTTGGTCGCATATCGAAGAGTTTTTCAATCTTTTCGGCAATCTCGCCATCACTTAATTTTACTTTAGCAGTTCCATAGGTATTTACGTACAAATTCATTGGTTTAGCAACACCAATGGCATATGCAACTTGCACCAATACTTCGTTAGCCAAACCTGCGGCAACAATGTTTTTAGCAATATGACGAGCGGCATAAGCGGCTGAACGGTCAACTTTGGAAGGATCCTTACCGGAAAAAGCACCACCACCATGTGCTCCTTTTCCGCCATAGGTATCCACGATAATCTTACGCCCCGTCAAACCGGTATCTCCGTGAGGGCCGCCAATAACAAATTTCCCTGTAGGGTTAACAAATAATTTGTAGTCGTTGGTAAACAAAGCTTTATATTCGGTATCCTTGGCAATAACACGAGGGATGAGGATTTCTCGGACATCTTCTTCTATTTTTGCTAACATTTCCGCATCAGCAGCAGCTTCCGTTTTATTAGCCGTAGGCAAAACGAATTCATCATGTTGAGTAGAAATGACAATAGTATCAATTCTTTTGGGTTTGTTGTCATCTCCATATTCGATGGTAACTTGCGATTTTGCATCAGGACGAAGGTATGTCATTGCTCTCCCTTCACGACGAATAGCAGACAATTCTTCGACCAAAGCATGAGACAAATCAAGTGCTATGGGCATCAAATTTTTGGTTTCGTTTGTTGCATAACCAAACATCATTCCCTGATCGCCAGCACCTTGATTCATAGGGTCTTGACGCACAACACCACGATTGATATCCCCTGATTGTTCATGAATGGCTGAGAAAATTCCACAAGAATTGCCATCAAACATATACTCGCTTTTTGTGTAGCCAATCCGATTGATTACTCTCCGTGCAACTGACTGAACATCAACATATGCATTTGAGTTAACTTCTCCTGCCAACACAACTTGCCCCGTAGTTACAAGTGTTTCACAAGCAACTTTTGAAGAACTGTCCAACGCCAAAAAATTGTCAAGAATAGCATCAGAAATTTGATCGGCAACTTTGTCCGGATGACCTTCCGAAACAGATTCGGATGAAAAAAAATATCCCATACATTTTAAATTTAACGATAATTAAATATAGAAATTGGTTGGGGAAGGAATTCAGAAGGGCTTACAAAGAGTACAAAAACGACATTTTAGCATTTTTTTCTGTGGTTGCAAGCGATTCAAATCCGTCCACTAATTGAGAGCAAAGATATAGAGTTTTTATTTTGGGACAAAGAATTGTATGCTTTTTTTAATTTTCGCAAGACCCGCTCTCTGCAAAGGTGAATTTTTAAACAATTGATTGAATATATTTTTGTCAATATTTATCCAATCTTCAAGTTCCATCTCTAAAAAGTCATTGGAAACAAATTCATAACAAGAATGGAATTTTGCTTTTTTATTCCACGGACAAACATCTTGGCAAATATCACAGCCGAAAACATTTCCGGATAATGCCTCTCCTATTTCCGCCGGAATATCTTCCTTATTTTCAATGGTTTGGTAAGAGATGCATTTTCGAGCATCTATAACATGTTGGGACACAAGGGATTTAGTTGGACAAGCATCCACACAACGAGTACATGTGCCGCAACGGGAAGTCGCGACTGGACTATCATATAACAATTCGACATCGGTAATGATTTCCCCGATAAAAAAATAAGATCCCAATGCCTTATTTATCAAACACGTATTTTTACCAATCCAACCCAGACCTGCTTGCTCAGCCCAACGACGTTCCAAAACAGGAGCAGAGTCGCAAAAGCATTGTTGCATGTCTATCTTAATTTCGGGAATAGTCTCAACAATTTTTCGTAATTTTTCTTTAACAATATAATGATAATCTTTTCCGTAAGCGTACTTTGCTATTTTGGGAGCAGAGGGATTTTGTTGTTGAGAAGGAAAATAATTCAAAAGAACCACAATAACGGAACGAGCCTTTTCTATTAACAATTGAGGGTTCACTCGCTTTTCAAAGTTTTGATGCATATAACCCATGTTTCCAGCAAAATCTTGCGACAACCATTTTTTTAGAAATTCGCTATCCTTTTCTAAAGAACTGACTTCTGCAATACCTACAGCATCGAAACCAACTTCAAGAGCTGTCTTTTTTACCAAAGATGTCAACGTTATTTTATCCACTTGCTTCCTTATTTCAGTATTTTTATGAGAGCAGATTCTGCAACAAAAGTAACGAAAAGAGAGTGCAAGAAAAAAAATAAAATTTAAAAATATTGTAGATAGAAATGGTTTTTGTAGATTTGCAGGTTTAAAAATAAAAATATACATATATGTCAGTAACAATCAAAGAAGCCGTTTCGAAAAAAGAAATGAAACAATTCATCCAGTTCGGAATTGATTTGTATAAAGGGAATCCGTACTTTTGTCCCCCTTTGCTTTTTGACGAGCGAAACACGCTTGATAGGAAAAAGAATCCTGCCTTTGAGGTTTGTGAATCTATCTATTTTTTGGCTTACAAAGACAATAAAATTGTAGGACGTGTCGCTGGCATCGTTAACCATAGAGCGAATGAAGTTTGGAAAGTAAAAAAGGTTCGTTTTGGATGGATTGATTTCATTGATGATATGGAAGTTTCAACAGCCCTCTTTAAAGCTGTAGAAGCTTGGGGGAAATCCAAAGGAATGGATGTAATGAACGGACCAGTAGGTTTTACCGACTTCGACCATACAGGGTTACTTTTGGAGGGTTATGACAAAGTATCATCTATGGCCGTTTTGTATAATTACCCTTATTACGTTGAACATTTTGAGAAATTTGGTTTTGTAAAGGAAGCTGATTGGTTGGAATGGAGGATAAAAACTCCAAATGCAATTCCGGAACGAATCGATCGTGTAGCAGCTTTGGTTACCGAAAAATATAATTTAAAAGTTGTAAAAGTAAAATCAAACAAAGAGCTGGTAAAACGCTTTGGCTACTCTTACTTCGACCTTATTGACACGGCATATCAACCTTTGTACAACTATTCTCCGCTAACGGATAGACAAAAAAGATATTATGCGGATATGTTCTTCCCCATGCTGAATTTTGATTTTGTCTCTTTAATTGTAAATGATAAAGACGAATTGGTTGGTGTCGGCGGAGGTATGCCGGATATCACAAAAGCTTTACAGAAAAATCAAGGAAGACTTTTTCCTTTTGGTTTTATTCCCCTTCTAAAGACATTAAAATCGAAAAAAATAGATGTAGTAGACCTTCTTCTAATTGCAGTTCGTCCTGATTACCAAAACAGAGGAGTAAACGCCCTGATTTTTGCAGAACAAATTCCTTTATATCAAAAATACCAAGTGAAATTTACTGAAACTTCTTATGTATTGGAAACAAACCTAAAAAGTTACTCGAATTACATTTATTTCGAAAAAGAACAACACAAAAGACGTAGAGCATACGTAAGACCAATATCCATCTAAAACAATAGCGGCTACTTTTATCAAAAAAGTAGCCGCTATTGTTTACTGCTCTATCTCTTACTTACTTTATACAGCAAGGTTTAAGTTGTTTGAAAAAGTCGTTTCCTTTATCGTCTACTAAAATAAATGCAGGAAAGTCTTCTACTTCTATTTTCCAAATTGCTTCCATACCCAACTCGGGGTATTCAAGACATTCGATTTTCTTAATGTTGTTTTGGGCTAGAATAGCAGCCGGGCCCCCGATAGAACCGAGGTAAAATCCGCCATATTTTTTACAAGCATCTGTTACTTCCTGACTACGATTACCCTTTGCTAACATAATAAGACTTGCACCTTGTGATTGAAATAAATCAACATAAGAGTCCATGCGACCAGCTGTAGTCGGCCCCATAGAACCACAAGCCATACCTTGCGGTGTTTTTGCAGGACCTGCATAATAAATAGGATGATCTTTTACATATTGCGGCAAACCATCTCCGTTATCAAGACGTTCTTTTAATTTAGCATGGGCAATATCACGACCAACAACAATAGTTCCGGTAAGGGACAATCTTGTTGAAACAGGGTATTTCGTCAAATCGGCAAGGACTTCCTTCATAGGACGATTTAGATTTATTTTAACAGGATTTCCTTCTCCGGCCTGACGCATTGATTCAGGGATGTATTTCCCGGGATTACTTTCCAATTTTTCTAACCAAATACCGTCCTTGTTTATTTTCGCTTTTACATTTCTGTCGGCAGAACAAGAAACAGCCATTGCGACAGGACAAGAAGCTCCATGTCGAGGAAGACGCACAATACGAACATCATGGGCATAATATTTACCGCCAAATTGTGCTCCAAAACCACATTGTTGAGCTGCTTTTAATATTTTTGCTTCCAATTCTACATCACGAAAAGCTTGACCACCCTCGTTTCCCTGAGTTGGAAGTTCATCATAATATTTCGCAGAAGCCAATTTAACAGTTTTAAGAGCCATATCAGCTGATGTTCCACCAATAACAAAAGCAATGTGATAAGGAGGGCAAGCTGCCGTTCCTAAAGTTCTCATTTTTTCCACCAAAAACTTTTCTAATTTTTCAGGGTTTAACAAAGCTTTTGTTTCTTGAAACAAATATGTTTTGTTGGCAGAACCTCCTCCTTTGGCAATAAAAAGAAATTTATATTCTGCTCCATCTATGCTCATAATATCAATTTGAGCGGGTAAATTACACCCCGAATTGATTTCTTTGTACATGTCTAGTGGAATGGTTTGTGAATAACGCAAGTTTTCTTCGGTGTAGGTTTTATAGACACCTTTGGAAAGAGATGCTTCATCATTTCCTCCTGTCCAAACTTGTTGACCTTTTTTTGCAAAAATAGTTGCGGTTCCAGTATCTTGGCAAAAAGGAAGAATTCCTTTTGCTGCAATCTCAGCATTACGAAGCATAGTCAACGCAACATATTTGTCGTTTTCACTTGCTTCTGGATCTGTTAGAATTTTTGCTACTTGTTGTTGATGAGCAGGACGAAGCATGAAAGCCACGTTTCTCATGGCAGTATTTGCCAGAAGAGTTAATCCCTCAGGTGCAACTTTTACTACTTTCTGACCTTCAAATTCTACTTCTGATACGAATTCTTTTGTCAACAATTCATATTCTGTCTTGTCTTTCCCAAGGGGAAATGGATTTTGATAGGAAAATACCGGTGTCGCCATAATTATAATCTTTAGTACAAAATAATATCCATCTTAATATCGTGTTTTTCGGTAGGAATAACATCTACTATTTGTTCCGGATAAGCTACTCCTATTTTATATGCAGAAACCAAACACAAAAGCTTGTCATAAAAACCTTTTCCTCTTCCTAATCTATTGTTTTGCTTATCAAAAGCAACTGCAGGAATAACAAAAACATCAATTTGGTTAATATCCCCAAATAAAGGAGTTTGCGGTTCTAAAATTTTAAATGACCCTTCTGCCATATCTTTTTCATCTGTATATAGCTTTATAGAAAGTTCTCCGTCTTGGATTACGGGTAAAAAAAGCCGCTTCTGCCTTGCCCATTTTTTGACAAACGAATGTGTATCAATTTCATCGGGCAATGACCAGAAAAGCAATACACTTTTTGCTTGCTGAAAAAAGAGGTTATTTTCAAGCTGCTCTAAAATTCTTTTCTCCCTTTCCTTACGTTCATTTGTAGACAAGGAAGCTACTCTTTCTTTTATTTGTTGTCGAAGTATCTTCTTTGTTGTTAACGAATTCATGGGTTGAAATATAGCATTTTACATCTTTTCCGTTTGTTAATTAAATGCAAAGCAATTTATTTTAAACAATCATTCCAATTTACATTGAGCATATTTCCCGATTGCATAAACTCTCTGTGCATACCAAAAGAAGCGCATAAACTTTGTGGAGTTTGGTCCTTTCCATATATGGCAAGGTATTTTTTCAAAATTTCTCTATATTCGGGAGCTACACAATTGTTAATAATAAGGTTTGCACGTTCAATAGGATTTGTACCTCGTAAATCGGCAATGCCATATTCTGTCACCAACACCTTTACCGAGTGTTCACTATGATCAACGTGTGAAACCATCGGAACGATGGCACTGATATTACCATTTTTAGCAGTAGCAGGGGTGGTATAAATTGAAATATAAGCACTGCGAGTAAAATCTCCTGAGCCACCAATGCCGTTCATTATTTTCGTTCCCATAACATGTGTACTGTTAATATTACCGAAAATATCAGCTTCTAATGCGGTATTGATAGTAATAAGTCCCAAACGACGAACTACTTCCGGATTATTGGAAATTTCTTGAGGACGAAGAACTAATTTGTTCCCAAAGAAATTCAAGTTTGAGTATATATCTTGTAATAACGGGGTGGTAACCGTCAAAGAGCACCCACTGGCAAATTTCACACGGCCTTCCTTCATTAAACCAATGACCGCATCTTGAATTACTTCCGTATACATTTCAAAATTAGGAATATCAGGATTCGCTCCCAAAGAAGCCATTACTGCATTGGCAATATTTCCTACCCCCGATTGTATGGGCAAAAATGATGCGGGAATGGTTCCTCTTTTGATTTCAGATACTAAAAAAGAGCACACATTTTCCCCGATTTTTGCGGTAACATCATCAACAGGAGCAAAGCCTCCTACTTCATCCGCCTTGTTTGTTTCTACAACACAAAGGATTTTTTTAGGATCCACTTTCAGAATAGGAGACCCAATACGATCACTTGGTTTATATATGGGAATTTCTCTTCGATAAGGAGGGTCAAGAGGTTCGTAAATATCATGTAATCCCTTTAAAGTTTTCGGGTGAAAACTATTTAACTCAATAATAATTTTATCTGCTAAAGCTGCAATAGTCGGAGTAATACCAACTCCCGAAGTAAGTAAAATTTCACCATTTGCAGAAATATCACACGCTTCAATAATGGCAACATTTGGACGAGGCAGGAAACCACATCTTAATTCTTGAGCCAACATCGAAAGATGCATATCAAAATAGCTAGCCTTATGCTGATTGATAGAATTTCTAAGATCTTTGTTTGATTGGTAGGGAGTTCTGAAAGCAACCGCATTTGCACGTGCTAAAACACCATCGAGAGAATCTCCGGTAGATGCTCCGGTATACACCCCGATTTTAAAAGGTTTCCCTTCTGCATGAAAAGACTCTGCTTTCGCAGCAATCGCACCGGCTACTACTTTGGGAGCTCCAGCCGGAGTAAAACCACTAAAACCCACAACATCTCCATCATTAACATAGTTCGCCGCTTCCTGAGCTGAAACTATTTTAAAATTTATTTGCATGACAATAATTTTTCGATAAGTTTTTTCGGGAGACAAAGGTACTATTTTTTATCTTCATCCTGCACACCCTTTGTCAAAAATAATTCCAATTTTTCGAGAGTTAAATTTAAGTGAAGTTCTCCCCCTTCAGACAAAGAAATTCGACCGGTTTCTTCCGAAACAACAATCGTTGTTGCATCAGTTTTTTGCGAAATACCTAATGCAGCTCTGTGTCTTAAGCCCAAATGCTTGGGTAGATCCTGATTATGGGCAATGGGCAAAATACAACCAACAGCTTTAATTCTGTTATTGACAATGATAAGAGCTCCATCGTGCAATGGACTATTTTTAAAAAATATATTTTCGATGAGACGTCCCTTAATGTACGATTCAATTCTTTCTCCGGTACCCCAATATTTTGATAAATCAGCATCATTTTGGATTACGATAAGTGCCCCTGTTTTGGTTTTAGAAAGAATCTCACACGCCTGAACTATTTCTGATGTATAGTCAAAAGAAGAACCCTCTCTCGCCCCCAGAAGTATTTTCTTAATTCGCCCAACAAGTCCTTTTGCTTTTTTTCTTCCTCCAAGTGCGGCCATGAAACGCCTTATTTCTTCTTGGAAAAGGACAATCAAAGCAATTGCTCCAACACTTACAAACTTATTCATAATGGAACCCAAAAGCTCCATTTGAAAAACAAAGGAGACAAAAAACCAAACCACAATAAAAGACAAAACGCCGATAAAAACGTTCATTCCTGAGGTACCTCGCAACAATCTGTATGTTTGATACAACAATATTGCTACAATGAGGATGTCTATTAAATCCTTAATTCTAAAGTCAAAAACCATATTGGACTTCTTTTAATTTTTCAGTTATTCGAATGATTTCAACGGCTTCCGCAACATCGTGTACACGAAGGATATTTGCACCCTTTTGAATCAACAGAGTATTTAGTATAGTTGTACCATTCAAACTTTGCTCGGCAGTAATCTGCAACACTTTTTGAATCATTGATTTACGAGAAATTCCAACTAGAATAGGCAATTCAAATACTTTGAGAACATCAAGATTATTTATCAATGCATAATTTTGTTCCAATGTTTTTCCAAAACCAAATCCCGGATCAATAATTATATCCTTAACCCCCAAACGTTTCAGTTGATTAATTTTTTCGGAAAAATAAAATAAGATTTCTGGTATAAATTTTTCATATGAAGGATTCTGTTGCATCGTTTGAGGAGTCCCTTGAATGTGACTCAACACATATGGAATTTGCCACTTAGCAGCAGTTTCGAACATCCTTGAGTCCATCATTCCTCCAGAAATATCGTTAATAATTGATATTCCATAATTTTTCACAGAAAAATCAATTATTTCTGCACGAAACGTATCAATAGAAATAATGACGTCAGGAAAGTGAGAACAAATAATTTGCAACGCAAAATCCAACCTTTTTTGTTCTTCCTCTGCAGATATATTCTCTGCATTAGGACGAGACGAATAGCCCCCCACGTCGACAATGGAAGCCCCTTTTTCTATAGCCTTGCCGACTTTACCTAAAATTTCTTTTTCAGTGTTACTTCTACTTTGTGCAAAAAAAGAATCGGGAGTAATATTTACAACACCCATAACTCTCGGAATACAAAAATCAAGCAACTTCCCTTTTATGTTTATACTTAAAGGGTTATCTGTCGATACCATCATTTTTCATCTTTGATGAGACATTTTGCAAAAACTTTCTAAAAAAAGTATAAATGATTCATTGCAAAATTAGAAATTATATTCATCTTTGCACTGTTTTTCGGTGAAAAATAAAAAAAACAAACGATTACACAATAAGAAATCTGAAAAACTGTTATCTTTGTAGGCTAATTTAATTTCAAACCAAATATATGAAAATCAATCATCTTAAAACAATTCTTCTTTTGTGCACACTTGTTGCTTTTGGTTCTTGTAAAAAACAAGTATCCAATACGACAGGATGGAACTACAATGATAAAAAAGAAGGAGGCTTTCAGGTTGTCAATAATTACGAACAAGACACGCCTCCGGGAATGGTCTTTATTGAAGGTGGTACCTTTACTATGGGTCGTGTTACGGAAGACACCTATAGTGAATGGAACAACTACCCACGCCGTTTAACTGTCAGCTCTTTTTACATGGATCAATATGAAATTTCTAACTTAGATTGGAGGGAGTATGTACATTGGACTAGTTTAATGTTCTCAGGAGCTCCTAAAATTGTCGAAAAAGCTCTTCCTGACACGCTAGTTTGGAGAGACGAGTTAGCATATAACGAACCTTACCTTGAATACTATTATTCACATGTTGCTTACAATATGTATCCTGTAGTAGGTATAAGTTGGGAACAAGCTAACGACTATTGCATTTGGAGAACAGACCGTGTAAATGAGCTCATTTTGACAAAGGCAGGCATTATCAATCTCCCTGACTATGCGACAATCCACAAAGACTCCGCAAAAGTAGAAAAACAGGATAGTTTAGCAAAGAAAGTAGTTTTCAACGTAGATAAATATTTGAAAAATCCTGAATACAAACCTGATAAGGAAAAGAGTACAATGAAGACAGCTTTTGGTGATGCAAGAAAAACCAATATGTCCGATGGATTGTTACTTCCTGAATATCGTCTTCCAACTGAAGCAGAATGGGAATTTGCTGCTTATGCTATCAAATCTAAAAAAGGGATGGAAAACTACGACGAAAAACGTATTTTCCCATGGGATGGATCTCAAACAAGAAACCCCACAAAAAAACATAGAGGAAAAATCATGGCAAACTTTGTCAGAGGTCGAGGTGATATGATGGGGGTTTCAGGTGACCTAAACGATAATGCTTCTATTACGGCTCCTGTAAATTCTTTCTGGCCAAACGATTTCGGATTATACAATATGGCGGGAAATGTTAACGAATGGGTAATGGATGTTTATAGACCAATGACATCAGAAGATGTTCAAGAATACAATCCTTTCCGTGGTAATATGTATGTATCTCCGATCTTCAAGGACACCGTTATCAATAATTTAACGCTCAAAGTTCCACGCTTAGACAGTTTAGGTAGAGTTGAGTACAAAATACCTGTTCCTAAAGACAGTTTAGTTGAATACGTTAAACTTGATGTGAGAAACTATAATGATGGTGACGCAAGAACAGGTGTAAACAAGGATAAATGGAAGGATGCCGTTGATCCTGATGTTGCAACAAAACGTTTATATGATCCTGATTCTGACGCAGAAGGTATGTTGGCTAGCCATATTTCAAATACTACTCGTGTTTACAAGGGCGGTGGATGGAAAGACAGATCTTACTGGTTGAATCCTGCAACAAGACGCTTTTTGGAACAAACAAAAAGCCGTAGCGATTTAGGTTTCCGATGTGCTATGAGCCGTGTGGGTTCAGACAAGGGTAATGCACAAAAAAAGTAATAGACCTTCAAACTAAATATACAAAAGGATAGCTTTTAGAAGGCTATCCTTTTTTGCTATAATATGAAAATAGAAACACATACTCTTCCGAATAATATTCGATTAGTACATGTTCCGGATAAATCTGACGTTGCCTATTTAGGTGCAATTATAAATACCGGAACAAGGGATGAGTTAACCAATGAAAATGGTTTAGCTCATTTAACAGAACATATGCTATTCAAGGGAACGTCGAAAAGAAATAGCACTCAAATAATCAATAGAATAGAAGATGTAGGAGGAGATCTTAATGCCTATACAGCAAAAGAGGAAACGGTAATTTATTCTGTATTTTTAAAAAAATATATTGGAAGAGCTTTTGAATTAATTGGCGATATTTTATTCGATTCTGTATTTAACGACAATGAACTGCAAAAAGAAATAGATGTTGTCATTGACGAAATACACTCATATTTGGATAGTCCTGCAGAACTAATTATTGATGATTTTGAAGATGAATTATTCAACAATCACTCTATTGGAAGAAATATTTTAGGGAATGAACAAATATTAAAAACAGTTACACCAGAAAACCTAAAAGATTTCGTAAAAAGAACCTATACAACAGATCAAATTGTTTTCTTTTCGCTGGGCAATTTTTCTTTCGATAAAATAATTCGTTTGGCTGAAAAACACTTGTCGAAAATTCCCCAAAGCAAGAGGAATTTTGAACGAGCAATCCCGATAAACTATTCACCAAGAATGATAGAAAAAAATAAGAAAACATTGCAAACTCACTATGTTTTGGGAAATAGAGCCTTTTGTATCCACGACAAAGAACGCTTTGGATTTTATCTGCTAAACAATATTTTGGGAGGACAAGGTATGAATAGCCGATTAAACATGTCTTTGAGAGAACGTAATGGCTTGGTTTATAATATAGAATCGCAATTCTCGCCATTTTCTGATACCGGTGAATGGAATATTTATTTTGGGACAGACCATGAAGATGTAAAAAAAGCTTTGCGACTAATCAGCAAAGAACTCAATATATTAAAAGACACAAAACTCTCTGAAACAAAATTAGGGCAAGCCAAAAGGCAATTACTGTCCCAAATGACTATTGCTGGGGAAAACAAGGAAAGCTGGATTATTAATACGGCAAAAAATTATTCTGTTTTCAACGACATAGAAACGAAAGAAGAAATCGAAAGAAAAATTATGGACGTTTCTTCCGATGAAATATTATCTTTAGCAAACACTGTTTTTTGCGAGGAAAAATTTACTCACTTACATTTCTTTTAGTCCGATGAATCAAGTACTAGAAAATTATATTATACAACACTCTGACCCTGAAAGTGATTTGCTGAAAGAATTAGCTCGTGAGGCCAATGTAAAACTCCTCCGCCCTCGGATGATTTCAGGTCATATACAAGGGCGAGTGCTAAGTATGATTTCAAAAATGATCGCCCCAAAACGCATATTGGAAATCGGCACATTTGCGGGATATTCAGCCATTTGTTTGGCAGAGGGACTAAATGACGAAGGTTTATTATATACCATAGAAATAGATGATGAGATGGAAGATTTCGCACAATCTTTTATTTCAAAATCACTATTGGCTCCTAAAATAAACCAAATAATCGGAGATGTGTTGGAGGTTCTGCCTACTTTGAACGAAACATTTGATCTCGTTTTTATTGATGCTGATAAGAGGGATTATATAGCATATTATAATGCAATTTTCAAGAAAGTCAATAAAGGAGGTTTTATTTTGGCGGATAATACCTTATGGGATGGCAAAGTTGTAGAAACCGTACAACCAAATGATAAACAAACTCAGGGCATACTCCATTTTAACGATTATGTGTGCCAAGACGAACGAGTAGAAAAAATAATACTTCCCCTGCGTGACGGATTAACCCTGATACGGAAAAAATAGATATATTTGCACGAAACATAAGAAATTCTAATGGAAACAACAAGACAAAATAAGATAGCTCGCTTAATTCAAAAAGAAATCAGTGAAATCTTTCTTGAAATAACGAGAGAAATCAACAAAGGTATCTTACTAACACCCACGATTGTACGTGTTAGCCCTGATTTAAGTATTGCGAGAGTGTATATGAGTATCTTTCCGACAGAAAAGACCACAGAGATGCTTGAATTTGTCAAGAGCAGAAGTCAAACAATCAAACATCGAATTGCAACACGTACCCGATTTCAGCTTAGAACAGTACCTGATTTAAATTTCTACATAGATGATTCTTTAGATTATATCGAAAAAATTGACAAATTATTAGAATAAAACTTCTACATTCTCGTGAATCTTTCCTTATACATAGCAAAACGGTACTTGTTTTCTAAAAAATCACACAATGCCATCAATATCGTCTCTATTATTTCGGCGTGTGGAGTTGCGGTAGGCACTATTGCATTGGTGTGTGTGTTGTCTGTTTTTAACGGATTTCAAGGATTAGTCGAAAACTTGTTTAGCAATTTTGACCCTCAAATTAAAATAACCCTCAACCAAGGGAAAACCTTCGACACGCAACTCCCTGAAATACACAGAGTAAAAAGGATGCCCGAAGTAGCTTTTTTTGGTGAAGTACTACAAGAAAATGCCCTACTTATGTTTTCGGACAAACAAACTCCCGTTATCGTAAAGGGTGTTTCGGAAAACTACAGACAAATTAGCGATATTGACAAGATTATGATGGATGGCAGTTTTCAACTGACGGATGGCGTTTTTGATATGGGTGTTGCAGGAATTGGCCTGGCACAAACGTTAGGCTGTGGAGTAAGATTTGTAGAACCCCTGCAATTATACGCACCTAAAAGAAATAGTTCAATTAGTATTATCCGTCCCGATGAAGCATTTAACAAGCAATACCTTTTCTTGTCAGGCATCTTTATGGTACAACAAGCCAAATACGATTCTAATTTACTTCTTGTGCGACTTTCATTGGCAAGAAAACTATTTGAGTATGATAATGAAGTAACTTCTATAGAGCTCAAATTAGCAAAAGGAACTGATGAAAAAGTCGTTCAGCAAAAAATACAAAAAATACTGGGGAAAAATTTCTCTGTGAAAAATAAATATGAACAACAAGAGGACTTTTTTAGGATGACAAAAGTTGAAAAATGGATAACCTATCTCATCCTTTCCTTTATTTTGTTAATTGCTATTTTTAACGTAATCGGTTCATTATCCATGCTTATTATTGAAAAGAAAAAAGATATCATTATTTTGGAAAATATGGGAGCCAACCGTAACCTTATTTTTAAAATATTTCTATTTGAAGGCTGGATGATTTCAATCATAGGGGTAATAATAGGCATTATTTTAGGGTTAGTATTATGCTATTTACAAATGGAATTTGGACTGATTTCTTTAGGAGGAGAAAGTGGTGCTTATATCGTCAATGCTTATCCTGTTCAAATAGAATGGTTTGACATTCTAATTATAGCTATCACAGTTCTTAGTCTTGGATTCTTGGCAGCAATTTACCCTGCTCGAACACTTTCAAAACAAGATACAATATGAGAAAAATAATTATTCTGCTGGGGACAATTTTTCTTGGTACTGCAACTGTATTTGGTCAAGGAGATTATTTACTTGAATATGCTAATTTGTATCCGGATTGTGTAGATAACGAAGAATCAACGATTTATGGAGGTTCTTACGGTGAATATCCGTCAGGAATACAAGACGCGATTTTTCCTGGTGGAGGCGATGTACAAATGTCTCGATACATTGCTCGAACAATAGAATATCCGGAAGTGTATAGCGGAGAAGTTGATGAAAAAGGAGAATCCTTGCTGGTAACCGGTATAGTAAAAGTTCAGTTTGTAGTAGACAGATGTGGAAGAGTGGGTCGTATTGAAGTAGTTCAATCCCTCTCAGAAGAACAAGATGCAGAAGCCAAACGAGTAATAGAAAATTTTCCTATTTTCAAACCTGCAACACTAGATGGCTACCGAGTAAAAATAGCTTATGTAGCTCCAGTAAGTTTCAATAAAAAGAAGATTGTAAAGAAAGCACCGGAAATTGACTACGATAGTTATCAATATTGGTAATCGACAAAAGAAAACAATGAGCTAATGATTGAAATAGGAAATGAAATAGTCAGTTTTGATGTTATAGAAGAATGTTTCTTGTGTGATATAGCCTCATGTAAAGGCATTTGTTGTGTAGAAGGTGACAGTGGTGCACCTCTAACAAAGGAAGAAGTCTCTTACTTAGAGAAAATTTTACCGATTATTTGGGGTGACTTGTCGGACAAATCTAAAAAGATAATTGAGCAACAAGGAGTTGCATACGAAGATGAAGAGGGAGAAATGGTAACATCCATTGTGGATGATAAAGAATGTGTATTTACCTATGAAGAAGACGGAATATGGAAATGTGCTATTGAGAAGGCATATCGAGAAGGCAAAATCGACTTCAAGAAGCCCATTTCTTGTCACCTATACCCTATTCGATTGCAAAAATTCAACCGTTTTACGGCAGTAAGCTATCACAAATGGGATGTTTGCAAAGAAGCTTGCTATTGTGGTAAAAAAGCAAAACTTCCTGTTTACCAGTTTCTGAAAGAACCTCTTATTCGACGTTTTGGAGAAGAATGGTATGCAGAATTGGAAGAGATTGCGGAACAATTGAAACACTCAGATTTAGGAAAACGGTAAAAATAGAAAGACAAAAAACTGATTTTTAGCTTTCCATATTGCACAGAAAAAAAAAAACTCTGTATATTTGCAACCTCTTTGGAAATCTTGTAAAAAGACATTACAAAGCCGGTCAATGGAAAGAAGTTCCTTTGAAAAACAAAAACATTTTGCGAAAATAGCTCAGTTGGTAGAGCATAACCTTGCCAAGGTTAGGGTCGCGGGTTCGAGTCCCGTTTTTCGCTCTTTTGCCGCTCTGGTGGTGGAATTGGTAGACACGCAGGACTTAAAATCCTGTAATCATTGCGATTGTGCGGGTTCAAGTCCCGCCCGGAGTACTAGAAGGCTAGAAACTATAATAAGTTTCTGGCCTTTTATTTTTGTACCAAATCGTGGCTTCCCTTTCATCAATTTCGAGAAAAAGGCTTCCACATTTTATCACATAAATAGCAAGTCATACTCGAATGGTTGGGTGCTTTTTCTAATAAAAATTAACTAAAATTCAGATTAAATGACTACTTTTGCATGCTATATGCGAAAATTTTATTATCAAGATTCTACCGGCTTATTTCGTCAAAAATGATAGAGGTCGGTGTATTGTCAATGAGAATTGAACATAACTTATTAGTTATCTGCAATTTAATTTTTATTAATTAAGGGATTTGGGCTTATTTCCTTCTAATTAAAAGAGGAAAGTTAATAAAATTTAAAAAATATCTAAACTTGCTGAAACAGAGATAGTAAAAACACTATCGACCAACATATATGCGAAAGCGTACTCTATAAAGATTTAATAATTATGGAACGAGAAATTGGGAATAAAAATCTTTCATTAGATTTTTTTTATGATGTTTTATTTAACGATGAAAAAATATCATTAACACGGGAAAGTATAGACAAAGTTCAACAATGTTTTCATTTCTTAGAGAAATTTGCAGAAGGGAAAGTAATTTACGGAATAACTACCGGTTTCGGTCCAATGGCCCAACACAGAATCTCTGATAAAGACAGAAAACAATTACAATATAATCTGATAAGAAGTCATAGTTCCGGCGTTGGGAACCACATTCCTCCATTATATGTGAAGGCGGCAATGATTTGCCGATTAATTAATATCTTACAAGCGAAATCAGGAATTCATTCTGAAAGTGCCGTTTTATTAAAAGACTTTATTAATAATGATATAACCCCTGTAATCTATGAACATGGTGGCGTAGGAGCCAGTGGCGATTTGGTTCAACTTTCTCATTTAGCGTTATCTTTAATCGGCGAAGGAGAAGTATATTTCAAAGGAGAAGTTGTTCCGACAGAAGTAGCAATGAAAGCTTGTAACTTAAAACCCATTACTATTTACATCCGAGAAGGCCTTTCGTTAATAAACGGAACCTCTATGATGACAGGAATTGCCATTGTGAATCTTTTATATGCAAAAAACCTTTTTAATTGGTCGTTAATGGCATCGTCCATCATCAATGAATTGGTT
Organism: Paludibacteraceae bacterium; assembly: GCA_963668615.2. Lineage (GTDB taxonomy): Bacteria > Bacteroidota > Bacteroidia > Bacteroidales > Paludibacteraceae > JAAYPI01. The sequence continues at coordinate 806,368 of CAXXCL010000003.1, forward strand.
GATTCTTACGACGACGGATTTTCCAAAGAATTAAATTCAGTAAAAGCCCACGAAGGTCAAAATAAAGTGGCTGACAAAATGCGTGCAATTCTTAAAGACAGTTCATTAATCAAGAAGCGTAAAGACTATTTATATACCCGAAAAGTAACGGAAAAAGTAATTAAAGAAAAGATTCAAGAATATTATTCTTTACGATGTGTTCCTCAAGTGCTTGGTCCAATCTATGATACCATCAGAAACACTGAACAAATTGTAATGGAAGAAGTTAATTCTGCCAATGACAATCCTATTGTGGATGTCGAAACACAAAATGTATACCATGGTGGAAATTTTCATGGTGATTATATTTCATTGGAAATGGACAAGTTAAAAATCGTTGTTACCAAAATGACAATGCTTATTGAGCGTCAATTGAATTTTGTATTAAATGCCCAACTAAACGAGAAATTTGCTCCATTTGTCAATCTTGGTGTTTTAGGATTAAATCTTGGCATGCAAGGTGTTCAGTTTACCGCAACTTCTACCACGGCAGAATGCCAAACGTTATCGTTTCCAAATTATGTTCATAGCATTCCGAACAACAATGAGAATCAGGATATTGTGAGCATGGGAACCAATTCTGCCCTTATCACTCGTAAGATAATTGAGAATTCATATGAAGTACTTTCTATTTATTATATTGCACTAATTCAAGGAGTTGACAATATTTCCGCACAAAATAAGATGGCTTCACAAACAAAAACGGTGTACGAAAAATTGCGTGCGTTGGTGCCGGTTTTTGTCGAAGACACTCCTAAGTACAAAGATATTGAGAGAATCAAAACATATTTAATGAGTAATCAAATAGCATTATAAAATGAAATATGCTTTAGTTACGGGAGGTTCAAGAGGAATTGGACGAGCTATTTGTATTGAAATGGCACGCTTAGGCTATCCCGTTATTATTAATTATTTATCCAATGAAGATGCTGCTTTGGAAACAAAAGCGGAAGTTGAAAAAATTGGAGGAACTGCCGAGATATTGAAATTTGACGTTGCTAATGTAGAAGATGTTGATAATGCGATGATTACATGGCAAGAAGAACATACTGAAGATTACATGGCTGTTTTGGTGAATAATGCAGGTTATCGAGACGATGCCGTGATGGTTTTCATGAAAGATAACCAATGGGAAGATCTCCTCAAAACTCACTTGAACGGATTTTTCTATGTAACTCGAAGAGTATTAAAAGATATGTTGACCAAACGATTTGGTCGCATTATTACCGTAACGTCTTTATCAGGAATAAAAGGGTTGCCCGGACAAACTAATTACTCAGCTGCAAAAGCGGGACTAATTGGTGCTACCAAATCATTAGCTCAAGAAGTTGGCAAACGTGGAGTTACTGTAAATGCCGTTGCTCCGGGTTTTATTGCTACTGACATGACACAAGATTTGGACGAAAAAGCTCTGAAAGAAATGATTCCTGTAAATCGTTTTGGTACTGCGGAAGAAGTGGCAAAATTGGTTTCCTTTTTAGCTTCTGATAATTCAGCATACATTACAGGTGAAGTAATTTCTATTAATGGAGGATTATATACTTAATTTAATGTTATGGGAAGAGTTGTAATTACAGGCATGGGAATTTATTCATGTATCGGTAAAAATTTAGAAGAAGTTAAAGATTCGTTATATAAAGGAAAATCCGGTATTGGTATTGATTCCATACGAACAGAATATGGCTACCGTTCTCCGCTTACAGGAATAGTCGAACGCCCAAATTTAAAAGGATTACTAGACAGACGTATGCGTATCGGATTGGCAGAAGAAGGAGAATACGCCTATATCGCAACGAAAGAAGCCATGGAACAAGCCAAAATCGACATGGATTATTTAGAAAATAACGAGGTGGGTGTTTTTTATGGTAACGATTCTTCAGCAAAAGCGGTAATTGAAGCACACTCTATCGTCCTTGAAAAAAAAGACACTACACTGATGGGGTCGGGAGCTATTTTCCAATCTATGAATTCCACTGTAACCATGAATTTATCGGTTATCTTCAAGTTAAAGGGGATAAATATGACCATTAGTGCTGCTTGTGCAAGTGGTTCACATTCAATCGGTTTGGGTTACTTCTTTATAAAAAACGGCTTGCAGGACATGATTTTATGTGGAGGAGCTCAGGAAACGAACTACCTATCCATGGGCAGTTTTGATGCTTTGAGTGCATTTTCCATTAGGACAGATGACCCCACAAAAGCTTCTCGCCCATTCGATGCAAACAGAGATGGTTTAGTTCCCAGTGGTGGTGCTGCCAGTTTAATATTGGAAGATTACGATCACGCAATAAAACGTGGAGCAAACATAATTGCAGAAGTATGTGGATACGGATTCTCTTCCAATGGCGGACATATTTCACAACCAAGCAACGAGGGTTCATATATTGCCATGTCGAGAGCACTAAAAGACGCTGGATTAGCTGCAAAAGAAATTGATTATATTAATGCTCATGCCACTTCTACGCCATTGGGAGATATGTATGAAGCTATCGCGATTAATTCTTTATTTGGAGAATATAAAACGCCTGTAAGCTCCACCAAATCAATGACTGGACATGAATGCTGGATGGCAGGTGCAAGTGAAATTGTTTATTCTACTTTAATGATGCAAAACTCATTTATTGCACCGAATATTAATTTTGAAACGCCAGACGAAAACTCTGCAAAATTGAATATTATTCCTCAAACGATTACTAAAAACATTGATATTTTTCTATCAAATTCATTTGGATTTGGAGGAACTAATAGTGCCCTAATCGTCAAGAAAATTAAATAAATCACTAAAAATAATAGACAAATATGGCAATGACAAGAGAAGAAATTGAACGAATTACCAACGGTTTTTTAGTAGAAGAAATTGAAATTGATCCTGCGGTCATTTGTAGCAACGCAAAACTAAAAGAAGACTTAGGCATTGACAGTCTTGACTTCGTCGACATCGTTGTAATTGTAGAAAAGAATTTCGGATTTAAAATTAAGGCCGAAGAAATGGCGGGGGTAACTACGCTTGGGGCTTTCTATGATTATATAGAAAAAAAGGTAAACACATAGTGGCAAGAAATAAAGAATGGCAAGGAAAAACCGATGGAGGAAATTTTGGTCAGAAATGCCTCTTCCTTTATTTCAAATATGGGAGTATTAGGTTAAGTTATGCAATTGTAAGTGTCGTAATATTGTTTTACCTAGCAATTAATTACAAAGCGACTAGTACTATTTATCAATATTTTAGAAAAAGACAACAATATTCTAGAACCAAAGCCATTATAAGCACTTACAAAAATCATTTTTTATTTGGTAAAACTCTTATTGATAAATTCGCTCTTTTTGCCGGAAGAAAGAACGAATATACGGTTGAAGTAGACGGACAAGAATATTATGACAAAATTGTTGCCAATGCTGAAAAAGGGGCAATTATTCTAAATTCGCATGTTGGGAGTGCTGAGATTGTGGGATATTTTCTTACCCAGAAAATAAAACAATTACATGTAATTGTTTTTGGTGGAGAATCAGCTGAAATGCAGAAACAAAGAGCTCGAATTTTAGCAAAAAATAACGTGTGCATGATTCCCGTAATTGACTCATTCTCACACATTTTTGCAATAAACAATGCCTTAAAAAAGGCTGATTTGGTAAGCATGGCAGGAGATAGAGTGTACGAAGGTTCTAAAAATTTATCGATGACATTTTTCGGTGTTCCTGCAAACTTTCCTACCAGTGCATTCCAATTGGCTGTCAAATTACAAGTTCCTATGATTTCAATGTTTGTGATGCAAAACGGATTTAAGAAATATAAATGCTATGTACGCCCCTTAGAAGTAGAAGATTTGCAAACCTATTCTAAACAACAGCAAGTAGAATTGCTTATGCGAGAATACACTTCCAAACTCGAAGGCATTTTACAATTGTACCCTTTACAATGGTATAACTTTTACGACTTTTGGCAAACGGATACTCCAAAAACAACCATATAAGATTAATCATTAGTAACTATAAAGTATATGCCATACAATTTTGGTGACGATAAAAAATCAGCGTTTCAAGCACAATTCGATGCTCAAAAAATTGCATTTGCTCCCATTATGTTTCAAGCCGCACGGTCGTTGAGAGATTTAGGTATTTTAGAATGCCTAAAAGAGCATAAAGAAGGAATAACTATTGAAGAAGTTGCGAAAAAATTAAATCTTTCTGTATATGGCGTTAAAGTTCTCCTAGAGGCAGGATTAAGCCTTGAAATGGTTTATGCAAAAGAACATAAATTTTTTATTACAAAAACAGGTTGGTTTGTATTAACCGACGATCTTACAAAGGTAAATATGGACTTTACACAAGATGTTAATTACCTTGGGTTCTTTAAACTGGAAGAAGCTATCAAGACGGGCAAACCAGAAGGCTTAAAAGTATTTGGAAATTGGAGTACAGTCTACGAAGCCCTTTCAGAACTGCCTGAACAGGTACGCAAAAGTTGGTTTGGCTTTGATCATTATTATTCTGACGAATCGTTCCCCATTGTCTTACCCATTTTGTTTGAGTCAAATCCTAAAAGAATTATGGATGTAGGGGGTAACACCGGCAAATTTTCTATCAAATGTGCTGAATTTAACAAAGATGTTAAGGTTACTATTCTTGACCTACCCGGGCAATTGGCAGATGCCTACAAAAATATTGAAGCTCACGGATTTATGGATAGAATAGATGGCTATCCTATTAATTTACTTGACCACTCAAAGGCTTACCCAACGGGATATGATATTGTATGGATGAGTCAGTTTCTTGACTGTTTTTCACAAGAAGATATTGTTGAATTATTGAAAAAAGCAAAGTCTGCGATTAATAAAAATGGTGCGGTGTACGTCATGGAAACATTTTGGGACAATCAAAGAACCGATGCCGGACGCTATAGCTTAGTAGCAACAAGTTTATATTTTACTTGTATTGCCAACGGTTGCAGTCAGATGTATCACACGCAAGATATGCTCAATCTCATTGAAAAAGCGGGATTAAAAGTAGAACAGACCTATGATAAAATAGGCGTAAGTCATACTGTATTAAAGTGTGTTCCTAAATAATATTGCATGGAGATTTCAAAGATAGACATACAAACACTTTTACCTCAACAACGTCCTTTTGTAATGATTGACAGATTATTAGAATGTGACGATGCAATGACAAAGACGGATTTTAAGGTGTTGGCGGACAATATATTTTCGAAAGACGGACAACTAATTGAATCCGGAATAATCGAGAACATAGCACAAACTTGTGCTGCCCGAATGGGCTACATCAACAGGGTAGCCAATTCCGGCAAAGTACGAATCGGATTTATAGGATCTATCAAAAACCTGAGCATTTATCGCTTGCCAAAAATAGGAGAAAAAATGGTCACTCAGATAAATATACAGAATGAAGTTTTTAATATCACATTAATTAATGCGGCTGTTATCATTGACGAAGAAAAAGTTGCCGAATGTGAAATGAAAATATCGTTACAATGAAAAATCTTTTTGCAAGTAAAGAAATAGAAGTACGTTTTAGCGAAGTCGATTCTATGGGAATTGTATGGCATGGTTCTTATGCAAAATATTTTGAAGATGCACGTGAAGAATTTGGCAAAAAATACAATCTCGGCTATCTAAGAATTTTTGGAGAAGGCTATTATGCCCCACTTGTCAATCTCGATTTTAGCTACAAAAAGCCTTTGGTCTATGGGGACAAAGCTATTGTTGAGATTCATTATAAAGAAACCAAAGCAGCCAAACTTTGTTTTGAGTATAAAATCTTCAATTCGAAAGATAAATCATTAATCGCAACAGGAAAAAGCATTCAAGTCTTTTTGGACAAAGATTATGTTTTGGTATGGAATAATCCTGAGTTTTACGAAAATTGGAAAAAGGATAACGGATTTTTATAATTACCCATGTCGACAGTTTATATACAATCAAGCAATATTGTTTCTTCTCTTGGTTTTACTACTGAGGAAAATATGTGTGCCGTTGTATCCGGAAAGTCTGGATTACACTATTACGAGGAAAATACATTAGATGTTCCCGAAGCTTTTTATGCTTCACGAATAGACACCGAAAAATTGAATGCACAATTTGCACTCATATCAAATTTGGAATGTTCTCGATTTGAAAAATTGGCTATTCTTTCAGTTCACAATGCAATAAAAAACTCGCTCGTAAACACAGCTGATTCAAGAACGCTTTTCATTCTTTCTACGACAAAGGGAAATGTTACTTTCTTGGAACAAGGAACAAACAATGAACAAGCCTATTTATGGCATTCGGCTCAAGTTATTGCTAACTATTTTAAAAACCCTAATACTCCTATTGTCGTTTCTAATGCCTGTATTTCAGGTATTTCTGCGACAATTGTTGCTAAAAGAATGCTGACATCAGGCAATTACGATACTGTTATTGTAGTCGGAGCAGACATTATTTCGAAATTTATTATATCAGGATTCCAATCCTTTAAAGCTTTATCGCAAAAAGCGTGTAAACCCTTTGATGCAAACCGTATAGGTCTAAATCTAGGTGATGGAGCTGCTACTATAGTACTGAAAATCAATGACAAAGGAAACTGTCTCCCTAAAGGAACCATTACTATTGAAAATGGAGCTATTTCCAATGATGCCAACCATATTTCGGGTCCATCGCGAACAGGAGAAGGATTATTTTTAGCGTTACAGTCTGTAATGAAAGGTAGAAAAGCGGAAGAAATAGGATTTGTCAATGCTCATGGAACAGCCACTCCTTACAACGACGAAATGGAATCAATAGCCCTTTGGAGAATGGGCATGACGGAAATTCCGGTACAAAGTTTAAAAGGATATTTTGGACACACACTTGGTGCTGCAGGATTATTGGAATTAATCATCTCAGCAGAATCATTAAGACAAAACACAATCATCAAAAGTTTAGGATACGAAACATGCGGCGTCAGTCATCCATTACATATAATTACAGAAACAAAAACAAAAGAGATAACTCGTTGTATTAAAATGGTCTCCGGATTTGGTGGTTGCAATGCAGTATGTATGCTTAAAAAAATAAGTTAAATGAATGTATGCATCAGCAAATATTGTAGTATAAAAAACAACTGTTTCTCAGTAAATGGAGAGGTTATTTTTGCTAATTCCGAACTTTCGGCTACGGAATTTTTAACAGCATTGTATCGACATGAACAACTCGGATACCCCAAATTTTTCAAAATGGATTATTTGGCTAAAACAGGATTTTTAGCTGCTGACTTGCTTTTAAAAGACACCGCCTTTTATGGAGATAGTCTAAAAAAAACTATGGGAATCTTTTTATCTAACAATTCCTCTTCACTTGATACTGATGTTGCCTTTCAGAAAACAATCGGCAAAGAATATTTTCCTAGTCCATCGGTATTTGTTTATACACTTCCGAATATTGTGATGGGAGAAATTGCCATCAAGCATAAAATATTCGGAGAAAATACTTTTTTTGTAAGTCAAGAATTTAATGATAGATTTGTATGTGACTATGTTAATCAAGTATTTGTCGAAAAAGACATGGAAAGTGCCATCGTCGGCTGGGTTGAACTTTTTGACCAACATTGTGAAGCTTTTTTAATGTTAGTAGAAAAGAAAAAAGGATCAATAAATTTCACACAAGAAATAATTCATAAATTATATAAATCATAAATAAACGATGGAACAACTAATTGCACAATTAAAACGCGAAATTATCGAAGTATTAAACTTAGAAGAAATTACCCCTGATGATATTGATAACGATGCCCCTTTATTTGGAGAAGGTTTAGGGTTAGATTCTATTGATGCACTTGAACTAATCGTATTAATGGAAAAAAATTATGGTATAAAATTACAAGATGCCAATCAGGGAAAAGAAATATTCAAGTCAATCAATTGTATGGCTGACTATATCAGTAAACATCGTACTATTTAATTTGAGCCTTAAAAAATTATGGCTCTAGATATATTTATTACAGGGTTGGGTATTGTTTCCGGTATCGGAGTCGGTATTGAAGAAACAACTACATCATTACGACATAAAAAATCGGGAATCGGTAAAATTAAGTACCTGAATACCATTCATGACCTTCCTTGTGCTGAGGTAAATTTATCCGAAACACAAATGAAGCAAATGTTGGGCATAAAAGAGTCTGAAAATGTAAACCGAACAGCTCTTATGGCTATGCTCGCAACACGTGAAGCTATTGCTCAGGCAAAATTACCTCTTGACGGAACATATAAACTCGCTTTTATAAACGGAACGACTGTTGGTGGCATGGAAAAAAGTGAGCTATATTATTTTGATTTTCTTGCCAATGACACTCGCAACGAATATATTGAAGGTCATGACTGTGGTGCTTGTACCGAAAAAATTGCCGATTTCTTCGGCGGGTTTAGCTATGTCTCGACACCTTCTACAGCTTGTTCATCAGCAGCAAATGCTTTTATATTGGGAGCAAATTTAATAGAAACGGGCATTGTTGACATTGCTATTGTTGGGGGTAGCGAATGTATTACCAAGTTTCACTTAAATGGATTCAAAACCTTACTAATTTTAGATAGTGAGCCTTGTCGTCCATTCGACCAAACACGTGCGGGTTTAAATTTAGGAGAAGGAGCTGCTTTTCTCGTTTTGGAATCAAAAAAAGTAATGAACGAACGAAAAGCAAAACCATTATGTAAATTATCAGGGTATGGAAATGCATGCGATGCATTTCACCAAACGGCATCTTCTCCGGATGGACAAGGAGCCTATTTGGCAATGAATGCTGCCATTAAGATGAGCGAATTACAACCTGTTGATATCGACTACATTAATGCACACGGAACAGGAACTCCAAATAACGATGAGTCTGAAAGTCAGGCTATTTTGCGAGTATTTGGAAGTAATCCACCAAAAGTAAGTTCGACAAAGGCGTATACCGGACATACCACGAGTGCTTCGGGTAGTATAGAAGCCGTGGTTTCAATTATTGCCATGCAACAAAATTTTATTCCGGCTAACCTAAATTTCAAACAACAAATGGGAAATATCCCTTTTACTCCTGTGTTAGATGTAATTGAAAATATAAATTTACAGCATATTCTTTCCAACTCATTTGGATTCGGAGGAAATAACACATCATTAGTTTTTTCAAAAATATAAAGTAATGAGATTAGAAGATATTTACATAAATGGAACAGGAAGTATTTCTATTCAGGAACCGCTTTCCAAAAATGGCATCTTTTTTCCCATTGCATACAACCAACCCCATATCCGTTGTATTGAACCAAATTATAAAGAATACTTCGATCCGATTGTATCTCGAAGAATGAGTAAAATCATAAAAAGAGCTATCGTATCGGCAAAACAAGCCATTGCAGAATCAGAAATTGAAAAGCCTGATGCCATTATTACAGGTACAGGCCTGGGTTGTGTGGAAGACACCGAAAAATTTCTCGACGCATTAATTCGCAACGAAGAAAAATTTTTGCAACCGACCTATTTTATTCAATCAACACATAACACCATCAGCTCACAAATAGCTATCAATTTAAGTTGTAACGGTTACAATAACACATATATACATCGAGGGGTTTCTTTTGAAAATGCCCTAATGGACGCTCTGTTATTGTTCAAAAAAAAAGAGATACATTCGGCTCTTGTGACTGGAAACGACGAAATGACACCTAATTATTTTATTATTTGGGGACGTCTCAACTATTGGAAACAAGAGGTGAAAAACACCCTGAAAATTCTAAACCAAAATAATTCTGCAGGTTCATTTGCGGGAGAAGGAAGTGTTAGTTTATTGTTTTCAGACAAAAAATCGGAAAAATCTTACGCGAAATTAGTAGGTTTCGATTTGTTTTATAAACCCACTATCTCTGTAGAAGAAAAAATCAAAAACTTCTTGAACGAATGTCAACTAGAACCTTCCGATATAGACGTATGTCTCACGGGCATGAATGGTGACAAAGAAAATGATACCGTATATTCACAAGTACTTGAAAATTTATTTAGTACTGATTCCATCGGCTACTACAAGCAATTATGCGGTCAATATTATACGGCATCATCGTATGGTTTACTATCAGCAGCCTGCTGTATACAGAAGGGAGAAATGCCGGCACACATGATAATTTCCGGCAAAACAAAAAAAGAAATAAAACACATTTTGTTATATAATCATTTTCAAAACAAGGATCATTCACTAGTACTATTATCAGCATGTTAAGATTATTGTGTCTTTCAACCATACAATGTTTTTTTCTAGTAGTAACTCAGATTTTTTTAAAACTGGCAGTCATTCAGATGGGAGCCTTTCATTTCTCTGTTGATTTTTTCAAGAGGTTATTGGTAAATTGGCAGTTAGCTTGTTCGGGAGTCAGCGTAGTCATTGCAACCATTTTGTGGATGTATATTCTTAAACATTTTGACTTCAGCATGGCTTATCCGATGATAAGTATCAGTTATATTTTTGGAATGGTAGCCTCCATAGTCGTTTTTAATGAAAGCATTCCTTCTACACGTTGGATAGGTGTTCTCCTGATTATGATTGGTGTAATTTTTGTGGCAAAACAGTAATTTTAATCTTATATTATGAAATTTGTAAAATACGTTGTTTGCTCAATTTGTTTACTTTCAACGGGTATAGTAAATGCCGAAAGTTTAAAATCAGCAACAGAAACTCAAAAACAAGAGATTAAATCAAATATTTCAAAGATATCGTCAACAACTAACTCTTTGCAATGCAATTTTACTCAGAAAAAAGAAATATCCGTTTTGGCAGAAAAATTTGTTTCTGAGGGAATTATGTACTTCAAAAAACAAAATAGTTTGCGTTGGCAATACGACACTCCCTACAAATATCTTTTTATTTTAAGTGGAGGAAAAGTTTTAATCAAAAATGAAAGCAGAACGGATAAATTTGATGCAAACACGAATAAACTATTCAGAGGAATAAGTGAAATAATGATTGGGTGCGTAAATGGAACAATGCTTACCAATGAAAACAAATTTTCATCACAATATTATGTGGGGCAAAATACGGTAGTGGTGAAAATGACCCCCAAAGACAAAGAATTGAAGAAAATGATGACAACCGTTTCACTCACATTCTCTAAAAAAGATTGGTTAGTACAGACCATAGAAATGGTGGAACAGGGCGGAGATAAAACAATGATAAATTTTACAACCAAGCATGTCAACAAAGCAATTTCTGACGATTTGTTTCGTATCAATTAACATAGTTCTTTTCGGATCATCATGTGCACAAAAAATCAGTTCGAATGGAGCTAATTCTTCGACCTCTGCAAATGAAATATCCTGTTTTATTTTCCCCGATTCGTCGAACCTTCGACTAAGGACAACTATTTCTATTAAAGATGTACAAATTTCCGGAATCACAATTGCAAAACTGAAACAAGATACGGTTACAGGAATATTTATGAACGAATTTGGCATCAAAAGTTTCTCATTTCAAACAAGTGAAGGTAATTGCAAAATTCTATCCATTCTATCAAAATTAGATAGGTGGTATATTAAGCGATTGCTTGCCTCTGATTTGGCTTTTATTTTTATGAAAGCCAATGTACCCGAAAACAGGCAATTTATTATTTACAATTCTACCAAATTTGAATATGAATTGAATAATTCCGGAAAAATTGCATGGGCAAAACGAATTCCGCTTGCCAGCCGTTCAAAAGAAAAGGAAGTAACGGGAGTTTTGAGAAACTCAAATGATACGATCATATTTAGAAACAGTAAACATAATATTACATACACGTTTACGCCTATTAAATGATTATGATGCTAGATAACTTATATATGATAAAAGGAAAACACAATACCGCAACAGGTTTTGATGTTGATGTTTCCTTCAATGAAAAACACGCTATTTACAATGCTCATTTTCCTGGAAACCCCATTACTCCGGGAGTTTGTATTATTGAGATATTAAAACAATTGCTCGAATTACACTACGATTTAAAACTGTTTATGAAAACAATGCGAAACGTTAAATTTCTGCAAGTTATCATTCCAGATTCGACAACAATAATAAGCTTCAAAATAACTTCAAAGAAAAATGAAGACGGAACTATTTCAGCTAACCTAATCGTAGAAAACGCCGATACTTGTTTTACAAAAATGAGTGCCATTTATACTATTTTATGAGCGAAAAATCTATAGCAGAACGATTACGTGATTTAAAAATAGTAATAGTCGTTCCGACATACAATAATGAAAAAACGATTGGACAAGTAATAAATTCTATCCTTGAATTTACTGCCGATATTATTGTAGTAAACGATGGTTCAACCGATTCTACAAGTGAATTGCTAAAAACCTATGCCAGTAGAATTGAAATTATAGAATATGTTTCGAATAAGGGAAAAGGAAGTGCACTAACTACGGGATTCAAAAAGGCATTGTCATCAGGATTCCACTATGCCTTAACAATTGATTCGGATGGACAACATTATGCCAAAGACATTGTAAATTTTGTAACTGAAATAGAACAGCACCCCGATTCTTTTGTGGTAGGAAGTCGGTTATTACAACAAACAAATATGGATGGAGGAAGCTCCTTTGCCAATAAATTTTCCAATTTTTGGTATCGTTTACAAACAGGAATTAATTTGCCCGATACACAATCAGGTTATAGACTTTACCCTCTAGAAAAAATGGGGAACATGAAAGTTTGGACAAATCGATACGAAGCAGAATTAGAAATGCTGGTTTTTTCCGCTTGGCGTGGAATTGATATGCGACCTATCAAGATTTCGGTATATTACCCACCAAAAGACGAAAAAGTATCACATTTTCGTCCGTTTCAGGATTTTTTTAGAATCAGTTTATTAAATACCGTACTCGTTTTTTGGGCAATTTTGTACGGATATCCATCTATGTTCATTCATAAGTTAACTAAAAAGTAGAATGACTGAATTCTTTTTACATATATATTCTTTTTTGCGGAATCACAAATGGTTTCGCATCTCACTTCTTGTTATTTTATTGGGAGTAATGGGAATATGTGCTTCTAAAATTTCTTTGGAAGAAGATATTTCGGGCTTTATGCCGAATGATAAAAACAGCGAAAAAATAAATTTTGTATACAAGAACATTCAAATTGCTGATAAAATAATCATTCGTTTCTCAACAAAAAATGCTGACACCGATGAGGGAAAAGAAAAACTAGCAGAAGCTGCAGAAGTTTTCGCCGGGTACATTGATTCTGCAACCGAAAACAAATATTTGGTAAAAGAGATGTTTTACAAAGTAAATCAAGAACAAATATTTGAAGTTTCCAATTTCATCACTCAAAACATTCCTTATTTTTTGGAAGAATCAGATTATCAACACATTGATTCAATGTTACAGCCTGATAAGATTCATAAATTACTGGAAAATAACAAAAAAATTCTTGTCTCTCCTGCAGGCATGATATTAAAAAAGAACACAATTGCCGACCCGTTGCATTTATCAGGTTCCACCCTCTTGCGATTGAAAAATTTCCAAGTAAGTGATCAATATGAAGATTATAACGATTATATTTTTTCGAAGAAAGGAAATCATTTGATGTTTTTCATCACATCGGCTCATTCTGCAAGTGAAACAGCAAAAAACAAAGATTTAGTTGCCATCATAAATTCCGGAGTTCAGCGAGTAAATAAACAATTTAATCATTCTGTAAATATCACCTATTTTGGTTCAGCTCCAATTGCAGTGACGAATGCAGAGCAAATTAAAAAAGATTCGTATATATCAATCATTATCGCGGTTATCCTGATTTTATCATTACTATTTTGGTTTTTCCGAAGTTTCAAATCCATTATATTGATTGCCGTGCCTGTGGTTTTTGGAGCATTACTGTCATTAGCTGCACTATATTTCGTTAAAGGAACAATATCGGCGATTGCTATAGGTGCCGGTTCCGTTATTTTCGGGATTGCAATAAGTTATTCTTTACACTTTTTAATTCATGCCAAGCACGAGCAAGATGTTTCGAAAGTTATAAAAGATTTAGCTTCACCAATGGTAACGGGTAGTATCACAACCATTGGAGCTTTCCTAAGTTTACTGTTCATTAGTGCCGATTCTATGCGAGACTTCGGTTTGTTTGCAGCATTTTCTTTGATTGGCACCTTGTTTTTTGTCCTTATTTTTATGCCCCATTTGATACAAAAAACAAAAATAGAACCGGACCATACCAAACAAAATTTCTTTGATAAAATAACAGGATACCGTTACGAAAAGAATCAATATATTCTTCTTGGTATATTAGTCTTAACTGCCTTATTTTTCGTTTTTTCGTTTGGCGTTTCGTTCGAATCGGATATGAACAAAATAAATTTCATGAAACCCGAACAACGCGAAGCCTTCAGTGAAATAAGCGATTTTACGACCTTGGGCAAAAAAAACGTGTATTATGTTGCCGAAGGAAAAACAATAGAAACCGCTCTGAGAGAGTATGAAAAGCAACGACCAGTTATAGATTCGCTGCATGCTTCGGGAGAAATATTACAAACAGCCGGAGTCGGAGCTTTTTTGCCCTCTGATTCCTTGCAAAAAATCAAAATTGAACGTTGGAATTCTTTTTGGGCTACTCGCAAAGAATCTCTGAAAAGGAACTTACTCGAACAAGGTCGTGCAGTCGGTTTCAAAGAACAAAGTTTTGATTTGTTCTCCAATCAATTAGATCAAACGTACACCGTTCATCCCACATCGTATTTTTCAATTATTACGAATAATTTCGTAAAAGACTATCTTATTCAAAAAAACAATAGGGCAGCGGTAATTACGGTCCTTTACACAACTCCCGAAAAAAGCGGGGATGTTTCTAAAACTCTTACTAAAGGGAACTCATTTGTGTTCGATTCAGAAAGTTTCTCAAAATCACTATTAAGTGTACTTTCCACTGACTTTAATACAGTATTGTATTTGTGTAGTTTCCTTGTCTTAGCGTTTTTAACCATTTCATTTGGCAGGTTCGAACTCAGTTTGATTTCATTTCTTCCGATGGCAATAAGCTGGATTTGGATTTTGGGCATCATGTCAATGTTTGACATTCGATTCAATATTGTAAACATCATTCTTGCCACATTTATTTTCGGTTTGGGTGACGACTACACCATATTTATGATGGACGGAATGATGAATGAGTACGGATATAAGCGAAAACTACTTGCCTCTTACAAGCAAGCCGTTGCTTTATCCGCCATTACCATGTTTATTGGTATTGGAACCTTGGTGTTTGCAAAACACCCGGCAATGCGATCATTGGCAAACGTTACCATTATTGGGATGATTTCGGTTGTGATTATTTCGTACGTAATTCCCCCATTGCTCTATAGCTATATTACCACCAAAAAAGGCAAAAAACGACTAATTCCGGTAACCTTTACACATTCTTTCGCAACCATTTATTCGTTTTTGTTCTTTTTGGCAGGAAGTTTCTGTCTTACCGTTTATGGCTTTACCCTGTTTGGATTCAAGAAAAAAACAGAAAAACGCAGATTGAAGTATCACAAAACATTATTTAAAACATCTCGTTTTGTTGTAAAGCACCTTCCGTTGGTACAAACAAAAATTGAAAATAAATACAAGGAAACCTTTGAAAAACCCGGAATCATCATTTGTAACCATCAATCCCATTTAGATTTAATGTTTGTATTGATGCTTTCTCCCAAAATAGTGGTACTGACTAACGAATGGGTATGGAACTCACCTTTTTACGGCAAACTGATAAGATATGCCGATTTTTACCCTGTAATGAATGGCATTGAAAATAGTGTTGAAAAATTAGCCTCTATCATCAATAAGGGTTATTCTGTCGCTATCTTTCCGGAAGGAACACGCTCTGAAGATTGTTCCATTTTACGTTTCCATCGTGGGGCATTTTTTCTTGCCGAACAGTTAAACGTTGATATTATTCCCCTTATCGTTCATGGCATTGGACACGCATTGCCAAAATCTGAATTGTTACTCCGCAGAGGTAAAATAACGATGGAAATTTTAGAACGAATATCGCCTGAAAACAAACAATTCGGCGAAAATTATACACAACGAACTAAACAAATTCGCCAGCTATATAAACGAGAATACTCAATTTTGCAACAACAATGCGAAACACCGGCTTATTACCGCAGTTTGGTTTATCACAACTATATTTACAAGGGAGCCGGAATAGAAAAATATGCCAAACATCAATTGAAACAATATGAAGATTTCGAAAAACTAATTAACTTATTACCCAATAACGGCACCATGCTTAGCCCCTTTTGTGCATATGGAGTTTTTGTACTTATGTGTTCTTTGGTAAAAAAAGACCTGCAAATAATTGCATTTGACGTTGATGAAGACAAAATTGCACTCGCATCCAATTGTGCTTCTTTGCCAAATCGAGTACAATTTAATACACAACCGAAAGACATAGCATTTGATTTTATTACGATAATCAACCCTGATAATATTGAAATGATTGAGCCTTTTATGAAAAAAAATAAACCAATGTTTATATTAGTCGATAAAAAGAATAAAAACTACGAGATGTTTATGAGCATGGAGAATTTGTGCCTAAAGACAAATTCTGACAATTATACTATACTTGGAAATTGCCAATAATGAAGAAATACGATGTAGCTATAATAGGAAGTGGACTGGGAGGCTTGGTATGCGGATATATACTAAGCAAATTCGGGTATAAAGTCATCGTACTTGAGAAACATTATCAGATAGGCGGTTGTTTGCAAACATTTCGTCGCAACGGAGTTACCTACGATACCGGAATGCACTACATTGGGAGCATGGACGAAGGTCAAGTGCTACACCGATATTTCAGTTACCTGAATTTATTGGATACGGTTAAATTGCGAAAATTGGACGAATCAGGATTTGACACAATTGCAACAAATGGTGAAATTTTTAAAATTCCGATGGGTTATGATCATTTCATTGAAAACCTATATCAACGATTTCCCAAAGAAAAAGAATCGCTTGAAGATTATGTTCATTCGATCTTAGAAGTGGCAAAAGAATCTCCATTGTACAATATCAATGAAATTAACGATAATGTTTTTTTGAGTCCGCACACGGTGAAATGGAGTGTAAATGAGTTCATCAATTCCATTACCAAAGACCGGGTTTTGCAAAACGTGCTTACAGGTAACCTTCCTTTGTATGCAGGGAAAAAGGACAAAACACCGATGTATATCCATGCCTTGATTCATAATTTTTATATTCAAAGTGCTTACAGAATAGTGGGAGGTAGTGACAGTATTGCGAAATCATTAGCCAATTCTATCAACAAATTTGGAGGGGAAATCCTCACCAACTCGGAAGTAGAAAAGATTAATTGCAATGACGAAAGGGCTATCTCTGTGGAACTGAAAAACGGAGAAACAATTGAAGCAAAAAGTTTCATTTCGAATATGCATCCACAGTTGACATTAGAAAAATTAAATACTCCGCTTATTCGTAAAGCTTACCGCGAAAGAGTTACCAATTTGGAAAATACGATTTCTAATTTTACTGTGTATATCAAATTTAAAAAGAATACTGTTCCCTATTTAAATTCTAATTTTTACTACTACGCAAGCAAAAACACCTGGGAATCCGAAAATTATACAGAAAAAAACTGGCCTTTGAATTTCTTGTATATGCACCAAGCTCCCGAAAATGGTGGCAATTTTTCCGAAGGAGCTTTGCTCATTGGTTACATGAAATACAGCGAAGTAGCCAAATGGGATGGAACTGAAGTGGGAAAACGAGGTAATGACTATTTAGAATTTAAAGAAAAAAAAGCCCACCGATTACTAGAGACACTTGAAAAATCATTTCCCGGCATCCTTGACAATATTGAATCCTATTCAAGTTCATCTCCATTAACATATATCAATTATACGGGAACAAAAGAAGGTTCTATGTACGGAATAATCCGTGATAAAAATTCTCCCGTACAAACATTGGTTTCGCAACGAACACGAATACCCAATTTATTTATGACGGGGCAAAATATCAATTCTCATGGAATTCTTGGTGTAATTATAGGTTCCATTATTACTTGTTCGGAATTTTTGGGTATTAATACAATTATAAAAGATATCAATAATCATTAATGAGCAAAAATGTTGTCATCATAAAGGGTGGAATGGGAGGTTTGGTAACGGCCTATTTACTTTGCGAGGAAGACTTTACCACAACTATTCTTGAACGAAATTACAAAATTGATGGCAGATTGCAAGAAAACGGTATGGTACGGAAAATATTTTCTTACATAAGTAAATTTATTGAAACCCATATACAAGACAAACAGTTACAATATGTATTAGCATGGAACAAAGTGTTGAGACCATACTTCAAAAAATAAATAACAATTAATACGAGAAAATTATGATTTTTAAATTGATTTATCCAAAATGGACGAAACTGAAAGGACAAACCACATTTAATTTGCCGCCTCACGGACCGGTAGTTATGGCAGCAGCCTTACCTGATTATGTTACCGTTTCGTTTACTGATGAAAATGTAGAAGAAATCAATTTTGATGAAGAGTGTGATTTTGTAGGAATTTCGATGATGCTTACTGTTCAGGCAAAACGCGGTTGGGAAATTTCAGAAAAATTTAGACAAAGAGGTAAAAAAGTTATATTTGGTGGAATTGCCACTATGCTTCACGCTGAAGAAACATTACAACATGCCGATTCTGTATTTTTAGGAGAATGTGAAGGTAGAATGGAACAAGTTTTTGGAGATTTTTTGAAAAATGACCTAAAATCGCTATACAATTTCATGAACCAGCATCCGGCCATAGAATTGGTTGGTCCTGCCAGACGTGACATATTAAAGCACGAACTGTACAATCACAAAGGCGTTCAAATGGTTGATCTGATGCACGCTTCTCGTGGCTGTAAGTTTAGCTGTTATCCCTGTGCTGTATCGTATTTAGGCGGTCGCTGTTTTCGCCCTCGTCCTATAGACAAAGTAATAGAAGAACTCGAAACGATTGATAATAATCGTCTATTTATTGTAGATAATTCCCTCGCACAAAGCAAAGAATGGGAAATGGAATTATTCAAAAACATGATTCCCTTAAAGAAAAAATTCATAAGCCACACCATTGAAGATGATCCACAAGTGCTTGATTTGGCAGCACAAGCAGGTTCTTGGTATGTATATCAAGCCGTTTACGACACCTCAGATTATATTAAAGAACGTGTAAAACGTTATCACGAACACGGTATAGGCGTAGAAGGAACTATTTTATTAGGTCTTGATAATCAAACGGAAGACGACATTTTGCGTTTGATTGATTTCTTATTGGAGATAAATCTGGATTTAGCTGAATTTACCGTATTGGCACCATTTCCTCATACCAAAGCGTATGATGACTTGTTGCGTCAGGGCAGAATCTTCGACCACGATTGGAATCATTACAATGCCGGTCAAGTGGTTTATCAACCAAAACATATGACTCCTGAACGATTGCAAGAACTTTACGACTATGCTTGGAAAGCTTTTTACCAAGATGAAAGTCAAGAAGAAAAAATGTTTAAACTCTTTAGTAAAGTCATGCTTCGAGAAATGAAAGACGGAACTTACCGTCCTCGAGACAGAAGATTGGTTAGCAAGAGTTTTGGCAAAGACGTTGTAAGAAATATTAAATAACTATTTAACTTGTATTATGAAAGTGCCAGAAAAATATTACGACGAAATATTCAATTTTGAAGGTCAATGGAATTTGCCTTCAAAATGTGGATTGAAAGTAATAGAAACAAAAGACAAAAAAATAATTATAGTAACTGAGCTATACCAAGAAAACCCGGGTTCATCAGTAACATATGCGGGCGGATTACTTGCCAAACAAATTTGTGAAAAAAAGGGATTTAATAAACATGACATCATCTACATTGAATGCAACCCAAATACAAATTCGAAACTTTCCTTCTACGACGAAGAATTTTTTCAAGTTAACTTTGATCTGGAAAATGGAGAATTTGTTAATCCGTGCTACAAACCATTGACAAGTGAAGAAATAAAACGTTACATTTCTCAGCAATAAAAATGAAAAAAATTATTCTATTCGTAATAGCAATAGTGACAATCACTAATATTGCCTTTGCAAGCAAACCCATTTACCTTTGGAAAGACATAAAGGGAATGGAAAAAGAAAAAACAAGATTGTACGTGTATGAAGCTCCCGACTCACTACGCAACGGCATAAGTGTAATTATTTGTCCGGGAGGAAGTTATCATCATTTAGGACTACAACACGAAGGCTACGATGTTGCCAAATGGCTAACCAGTCAAGGAATCACGGCCTTTGTTTTACGCTATCGCGTTGGCATGCGAGGCTATCACCATCCTGCTATGATCGAGGATTTGCAACGGGCTATACAATTTGTACGAGAAAATGCACATTCTTACGGCATTAACCTAAACAAACTGGGAGTAATGGGATTTTCTGCCGGTGGACACCTAGTTACTATGGCAGGGGCATTTCACCAAACAAGTTATTTGAAAAAAGTAGGCATCAATACCGACATAAGTTTACGTCCCGACTTTATTGTACCTATATATCCCGTTGTATCTATGCAAGACAGTTTAGCTCATATACGCTCACGAAAAAACTTGCTGGGGAAAAATTACACCAAGGCAATGATGGATAAATTCTCTATGGAGTTACAAATACCCAATGATATGCCACCCGTATTCTTAGTAACCGCTAAAAATGACCCGGTGGTAAAATACCAAAACAGTGTAGAACTAGATAAAGCATTGACTAATAAAAATATTAAACACCATTTTTTACTATACGAAACAGGTGGACACGGCTACGGTTTAAGTGAAAAACGTGGAGGAGAAGCCGCCAACTGGAAAATAATATTTAAAGAATGGTTGAATAACAATTTTACCAAATAAAATAGCTATGAATTTTGTACCTGAAATTGAAAAACAACCCTTGGAAATTATTAAAAAATTTCAAGAAGAAAAGTTAAGACAAGCACTTGAATACGCGAACGAAAAATCAAAATATTACCAATCCATATTCCAAAAAGAGAAGATTAACGTAAAAAAAATTAAGACACTAGAAGATTTACGCTACATACCTTTTACAAGGAAAGAAGATTTGCAACTGAATAATCAAGATTTTATTTGCGTTGAAAAATCAAAAATTGTAGACTACATTACCACTTCCGGCACATTGAGTACTCCTACTACATTTGCTATGACTGATAGAGACTTGGACAGATTGGCGTATAATGAAGCCATTTCCTTTACCTGTGCCGACGGAAAACAGGGAGACATTTTTCAGTTGATGACAACCCTCGACAAACGTTTTATGGCAGGTTTCGCCTATTTCTTGGGAATAAGAATGATGCACGCAAGCGTCATTCGTGTTGGAAACGGTATTCCCGAATTGCAATGGGATACAATTAATCGTATTTCGCCCGACACGATCATTTGTGTACCTTCATTTATCTTACGAATTATTAAATACGCAGAAGAGCATAATATTGACTATAAAAAATCAAGTATCAAAAAAGCAGTGTGCATCGGAGAGAACCTTCGCGAAGAAGATTTTTCTCTTAACCTGTTGGGAAAAAAGATTAAAGAAAAATGGGACATTGATCTTTACTCCACCTATGCCTCAACAGAAATGAGCACTTCTTTCTGCGAATGCAAAGCAGGTCAAGGAGGACACCATCATCCGGAGTTAATCATTTGCGAATTGGTAGATGACCTCGACAATCCAGTTCCCGAGGGAGAATGCGGAGAATTAACCATCACGACCTTAGGCGTAGAAGGCATGCCTTTAATTCGTTTTAAAACAGGCGATATGTGCCGTTTTCACTACGAACCTTGCAGATGCGGAAGAACAACAATGAGAATTAGCCCGATCGTCGGACGTAAAAATCAAATGATTAAATACAAAGGAACAACCCTTTACCCTGCTGCTATTTTCGACGTGCTTGATAATGTCGATTACGTAGAAAATTATTTGGTAGAGGTTTCCATCAATGATATAGGAATGGATGACGTACTCGTCATTGTCGGATGCCAAAACCCAAATGAAGAGATAGTGAAAGACTTAAAAAATCGATTTCGTGCAAAAATACGTGTCGCTCCGAGTATCAAGTTTGAAAGTGTTGACATAATCAGAAAAATTCAACTACCTGAAATTAACCGCAAGCCGACTAAATTCATTGATAAGAGAAAATAAAGAGCAAATTTATGGCACCACTTCTTTGCATTGAAAACTTAACGAAACGCTACAAACATGCAGGACATTCTGTCCTGAACGGACTCAGTTTTTCTGTAAATTCGGGAGAAATATACGGGTTTTTAGGACCTAATGGTGCGGGGAAAAGTACTACTGTTAAAATATTATCAGGGCTAATTTCTTACGACGAGGGAAACATTTCCATCATGGGGAAAAATCTCACCGACCACCGCAAAGAATTAAATAAACACGTTGGCATCGTACCACAAGACATTGCTCTTTTTCCAACACTTACCGCAACAGAAAATCTGAAAATATTTGGAGGAATATACGGCATAGAAAATAAAATACTCAACAAAAGAATAGCTTACCTATTGAACCTTTTTGGTTTAGAAAACCATAAAAACAAAAAAGTAGATTACTATTCGGGAGGGATGAAACGACGTATCAATCTGATTGTAGGCATATTACACGAACCGAATCTATTACTTTTGGATGAACCGACGGTAGGAATCGATGTTCAATCCAAAAATGTAATTATCGAGAATTTACAACTGCTTAACAGTTACGGAACAACGATTTTGTACACTTCTCATAATATGGAAGAAGCACAACAATTTTGTACCAAAGTAGGAATCATTGACGAGGGTAAAATAATTGCAGAAGGAACTCCTGACGAATTAATAGGCAGAACAGCTGACTGTGACAATTTAGAACTAGTATATTTGAAATTAACCGGTAAAAAATTACGAGATTAAAATGAAAGTTCTTTTAACCCTATTATACAAAGATTTTTTACTCCTAATTCGCGACAAAGCCGGATTAATATTACTTTTCCTTATGCCAATGGCACTTGTCCTGATTATGACTTCAATGCAAGACGGTGTAATGAGTACCGAAAAAAACACCGATATTTCTCTTTTAGTATTAAATGAAGATTGCGATAGCATCGGTAACACAATGGAAAAAGAATTGAAAGAGTCCGACGTTTTTTCTACTCACTTGGCAAAAGAGATTGATAATGAGATGACAGAACAAAAAATAAAAGATTTGGTCGCAAAAGGCAAATATCTGGTTGGTATTTATATTCCCCAAAATACCACGAAAAAATTTACTGATAATTTTACAAATGAACTAAGAGATTCTTTTACCGGAAAAAATAACGATTCCTCTGCAAGTGACAGCATTTTTATCAAATTCTTTATCGACCCGACAATAAAACCATCTGTTCACGCAACATTGAAAAGTAACATCAACGAGTTTTGCATGAAAATACAAAACAAATACTCTTTAGCTATTATTTCTAGAACACTCGAAAGATTTTCAGGAAACAGAATTCAAAATTTAAACTTAACCGATTGTCAGGGGCTTACAATTGAAGAATACAATGCAGATAAAAATAATGCAAAAAATTTATGTCCCAATGCAGTACAACATAACGTACCGGCATGGACGTTGTTTGCTATTTTTTTCATCGTCATCTCTCTTTCCGGCAATATCATCAAAGAAAGAGAAGATGGCAGTTTCAATCGAATAATGACAATGCCCTGCACTTTTGCTCATTATCTTTTAAGCAAAGTTCTTCTGTATCTTTTTGTGTGCATACTCCAATTTTTGGTCATCTTGGGAATGGGAATGTGGTTCTTTCCCGTTATTAACTTAGACCCGTTTGTAATACAAGGGAGTTTCTATGGACTGCTTTTCGTAATTATTTTTGCAGCATGTGCTGCCATTGGTTTTGGTACAGCCATCAGTGCCATGGCTACCTCACAACAACAAGCCTCTGTTTTTGGAGCAGTCTCTGTTGTTATTTTAGCTGCCATTGGAGGTATTTGGGTGCCAACTTTTGCCATGCCAAACTTTCTGAAGATATTAAGCAATATTTCCCCACTCAATTGGGCATTAGATGCCTCTTACAGTATCATTCTCAGAAAATCATCTGTTATGGATGTTCTTCCCGAATGTTTCTATTTATTATCGTTCGGAATAATCTGTTTCAGCATTGCTATTTTTTATAAAAATTTGAAGCACCGCTGATAAAAATAAAGTGATAGCATTAAAATACTCACATTGTAGCATATTTACCACAACTTCAAACTATAACAAATAATTGGATTTTTCTCTATTCAATGGAAAAATAGAGAAGTACAGAAAATTTCATGGAAGAAAAAAAAATTGCATCATAGAAAATAAAACAACTGAAATAAATGATTATAGAAAATTATCCTCACAAACTTGGAATTCACTGTGAAACAGGGAGTATAAAAAACATGCTGGAATTTTACCATTATGAAACGAGTGAGTTCATGATATTCGGTATAGGCAGCGGTTATGATTTCATTCATTTTCCCTTTCCGCTGTTTAATGGGTGTGAAACACCTTTGTTCAGAAATACGCCGGGAAAAGTTTTCAAACAATTTGCAAAAAGGATGCATATCGATTACGAAATACGCAAATTTGCAAAACCCGACAAGTCAATGGAAGCATTAGATACTCTTTTAAATCAAAATATTCCGGCAGGAATTGTAGCAGAGATCCAATTATTACCGTTTTTCCCGTTACATGATCGAAGCTTCCCTGCTCATACTCTTGTTATAATCGGTAAGGAAGAAGATGAATACATAGTAAGTGATGTCGATTGGCATTTCCCGGACGCTTCTCTTCATAAAATCAAAGCAGACGACCTTAAAAAAGCCCGCTACCCCAAAGTAGCTTTTTCACCGAAAGGTAAGATGATGTACATAAAATCCGTACCCGAAAAAATGGACATTGAGAAGGGTATTATTCAAGGAATCAAAGAGACGTGCCATAAAATGCTTGACATTCCTATTCCATTTTTTGGAGTAAAGGGAATCTATTTCTTCTCTAAAAGAGTACGTATTTATGAAAAAAAATATGGGAAAAAACGTGCCCTAGATAACCTTAAATGGCAATTGCAATTATCCGAAGAGGCAGGGACAGGAGGATCCGGTTATCGGTATATGTATGCCGGTTTTTTGAAAGAATCTGCCGAATACCTACAGGATGAAGATCTTCTTGCCTTGTCCGTTTATATGAGACATATTGCTGATAAATGGCAGGAATTTGCACTCGAAGCTCGTCGGTATTACAAAAATAACCAGGGGAAAAACATGAATTTTTTAGCAGATATTGCTTATTCCATTGCCGAAATGGAGGAAAAGCTATTTAGTGACTTAAGACAATGGGTTAAAGCAAAATAATGCGTACTTTCGCACAAATGAAGACATTCGTTATAAAAACAAATAAATGACAGAAACAAGTTTTGATGATCTCCGCCCCTATTATGACAGAGAAATAAATGCTGCCATGTGCCGTATTGCAGACAACCCACTGATTGAGTACATAGCCGACTTTATTTACCCTGATGTAGATTTGGAAACAGTAAAAGAAATGTTTCGAAAAATTCATTCTACCTACGAATTTCAAACGCAGGTAATGCATTTTGCCATTCAAAAAATTATTGATAAAACAACATCCAGATTGACGTGTAACGGAATTTCCCAACTAGACAAATCAAAAAGCTATTTATTCATTTCTAACCACAGAGATATTTTGCTCGATGCTGCCATTTATGAAATGTTGCTCAATAACTATGGATACAAAACATCCGAAATTACCTTTGGCAGCAATCTGATGAATCCGGAATTTGTCGTGGATATCGGTAAATCAAATAAAATGTTTCGAGTGGAACGAGGAGGAGCTTCTCGCGATTTCTATAAGAATTCTTCCCATTTGTCTGATTACATACGATTTACAATTACACGGAAGGATGAATCTATCTGGATTGCTCAACGTAATGGAAGAACAAAAGACGGTAATGATATGACAGATCAAGGAATTCTGAAAATGTTTTCAATGAGTGGAACCCCCGACTTAGTGGAAAATTTTGCCGAACTTGCTATCACACCATTATCGATTTCATATCAATATGAACCCTGTATCGTACAAAAAGTAAAAGAAATATCCATTTCAAAGCATAAAAAATATGTAAAAGCCCCGGGCGAAGATTTGGAAAGTATTTTATTGGGCATTACGCAATTTAAAGGGAAAGTACACTTGAGCGTTACCAAACCAATCGAAAAATCAGATTTACTTCCACTCGCAAAGCTACCCAAAACAGATATTTATACTTCCATCTTGAAAATGATTGACGAGCGTATTCAATCAAACTATAAACTTTTCGACACCAACTATATGGGATATGATGTGCTCAACTCGACCCAGGATTATTTGAATATTAACTACTCAAAAGAAGACCTGAATTCGTTTGTTTCTACTATGCATAAAGAACTTGCACTACTTGATGGCAACATAAACGAACTTCAGCAAATATACTTGGGAATTTATGCTAATCCCGTTATCAACGAAAAGAAATACAGGAAAAATCTATTGCTCTAGTTTTTCCTTTTTCTATCAAAATATCGAATCAACACAAGAACGTGCTTCCAACACTTCGCGAATAATTTTACCTACTGCCAAGTGGTCAGGATGTACAGCATAAGTATGTAAATCTTCCATAGAAGAAAATTCAGTTAGTAAACTTAAATCAAACAGCTCTGCAGTATTAACATTTAACCCTACTGTTAGCAATTTTACTTCGGGAATAATAGCGGGTAATGCTTCCAACCCTAATTTTATTTCTTGCATTTTTGCTGATTTAAGAGCTTCACTCTCAAATGCTTTGAATTTAAAAAGCACAATGTGACGAATCATATTTTATTGTTTTTAGTTAATTATTTATACCACAATGCAAAGATACAAAAAAAAGAGAATGAGATAAAGACACAATTGAAATTGAAGTTTTTAACATTAATCGTTATTATTTTCATTTTTTTTCTCGCAATAAATAGCGTTTTTAAGTACTTTTGCAAAGGACAATTAATCTAATCTGAATTTCAATGCTACTAGAAAAAAATCAACGTGTACATATCCTCAAAGAAAAGGTAATATCGTGGCTTTTAAAAAAATACGAGCAACTCAAAAAGTGGTGTAAAAAGCAAAAAGCCGGTTATAAAGCAGCCCATTGGTACGGTAAAATCTTCCGAATAATCCTTAGTCTTATTATCCTATTTTTTCTCTTCCTGTTTTGTGTAGACATCAATTTCTTGTGGCTATTTGGCAAGTCTCCCAGTATGTTGAGCATAAGCGAACCACAACAAAGTACAGCTTCCGAAATTTATAGTGCTGATGGCAAACTCATAGGAAAATACTTCCGCGAAAACAGAACCCCCGTAAAATACGACGAAATTGCTCCAATCATAATAAAAACCTTGATAGCAACCGAAGATGAGCGTTTTTATCAGCACATGGGCATCGATTTCCAGGGCGTTTTTGCAGCAATGAAGGACATGACCAAAGGAAATCCTCGCGGAGCCAGCACTATCTCGCAACAGTTGGTAAAAAACATGTTCAAGACACGTTCTCAATATTCCAAAGGTCTTTTGGGTTACATTCCCGGTGTGAAATTGATCATCATGAAAACAAAGGAATGGATTACTGCGTTCAAGATTGAACTTTTCTACTCCAAAAAAGAAATTCTGACAATGTATTTTAATACCGTTGATTTCGGCAGTAATGCTTTTGGTATTAAAACGGCTTGTAAAACTTACTTTAATAATGAGCCTAAAAACTTAACGGTAGAACAGGCTGCAACTTTGGTAGGAATGCTAAAAGCCACAACAACCTACAATCCCCGTACCAATCCAAAGAATAGCATAAAACGTCGTAATGTAGTATTGGAAAACTTGGTTTCTCACAACTTGATTACTCAAGCAGAATGTGATTCACTAAGAAAAATTCCAATCAAACTTGACTATAAAGTGGAACAAAGTTATGATGGAAATGCTTTGTATTTTAGAGAAGCTGTAGCCGCCTCACTAAAGTCATGGGCAAAAGAAAACGACATTGACCTATACTCTGATGGTTTAAAAATATATACCACTATTGATACGCGTATGCAAAAATACGCCGAAGAAGCCGTGGATAAACAAATGCGTATCGTACAACGAAACTTTGATAATCACTGGAGAGGCCAGGAACCTTGGCGTGATGAAAATCAACAAATAATTCCCAATTTCATCGAAGATTTAGCTAAAAAGACCAGTCAATATAAAAGTTTAGAAAAACAATATGCTGACACCCCTGATTCCATTTGGGCTATTCTCAACAGAAAGCACAAAATGAAGGTGTTTGAATACAAAAACGGCGAACGCGATACCATGCTAAGCACATTGGATTCTATCCGCTACATGGAAAAATTTATGCACGCCGGTTTTATTGCTATGGAACCAAACACCGGATTTATAAAGGCTTGGGTCGGTGATGTCAATTTCGGTTTTTGGAAATATGACAAAGTTACCTCTCAACGTCAACCGGGTTCCACTTTCAAACTTTTTGTCTACACTACGGCATTCAACAAAGGCTTAAGTCCTTGCGATAAACGTCGCGACGAATACATTGCTTGGAATTACGTGGAAAAAGGCGAACCAAAATGCTGGATTCCTCATAATGTAGATGGAAATTATACAGGAGAATATTTTTCTCTCAAATACGGCTTTGCTCGTTCTATCAACAGTATTGCCGTTCGAATCGCCCAAGAAGTAGGCATTGAGAACATCATCAAAACGGCACATGCCATGGGAATTAAAACACCTTTGAATCATATTCCGTCTGTCTGTCTGGGTTCTTCGGACGTTTCCCTGATGGAATTGGTAAATGCTTATTGTACAGTCATCAATGATGGTATGACACACGACCCCGTAATGGTAACACGTATTGAAAACAACGAAGGCAAAACAATTTATAGGTACAAACAAAGCCAAAAACAAGCCATTCCTTACGAAACAGCATTCCTAATGACGGAAATGCTCCGTGCCGGACTTACAGAACCTTTAGCTACTTCACAAGCCTTGTGGGCATTCGATTTGTTTGATAGTGGAACTGATTTTGGCGGTAAAACAGGAACCTCTTCCAATCACTCGGATGCTTGGTTTATGGGTGTCACTCCAAAATTGGTCGGTGGTGCTTGGGTGGGAGGCGAACATCGTTGTGTACACTTCCGTACCGGTAAACTCGGTGAAGGAAGTAAAACGGCTTTGCCTATTTTTGGTTATTTCATGGAAAAAGTACTAAAAGACAACTCCTTGAAAAACTACAGAGGCAAATTCCCTAAACCAAAACAAACAATAACCAAAAGCTACCAATGTCAAACTCCCTATCGAAAAGTGATTGTTGACAGCTTATTTGTAAATACAGACTCTACCACAGCCGTTATACCAACGGTTGAACCGGAAATGGAAGAATAAATAGACTTCTCTATAAAATAAAGTAAAGGGGATATAAAAAAATTGTTTTTTTATCCCCTTTTTATGTCAAATTAAATCTTACTAGTCTCTCCTAAAAATAGTATTTTGTGGCAAATTTTTATACTTTTGTATAAATACTTGTCAAAACAAAAATCTATTTACGGCATCCTTTTGCAGCTTGAAATTGGCACATCAATAACTTCTTACTCCATGAAAAAACTTATCTTAATAGACGCTTACGCCATCATTTACAGAGCGTATTATGCCTTTATAAAAATGCCACGCATTAATTCAAAAGGGTTAAATACTTCTGCTATTTATGGTTTTATCAACACGTTAGAAGATGTCCTAAAAAGAGAATCCCCAACGCATATTGCGGTTGCTTTCGACCCCGCAGGCAAGACCTTCAGACATGAAGCTTTCGAAGCCTACAAGGCACAAAGAGAATCTACTCCCGAAGACATAAAAAAGGCAATTCCAATTATCAAAGAAATTATACGTGCCTATGGTATTCCCATTGTCGAGGTACCCGGTTTTGAAGCTGATGACGTAATTGGCACCTTAGCAAAAAAAGCAGAAAAAGCAGGCTTCATTACCTATATGGTTACTCCTGATAAAGATTATGGTCAATTGGTTTCTGAAAAAGTGTTTATGTATCGCCCAAAACATTCAGGCGGGTATGAGCTTATGGGAATGGATGAAGTGAAGAACAAATATGAGCTGAATTCTCACGACCAAGTCATCGACCTACTCGGGTTGATGGGAGACTCGAGTGATAATATTCCGGGTTGTCCGGGTGTGGGCGAAAAGACTGCTGTCAAATTATTGCAAGAGTTTGGAAGCATTGAAAATCTTATTAACAACACCGACCAATTGAGAGGTGCCCTAAAAACAAAAATCGAGGAAAATATCGAAATAATTAAATTCTCCCGTTTTTTGGCAACCATAAAAACCGATGTTCCCGTTGAATTAAAAGAAGATGATCTCATATTAACGCCTCCCGATGAAACCAAATTACGCCTCTTGTACGAAGATTTGGAATTTAGAGCTTTCTTGAATAAGTTAAATGGTTCAACCGACAAACCTTCCTCAACGGCAAAAAAGAAGGACATTCCTCAACAAGGGAACCTTTTTGACATGTTGGAAACGAGCCCAAAACAAGAAGATGAAACAAAGGAAAAAACTGGTACAATTCCCGAAATTATTACCAATCTAGCTACCGCACAAACTGTTGCTCATAAGTATCAATTGGTCAATACAGACGATAAGAAAAAAAACTTGATAGAACAGCTGGCTCAACAAAAAATATTTTGCTTTGATACCGAAACTACAGGTGTTGACGTGTTTGATTCAGGTTTGGTGGGCATGTCCTTTTGCTGGAAAAAAGGAGAAGCATATTATGTGCCTTTTAAAAACGATAGCGAAATAACAGAATTCTTGGAACTTGCTCGTCCCGTTTTTGAGAACCAAGCCATAGAAAAGATTGGTCAAAACATCAAATTCGATATGTTGATGCTTGGCAACTACCACCTTAACGTAAAGGGCAAACTCTTTGACACGATGGTAGCTCACTACCTTTTACAACCTGAATTGCGTCATGGAATGGACTATTTAGCAGAAATTTATCTGAAATATCGAACCATTCATTACGAAGATTTAGTGGGAGAAAAAGGAAAAAATCAACTAAATATAAAAGATATTGCCATTGAAAAAGTATGCGAGTATGCTGCAGAAGATGCCGATATTACTTTTCAATTAAAAGAAATTCTCGAAAAAGAGTTAAAAGATAACGGAATTGAAAAACTGTTTTACGATATAGAAATGCCGTTGGTTCGTTGCCTCTGCAAAATGGAAAAAGCAGGTGTACGAATTGACAGCGAAGCCCTAAAGCAATCTTCCGAAATTCTAACCTCCCAAATGGGTTTGATTGAAGACGAAGTTCAAAAAATGGCAGGGATTGAATTTAACGTAAGTTCGGCCAAACAAGTAGGAGAAGTCCTGTTCGAACGATTGAAAATCGTAGAAAAAGCCAAAAAGACGAAAACGGGGCAATATTCAACCTCCGAGGATGTCCTCGAAACATTGCGAAGCAAACACCCCATTGTGGGGAAAATATTAGAATACAGGGGGCTTAAAAAATTACTCAGCACCTACATTGATGCTCTTCCTCTTTTGGTAAACAAAAAAACAGGGAAAATACACACCTCTTATAATCAGACGATTACAGCAACAGGACGACTAAGTTCCAGCAATCCGAATTTGCAAAATATCCCTATTCGGGATGAACAAGGCAAAGAAATCCGCAAGGCTTTCATTCCCGATGATGGATGCTTATTTCTGTCTGCCGATTATTCTCAAATAGAATTACGCATTATGGCACATTTGAGCGAAGACAAAAATATGTTGGATGCATTTCTTTCAGGTAAGGACATTCACACGGCAACAGCAGCCAAAATTTATAAAATTCCCCTCGAAGAAGTTACAACTGAAATGAGACGAAAAGCGAAAACAGCCAACTTTGGTATCATTTACGGAATTTCGGTTTTCGGATTGAGCGAAAGATTAAATGTTCCGCGTTCTGAAGCCAAAGAATTAATTGACGGTTATTTTGCGACCTATCCGGATATTAAAAATTTCATTACAACAAGTATCGAAAAAGCCAAAGAAAGAGGCTATGTAGAAACACTGTTGGGAAGAAAACGGTTTTTGCCGGATATCAACTCGAAAAACAGCATTGTTCGTGGATTTGCCGAACGAAATGCCATTAATGCTCCCATACAAGGAACAGCCGCAGACATCATAAAGATAGCGATGATAGGCATCTCCGAACGTTTTGAGCGGGAAAACATAGAATCGCAAATGACTATGCAAGTACACGACGAATTAAACTTCAGCGTAGTGAGATCGGAAGTAGAAAAAGTAAAACAAATGGTAGTGGAAGAAATGGAAAATGCACTTATTTTGCGTGTCCCCTTGATAGCTGATTGCGGTATAGGCGTTAACTGGCTCGAAGCCCATTGATTATACATTTTTGTGTGAAATGAAAATTGAATAACATTTCACACAAAAATCTTAAAAAGAAATCTCTCTGCTACCGTCTGCTTCTTCTGTTATATAAAGTTTCAACGCATCTTGTGGAAGTAAATCGGCAATCTTCTCAGGCCACTCAACAAAGCAAAAACTACCACTGTAGAAATAATCTTCATAGCCAAAATCAAGGGCTTCTTCGGGCTTATTAATGCGGTAAAAATCAAAGTGATATATTTTTTCTTTGCCTGCTGCATACTCATTGATGATGGCAAAAGTTGGACTATTTACCACATCGGTTACACCCAATTCTTCACAAAGAGCTTTAATAAATGTCGTTTTTCCGGCTCCCATGGAACCATAAAAAGCTATGACTTTTGCCTCTTTTTCTGATAAACATTGCAAAAACTCTCTTGCGGCAATATTAATTTCTGCTATGGATCGAATCTGTATCTTTTTCATGCGTCACTAAAACAAAGTCATTTGTCCGGTTATCTCGTCAATTATTTTTTTCTTGTCGACTTTTTCTTCCTCTTCTATTTTTGTATCGGTATCAGAAACAATCTCTTCAGTTTCAACTTCGGCAGAGTCTTCTTCTACTTCTTCCGATTCCTGTTCACTCTGAGGTTCTTCTTCCGGTTCAGGGAAACGCGTAGGTTCCAACTCATGAATTTTTTCTACCTCATTTGTAGAAACTCGCTTGCCTTTAGCCTTATAACTTTTTACTCCTATAAACTCCTCAACATCTATAACAGCTGATTCTTTTCCTTCGTCTTTGCCGCCAAACACTACTTCAATACGAGGATAAACCTCAGTCGTCAAAAGAATCATCTTCGAATCAGGATTTTCACCTAAGAAAGATACCTTCTTTTGCGAAGGCTCAAGTGTAAACCTTTTTACATAATAAAATTGTTGTTCTGCATCAAACAATACAACCGACCATATCTTGTTTTCATCAAACTTTTCAATGATAAAAACATCCTCGTAATGGTTACTTAAGTCAAAAGTTGTGGTATAATATTGACCATCTTTGGTTATGACTAAAACCAAATCCTCTCCATGAAACTCTCCTAAAGAAGTTCCTCTCTTATCATAATTCAATCGCAAAACATCTCTATCGAACCACACCTCACGACCACCTAGAGTAGAGCTGCCTTTTTGCTTAAGAGCAACTTTATGAATTTCATTCTTTGTAAAAATGTTACCCATAGAAATTCTTCCCCTTATGGCAATATCACTAAAATCACGTTCAAAAATCAACGTTTTAAGACGAGGTTTTGGCTTCAAGGTAACCTTAAGCGTTTCTGCTTCTCCGTTCGGGTTGGCAGAAAAATACAAAATCTTACTACCCGGTTCACCTTGTGTAATATCATATTCCTTGTCGCGAGTAACCCCATTTACAGCAAATCGTTTGATGTAGCTGACTCCATCTTTCCCATTTCGATACACCACGTTATAAATGGTACGCCTATCATTCTTTTTGAAAATATTGAGGTACAAAACATTCTTACCTACATACATTTTGTCGGCAACTTTGGTTACCTTAAACTTTCCATCTTTGTAGAAAACAATAACATCATCTATTTCGGAACAATTACAAACGAATTCGTCTTTCTTAAGTGCAGTTCCAATAAATCCCTCTTCCTTGTTGATATACAGTTTTTGATTTGCTTCGATAACCTTTGTCACTTCAATGGTATCGAAACTACGAATTTCAGTGCGTCGAGGATAATTCTTACCGTATTTTTCTTTTAGGTTAGTAAACCAGTCAATGGTATAGTTAACAATATTGGACAAATGATTTTTTATTTGTTCCAATTGTTCGTTAAGAGCGGCAATACTTTGGTCTGCTTTTTCGGAATTAAATTTGAGAATTCGTCCCATTTTTATTTCCATCAACTTCAAAATGTCATCCTCTTCCACCTCTCTGACAAATTTGGCTTTGAAAGGAATTAATCTTTTATAAATATGAGCAACAGCCTCAGGCATAGACTTACTTTCTTCAAACTCTTTATCTTTGTATATTCTGTTCTCAATAAATATTTTTTCAAGAGTAGAATAGAAAATACTTTCTTGCAACTCAGCTTTTTGTATCAACAACTCTTCTTTCAGTAAGCGTAATGTATTGTCAGCAGAAGTTTTCAATACATTATCTACTCCCAAAAAGTGAGGTTTATTTTCGTAGATAACACAACAATTGGGCGAAATACTTACTTCACAATTAGTAAATGCATACAATGCATCAATCGCTTTATCAGGTGATTTTCCGGGAGCCAAATGCACCAAAATCTCTACATTGGCAGCCGTGTTATCATCTACCCTTTTTACTAGAATCTTCCCTTTTTCAGATGCCTTTATGATAGAGTCAATAACAGAACCTGTCGTTTCACCAAACGGTATCTCTGTAATAACCAGTGTCTTGCTATCCAACTTGGATATCTTCGCACGAACCTTTACGGCTCCTCCTCGCTCTCCCCTGTTATATCTGCTAACATCAATAAATCCACCTGTAACAAAGTCAGGGAAAATCTCAAATTCTTCCTTGCGTAAATACGCAATGGAAGCATCTATCAATTCATTAAAATTGTGTGATAAAATTTTAGAAGAAAGCCCTACGGCAATACCCTCCATTCCTTGTGCCAACAATAACGGAAATTTCACGGGTAAAGTAACCGGTTCTTTATTTCTACCGTCGTATGAATATTTCCACTCAGTAGTTTTAGGATTGAAAACCACTTCAAGAGCAAATTTGCTCAATCGAGCTTCAATATAACGAGGAGCCGCAGCTCTATCTCCGGTAAGAATATTTCCCCAGTTTCCTTGGCAATCAACCAGAATATCTTTTTGTCCTAATTGTACCAATGCATCGCCAATAGAAGCATCACCATGAGGGTGAAATTGCATAGTATGACCAACAATATTGGCAACTTTGTTATATCGACCATCATCCAACCTTTTCATTGAATGCAAAATACGTCTCTGAACAGGCTTCAATCCGTCCGTTAAATGAGGAACAGCCCTTTCCAAAATGACATAAGAAGCATAGTCCAAGAACCAATTTTGATACATCCCTGAAAGATGGAATTTTCCTATTTCAAATATTTTGTCGGGTACTTTGTAAGAAGAATGACCGCTAACTTCCTCGGAATCATCCTCTCCTATCTCTATATTAGATATTTCCTCGTCTTCCCCCGGTACAGAATTTTCGTCGCTCATGTATTGTGATAATTTTTATAACAAATTTTGTTTCAAGAAAAACTCAAAAACAAAAGTTTCGGCGTAAAAATACAAAAAAAATAGAAATTAACATCGGTAAAATAAAACAACAATGAATAAATTATTCCATTATGGAGTTTATTGGAAAAAGATAAAGTCTCCCCAAAAAACACCTAACAAATCTCTAGAAAACGGCTAAAACAATAAAAATGAAGCCCCGACTTTCTTAATTTTAAAAAAAATAGTAGCTTTGCCATTCTTTATGGGTTTTATCGAAAGAAAAATATAAAATAGTAACATATTTCAATTATGGCTTCACAGGAAGATGTTTTCAAAAAACTAATCGCTCATTGTAAGGAATACGGTTTCGTTTTCCCTTCAAGCGAAATTTACGACGGATTAAGTGCTGTGTATGACTACGGTCAAAATGGCGTTGAACTAAAAAATAACATTAAAAAGTACTGGTGGGATAGCATGGTACTTCTCAACGAAAATGTTGTAGGTATTGATGCTGCCATTTTCATGCACCCAACCACTTGGAAAGCTTCCGGACACGTTGACGCATTTAATGACCCATTGATAGACAACAAAGATTCCAAAAAACGTTATCGTGCAGATGTTCTCATCGAAGAATTATTGGCAAAATACGACGAAAAAATAGAAAAAGAAGTTGAAAAAGCGGCAAAACGTTTTGGTGAAACGTTTAATGCCGATTTATTCAAAGAAACGAATCCTCGCGTATTGGAACATCAAGCAAAAAGGGATGAAATCCACACTCGTTTTGCAAAAGCATTGAATGATAATAATTTAGATGATTTAAAACAAATTATTATTGATTATGAAATAGTTTGTCCTATCAGCGGAACAAAAAACTGGACAGACGTACGTCAATTTAACTTGATGTTCAGTACCGAAATGGGGTCAACGGCTGACGGCTCAATGAAAATTTACTTACGACCCGAAACAGCACAGGGTATTTTCGTAAATTACCTTAACGTGCAAAAAACAGGCCGTATGAAAATTCCGTTTGGTATTGCCCAAATAGGAAAGGCATTTCGTAACGAGATTGTCGCTCGACAATTTATCTTCCGAATGAGAGAATTTGAACAAATGGAAATGCAATTTTTTGTTCGTCCGGGGGAAGAAATGAAATGGTTTGAATATTGGAAACAATTTCGTTTGCGTTGGCACAAAGCCCTTGGATTAGGCGATCAAAAATACCGTTTCCACGATCACGATAAATTGGCTCATTACGCTAACGCTGCTACTGATATTGAATTTGAATTACCTTTCGGATTCAAAGAAATTGAAGGAATTCATTCTCGTACTAATTTTGACTTGTCAAGTCACGAAAAGTATTCAGGCAAGAATATTAAATATTTTGATCCGGAAATCAACGAATCATATACCCCATTTGTTATTGAAACCTCTATTGGTTTGGACAGAACATTTCTTTCTATCATGGCTTCATCTTATTGTGAAGAAACACTCGAAGGAAATGATACCCGTGTTGTTCTTAAACTTCCAATTGCCTTAGCTCCTGTGAAGGCTTGTATTATGCCATTGGTAAAAAAGGACGGTCTGCCCGAAAAAGCACGCGAGATTATGGACGAGCTCAAATTTGAGTTTAAATGTGCATACGATGAAAAAGATTCCATCGGAAAACGCTACCGCCGCCAAGATGCAATCGGAACACCCTTCTGTATTACAATTGACCACCAAACATTGGAAGACAATTGTGTAACCATTCGTCACCGCGACAGTATGCAGCAAGAACGAATAGGTATAGACAAATTGAAGTCATTTATTTGCGATGCAGTAAGTATGAAAAAGCTACTTCGCTCTATAGCAAAACAATAAAACAGTATATCTCTTCTTATAATATAATACAAGAGGAGATATATTTTCTTTGTCAGCATTTCGAAAAGATTAAATGTATGGTTCTCAAAGAAGATTTTTTGCAACACCTTTGGCAATTTAAATTGTTTGACCAAAATAATTTACAGGTCACGGAATGCGAATCATTGGAGATTATTGACGTCGGACAACGAAACACCGATGCGGGACCTGACTTTTTAAATGCTAAAATCAAAATAGATGATACGGTTTGGGCGGGAAATGTAGAAATTCATACCAAATCGTCTGACTGGGTACAACACAAACACCATCAAGATGCCGTTTACGACTCCGTTATTCTACATGTTGTGGCACAAATGAATGGGGATGTTTTTTCCTCTTCAAACAGAAAAATTCCTCAGTTGCAACTTTGTTTTTCCGATAACCTGAAAACTCAGTTTGAAAAGCTTTCGGAAAATCAAACGAATATTCGGTGTTACAGGGAGATAAACGAAATTCCTTCGTTTTTGAAAACATCGTGGTTAAGTCGACTGGCAATTGAACGCCTGGAAGAAAAATCAAATGTTATTTTTGAATCGTTAGAGCAAAATAAAAATAACTGGGAAGAGACATTTTACGTTACTTTGGCACGAAATTTCGGATTTGGGCTGAACAATGATCCTTTCGAGCTGTTGGCAAAATCTCTCCCTTTGAGTTATTTAGGAAAACATAAAGATAATTTATTGCAAATTGAAGCCCTGTTATTCGGACAATCCGGCTTATTGGCAAAGTGCGAAAAAGACGATGCGTACACCTTTTCCTTGAAAAAAGAATACCTTTTTTTGCAACAAAAATTCAACTTAACTCCTATCAATGAAAGTATGTTCAAGTTGCTTCGGTTGCGTCCGGCAAATTTTCCGCACATACGCATCGCCCAATTTGCTAAATTGATACATCAATCGTCAAAGCTTTTCTCTAAGTTAGTGGAAAACCCTAATTACGAAACGGCACATTCATTTTTTGCTGTCAGTCCTTCAACTTATTGGGAAACGCACTATACTTTGGGAGAAAAGTCTCCAAAAAGGACTAAAAAATTAGGTAAAAAGACTATTGATATTTTGTTAATTAATACTGTTGTTCCAACTATTTTTAGTTATGCTAAAAAAAAGAATGACGGAGATTTGAAAGAAAAGGCTATTTCCCTTTTGGAGAAAATACCTGCTGAAAAAAATTCCATTGTACGGAATTGGGAGGAACTCGGACTGAAAGCCCTTTCCGCTTTTGATACACAAGCATTCATTCAATTGCAAAAAAAATATTGCAATACAAAAAAATGCCTCTATTGCCAATTTGGTCACAAAATTTTAGAAATAAGCACTCAAAATTCATTGAATAAGAAATGACACCAAACAAAAAAATAATACGTAAACTTTCCTTTCTTACCTCTATCGTTGGAATTGCTTTCTTGTTGCATTCTTGTGCCAATAGAGGTCATGGACCTCAAGGAGGAATAAAAGATATTATACCTCCAAAAGTCATAACGAGTTTACCGGGAAACAGAGCATTAAATGTTACTCCAAAAGAAGTGGTAATTGATTTTGATGAATTTATCCAATTGGACAATGCGTATCAAAATGTGGTTTTCTCGCCGGCACATTCATCTGCACCCATCACAAAAGTTGTGGGCAAAAAAGTGACAGTAAACTTTACAGATACACTTAAACCGAATACTACGTACACTATCGATTTCGCAAACTCGATAGTGGATATCAACGAAAAAAATCCGCTCCCAAACTATTCTTTCGCTTTTTCTACAGGAAACACTATCGATTCCCTTCAAATTTCGGGTTATGTTCTTAATGCCTATACTCTAAGTCCTTATGAAGGCGTTTTAGTAGGAATTTATGAAGACAAGACTGACTCTGCTTTTGTTTCAAAACCCTTCGACAGAATGGCAAAAACAAACGAAAAGGGATTTTTTACTATCAAAAATGTAAAAGCAGGAGAGTATAAAATTTTTGCCCTAAATGATGTTCCACAAGCTTATTACTATAACCAACAAGGAAAAGACATTGCTATGTACGGAAAATCGATTATCCCGGAAACTCAAAGAGCAATTCGTATAGACACGTTGTGGAAAGACACTACAAAAACAAAAATTGACACCATTATTTCTCGAACATATACGAAATATTTGCCTAATGATGTAGTTCTAAAAACCTTTAAAGAAGCAGCTCCTGTTATTCAAAAATTAAAGAAAGCAAATCGCCCTAAGAGAGAAACTTTCTCACTATTATTTAATGCTCCAGTTACTCAAGAACCTGTGATTCGTCCTTTGAATTTTTCAAATGGGATTTGGGTTAAACGAGAAAAAACGACAAAACAAGATTCTTTAGTGTATTGGATTTCAGACCCAAAAATAGTAGCAATGGATACTCTTCGGTTTGCTTTAGATTATTTAAAAAGTGATGCAGAAAGGAAGTTGGTACTCAAAACAGATACAGTAGAAATACTTTATCGGAAGAAAAAAAATGTTGTAAAAAAAGGAGAGAAAATATTCCTAAAATTTGACAATAATATTAAATCTCCATTTGACATATACGACACGGTAAGTTTTGCTTTTGATGAGCCGGTAAGATGTGTTTTGAAAGAAAAAATTTCCCTTCAACATAAGGTTGATACAACATGGCAAAATATTGATTTCAGATTGGAATACGACCAACTCAATTGCATAAAAAAGATGAATGTAATTTTTGACATGCAACAAAAAGAATCATATAAAATCACTTTCGATTCAGCGTGTATTCAAAGTGATTATTACAAGACAATTGACAAATTTTCTCGAACTTTTACGGTTAAATCAGTGGAAGATTACGGAAATCTTTATGTTAAATTAAAGAGAATTCCGGAACATGGTTTTGTCGAACTCCTTGACGCAAAAGAAAAAGTAGTTTACAAACGACCTATCAAAGGCGAGGAGTTTTCTTTTGAAAATGTACTGCCGGGAACCTATTACTTAAAGATGACATTGGACGAAAATGCCAATGGGAAATGGGACACCGGAAACTACAAAGAGCATGTTCAACCGGAAGAAGTGGTTTTCTTCAATAAAAAAATTGTGGTCCGAGCAAATTGGGAAAATGAAGAAGAATGGGATTATCTTGAGACACCCGTATTGGAACAACGTCCACAAGAATTATCAGTTCAAAAAAAGAATAAAATATCCACAAAATGAGAAAGTCCTTTTGTTCATTCATCATTTTGATTTGGTGTTTATTATCGTCTTCTGCTGTTGCAAAAACATCCGATTATGTGATGAAAAACAGTGCTTTCAAGTATGGTGAAAAAATTGAATACTCTGCCTATTTTAAGTGGGGAGTTGTGACCTTAAACCGTCTAAAAATAACCTGTAAAGTAAACAAAGAAGCGTACAAATCAACTACTGCTTACGGAATTACAGCAACGGGTCTTACAGAGGGAAACATGAATCTTTTTTTTAGCCTGCGGGACTCTTTTTATGTTAAAATTACCGAGCATGACTTGCTTCCCGTTTACTTTAAGGAAACTGACAACGAACAATCTCATTGGGCACGGAAAGAATATTTCTACACAAAAACGGACTCTACTTTTACCGTAAAATCGTATTACAAAGATAAAAAAACCTGTAAGAAAGACACCGTTACTTTCTCAAGTTGCCCTGTTGATGCATTAAGTTTAATCTATCGAATTCGCAATCTGGATGTTATTGACAATCAACCGAGAGTGGGACAAACTTTCCCACTAACATTTTTTGACGACGGAAAAGAATTTTGTTTACAAATACGCTATGAGAAAAAAGAAATAATAACCCTAAGAAACGGTTCTTCTTATGAATGCCTAAAATTCATTCCTCAAGTAGTAGAAGGGTCGCTGTTTAAAAATGGAGAAACAGCTTCTATCTGGATTACCAATGATAGCAACAGGCTTATTGTTCACGCAGAAGCTAAATTAAAAATCGGATATGTAAAGTTAGATTTGGATAATGTTCAGAATAATAGGTATCCGCTGACATCAAAACGAATAATTACCAAAAAGAAATAATTGACAGAAATCAAACAGTCTGCCATAGAAGAATCAAAATAATAGATGCGTAAGTCCTTTCAAAAATATAGCAGCATACGTTTTTCTCGTTTTTCGAGGAAAGGATATGCCATATTTTGTTCTCTACACAAAACAATCTCTATCGGACATTTAGCAAATTTTATTTGTGATAAAGAGCTTTTAAAATCAAATAGTAAAAACAAATTAGTCAGTAACTATTCTTTATTTTCAAAAGAAGAAGATTCAACGGATGAATTCAGTTCCGACTTGCCTCCTATTGAAAACATCATCAACCTTTTATTCAATTTACAAACATCCATTTCCGGCAGTAAAAAAACCAGCTGTGGTAACCCTCTATTTATAGTAACAAAAACTTCAAAAAGCTGTTGCAGTAATTTCGTATTACTACAACAGCTTTTTTGCATCTAAATAAAAACTTAATTAACCATGAAACAAAAAACACTTCTACTTATTACCGTTCTCGAATTATCTATCTGTTCAATTGGGCTATTCGCGACAGAATCAAAAGATTCAACATCGCTGCTAACAGAAAATAACTTAAATGAAATCAACATTGTTGGCAATCACCGCAATATTTATTCGGAAAACTTGCGGGTCATTACGTCTATTACCAAAGAACAAATAAAAAACCTTCCCGTTCAGAATGTAAATGAGTTATTAGATTATTTGCCCGGAATAGATGTTCGACAACGAGGCACTAACGGAGTACAAGCCGATGTCTCTATGCGAGGTGGTACTTTCGACCAAGTACTTATTCTACTCAATGGGATTAACATTACAGACCCACAAACCGGACACTACAACATGGATTTACCCGTTGACTTGAGCATGATTGAACGAATTGAACTACTACAAGGCACTTCAATGACGTTATTTGGACTTTCGGCATTCAGTGGAGCAATCAACATTATTACTAATGAATCAGCAAAAAACACTATCAAAGCAAGCCTTTCGGGTGGAGATTTCGGATTTTTCAATCCTACTGCCGAGGCCAATTACCATACACAGAAATGGGATTGGGCAGGATCTGTTTCGCATAATCAATCATCAGGATACATGGAAAATACCGACTATCAATTTTCCAATGTATTTTTTCAGTCCGGCTTTACCGGTAAAAAAACAGGAAAATTCGATTTCCAACTTGGTGGACAAGCTAAAGAATTTGGCTCTAATTCGTTTTATTCACTCGCTTATCCAGACCAATTCGAAAAGACAAAAACATTACTGAGCAGTTTGCAATGGGACAAACAAATCAGGCAATTTAACTTAACTGCATCGTGCTATTATCGAGCTCATTTCGACCAATTTGAATTATTTCGAGACTATAAAAATGCTGCCTCTTGGTATACAAATCACAACTATCACCTAAGCGAAGTTTTAGCAGGAAATTTAAAAGCTTCCTATTTTTCTTCCCTTGGCAAAACCTCTGTCGGAATCGAAATACGCAATGAACATATTTACAGCAATGTACTCGGAGAATTAATGGAAGGACCGAAAAAAATACCATTTGAAAATACAAACGCTTTATTCTTGTACGAAAAAAATCGAACCAATTTCAACTACTTTGGCGAACAATCTTTACTTTGGAAAAAAATCTCTCTTTCGTTCGGATTATCAGGGAACTACAACAGTATGTTTGGAAATAACATTTGTTTTGGTCTGAATACAGGATATGAATTTTCCCCTCATTCGAGCATATATGCAAACGTCAATAAAGCCATTCGGCTACCGACTTTTACTGACTTGTACTACAAAAGTGCTACACAAGAAAGCAATCCAAACTTAAAACCCGAAGAATCTTTGACTTCCGAAATTGGCGTAAAATGGCAAAAGGATAATTTATGTTTGAACGGTTCCGGCTTTTACCGGATTGGCAAAAACATCATTGACTGGGTTCGCACAACGGAAACGGAAAAATGGAAAAGTATGAACCACACACGCATAGACGGCATAGGAAGCGAACTCTCCACTTCATATCATTATGGATATTACCTAAAAAAATTCCAACTATCGTACTCTTTTGTTCTGTTAGATAAAGAGTCTGATGATTTTATTTCAAAATATGCCCTTGATTATTTGAAAAACAAGTTTGTCGTCAGTTTGGAACACAGAATTTATAAAAACTTTGGAGCGAATTGGCAAACAGCTTATCAACAACGCATGGGCAGTTTCGTTAATGTTTCGGGACAAAAAACGGCCTATAACCCTTTTTGGACTCTCGATGGTCAGATTTACTGGAACAATGAGAAACTGAAAATATTTTTGGAAACAACTAATATTCTAAATCAAGATTATTACGACTACGGAGGAATACAACAACCCGGAAGATTTGCAAAGATCGGAATATCAGTCTGTTTGGGATATTAAAAACTAAAAAGTAGGAAAATGATGACTATTTTTCTACTTTTGTAGCTATGAAAACAGATCGTAGCAGGAACAATCTTACCATTGAAGATTTTGAGATAATGGCTCCGGCAGGCTCTTGGGAAAGCCTTCATGCTGCCATAGAAGCGGGTGCTAATTCCGTTTATTTCGGCATAGAAAACTTGAACATGCGTAGCCATTCGTCAAATAACTTTACGGTAGACGATTT
Organism: Paludibacteraceae bacterium; assembly: GCA_963668615.2. GTDB lineage: Bacteria > Bacteroidota > Bacteroidia > Bacteroidales > Paludibacteraceae > JAAYPI01. The sequence continues at coordinate 850,711 of CAXXCL010000003.1, forward strand.
ACGCGAAATTGTACTACTTTGCCAACAAAACAAAGTAAAATCGTACCTGACTATCAACACTATTATCTACGATAACGACATCACTTTAATGCATCAAATTGTCGACACCGCAAAAGAAGTCGGAATTTCGGCTATCATTGCTGCCGATGTAGCCGTTATGATGTACGCATACGAACAAAACGTAGAAGTTCACCTTTCCACTCAACTCAATATTTCCAATGTAGAAGCCCTCAAATTTTATGCACAATTTGCTGATGTTGTTGTCTTGGCTCGCGAACTGAATTTAGAACAAGTTTCTACTATCTATCAAACCATTTGCCAAAAAAACATCTGTGGAAGAAGTGGAAAACAAGTCCGTATTGAAATGTTTTGCCACGGAGCCCTTTGCATGGCTGTTTCAGGGAAATGTTACCTAAGTTTGCACGAATTCTCAAAATCAGCCAACAGAGGCGAATGTATGCAAGTTTGTCGTAGAGGTTACTCTGTAAAAGATGACGAACTAGGCATTGAGCTAAGTATCGACAATAAATATATTATGTCTCCCAAGGACTTGAAAACCATTCACTTCCTTAATAAGATGATGGATGCGGGAGTTCGTGTTTTCAAAATAGAAGGAAGAGCCCGCAGTGCCGAATATGTAAAAACTGTGGTAAATTGCTATAGAGAAGGAATACAAAGTTATTTGAACAATACGTTTACAGAAAAAAAAATACAAGATTGGGACAAACGTTTGGCTAAAGTATTTAACAGAGGTTTTTGGAATGGCTACTATCTTGGACAACGGTTAGGCGAATGGAGTGCCAATTATGGGTCGCAAGCGACACACAAAAAAGTGTACATCGGCAAAGTAACTAATTATTTCAGAAATATTGGTGTTGCCGAAATTCTGATAGAGACTCAGAAATTAGCAGTCAACGATGAAATATTAATTACCGGCGAAACCACCGGAGCATACGAAGACACGGTACAAGAAATTCGTGTTGACTTGCTCCCTATAAGTGAAGCCAAAAAAGGAGATTTACTATCCATCAAAACAAAATCCATTGTAAGAAGAAACGACAAAGTCTTCAAGATTGTAGAAGCAAAATAAACGACATCTACAATTCTATAATTTCTTCCGGAGCAAACGTTATTTGTTCCATTCGATTTTCGCAGACAACAAAAGTATTTTCCGTTCCTACAGCCCCTACTCCGGGAATAATAAATTTTGGTTCCAAAGCAATCGTCATATTTTCAGCTAAGAGCTCTGTGTTTTTATCACAAATAACGGGCAATTCGTTAATAACAAGCCCCACACCATGACCGACAAACTTTGCTTTCTGTTTAGTTCCCATAAAACAATCTTGCAAATTGTGTTTCTCAGCTATTTGCAAGGACTTTTGGTATAAATCTTGACAAGGAACTCCCGGTTTCCCCATTTCCGCTAAGGTTTGCTGTATTTCCAACGACACTTGATGTGCATAACACGCTTCTTCTGTTAATTCTCCTACAGAAAAAGTACGCGACTGATCTGCAATATAACCGGTAAAATTACCATTGATATCCACCATAACAGACTTACCTTGTTCCAATAAGACACCACTATGTCCAATCGGTAACGAGTGGTGCATTCCCTTTCCACCTAAGGCAAAATCGTAAGGCGAAGGCTCGGAGGCATTTTCTCCGACCAATACGGTTCCCATAAAAGCTTCCATGGATGAACCGAAAATACGGAAAATTCCCAGATTTCCCCTCAAACGGAAAAGACGTTCAATTTCGATGGTAAATTCATGGTCGGACATACCGGGACGATACAACAATGGAATTTCTTTGTATGCATACGACTGTAGTTTAGCAGATTCCGTTAATTCGGCTACTTCATAATCCGTTTTCACACTCCTTACTTTACGAAGCAAATTGGTGCCATTTACAATTTGTCTGGGAAAAAAAACTTTTTCATATCGCATCCATTCGGAATATGAAATTTCATCACCCTCCAACAAAAGAACCCTCGGAGAAGGGATGTTTTTTTCCACCAAAACTTCAGCTATTTGTTCCACTTTTCTGATATAGAAAACATTTTCGCCTTCCAAATCGACTGGACGTTTTACAAAGACCAAAGGGTCCCCTTCTTGTTGTAAATAAACATATCCGCTAATGATGGAACCGAGCACGTATAACAAATTTGTATTGGTAGAAATAAGAGAAACTTCGATGTTCTCCTCTTTCATTTTTTCCTGTATCTTACGCCAACGAATACTTAATTCTTTTTTCCGGCTTTGAGTGTATAGTAACATTTTTTAAATCTTAGCATTATTTTCCAACAATAATTTTCTTGATGTCATTCAATTTATTAAGTGCCTCCAATGGGGTCAAATTGTTCACATCAACATTTTTAATTTCATCTCTAATTTGTATCAGCACAGGGTCATCCAATTGGAAAAAGCTCATTTGAAAGCCTTCTCTTTTTTGAGCAACCTGATCAATTTTTTTGTTTATTTCTCCCCGATTACTACTACTTTGTTCCAAGTCTGACAATATCTCAGAAGACCGTTTGACAATACTTTTAGGCATCCCTGCCATTTTTGCCACATGAATACCAAAACTGTGTTCGCTACCTCCACGCACCAATTTACGCAGAAAAATAACTTTCTGGTCAACTTCCTTTACCGAAACATTATAGTTTTTCACTCGATTAAAGGATTTTTCCATCTCATTCAGTTCATGATAATGAGTAGCAAACAGCGTTTTAGCCTTTGCTTGCGGATATTCGTGCAAATACTCCACTATCGCCCAAGCGATGGAAATCCCATCGTATGTACTCGTTCCTCTTCCCAATTCGTCGAAAAGAATAAGACTTTTTTGCGAAACATTATTCAAAATACTGGAGGCTTCACTCATTTCCACCATAAAAGTGGATTCGCCCATAGAAATATTATCACTTGCCCCCACACGGGTAAAAATTTTGTCTACAATACCAATTTCGGCACTTTCGGCAGGAACAAAACAACCGACTTGTGCCATCAAAACAATAAGGGCTGTTTGTCGCAAAAGAGCGGATTTACCGGCCATATTCGGACCCGTAATAATAATGATTTGTTGGGTTTCGCTATCCAAATAAACATCATTGGTAACATAAACCTCACCGACGGGCAATTGCTTTTCAATAACAGGATGTCTTCCTTGTTTTATATCAAGAATATCCGAATCATTTACCTTTGGTCGGATATAGTGGTTAATTTCGGAAACAAGTGCAAAAGAAAGCAAACAATCTATTTCGGCTACCAAAGAAGAATTCATCTGCATGGCTGCAATATAATCGGTCAAACCAAGCACTAATTCGTTGAACAATTGAGCTTCAATGGTCAAGATTTTATCTTCAGCTCCCAATATCTTTTCTTCGTATTCTTTTAATTCTTGCGTAATATATCTTTCGGCACTGACAAGTGTTTGTTTCCGTATCCAGGATTCAGGCACCTTGTCTTTATGAGTGTTTCTAACTTCTATGTAATACCCGAAAACGTTGTTATAGCTAATTTTCAAACTCGGAATATGCGTATTTTCACTTTCCCGCTGTTGTATTTGCAACAAATAATCCTTGCCTGAATATGCCAAACGTCTGTATTCATCCAATTCGGCACTTACTCCATCCTTGATAACTCTCCCTCTGTTGATTGCTATCGGGGCATCGTCCACTATTTGGCGTTCAATTTTATCCTTGATAAGAGAACAGGCATTTAACCGTTCAGCTATTTTAGAAAGTTCTTCATTATCTACCTGAGCACACAATTTTTTTATTTCTTCTATAGCTGATAACGAGACCTTTAACTGAACAACTTCTCTCGGATTAATTCTTCCGACAGCTACTTTTGACACAAGCCTTTCTAAATCTCCAATGAGTAAAAGTTGCTGCTGAAGTGCCTCTTTTACAGACAAATCCTTGAAAAAATATTCTACAACGTTCAATCGAGCATTGATGGAAATCTGATTCTTCAAAGGGAAAGCAATCCATCGCTTAAGCAAACGAGCTCCCATGGGAGTTGTTGTTTTATCCAAAACACTGATTAAGGATTTTCCACCCTCACTAATCGGGGCATAAAGCTCCAAATTGCGAATCGTAAATTTATCGAGCCAAACAAAACGTTCTTCCTCAATCCTTCGCAAATGGGTTATATGTGATGTTTGCAAGTGTTGGGTAATATCCAAATAATGCAAAATGGCCCCGGAAGCAGTAATTCCGGCAGACATATCTTCCACTCCAAAACCTTTCAAAGTATTGGTCTGGAATTGTTTTAACAACCTTGATTCTGCCGTATCAAAAACAAATATCCAATCTTCCAAAGCAAACGTAAAAAAGTTATTCCCGAAAGATTTTTCAAATTGTTCTTTCTTTCCACGTTCGTACAAAACCTCCTTCGGAGAAAAACTGCCCAGCAATTTATCGACATATTCGGGAGTTCCTTCAGCTGTCAAAAATTCACCGGTGGAAATGTCCAAAAAAGCCACACCCACTTGCAACTTCTGAAAATGAACGGCAGCCACAAAATTATTTTCTTTATAGTTGAGAATATTATCATTGTAAGAAACACCGGGAGTTACCAGTTCCGTTATTCCCCTTTTTACAATGCCTTTGGCAAGTTTAGGGTCTTCCAATTGGTCACAAATAGCTACACGGAAACCTGCCCGAACCAATTTGGGCAAATAGGTATCCAAAGCATGATGCGGAAATCCGGCTAATTCGACAAAAGAAGCCGAACCATTTGCCCGACGAGTAAGTGTAATTCCCAAAATTTCGGAAGCACGAATAGCATCTTCTGAAAAGGTTTCATAAAAATCTCCGACACGAAACAACAAAATAGCATCAGGGTGGATTGCTTTCGCCTGATTATATTGGTTCATCAATGGAGTTTCAACAGGTTTTGCCACGAATACAATATTTTGGAAGGTTTTTTTTAACTGAACACAAAGATACAATAAGTTTTAATACCTTTTTTCAATATTTTTGATTTATTGTCCTGATTTTGATACTAAAACACCACTTTTTTAGTTAATTATTTAACAATGTTTTTGCTTTTACAATAGATTTTGTATTTTTGAGGGTTTTTATGCCAAAAACTCTCACTAACCTTATTGAAGAATATTATGCAAAAAAGATTATTCCTTTTGCTTTCCTTGATTATAGGCTTTTTGTGTCAAGATGCAACCGTCTTGGCCACACCAAGTTGTGCAACTCAGTTTAGTGGAACTTCTTTCTTACCCAAAACGGGAGTTACAAGTACTCGTTATGAGTTAGAAAACACTCGATTTACGGATCCTACCGCAGAATCTTTAACAACGTTCGCAAGTTTTTCTGCCTCCGGAAGTTTAGGTACAGGAGAATATACTGTCGCTACCAAACCAAGTGTTGTAAGTTCTTCATACTCAGGAAATTCAAACTCTCTCTTAATCGGATTAGATGGAGAAAAACAAGGAGGATGGTATGTTATCTTTAGCTATTCGTTATCTGATTTAATTGTCGGGAAAACATATTCCATTTCTATGACATTTTCAAATGTTCTTTCAAGTGCTCCAACTTGTTCTTATCAATCATGGAATCCGATTAGGTTGTCGATTCAGCAAACAGCACCTTCATCAACAAACTCTACACAAATTGATTGGGGAAAAACTTATACCTACACAGCAGAATTCACCGCCACTGCAACTAGAACTACTATAAACATTTATGATGATCATAGTAGCGGATGTGCTGTTTTAGGTGTAAGTAATATAACGGTAACAGGATGTTCTGAACAAAAAATTGTTTCCGAAAATGGGGAAAAAGTTTGTGCTGGTTCGGAAAATATGCTGGTGGCAAAAGGTTTGAGTGCAACGACTTATAAATGGGAAGAATCCGTCGACGGAGGTGTGACCTGGACTGTTATTCCTCAAACAGATAAAAGCATTACAACCCTAACAACAACGGAAACACTATATCGGGTTACAGCAAACGGAACAACTCTTACGCCCATCACGGTACGTCCTGTGATCTGTTGTGCTGTTGCCGGAAATAGAACTATCGTAGCGAGTGAACGTTTCACATTTTCAGGAGCATCTACTGCACGGATAGGAACAACTGCAACAATGACAGCAACAAATGCAAATACCGGAGCAGTAACATACTCATCCTCAGGAAATGTGGATGAGGGACAATATGTCATTGTCCACAGCACTAATTTTACCGGATGTACTTATTGGCAAGACAGAGGAATAAGCGGTAATACCAGTAACGTTTCGTCAGCCAGTGCAAGCGACAAAGGTGCTGTGGACGGATTTTTGCTAGTCAACGCAAATATCAGCCCGGATATTTTTTATGAGCAAACATTTACAGGACTATGTCAAAATACAATTTATGATTTCTCGGCTTTTGTAGGAAATGCCTGTACAAATAGCGGATCCAGTCGTGCCCCCGTAAATGTTGGATTTCGCGTATATGGATGTAACGGATCAACTTGTAATACCACCACTCCGTTATTAAATGTTGAATCCGGAGATTTAGCAGCGGGCACGAATTGGTTAGAAAAGGGAGGTTCTTTTAATTCGGGCAGCTATACAGCTTTCAAGGTCCAATTGTATAACAATTTGGATGCAACCCCTTACGTAAGCGGAGGTAAAGTTGTTGGTAACGATATTATAATTGATGATATTTCCTTCAGCACTTGTGCTCCTGAAATTCAAGTGTTTTCGAATGCTGCCTATACACAAAAAGACTCCACATTTTCTTCTGAAACAACAGACAGAGTATATGTGTGGGCTCCATATGATTTAACCCAGTTTTTTACGTCACCTTGGTATGTTATTCAAGAATCGAAAGACCAAAGCACGTGGACAACTATTTATAGCGGAACAAATAGCTATACTGATTTAATAAACATCACTATAGCAAAATATAAAAACACAAAATATTACTATCGTGCCTTTGTAGCTGCCGACAAAACAACAGCAGAAGCAAGAGCAACAGGAAATGTATTAACGGGTTGCGGACAAGTATCTGCTGTTTCAGACACCTTATATTTAACCCTCGATAATCCTTGCACAAAAACAACTGCTCCGACCGTAAGTAACTACAGTGCTTGCCCATCGGCAATAGCAAGCTTTTGCAATTTGGCTGATTTGGTCACGAGTACCAAAGAAAATTTGAGATGGTACAGTGCAGCAACAGGCGGAACAGCTTTAACGGCTACTACATTCGACTGTAATACGGTGGGAACTACTACCTACTATGTAACCAACCAACTTCCCGATGCCGGAACTACTACATATTGCGAAAGTGACAGAACTTCCGTCACGGTTACCGTAAAGGATGCGGTAAAATATTCAGTAGATAAGACTGATATTACCAAATGCTTAAGTGCATCGGATGCTGAGTTAACTTTTACGGTTTCGAATAAGGTACCTGCCTCCGCCACTATTAGTTGGAATACAACTCCGGCAACAACTGCTGACACATACACTTTGCCAAAGGTTGCCAGCTCCGGCAGTCTCATTATTACAGGTTCAGATCCTTCTGCTTGTGATTTTCCGACGACAGTTACTTATAAACTTAAAGCTGTACCAGACTTCAGTGTTACAGCTCCAACCATTGTTTGCGTAAGCAACCCGGCTGCAACCATCACGGCTACTATTACGACGGATGAAACGGGAAGTACGTATACTTGGTATAAATCAGGTACACAAGTAAGTACGGGAACAATTGCTTCGGGCACAACAAGTATTCAATATAATGATGCATCTGTTGCTACCAGTCAAAGTACGATTACTTACAAATTGGTTATTAACAACTCTATTTGTTCTACCGAAAAAACCGTAGATATAGAAGTAGGAACAACCGTTAATATTCCTATTATTTCGTCTGCAGCGGCTACCCATGATTCTATTTGTTCGGGAGAATTGGTTGATTTGACTGCTCAAATAACATTAAATGCGGGAGAATCTTTACAATGGGAAAAAGACGGTGTTGTGCTTTCTGAAACGGGAACAACTCTTACCGGACAGAGTCTTGCTGCAACAACTTCTTATGCAATAACTTTGGTAAACGCCTCTTGTCCCGGAAGTGGTTCTATAACAATTTATGTAAGCAACCCCGTATTGCCTCAATTAAATATTTCCGAAACGGTAATTTGCCAAGGTTCCAGTATCGATATTACGGATTCGAATTCATCGACAGCAGAAAAATATATTTGGTATGAAAGACCGACTGGAACGACAACATGGACAAAAATGACACAGACTTCAAAAGATATTACAGGATTGGTTCCTACCGTTTCCACGGATTATAGAAAAGATGCTTACAATGGTACTTGCTTAAGACAAAGTAATGTCGTAAGCATTACGGTTGATGCTCCGGTAAACTTTACGGTGACACCAAATTCAACTATTTGCGAAGGAAATAATATCACCATTACAATGAGTAACTTCCCGGTAGGTGCCATTACCGAATGGTACAATGGTGCAATTTTATTGGAATCAGGAGTTTCTACCACTGTCGATCCGATAGTAACAACGACCTACACGGCAAAAGTTACTACAACTTGTACCAGTACAAAAGATGTCACTATCACAGTTGATCCGACTGTAGTACCTACGATATCATCTCCAACAACCATTTGCTTGGGAGATGAAACACAATTATCTGCAACAGGAGGAACAAGTTATTCTTGGTCTCCGGTAACAGGTTTGAATAATCCTGCTATTAGCAATCCGGTAGCATCACCGAAAGTTACAACAATATATACCGTTACAGTTATAGGAGGAGCATGTTCTAATGTCGCAACAACAACTGTTACAGTTGTTCCTTTGCCAATTATAAATAGTATTGAAGAAACAGATAAGAGAGAAGTAACGGTTACCGTTTCAGGAGGAGCTTCCCCATATCAGTATTCTATAAACAACGAAGATTTCTTTACAGGGAATGTGCTTAGCAATATAGCTATCGGTGGTCATGTCCTTTATGTTATTGATGCTAACGGTTGTGCCGCATCTATGCCGTTTACCGTTTCTCCCATTCCAATAATACCGGCAAAATTCTTTACACCGAATAATGATGGCGTTAATGACTATTGGACAATCACCAACATTGAATGTTATCCATCATCTATTATACAAATATTTGATCGTTTTGGTAAAAAAATATATGAACGCCGCTCAGGACAATTTAACGCTGAAGGAATCATATATTCGGATCCATTCATGTGGGATGGAATATACCAAGGACATCAACTTCCAAGCACTGATTATTGGTATTTAATTACTTTGGAGGAAGTAAGAAAACAATATTCAGGACATTTTACTTTGAAAAGATAATGACTTTTAAATCTTATTTGTATATTTGGTAACTATTTGCAATCTGACCTTTAATATCGATAACTATGAAGAAATATTTCCTTATTATGTTTATTGTTTTCCTAAGCATAGGAAGTAAATCGTATGCTCAAGAGGAGATAATTTACAACCAATATCATTTCAACTATTACCTTGTAAATCCGGCATTGGCAGGAGCAGAGCCGTGCTCTCACTTTATGCTTACAAACAAATTGCAATGGGTTGGAATGAATGATTTTCCTATGACACAAACATTTAGTTACAGAACAAGAGCATGGGATAATGTCGGGCTTGGAGCTTACGTTTATAACGACAGAAACGGATATTCCAACCGTATGGGATTTCAGGCAACATTTGCTTATCATATACCCTTGAGTGCCGGTCGTTATTATTCCAAAAAAGTTTCTCTTGACAGACAGCTTTCTTTTGGGGTTTCTTTCAAAATGAATTATTTTAGCATTAATCAAGATTTGTTAGATGATGAAAGCACAACAGGCGATAATGCTTTTGCAAACCCTTCAGGTTTTTCTCCTAATGCCAATTTTGGTGTATACTACAAATCTTACGGATTTTTCACAGGACTTTCTCTGACCAATTTGATTCCTGTTGCACCCGATATTTTTGGAGATAAAGAAAATCCTGCTCCATTTACAGGCTTTTTCTTCTTGGGAAAAACGTTTGAAATGGAATCTGACACATACTTAGAGCCGTCAATTATGCTTAAAGCCAACGAGTACAGCAATGTCGGAGGTGATTTAAATCTGAAATTCGGACAAGAAGTATCCAAAGATTTTGGATACTGGGTACAAGGTTCTTACCGTCATAGTTTTGATAAAGACAATGGACAAAGTCTAGTGCTTATGCCAATGGGCGGCGTTCGTATAGGAAAAATACAAATAGCTTACGCTTTCAGTTTGGATTTGAACAATTTAGTAACACAGAGCTATGGGTCTCATGAAATTATGTTGGGATATTCATTCTGCATTCCTAAATATTTCTGCAGATAAAACTTTTTATACATAAATAAAAGCTCAAGAAAATAAACATTCTTGAGCTTTTATTTTTTAAGCCACCTGCCGAAAAATATTTCTTCTGAAGACAAAATAAGTCATTGCTAAAAACAAAACAGCTCCGATTATTGTAACGTAAAAAGTTTCACCTGTTCCAAAAGTGTCTATATCAAAAGAAATCTTGTGATTATTTTTCAGCATATAAAAAATAACAGAAACCGCATTATTCAAAAAATGAGCTAATATAGGCAGCCAAATCGTTTTGCCCCATACTAAAAGATACCCGAAAAACGCACCTAATAATACACGAGGTATTAATCCAAAAAATTGTATGTGGATAATACCAAAAATAAAAGCTACAATCCAAATCGCTATATGAATATTCTTTGTGCATCTAATCATAATATTTTGAAGAACTCCTCTAAAAAGTAATTCCTCACCTACCGCCGGTAAAATGGACATAACAAACAAGGCAATAATCAAGGAGAAAATGGAATTTCCGGAGAGCAAGAATTTGGTAACGCCAGAAGCCAAATCTTCTTGCTTTGCCATCCAATTCTCCACAAATTGCAAACAATTGGGTAAATTAAGATTAGCGTTCCACTGTGCTAATACATTAATTGTAGGAATAAGCAAAACCATAGAAAGTATTACGTACAGATAAGACTGCCATTGAGCATGACTGTGTAAATGCAAATATTGTATAGGCTTCTTATCAAATATATAAGCACAAAAAAGGGAAGTCAGGAAGAAAACAAAAAGAGATTGGTACGCTTGAGCAAATAGCATCAAAAAAACATTAGAAGAAAAATCAGACAACCCAATAGTAACCATTAAAAGGGCAAAAGAGGCAATGGCAAAGAGCATCATAAAGATTGCCACAAAAACAGTAATAAGAAATAAACTAAACGGTTTACTTTGTGCAAAGAGTCCTTTTAACATCACAAACTAAATTATTAACGATTGATTCTCTGATACCCGTAACATGGTTTCTCTTCCCAAAACAAGAGGAAAATTGTCAGAGACGTGACCTGCAGGAAAATTATAACAAACAGGAAATGAATAATCTTTTATTGCTTCATTTATAATTTCATACGGAGACAATGGGAAACTTTCGTCAAAATCGATATCCGAAAATTGTCCAACAATCAGACCTGCTATCTTTCCAAAAACACCGCTCAATTTCAAATTCTGCACCATCCTGTCGATGTGATAAGTTCTTTCCGAAACATCCTCAAGAAACAAAATTGCATCGTCAAAATTAACGTCAAAAGGAGTTGCTCGTAATCCGTACAAAACAGATAAATTTCCTCCGACGAGTTTACCGGTTACTTCGCCTTGTTTGTTTAATGCATACGAGGGTATAGTGTAAGATGGAATTTCGCCAAATAATATTTTCTTCAAATATAGCGCTGGCAAAGATTCAGAATTTTCAGAAACATGTTTTGCCATAATAGCATGAACAGAACATATATCATAATTAGATAATACACTATGAAGAACTGTTACATCACTAAATCCGACAACCCATTTTGGTGTTTTCAGGCACTTGTTAAAATCAATTTGACCAACCAATCTCACCAATCCATATCCACCCCTATTGCATAATATCGCTTTGATTTTTTTATCAGTTAATGCCCAAGTAATATCGGCAATGCGCTCTTCATCAGTACCGGCAAAACGACCATCCTTTTTCAATGCACTTGTTCCTATTTCAGCAACCAATCCCCACGACTCATAGACTTCTTTGGCTGCCAGTACCAATGCTTCATCTATAACTCCGGAAGGAGAAATAAGGGCAACGTGATCGCCTTTTTTTAAAAAAGGAGGCAAAATATCATTCATGATTATTGTTGTTTTGGTTCTAACACGACCAACGGGATCAACATTTCTTCCAAAGAAATTCCTCCGTGCTGAAATGTGTCTTTATAGTAGCTTACGTAATAGTTGTAATTGTTTGGATAAGCAATAAAATCCTCGTTTGCAGCAAAAATATAGTGGGAACTAATATTCGGACTTGGCAAACCAATTTTAGCAGGTTGAGTAACAGCAAAAACCTCTTTGTTGTTATAATTAAGCATTTTGCCTACCTTATACCTCAAATTTGTATTGGTACTTTTGTCGCCAACAACTTTCAATGCATTTTTCACTCGAATAGTACCATGGTCAGTTGTAAGAACAACTTTTACTCCCTTCTCGGATAAAATACGGAAAAATTCGAAGGTTGAAGAGTGCTTGAACCAAGAAAGTACCAAAGAACGATAAGACACCTCATCAAAAACCAACTCTCTAAAAACTTTTGATTCAGTTCGGGCATGAGAAAGCATATCGATAAAATTAAATACCACAACATTCAAATCGTTGTGCAATAGATTATTAATATTTTCATTCAATTTTTCTCCTGCAACAGAGGTGTTAATTTTATTGTAAGAGTAAGAATATTTCTTTCTGAAACGATCAAATTGGGTTTGAATAAGTTCCTCTTCATGCAAATTTTTGCCTTCTTCCTCTTCTTCTTCCACCCAATATTCGGGAAACATTTGTTTTATTTGCAAAGGCATTAATCCTGAAAAAATGGCGTTTCGAGCATATTGTGTGGCTGTCGGTAAAATGCTGCAATAAAGGTCATCATCCGAAAAATTGTAAAATGCAGAAAGCTCTTTTTGAAGCACTTTCCATTGATCCAATCTAAGATTATCTATCAACACAAAAAACACTTTTTCTCCTTTATCCAACAAGGGAAAAACTTTGGTTTTAAATACATCAGGGCTCAATAATGGTCTATCATTGGGAGACAAAAACCAGCTTTCGTAATTTTTCTTTACATATTTGGTAAAAGAAGAGTTTGCTTCTGTTTTTTGCATTCTGAATAAATCTTCCATCTGATTATCAGCATGCTCCAATTCCAAATCCCAAAAAACAAGTTTTTTGTATAGTTGTTTCCAATCTTCGTAACAAAATGAATCATTTATTTCCATGCCTATGCGTGAAAATTCCGATTGATAATGGCTTGTCGTCTTTTCTGAAATAAGTTCTTTGGCTTGCAATATCTTTTTTATGGCCATCAAAATCTGGTTTGGATTAACCGGCTTGATAAGATAATCGGCAATCTTTTGACCAATAGCCTGTTCCATTATATCTTCCTCTTCACTTTTTGTTATCATAATAACTGGTAAAGAGGGTGCAATCTTTTTTATTTGGGCAAGAGTTTCCAAACCACTTAAGCCCGGCATATTTTCATCTAAAAAAGCCAAATCAAAAGTGTTTTCTTTGCAAACATCAATAGCATCATGCCCATTATTAACAGTAACGACTGAATATCCTTTCGTTTCTAAGAAAAGAATATGAGAATGCAATAAATCTATTTCATCGTCAGCCCAAAGTATGGTAACATTTTTCATTCTATTGAATTTCTGATTGTTGTTTGAAAAAATTTAGTTATTTGCTTTCTACAAAGTTAACTATTTTTCCGTTTATTAACGATTGCAGAACAAAGCTTGTACTCGTTTTCCTGTTAAAGTTTCTTTTTTGTCGTTAAAAAAAGAGAGCCTATCATCATGGGAATAACATAATTGACCAACCAAACGGCAATTCCGGCAAATGCGACTCCTGCGGTGTTTTTTGAAAAAGCACCAATAAAAAGCACAGCATACGAGCCTCGTATACCCATTTCCGAAAAAGCAACCGATGGGGTAACAGATACAAACAAATAATTAAGGGGAATTGCTATTAAGGCAGTAGTCAATTGAATATCAACACCAAAAAGACGCAACATAAAGAAATACTGGAAAACATATACCGAATATCTTATGAAAGACAGTCCTGATATGAGAACCAATTTTCTGAGAGAAATAGCCGATATAGCTTCCAAAAAATTATTGAGTTTGACAAATCGACTACTTTCACCCAACTTTCGACACAAATAGGGCAAAGAAAAATAAAGAGAAGCCAAAAATAAAACAAGTAAAAATGCGGCTACTTCAAAACTCATTGAATTTTCATATTGAACCTTTGAAGAGGAAAAAATAAATGCCAACCCGGCTAACATCCCACAAAAAAGAGTGGCAAAACTTTGACCCAAAACTCCAACTAAAGATAAGACTATTCCTCTTGGTCGATTTTCGGGTTCTAGAAAAAGAACCCTTCCTAAAGGATCTCCTATTCGGTTAGGAGTAAAAAAACCAGTTGTAAGACCTGACAAAACTGATTTATATGACTGAAAAAAAGAACTTTTTTGCAAAGGAGAAACAAGCGTTTTCCATTTTACGGCTTCCATCCCCCAATTAACCGGTAATAGTAAAAAAATCGAAATAATCAAACCGAATCGCTCCCAAGAAATGTCTCTAAAACTTCGATTAAAAGCTGCATAATCCTTGAAATTAATTAAAATATACCCCAAATACCCATAGGCAAAAACCATAATAATGATTTTTATCCACTTGTAATATTTCTCGACAAAATTCATCCTTAACTATTTTTTAAAGGTGTAATATTTTTGAGCAAAATAACTAAATATGGTAGTAAAAATAGTCGTTATCATTTTTGACGGTGTAGGGTAAATAGTAAACCATTCTACCAATATTTTTAATGAAATATAACTTATAATGAAGTTTCCTGTGAGGATAATCAGGTAACGTAAAAGCTGTTTTTTTGTTCTAATGGAAGAGCCGGAAAAACTAATATATTTGGATAGAATAAATCCGAAAGAAAAAGTAATAGGAAAACATATGATCAAACTGGCAATATGTGGACTAAAAGCAATAAATCCAAAGTCTATTATTTGCTTTTGGACTAAAAAATTATAAACCAAAAAATACATTATCCAATCAGAACAAGTATTAAGAGCCCCTGAAGTCAAATAATAATACAAATCCTTTTTTATCCATCTTTTAACCAGTGGATAAAAAAAATCAAGAACCCTCAGGTAATTTAATCGGATTATTTTCCCAAGTTTTAGAAACATCCTAATAAAGCATGGTTTTTAATTATATCTTTGCAAAGATATGATTATTTAATTATTAGGGGATATTTTAACCGCCCAAAAACCCACTTACGATTTTAATATATGACGTACGTAAAACCCAAGAAATACCTTGGTCAACATTTCTTAGTTGACCAAGAAATAGCAAAAAATATTACAGAGGGATTACGAATAAAAGAGCCAACAAAAGTTCTCGAAATTGGACCCGGAACAGGCGTACTTACGCAATTTCTAATTGAAAATGAATTAATCGATTTAAAGGTTATTGAAATAGATGAAGAATCGGTTACTTATCTTAATAAAAATTTTCCTAAACTGAAAGATCGTATTTTCTTTCAAGATTTCCTAACAACCGATTTGACAAGTATTTATGGCAATTCTTCTTTCGCTATTATTGGAAATTTTCCATACAATATTTCAAGTCAAATCTTTTTTAAAGTTTTGGAAAATAAGAACCAAATTCCCGTTATTTGCGGTATGCTGCAAAAAGAAGTAGCAGAAAGACTTGCTTCAAAACCGGGAAAGAAGGCATACGGCATATTGAGCGTTTTATTACAAACATACTATGATATTGAATATTTATTTACTGTTCCTCCAACCGTTTTTAACCCACCACCAAAAGTAGAATCGGGAGTTATTCGTTTAGTACGTAACGAAACAAAGCAAATAGATTGTAACGAAAAATTGTTCAAAATAGTTATAAAAACAGCCTTCAACCAACGACGCAAAACAATGCGAAATTCATTGAGGAGCATTCTAACAAAAGACCCTGAAATAATTTCAGATAAAATATTTGACAAACGACCCGAACAACTTAGTGTAGAAGAATTTATTTATCTCACTAATTTGGTTGAACCTTATATTCAATCGTAAGTGGACAAGAAATAGCTTTTGTTTTTGTAGTTAAGAAAGACTACCTTTGTTCGACTTTGTAATTTTATCTTTTAGACAAAAAATAAATGCATTTTTCTTTTTACGTAAAGGATTGTGTCGAAATTCATTGGAGAAATATCGCTCTAAAAAAGGAATTTGGCTAACGTGTTCATAATCAAAATAGGTGGTGCATTTTTGTATTATTAACCATTAAAACATTTGATTATGTCAGAAATAAGACTTTATTACAGAGAAAATGGAAGGATAAAAATCAGTCGGGACATTTCTTTCCTTAAAAAAAATCCATTAGAAAATTTCGTATGGATTGATCTCAACGATGTAAATCAAGAAATTGAGTCTCAGTTGGAAGATTTCTTAAAGATTTACATTCAAGAAGAAGAAGAGATTGAAGAAATTGAGATTAGTTCGCGTTACGTAGAAACGGCAGACACAATAATTGCTAACTCAAATTTTTTGCTAGATAATTTTGAAAAAGAGCCGGTTTCTTTTATTCTAAAAAACAACATTTTAATCTCTGTTCGCAGTTGTGAGTTGAAATCATTTCACGAAACAACAAAAAAAATGGCAGCTAGTCCGAAAAACTATGTTAATGGATTTCAAGTATTTACCTTATTACTCGAAACCCGGGTTGAATTAGATGCCGACATGATTGAAGAATTGACTAGTGAAGTTAAAACTTTAAGTCAGACAATGGTGATGAAAGATATTGATGAGGGAATTTTAATTAGCATCAAGAACTTGCAAGAAAAAACCATGCTACTCAGAGAAAACATTATCGACAAACACCGTGTGGTTTCGAATATGCTCCGAAGTGAAATGTTCCCAAATGAATTATATAGTAAATTATCGATGGTAATCAAGGATATAAACTCCCTTTTGGACCACACTAAATTTAACTTTGACAGGTTGGATTACCTACAAGATACTTATTTAGGTTTGATTAATATAGAACAAAATAAAATCATAAAAATATTTACTGTGGTAACTGTTATCTTCATGCCTCCAACATTAATTGGAACTATTTATGGCATGAATTTTAAATACATGCCGGAAATAGAATGGCAATGGGGTTATGTATTTTGCCTTCTGTTCATGGTGGTTTCTTCCGTTCTTATTCTATGGTTTTTCAAAAAGAAAAAATGGCTGTAAACCGTCAAATAACGAAACGGCAATCCTTATTGAAAAAGGCTGCCGTTTTTTATGCAAAATAGCATCTGTTCAATTGTCTTTATTTAATCCTAAAATAAATGGCAAAATCAATTCAGCCGTTTTATCAATACCATATAGTGAAGAGTTTACACATAGATGATAAGAGTTAGCAACTCCCCATTTTTTATCAGTGTAATAATTATAGTACGAAGACCGCTCTTTATCAACTTTTTTGATGAGGCTTTCTGCTTCTGCCTCCGATACTCCATTGTATTTCATTACTTGCTTTATTCTTTCTTCCTTATTAGCATATATGAAAATATCCATTTTATTTGCGTGATTTCTAAGGATATAATCAGCACATCTTCCCACCAATACGCATGACTCTTGTAAGGCTATTTTACGAATAACATCCGATTGCACCAAAAACATGGAATCTCCGGATAACATACTTTCGTTCGGGAAGAAAGCCATTCCTAACGAAAAATTACTGGCAAGAGAATAATAGCCTTGGCTTATCTTTTTCTCATCCATATCTTGGAAAAACGATTTGTCAATGCCACTTTCATTGGCGGCTCTTTCAATAAGTTCCTTGTCGTAAAAAGCAATACCTAACTGTTCAGCAATCTTTTTTCCGATAACTCTGCCACCACTGCCGAATTGTCGACCAATGGTCACAACTATTTTTTTTGACATTTCTTCCATAAGATTAAACTGTTTATTATTAAAAAAGCTGATTATTTCTCAAATCAGCTCACAATGTACGAGGCAAAGTTTGTGTAAAATTTCCAAACTTTTCAATTTCCCATTTCGGAAATAAATTTAATTCTGACCAAACGAATTTCTTCTTCGGTAAAATCGCTCCCTAATTCTTTAATAGCAGCATGAATATTATCCGTTTGAGAATCTTTGAAGTATTCAAAAATTTCTTCAATATGATCCTCTTCCATTACTTCCTCAATAAAATAGTCAATATTAATTTTCGTTCCCGAATAAATGATAGCTTCTATTTCATCTAACAACTCAGAAAAGTCCAATCCTTTGGTAATGGCAATATCATCTAGGCTTATTTTTCTGTCAATCGCTTGAATAATAAACACTTTCATTTTTGATTTGTTTGCCACTGTTCTGACACGCAAATCCTCCGGACGTTCTATCTCATTTTCATGAACGTGAGTTTTTATTAATTGCAAAAACTCTTCACCATAACGTTTGGCTTTCCCTGCACCTACACCAGGAATATTTTGAAGTTCTTCCATGGTAATAGGATACGTAGTTGCCATGGCTTCTAAGGATGGGTCCTGAAAGATTACAAAAGGAGGAACCTCTAAACGTTTAGATAGTTTTTTACGCAAATCCTTAAGCATGGAGAACAAAACCTCATCGGCAGCACAAGTTCCACCTCCACGACGCATTGTTGGTTCTTCTTCTTCCTCCTCAAATTCATTATCCTTGGTAATACGAAAAGAAGACGGTTTCTCTAAAAATTCTCTTCCGGATTTTGTTATTTTAAGAACTCCATAGTTTTCTATTTCTTTATCAATATAACCGGCAATCATCGCCTGACGGATAACTGCATGCCATACGTTAGGTTCTTCATGTTGCCCTGTTCCAAAAACATCCAAGTCTTCGTGCTTATAATCCAAAACTTCAGCGGTTTCTTTGCCCATTATGATGTCGACAATATGTTCTGCTTTAAATTTTTCTTTTACTGCAATAATGGTATCTAGCACGGTACACAATAAATCTTGTCCTTCCATTTGTTTCTTTGGGTTCAAACAATTATCACAACTACCACAATTATCTTGTGTGTATTCTTCTCCAAAATAGTGCAACAACAATTTTCGACGACACACAGAAGATTCTGCATAAGCAGCTGTTTCTATTAACAATTGCTTGCCTATTTCTTGTTCTGCAATGGGCTTACCTTGCATAAATTTCTCAAGCTTCTGTAAATCTTTGTATGAATAAAAAGTTATACACTGACCTTCTCCTCCATCTCTTCCGGAACGACCTGTTTCCTGGTAGTAACCTTCCAAACTTTTGGGAATATCGTAATGAATAACATACCTTACGTCAGGTTTATCAATACCCATTCCGAAGGCAATTGTTGCAACGATAACCTCAACCTTTTCCATCAAAAAACTATCTTGATTCGCCGTTCTCACAGCAGAATCCATTCCTGCATGATAAGGTAACGCACTTATTCCGTTTATTCGCAAGGTTTCGGCTAAATCTTCTACCTTCTTACGACTTAAACAATAAATAATTCCGGACTTACCAGGTTGACTTTTTATATATCTGATTATTTCTTTATCTACATTTTGTGTTTTTGGTCTTACCTCATAATAGAGATTCGGCCGGTTAAAAGAGGATTTAAAAACGACAGCATCACTCATTCCCAAATTTTTCTGAATATCATGTTGTACTTTGGGTGTGGCAGTTGCAGTAAGAGCAATAACTGGAGCATCCCCTATTTCGCTGATAAGAGGACGAATACGACGATATTCAGGGCGAAAATCGTGTCCCCACTCAGATATACAATGAGCCTCATCGACAGCATAAAAAGAAATTTTTACACTTTTCAAAAAAGTAATATTTTCTTCCTTTGTCAAAGATTCGGGAGCTACATACAAAAGCTTTGTCTTTCCTGACAAAACATCATTTTTTACTTCTTCAATAGCAATCTTGGTAAGAGAGGAATTTAA
Organism: Paludibacteraceae bacterium; assembly: GCA_963668615.2. Classification (GTDB taxonomy): domain Bacteria; phylum Bacteroidota; class Bacteroidia; order Bacteroidales; family Paludibacteraceae; genus JAAYPI01. The sequence continues at coordinate 870,789 of CAXXCL010000003.1, forward strand.
AAAATGAGCTACTCCATCTTCTTCGCTAAACACTTTCATCGCATCCACCTGATTTTTCATCAAAGCAATAAGAGGCGATACTACAATAGCGGTACCTTCCATAAGAAGTGAAGGAAGTTGATAACAAAGAGATTTGCCTCCCCCTGTCGGCATAAGAACAAATGTGTCCTTGCCTTCCAAAAGGTTCTTAATGACAGCTTCTTGGTTTCCTTTAAAGGTATCAAAACCAAAATGCTTTTTCAATTCGTTTGTTAAAACGAGGTTTTTAGGCATGCGTTAAGTTTCTTTATATATCAACAAATGTGTAACAAATTTACAAACTTGCTATTAAAAAACAAGTATAATACATTTTTTTATATTCCGTATTTAAATTTGGATAAAACCGCTTCTATTAAATTTTTCTTCAGCAATTTTTTGGGTGATATTCAATTTCGTCTGATTGGTGGAAGGCATCTCATACATGAAATCGACCATAATCATCTCCGTAATTGATCGTAACCCTCTTGCCCCAAGCTTGAATTCGATAGATTTGTCCACAATAAATTCAAAGACTTCTTCGTCAAAGGTCAGTTCCACATTATCCATATCAAACAATTTTACATATTGCTTGATAATGGAATTCTTAGGTTCTGTCAAAATCTGTCTTAAAGCATGTCTATCCAAAGGATTCAGATAAGTAAGGACGGGCAATCTACCTATTATTTCAGGAATTAAACCAAATGATTTTAAATCTTGTGGAGCAATATATTGCAACAAATTTGTACGGTCTATCTTATGCGAAACCTTTGCCGCCGAATAGCCAACCATTTGAGTATTTAGTCTGGCTCCAATTTTTTTTTCTATACCGTCAAAAGCACCTCCACATATAAATAAAATGTTCTGGGTATTTACCGGAATCATTTTTTGGTCAGGGTGTTTTCTGCCTCCTTGTGGTGGCACGTTGATAATAGAGCCTTCCAATAATTTCAGTAAACCTTGTTGAACCCCTTCTCCACTAACATCCCTTGTAATCGAAGGATTGTCCCCCTTGCGAGCTATTTTATCTATTTCATCTATAAAGACAATGCCCTTTTCTGCCGCTTTTACGTCATAGTCAGCTACTTGCAACAATCGAGTTAAAATACTTTCAATATCTTCTCCTACATAACCAGCTTCGGTAAGAACCGTTGCATCGACAATGGTAAAAGGAACATGCAACTTTTTTGCAATGGTACGAGCCAAAAGAGTTTTTCCTGTTCCCGTTGAACCAACCAAAATAATATTTGATTTTTCTATTTCAACCTCATCATAAGTATCTTTTTGCAACAATCTTTTGTAGTGATTATAAACGGCTACACTTAGATTCTTTTTTGCATCATCTTGACCTATGACATACTGATCAATAAAGGCTTTCAACTCTTGTGGACGAGGTAATTCGTCTCTGTTCAGAGGAAATTTATCCGTTGATTTGTTTTTTGTTAGAGCTTCTTTAGCTATTGTTGAGGCTTGCTCGGCACATTCATTACAAATACTACCTGTCTGACCTTGCATCAAAAGAGCAACATCTTTTTGGTCTCTTCCACAAAAGCTACATTTATCATCCTTTTTTGGCATCTATACTCTCCTTATAACTTATTTTTGTTTGAGAAGTAGTTCGTCTATCATACCATATTCTTTTGCTTCTTCAGCTGTCATCCAATAATCCCTATCAGAGTCTTTTTCTATGCGTTCATATGTATTGCCTGAATGATCGGCAATAATCATATAGAGTTCTTTCTTTAATTTTTGAATCTCACGTGCTGTAATTTCAATATCAGAAGCCTGCCCTTGGGCTCCACCCATAGGTTGGTGAATCATGATACGAGAATGCTTCAGTGCCGAACGTTTGCCTTTGGCTCCGGCAGTAAGCAAAACAGCTCCCATGGAGGCTGCCATGCCGGTACAAATAGTAGCAACATCACTACTAATAAATTGCATAGTATCATAAATTCCCAAGCCGGCATATACTGAACCTCCGGGCGTATTTAGATAAATAGCAATATCCTTGCCGGGGTCAGCAGAATCAAGGTATAACAATTGTGCCTGAATTACATTGGCTGTATAATCATCTACCTGTGTTCCCAAAAAAATAATTCTATCCATCATCAAACGGGAAAAAACGTCCATTTGAGCTACATTCAACTGTCTTTCTTCTATAATCGTAGGAGAAATATAATTACTGGTTATGTCCGCATATTTGTCTAACGCCAACCCATTCATTCCTAGGTGTTTTGTGGCATATTTTCTAAATTCGTTGTCCATATATTTTTAGTTTTTAAATGGTTCACCTTTTTACATAAAAAAGGCTTTCTACTAAACGAGGGAAACAAAGGTATAAAATATTTTTGTTCTAAAACAATATTTTTTTGCCCCCAAATTTTACTAGAAAGCCTTTTTATGTTACTTTATAAAATATCCGTTTATTTCTCAAACATTTTATTAAAATCTTCCATAGAGATTTCTGTATTAACGAGACTTACTTTTGTCTTAAGTATTTCGAAAATTTTGTCGTCAATGGCTCTTTCTGCAACACTTTTGGCGGCATCTTTATTTTTCAACATATCTTTAACGTATCCCTCTAGTATTTCATCAGGGACATTTAACATACCATATTGAGCAAATTGTGCCAAGGCTGATTTTTTGGCGACAGCTTCGATATCTGCTTGTTCAAGTTTTAAATCATTTTCTTTTCCAATTTTATCTTTAGCCAATTGCCATCTTAAATCTTCCAACATTTTGGGAAAATCTTTTTCGATAGCTTCTTCATCTAATTTAGGATTAGAAATTTTCAGCCATTTTTTCAAGAATACATCAGGGAATTTTACATCTGCCAATTGAGAGACGATTAAGTCTTTCATATCAATAGAAAATTTAACATCACTATCGGCTACTAATTGTTGTTGTAATGCTTCTTTTATTTTTGCAACAAATTCTTCTTCTGTTTTCACTTTATCTTTTCCCATTGCTGCATCGAACAATTCTTGGTTTAGCTCTCCTTCAGCATAACGCGTAATTTCTTTGATAGTAAAAGAAAAATCAGAAGTGCAATTTTTAACATTGTCTTTGCTGATCTGTAACAAAGAGGCGATTTCTGCTTCATTATTATCGAAAGCTTTACTTGGATTAAATGTAAATTGAGCATCTTTTGCCAATCCAATCACCTTTGCTTGTTCTTTTTTGTCTTTGATGTAAGCAGGGCTAAGTACTGCACTTTCTACACGAACGCCTCCCTCTTTTGGAGAGCCATTGGCAGCAAGTTCTATCAATTCCCCCTTAATAACGTCCTTTTCTTCTACCTTGTCAGCGGCAGTATATTTTCCAAAACGACTCTTGTATGCACTCACTTGTTTGTCAATCATATCCTGACTAACAGTAATATCGTAATATTTTACTTTATTTTTTGTACTGAGAGACAATTCCAACTCAGGGGCAAGAGCTATGTCAAAAGAAAATTCGAAATCTTCATCATTGTCAAAATCCGGAAAAGTAGAATTTTCAGCAGGAAGAGGTTCTCCTAAAATAGATAAGTTGTTTTCTTGAATAAAATTATACAACGCTTCCGATACAAGTTTGTTAATTTCTTCTGCTAACATTGATTTTCCGTACATTTTTTTGACTAAGCTCACGGGCACTGTTCCAGGACGAAATCCGGGCATGTTGGCTTTTTTGCGAAAATCTTTTAAGGACTTTTCTACTTTTTCTGAGTAATCTGCTTTGCTTACTTGAACCTTCAAGAGAGCATTTACATTGTCGATATTGCTTTGTAAAACATTCATTTTTAAGAAATTAATAAATTACTTATATAGTTTTAGGATTATCTTTAGGGAATAAAAAAACCGTTGAACTTACCTAAGACAACGGTTTTATTTGTGTTGTGCGGCTGAAGGGACTCGAACCCCCACGCCTCTCGGCACCAGATCCTAAGTCTGGCGCGGCTACCAATTACGCCACAACCGCAAAAGCGTTGCAAAGGTATGAAATAAATTTAAAAACAAAAAAAACAAACGATATATTTTCAAGTTGTTACGATGAAATAGACTTCTCGGAAATCATTTTAAAACCATAAGTGTTAATTTATGTTATTTGATTAAATATAGGGTTGGGTAAGTTTGTTTTGAGTTGTCTTTATAATGAACATTGAATCGTTCACTTAACCTTAACATCAACCTTAACCTTTTCACACGATGAAAAAAATCAAAACTCTCGTAGGTTGGAGTGTGGTCGGATTAATGACCACACTCTTTTCCTTTCCATCTTTCGCACAAGCTCCGGCAAAATGCGAAGCTGTTATGTTACAGGGGTTCTATTGGGACTCTGAGTCAGAAACCAGTTGGAAAAAACTAGACGCCATGGCAGGAGAAATTGCCACCAACTTCGATATGGTTTGGCTTCCACCTTCCTCTCTATCAGATGGCGGTGTAGGGTACCACCCTCGCCAATGGAACAATCAATCAAGCAACTGGGGTGCCGCAGCCGATCTAAAAACTCTTATTGCCGACTTAAAAGCCGGAGGGTGTCGCTCTATTGCCGACATTGTGGTAAATCACCGCGGAGGGAAAAGCACTTGGAACGACTTCTTTGAAGACGATTTTGGCACTTATGGCAAATTCCAACTTACTTCTGCTCATATTTGTAAAGACGATGAATGTGCTAGCAGTGGCTACGCTGCTACGGGAGCTAATGATACTGGATACGAACAAGTATGTAGTGCGTGGGGAGGTTATTGTTCTGCCCGTGACCTTGACCATACCAACTCGTATGTACAAAATGACATTAAAGCTTATCTGAAATGGCTAAAAGGTGAATTTGGGTACGATGGATGGCGTTACGACCTAACCAAGGGCTACAACGGAAAATACAACGATATGTACAATACAGCTGCCGGGGGCTATTACTCTGTGGGTGAATATTTTGATGGTAGTTTTGATGCTTGCTGGAATTGGGTTAGCAATGCTAACAAAAACTCTACTACGTTCGACTTCCCTATGAAATATGCTGCACTGAATAACGGATTGGCAGCGGGTAATTATGGTAACATGATTTGGTCAGGAGGTCCTGCCGGGATCATTCACAAACCTGAATACAGTCGTTATTCGACAACTTTTGTAGACAACCATGATACATACCGTGATGGTAGTAAGTATACGGGTGATGTGCAAAAAGCATACGCATTTATCTTATCGGCACCAGGTATTCCTTGCGTGTTTTGGCCTCATTGGACAGCTAATAAGGCTGCCATTAACAGTATGATTAAAGTACGTAAAGCTTGCGGCGTAAATAGTGAATCGGTTTGTAGTGCAAATGCCAACAACGGTTATTATTGCGAAACGCAAGGAACTAGAGCGAAACTAATTTGCAAAATAGGATCTACGGGCACACCAAGTGGATACAAAGAAGCTGCATCCGGTTCGGGTTGGGCCTTTTATGTTCCCTCCAATTTTGACGTTGATGCCAATGTTCCGGTAAAAGCAGCAGTTTCTCTATCCGTAACTCCGGAAAGTGGACTTTATACGGGTGGCACAAGTGTGACCATGAAGGCTACAGGTCAAAATACCCCAATTTCCATTTACTATACGACAAATGGTACAACACCGACAGCATCAAGTACAAAATATACAAGTGCGGTAACTATTAGTTCAAACACAACTATTAATGCAATTGCGATTGATAATGCCGGCAATAAATCAACGGTAGTGACCAAGTCATATTTAACTCAAACAACTTCTATTACTGTTAAATTTAAGGCTCCTTCCGATTGGACTGCTTGTAACTTGTGGGCTTGGGATAAGGCTACAGAAGCAAATATTGCAGGAGGAACTGCTTGGCCGGGAAATGCAACAATGACTTTGGGAACAGATGGATACTATTCTTACACAATTCCTAGTGTTGCAGTTGCCGAAATAGGATTGCTGTTCAATAATGGAGCATCAACATCAACCAAACAAACTGTTGACCTATTCACTTCTACTAGTGCTTGTTGGGATGCACAAACAACAACAGACGATCAAGGACACTACAATGCTTCCCTAAATGCGAACTGTGGGGGTATGGCAATTGATGAAAATGAAATTTCATCCCTTACTATTTATCCTAATCCAACTAGAGGAACCGTGCATATTAATTCTGAAAAAGATATTAACTCCGTAACTATCAGAGACTTTAGCGGAAGAGTACTTTGGAAAGGAACAGGTACACAAATTAGCCTTTCTAATTTGACTCCTGCTATCTATTTTATGGAAATAGAATTGGAAGATGGGGAAATATCATTACAAAAAGTGATAAAACAATAAAAAATATTTAAACCAAAAGTCCCATGATCTAAACCGATTATGGGACTTTTTTTTGTTCGAAAATCTGACAATAAATTTCTGCTATGCAATTCATAGATCAATGTAATTTAGTCAGACAAGTTATATTCTTTTGATAATAGGCAGAATCTTGCTCGAACAACTAACAGATACAAAAAAGCTTTTTTACCCAAGAAGAACCTTTGGAATTAGCCCCCAAATGAACGAAGAGATTTTATAAATAAACATAAATCTCATTGAAGAAGTATAAAAAACGTTCCAAATATCAATTGACAGAGCTTTTTAAGGGAAAAAAAGGATATAGATTTTAATGAACTATAATTTTTTCTGTCCACACAGATTCTCCATTTTCAGAATAATCCAACAAGTAAATACCTTGCGGTACATTCATATATTTTACGATTTCGCTGCTATTAACGGTCTCTGTGGAGATTGTTTGTCCGAGACTATTTACAATGGTTAGTTGACCAATAACTTTTTTGGTAGATGATGGCAAAACAATGGTAATTGGTTCGTTTTGTGCTGCAGGGACAGGATACACACGCCCTGAATCTTTGCTTTTAGGAACAAACTCATAATCTAAGACACAACTAAAATAAGATGTTCCCTTTGCCGTTGAGGCTACCACGTAATAGGATCCGGAAAATCCTTCAGGGTTGTAGTAATACTGATTAGTAGCCCCTACAATTGCTTCTCCGTTGTGATACCACTGATAAGCGACAAAGTGTTGTTCCAAATTATCACAAAACAAGACATCGTCCCATTTAGCATAAACCATAGATTTATCAATAGTAAAATTGACACTTTCGGAAGATTCGCAACCTGTTTCGTTATTTTTCACCGTTAAACTGGCAGTATAAAGTCCCGCAAACACCTTTTCAGGTTGAGCAAAAGAGATGGCATCTGCGGGTAATAGGGCATCTTTAATGTCAGTAAACAAAGGGGAAGAAAAATCCAAATCGTAATAATCAGGAGAACCTTCTTCTATTTTAAAAGGAATGGATATTGTCGTAGCATCTGAGCACGAATGAATTTCTGAAGGAATGCTGACTTTCGGTTGTGCTGAAACATTAATGGCAAATGTATCGGAAGATTCGCAACCCGTTTCGTCGTTTCTTACAATTAAATTAGCAGTATACAAATTAGCCGCCGTAGTTGGTAAGGGAATCTTAATCGTATCATTTTGAGGCAATGAGGCATCTTCAATATTTGTAAATAAGGAGGAAGAAAAATCCAAATCGTAATGATTAGGAGAACCTTCTTCTATTTTAAAAGGAATGGATATTGTCGTAGCATCTGAGCAGGAATGAATTTCTGAAGGAATGCTGACCTTCGGTTGTGCTGAAATATTAATGGCAAATGTATCGGAAGATTCGCAACCCGTTTGGTCGTTTCTTACAATTAAATTAGCAGTATACAAATTAGCCACCGTAGTTGGTAAGGGAATCTTAATCGTATCATTTTGGGGCAATGAGGCATCTTCAATATCTGTAAATAAGGAGGAAGAAAAATCCAAATCGTAATGATTAGGAGAACCTTCTTCTATTTTAAAAGGAATGGATATTGTCGTAGCATCTGAGCAGGAATGAATTTCTGAAGGAATGCTGACTTTCGGTTGCGTCAAAACATTGATATCAAAGACTTCAAAGAGAGTTTGTTTACCTGTTGAGATGGGTTGAAATAAAATATCATCCAAAGCAAAATCATTGCCTGAAGTATTACTGCTAATATTTTCATCCACTACAGAAATGGTAATATCGTCGCAATCTTCAGGTGCTGTAAAAAAAACAATATTTTCTTTCCATATAGGAATCAGCGTTTGAGTATTTCCCAATTGTTGCTCTTTGCCATTATATTTAATCCAAAAACTAAGTTTAGCGGGATTCGTTTCTCCTACACCAGATGCCCAATAGGAAAATCGATAGGTTTTTCCTGCTTCGATTTTCAGATTCGGGTTATTTTGACTTGTTTGTGCAATCCAGGCTGAAGAGCGTTTGGTATTTCCATCAATAAAAAGCATGTATCCTCCACTATGTGGTGTTACTTCCGTAAGAGATACATTTTGGTTTTTGGTATTTGAACTAACAACTGCCCACCCACGATCGGAACGATTATAATCAAAAGGAGCATTTAAGGCAAACTGCTCATAATCAGTGGAAAAACCTTTATAATAAGGAATCGATATATCTTCAAAACCGCCATTTGACATAATGTTATCTTCAATAACAGGTTCTTGAGATGTAGTGGTTACAGAACAAATGTAAGTTGTGTCCTTTTGTATGGAAACGTTTATTGTCCTATTCGTTTCTCCTGTATTCCAAAGATATTCATATCCATCAAATTGAGGCTCTAAATTCAATGTGCTATTTTGACACGCTTGAATCTCTTCTTTACGAGGCTTAATGTATTGTACAGTGCTATTGCAAGTTCCCTGTGAAAAACTAATAGCCAAGCTGGCCTGTTTTTCTGCTGTAGTAACAGGAATGTCCTCAATCCTAAATTCGTAGGGAGAAGTAAACGGATAAGATGTTTGCACCGTTTTTCCGGATAATACGTCCGTAACTATCAAATCTCCGGATAAAGGAGCATTGGAAAAACTTGCCTTCCCTGAAAGATTATAGGTCGAACCATCACATGTATCAACATTAACAGTAAATTCAGGGAAGGAACAAAAAGGAGCGACAGACCACGTCCCGGTACTTTTTATCGGTGCAATTTCGCCCCACCCATCAATCGTATACATATTGCGAATGCCGTCATAATTCAAGTCGTTCGTTTGGTTCCACGCACAACCCCAAGAAAATGCAGAGCAATTTGGACTCATACGGACAAAAATAACATCTGTCCACGCCGTACTTGGAGCTTCAGCTACATAGATGTTAGAATAAATTGTTGGAGTCATCGTAACATAACCTGGAACATAATCGTTATAAAAATAAGCAACAAACCATGCATTATCCTGATTCCAAAGAGAAGAACCTCCTGTGTTAAGATATATTTTTGTTCCACCAACAATGGGGACTGCCCAAAGAGAGTGAGCAAAAAGCAAAAAAACAATATGAATTACTATTTTTTTCATTTCCTTATAATTACAGGGACTTGTATGCTGTTTCTGTGTTCTACCTTCACTTCTTTGTAGGTAGTATCGGCTTTTACAAAATCAAATAAATCGCAACAATTGGTCTTCTTTATTGACTTCATTTTATCCAATTGTAAATTAACTCCTATACGTACACCGATAGCATAATTTTCTGTACTATAGTTTCCAAAAGCGGTAACCATTAATTCTGTACGTTTACCGAAATCTACCAAACAACCTACCTCTGCGAACCCACCATAAGAAAGGTTTAAGTCAAACACGCCTGACTCTCCTGCAAGAATCTCATCTTCAAAACGTCCGGGTAAATTTTCTAGTGTTAAATTCCATTGAGGATAATAACCCTTATTGTGAATCGTTCCCGATGTTACGGTATAATTTGCAAAAACAGGTAACCCAACTTTACCTCCAATAGAAGCCCATAAAGCAATCTTTTCATTCAAATTTTGTCGAAATTGCAAAGCCAATGGTATTTCTATAAACAGACTTTTACGCGATTCCTTTCTATCGGATGTCACAGCAATATGATCATAGAACTCACCCTCCGAATCTTTTTGATGATATTCAACAGTTGTATAATTTAGCACATAAGAGGATTGGTATGAACCTAATCCGATACCGGAACCTACTCCCCAAAAAGGATGGAAGAAGTAAGAATAACCAAGTTGGGCATTAGCATGCCAGCCCCCGATAGGATATGTTTCTTTCACTATTTGTTTGAGAACTCCATATCCACCTCCAATAGTCGCTTGAACATAAGAGCCTTTTCCTTTTCGTGGATGCTTAGGGGGCAACAAAGTTGTGTCGCATTTTTGTTTAAAAATACTATCAACAGAAATTGTATCAATAACCTGTTTTGTTTCATAGGAAATGATTGTGCTGTCGTGCCAAACAATTTCTGTTTTCGGTACTTCTTTTTCTACTTTTATAGGGGGATTTTCTACCTTTTTTTCTGTTTTTTGACTATTACGCAAAGCTGACGTTCCGACAATGATAGTTCGATTTTGAATTTTATAGGGAAGACCTCGCAAAACGAAAACCTTGTTTAAAACGGTTTCTAATTTTGCCTTTTTGAAAGAGACTGAGACTTTATCTTTTCCCAGAAAATCGGAGGGTTTGTACACAATAGAATAGCCTGTTTGCCGCTCGATTTCGTGCAAAACCGAGGCAAGGCTACTCTGTCTAAACTCTTTGGTAACAATTTGTGCCTGAAGAGGCGTTATCGCGGAGAGTAAAAGAGCTATCAGGATACTATGTAGTATTCTGTTAATCACCAACTTCTAATTAATGGTAATTGTATTTCCTTGTCGCTCTACCTGCATCGGAACCAACTCCTTCAAAGCCGACAAAATTTCATCCACATTTTCGTTATTACGAAACGAAACACGTACTTCTTCGTTTAAAATCTGTTCTGAATTCACACGGATATCGACATTGAATTTTCGATTAAGTTTGCTGAAAAGATCAGACATCGCAATGTTGTCATATTCTATATTATTTTCTTTCCAAGCACAAGACTGTTCAGCAAGAGCATCCAATTCTACAAACTCTTCTTTTTTCTTATCAAAACTAAGGGTTTGGTCTGGAGTCATATGTCGAACTTCATTGCTACATTCAACTCTCACCGAACCTTCAACCAAGGCTGCAGTAATCAATTTTTCATCAGGATAAGCAGATAAATCAAATTTTGTTCCCAATACAGTCAGTTCATAATCTCCTGAACGTACCACAAAAGGCTTACCATTTTTCTTAGTTACCTCGAAATATCCTTCGCCATTAAGTTCTACTTCACGTTTTTTATTGAAATCGCTACCATAACTTAATGTAGATCCGGCATTCAGCCAAACCTTCGTTCCGTCAGATAACGTAATTTGACCTTTTCCGCCATAAGCAACTTCAAATACGTAACGATGTTGAGAAGCTTCTTCTCTTTTTTGCCAGAAAAATATACCGGAAACAGCTACAACCAAAACAGCTACCGCTGCGGCAACAGACATCCAAGGAATCTGACGTTTGGGAGTAAACGGAATGACCACGGATTCAGAAATCTGCATGTTACTTTTGAGTTTTTCCCAAGCGGCACAGGTAGAAACATCAGCAGATTTTTTCCTCCAAGCTTCTTCGTAAGCACGAAATTGTGTTTCGTTTTCGGTATTTTCGGTGATAAAGGCAAATAAGCGACACTCATCTTCCGGACTTATATTTCCTGCGAAATAAGCCTCTGCCAATGCCCTAAAATTGATATTCATATCCATAAATTCACCTATTACTTAGCAGTAAGACAATTAAATAGTCCATTTCCCCAACCTGAAATAGATCAATTAATCTAAATTTAACATTATTTAGTTGATTCTGTTTCATGAGCCATGAGAAAAACCCGAACCAAGGTGTATAAAATGGTATTCTATTTTCCATTGATTTGTGATGAAAAAATCGAAACTGCCTTCGCTATATGTTTTTCTACCATGGTGGTTGATATATTCAGTTGATCGGCTATTTCTTTGTTTTTTAGCCCATTCATTCGGCTTAATACAAAAACCTCGCGACAACGTTGCGGAAGTGTATCCATTACCTTTTCCACTTGACTTTTCAAGTCATTATACAAACAAGAATAATCGGTATTGCTGGCAAAATCTTTTGCATACAAACGTTCATCTCCTTGTAAATTTTCTAAAAATTCGATGGATGAAATATCCACCAAAGCGATATGCTTTAAATGATTGAGACAGGCATTGCGTACCATGGTGAAAAGCAAAGAGGCAATATTCGGATTTCGGATTTCGGAACGCATTTCCCATATTTTCAGGAAACATTCCTGAGTAATATCCTCTGCTGTGGTTTCATCGACAAAACGAGCCGCAAAATGACGCAAACGAGGATAATAACTTTTGAATAAAAACTCAAAAGCCCGTTGATTTCCTTGTTGAATCTCAGATAACAATATTTCGGGTTGTGAAAAATCCATAGTTTGCTTTAGGTCAGGCAAAGATAGAAAAATTGCGAAACAAACTAGTCTTTTACCCTTCAAATGTTATTGCATCGAAAAAATGCCAAATAAATTATAAATTAAATGTGCCTAGATAAGCACTAAAAACTACCTGTAGACAGCAAAACCAATGTACAAGCCTCTTCTACTTGAATTCCTTTTTCTTCTAAACGAGATTTGAACTCAGGATTTTCTGTTCCAGGATTAAATATAACGCGTTGAGGTTTCAGCTGTTCGATGTAGTCATAATATTCAGGCTGATTATTTTTGCCCAAATATATGCTCACGGTATGAATATCAGTATAAAGTATTTTTTCCGTATCAATGGAAACACCTGCCACTACACCTTTTCTCAGCCCCAAAGCTTTCACTGTGTATCCATGGTTGACCAACTTTGTAATTGCCTTGAATGAATAGCGTTCTGGATTTTCAGACGCTCCGATAACTACTGTTTTTTTCATACAAAAATTGTTACAGAAAATTTATTCTCTCTTATGCAAAATATTATTTACCCCTCAAAATCAAATAATCATTTCTTTTTCAGCATTTTTAATCATGAAATGTAGTCTGTTAAAGATGTTCGCTTCACCCATTCCACTATCAAAATCGAGAAATAATAAATTCAATGAAGGATACAACTCGCGGGTACGTTTTTCTATTCCTTTTGAAATAATTTGGTTGGCAATACAACCAAAAGGTTGCAAACTGACTACATTATTAACTCCCGAATCGGCAAATTGAGCAAATTCGGCAGGAATACGCCAACCTTCGCCGAACTGGGCATTTAAATTAATAATTTTGGATGCTTTCTGTGCGTCTTTATGAGGATTTCCAACCGGATGGTAATAAGGAAAAACTTGCACTTTTGACTCCATTTTGCGAATAATACTAAAGACGTATTTTTCAATCGTATTCATGAAAAATTTGGAAGAAGTCCTTCTGGAAATATTACCCGAAACACGAGCTTCTCTGCTGGCAAACGTTTCTGTAAAAAATTCGGTTAAAGCAGGTATAACAGGTTCTACTCCCCTCGAAACCAACCAATTAGTAATATTTTTATGCCCAAAATTATTGTACTTTACATAAATTTCACCCACAATCCCAATTTTAGGAATTTCTTTTCGATTGTTTGCTTTGGTAAATTCGTGAGCAGCCTTTTCCGCCAAATCATAAAAAGCAGATGCATTATTTTGTTGCAAAGCATGTATACCGAGTTCGATATATTTTTGCTTGAGTTTTTCGGCAATGCCTTTTTCTACTTCACGAGGAGCTGTTGCATAGTACATTTTGGATAAACAATCGGCGTATGCCATACAAGCGGCTATTGATTTTATCACTTTACGCCATTTTATTTCAAAACCGGATTGTTCGTTCATAGCTCCGCCACTGCCAACTGCTACCGAAATAACAGGGATATCATCGTAACCTGCCGAAATCATAGCCTTTTTCATCAAAGTGATATAGTTCGAAGCTCGACATTGACCACCTGTTTGTGTTATTCCCAAAGCAATTTCATCACTTTTGTATTTTCCGCTATTCAATGCTTTCATCACATCTCCCACAACTAAAGTTGCCGGATAACAAATTTCGTTATTGGAATATTTCAGTCCTAATTCAGCCGATTGTTGGTCACTGGGCGGTAAATTTTCCGCATTATATCCCAACAGCCCGAAAGCTGTCGGGATAAATGGAGAATAAAAATCAGCAAACCAAGGCACCAAGATTTTTCTTTCCCTATCTTTCTTTTCGAAAGGAGGCGTATGGATAGCACGTAAATTCTTGGAAAACGTCCTATTATCTTTAAATTTCAAACTTTCAATGAGCGATCTGATTCGCAAACGCGTAGAACCTATATTGTTTATATCATCAACCTTCAACAAGGTTGCATTTTTACCTTTCCGACTAAGAATATCAGTAATCTCGTCCAAAATAAAAGCATCCGGACCACAACCGAAAGAGGTTATTTCAATGTAATGAACATTGGCAGGAGCATTTGCTGCCCAAAGAGCGGATTTTATAATTCGATTAGTATATGCCCATTGCATAACGCTTTGTACATTTTCGGCCGTAGGATCGACATCACGAACAATGTCTTCCGTAATTACATCTACTCCAAAATCGGCTATCAAATCGGCTATTTTATGTTGTATTAACGGATCGGTATGATAAGGACGACCTGCCAATAAAACTACCAAACGTTCTTCGGCGTCGGCTTTTTCCAATACATTTTTGCAGTTCTTGTTCAGTTGTTGTTCATAGGTTTCTTGAGCCTTTAAAGCTCCATCAAAGGCTTTCCCTATTTCTTTAGAGCCAAGTTCAGGTAATAATGAACGAAGGTATTCAACACAAGCTTTTTTCATCAATTTCCGGTCTTTAAACGTAAAGGTCGGAGCATCAAACGAAACACCGAATTGTTTTTTCGGATTAATAGCACTTCTAATTACCTCAGAATAACCTGTAACAATAGGGCAATTATAACTATTTGCTATTTTTTCATCCTCTTGATTTTCATACACTACAAAAGGCATGAAAATACGGTCAACTTTTTTATCTATCAAATTTAAAACATGACCGTTGGCTAACTTGGCAGGAAAACAAATATTATCAGCCATCACGGTACTAAGTCCTTTCTCGTACAATTTCATGGTAGAAGGGTCGGAAAGCACCACTCTGATACCACAAGCAGAGAAAAGTGAATGCCAAAAAGGATAATTTTCATACATACCAAGAGCACGAGGAATGCCAATGGTCAATTTACTATTTTCAACGCCTGGTCTGTCAAACAATAAATGATATTTTTCTGCATACAAATTACGTCCCTTAGCTTTTTTATCTCCACTATTGGAAAATACCTTTTCGCACTTGTTGCCGGCAAAATACTGACCTCCATTTTCAAAATGGAAACGAGTAACCGTGCATTGGTTTTCACAACCTTTGCACAAAGATATTTGTCCGGTATAAGATTGTGGCTTTGCCAAATCAACCAATGGAATGGCACTCGCCATGTCTTTTCTTAGTTTTTTACGAGCAAAAAGAGCAGCCCCATAAGCACCCATCAATTCGGGATAATCGGTTATCATTACCGTTTTGCCAATTTCTATTTCCAATGCTCTGATAATGGAAATATTACGGAACGTTCCCCCTTGAACCATCACACAATCTCCCAAATCGGCAACATTTTTGAGTTTCAAAACTTTATTTAAACAGTTTTTGATGACAGAATAACCCAATCCTGCAGAAATATCGGCAACAGAAGCTCCTTCACGCAACGATTGTTTTACTTTCGAATTCATAAATACCGTACAACGCGTTCCCAAATCGCACGGATGTTTTGATTTTATGGCAATTTTTGAAAAATTAGTCGGAGTTTGATTCAACGATTGAGCAAATGTTTCGATAAATGAACCACAACCCGAGGAGCAAGCTTCATTAATTTCCAAACGCTTAATAGCCCCATTTTCGATAAATGTTGCTTTCATGTCTTGCCCACCAATATCAAGAATAAAACTAACATTCGGATTAAAATTATAAGCAGCTGTATAATGAGCTATTGTTTCCACCATTCCTCTGTCGATAGGGAAAGCCGCTTTTAGCAAATCCTCTCCGTAACCTGTTACACAACTTCCCAACACGCTGAGATTCTTGTTGACTTCTGTTGCTTTTTGTAACAATTGAGATAGACCTTTAGCCACCGTTTCAAGGGATTTACCTTTATTTTTTTCATAAAAACGAAAGAAAATTTGACCCTTATCGTCAGTCGCAATAATTTTTGTTGTGGTTGAACCGCTATCTATCCCCACGTAACAATTATTATTTTCAAGATTCTCAATCGCCACAGTTGGCATATTGAATTTCTTCTTTTCTTCAGTCCACGCATTGAGTTCTTCTTCATCTTTGAAAAACGGTTGCAATTGGTGAGGTTGATAGATATAGCTTTTTTTATTGGTATGTTGCAAAAGGTTTACATATTCGGAAATAAGTTTCTTTTCCTTTTGTTGACCTGCAGCAATAGCAGCTCCCCAAGCAGAGATTACCGCAGTATCTTCAGAAACAACAATATCTTCTTCTGTAAGATTTAATTGCTTAATAAAAGATGCTTTAAGTGCGGGTAAAAAAGTAAACGGACCACCACACAAAAAAAGTGGAGCAGTAACACTGTACCCACGAGAAAGTGATGTAATTACCTGTAAACTAACAGCATGAAAAACAGAAACCGCAATATCTTCTTTACTGACATTTCTACTCAACAAATTTTGTACATCTGTTTTGGAAAAAACACCACAACGAGAAGCAATAGGATAGACAGTAGTCGCCTTTTCGGCCAAGTCGCTCAATTCACTCACATCAACAGCTAATAAAGAAGCCATTTGGTCGATAAAAGAACCCGTTCCACCGGCACAATTGCCATTCATACGCATATCGGGCGATTTGTTGTCGCTAAAAAAAATCATTTTGGCATCTTCTCCTCCGATATCAACCAAGGTTTTGGTTAAAGGAAATTGAGAGGCAATAACCTCGCATGATGCTACCACTTCTTGTACAAAGGATATCCCACAACGTTCGGCAACACCCATTCCGGCAGAACCTGTTATAGATAAATGAACCGGAACATCTCCTATTTCTTTTTGTAATTTTTCAAATGCAGCAATAATTGTTCCTGCAATGTCCGCAAAATGTCGCTCATATGCTTTAAAAATAATTTTATTCTTGCTATCGGTTGCTACAATTTTTACGGTGGTCGACCCGGCGTCTAATCCTATATTTACTTTTGAACTCATCTTTATAATAACTCTCCTACTTCGTGATAATAAATTAATGTCTCTGCAAAATACTTTTACACTTCAAAAAAATCGTTTAGCAATTTTTTTGTGTTTCTTTTATGATCGTCTAAAAACGCTATTTTAGCCTTTTTATTTTTTGTCCAATACTGACTCAACAACGGATTTAACAAATAGGGACAAAAAAGCAACCCGTAGAAAATGGTTAACAACCTGTCTAATGGCATTTTACGCATATTCCCATTTTCCATTTCCTGACTAAGAATTTTGCTTACCAACAACAAATATTCTTGTATTCTTGAACTCTTGTTTACAAAATCGAAAAACATTTTCGGATTCCGTTGTATTTCCACAAAAAGAAACCGAGGAATAAATTCGTTTTCACGAAGCATTCCATCATAAATATCAATAACAGCATCAATTTTACACTGTATGCTTTTGTTCTCTTTTAAAACATCGCCAACTTTCGGTAAAACGCCATCCAACATTTGTTCTATTATTTCTTGAAACAAATTTTCTTTTGTCTTGAAATAATAATTCAGAGAAGTTCTGCTAATTCCGGCAACATTGGCAATGTCTTGCATTTTTGCCTTTTCCAGTCCCTTTTCCAAAAAAACATGTTGAGCAGATTCTATAATTTTTTGTTTTGTACTACACGATTCAGTCATTCGTTTTTAGTATTATTTGACACGGGTGTCAAAATTACGACAAATTTTGTTACCTAACAAACGATTATTTCTTTTTAAATTTTAATAAGAAAATGGTGAAAAAACTAAAATTTATTGGCTTTTGCGGTAACTTGAAACTGCCCAGATATTGAAAAAGACAGCAAATCCGCACAAGGCACCTAATTCTTTTATTAGGTGAAAGGTGTCACTTCCTTTCAGATAAACAGACCTCATTACCGACATGAAATATTTCAAGGGGTCAAATCCGGCAATCCATTGTCCCCAATTAGGCATGCTTTCAACAGGAGTATACAGACCACTCATCATGATAAAAATCATCATGAAGAAAAACACAATGAATACGGCTTGTTGCATGGTTTGTGCATAATTAGAAATAACCAACCCCATACCGGATATTCCCAAAATATAAATTAATGCAAACAAATAAATCGTATAAAAATGCCCATTAGGCACCAACCCATAAGCTGCCCACGCAACACCAAAACCTATGCTGATAACTATAAATCCTATTAACCAGAAAGGAATTAATTTTGCCAAAATAAATATAATTTTAGGTACAGGACTTACGTTAATTTGTTCCATGGTTCCGATTTCCTTCTCAAAAACAATGGAAACGGCAGGTAAAAATCCGCATAAAAGAGTTAAAATCATAACCATAAGAGCAGGCACCATAAACACTTGATAATTTAATTCTTTATTGAATTGAAACAGACTGTCGGTTTGAATGGAAGAATCGCTTATCGGAGTTGATTCGGAAAATCTTTCTACTATAATGTCCGAATTAAATTTACTTACAATTTGTGAAAGATAAGCCACGGCAATACCTCCTTTCATCCCATTTACGGCATTAGGACTAATCATTATTTTTGTTCCATTTCGATTAATGATGTTCTTCTCAAAGTTCGCAGGAATCTGAATAATCACATCTGCTTTATTTTGCTCTACACTTTTCAAAGCTTGGTTGTAAGTTGAAGAAAAATCAGCTAATTTAAAATAATCAGAGGAGACAATAGTTTGAGTGAGACGTCGCGAATAGGATGAATGATCATTATCAACTATACTTGCATTCATGTTGCGTATTTCGTAATTGGCAGCCCAAGGGAAAATAAGCAACACAACAAATGGAAATACAAGTATCATTCTCGGAAGAAAAGGATTCCGAATAATTTGTTTAAATTCTTTTTTGAGAAGATATTTTATCATAGAACATACATTAATGAAACACTATTCGTTACCCAAATTATTCGAGTCGTATTTTAAATTTTTTCAAACTTATAAGCAATAAGGTAATTCCCATAGCACAAAGAACAGAAACCTCTTTCAGGACGGATGTAATTCCTAACCCTTTTATCATAATAGATTTAGCAGCAGATATATACCAACGTGCCGGCACAAAGTTTGAAATCCATTGTAACCAAGTAGGCATGTTTTCTATCGGGAAAATCATGCCGGAGAGTAACATAACAGGAATCATTAACGCCATACCCGAAATCATCATAGCGGCTAGTTGCGAACTAGTCAATGTAGATATCAATAAGCCCAATGCCAGGGAAACGAAGATATAAATCAGCGAAACAAATACCAAGCAACCAAAACTACCGGCAACGGGTACTTTAAGAACAAAAACAGAAAGTAACATAATAGTTGCAAAATTGATACATGAAAGAACAAAATAGGGTGCAATTTTAGAAAACACAATGTAAATCGGTTTCATGGGCGAAACGAGCAGAATCTCCATTGTTCCCATTTCCTTTTCACGGACAATCGCAATGGATGTCATCATAGCACAAATTAAAATCATAATCATGCCCAAAACACCGGGAACAAAATTGTAAGCACCCTTCATTTGAGGATTGTAAAGCATCTTGACTTCCGGCTGAATAAGTAGACCTTCTTTGCTCTGAGAAATTAGCTCTTGTTGGTATGCAGCAATAATGTTGCCGGCATAAAACACGAACGAATTGGCAGCATTCGGGTCTGTTGCATCGGCAATAAGCTGAATATGGGCTTTGCCTGTATGTTTAAGATTTTGTGCAAAATGATTTTCAAAAACCACAACCAGTTTTGCCTTTCCATCTCTGAATACGGTTTCTATTTCATTTGTACCGTGAATATTTTGTACAACATCAAAATAGGCACTGGCATTTATCTTGTCAACAATCCGATCTGTTACATCATCATTTGTTGGTACCAAAACAGCAACTTCGGTATTTTTTACTTCTGTTGTCAGTGCAAATCCAAATAAAATTATCTGAATAATCGGCATTAAAAGTAAAATCATCACCGTTGTTCTATCACGTAAAATATGACGAAATTCCTTTTTTATAAATGATATAAGTTGTTTCATAACTATGTCTTTTCGCTTTTAACTGCCAACTCTTGTTGCTTTTCGGGCTAATTGCTGAAAAACTTCATTCATGTTTTTTGCCTGAAACTGATTTTTCAAGTTTTTGGGCGAGTCCAATGCTTCTATTTTTCCATCTACCATAATAGATACTCGATCACAATATTCAGCTTCATCCATATAATGTGTTGTTACAAAAACCGTAATACCCTTGGCGGTTGCATCATAAATTAATTCCCAAAATTGGCGACGAGTTATTGGATCTACGCCTCCGGTGGGTTCATCCAAAAAAACTACTTGTGGATTGTGAAAAATGGCCACCGAAAATGCCAATTTCTGTTTAACCCCTAATGGCAAGGATTTTACCAATTTATCACGTTCATTTTCAAATTGAAGTTGTAGCATTAATTCATTCGTTTTTCTTTTTATGTCAATATCTTTCATACCATAAATGCCTCCAAAGAGCTCTATATTCTCCCATACCTTTAAATCATCATAAAGGGAAAATTTTTGACTCATATATCCGATATTTTTCTTTACTTTTTCCTGTTGATGGGCAATATCATAGCCTGCTACCATTCCTTTTCCACCGTTAGGAATACTCAAGCCGCATAACATACGCATAGCAGTAGTTTTTCCGGCTCCGTTTGCTCCCAAAAAACCGAAAATTTCACCTCGTTTTACTTCAAACGAAATATTATCTACTGCCGTAAAATTGCCGAATTTCTTAGTCAAATTTTCAACAATAATAACTTCATCAGCATTATGTAGGATTTGTCTATTCATTCTTCTACTTGTTAGAAAGTTCCATGAAACAATCTTCTACAGTCGGCGGAGTTACCTGAATATATACATTTGAATGTCCATTTTTGAAAAGATATTCTTTTAGAATGTCCATTGTCAACTGTCCTTTTTCCAGTGTAACATGATGGCTGTCTCCAAAAGCATAACAACTTTTAATTTGCTGAATAGCCCGCAAATCTTTTAGTAACTTAGGCATATTATCACCCTGAACAATCCAAAGTGTTTTTTCAAATTGTTTGACAATGTTTTCCGGTGTATCAATTTTTAAAAATTTTCCGTCCTTAATTAGTGCAATACGATCACATAAACTTGCTTCATCCATGTACGGTGTTGAAACCAGAATAGTGATTCCTTGTCTCTTTAACTTCTGAAGCATATCCCAAAATTCCTTGCGAGAAACTGCGTCAACTCCGGTAGTCGGCTCATCAAGAAAAAGAACACTTGGTTTATGAATCAAAGCACAACATAATGCCAGTTTTTGTTTCATTCCTCCCGAAAGTTTTCCTGCTCTACGTGTTTTGAAGGGTTCTATTTGTTGGTAAATATCTTTTATCAACTCGTAGTTTGCTTCAACGGTTGTATTGAAAACGGTTGCAAAAAAATTCAAATTTTCTTCCACCGTCAAATCCTGATACAGCGAAAATCGTCCCGGCATATACCCTACCCGTTTACGGATTTCTTTGTAATCGTTTACGACATCAAAACCGTCAACCGTTGCCGTTCCGCTGTCAGCCAAAATCAACGTTGTAAGAATACGAAACAGGGTTGTTTTCCCTGCACCATCAGGACCGATAATCCCGAAGATTTCGCCTTTTTCAGTTTCAAAAGAAATATCATTCAAGGCCTCAATCTTGTCGTATTTTTTGCTTATTGATTGGCATTGAATTGCAGTATCCGTATTCATATATCCTCCAATTCTTTATCTTTAATTGAATTTGACATTGCCATACATGCCAATTTTCAACAAACCATCGTTCTTTATGTTGATTTTTACCGCATACACCAAATTAGCCCGTTCGTCACGTGTTTGAATGGTTTTCGGCGTAAATTCCGATTTGCTCGAAATCCAATTAACAAGGCCTTCATATTCTTTTCTATCTTCGCCATAATCGGCGTAAACCTTTACCTTTTGTCCCAATTTAATTTGGGTTAATTGGTCAGAAGTTACGTATGCCCTCAAAATCATATTCGTAACATCACCCACTTTAAACAATGCCCTTCCGGGAGTTGCTAATTCTCCTTGTTCGGTATATTTTGTCAAAACGACTCCTGAAATCGGACAAGTTACATAGCATTTTTTTAACTGATCCTCAACTTGTTCTACTTGTATTTGCAATGCTTCATTGTCACCCGAAATGCCATTAGTTGTAGTTTCAAGGGATGACTTTGCAGCCTCCAATTGTCTTTCTAAAACTTTAATTTGAGCATTTGCATCGTCTAGTTGTTTGGTTGTGGAGGCTTCTGCTTTTACTAAATTTTCCACTCGTTTACGTTCAGTTTTTGCCGTTTCAACTTGTTGTTCTAAGGCCGCTATTTGTTTTTGAATATCAGGACGGCGACTTTGCAATGCTTTTTTTGAAGCTAAAAGTTGTAATTTTTTTAAATAAAGTTGAGTGGTATCAATATAACCAACTTGCTGATTGACATATAGTTGTTGCCCCTCTTCAACATTTAGTTGCATAATTTTCCCCATGGATTCGGTTGAAACAATGACTTCGGTTGTTTCAAAAGTTCCGGAAGCATCAAAATTACCATCGGTTTTACTGCAGGAAACTAAAAATAAACTTATTGTTGTTGCAAAAAAACCAAATCTATAAATTTTTTGAGGAAACGTATTTTGCTTTTTATTGTTTGTTTTCATAAGTAAATTATTATTTGTTGATATTGTTTTTTAATTCATAAAGACTCTTTAACAGTTGTATTTCATGCAATGATTTCAGTTGTTTTGCCTGGTTTTCGGCATTAATTTCTCGTATTAAATCGGTTACTGTCAGAGTTCCGTTTTCTACCTTCGAAGCAGCAACATTTTTGATGTTTTCACGTAAACGAATTATTTCACCATCAGTATTTAGTAACAATTCAAGATTTTTTATAGTAACCTTGTCTTGTTCGTTTTTCAAATTTGTATTAAACAAAAAAGTTTCTTTTTGAATAGCTACATTTTGTTTATTGATATCTAATTTGCTGATATTATTTTTAGTGGAATACAAACCGCTGAGATTCCAAGAAAAACGAATCCCTCCAATATAGAAGGGAGCAAACTCATTGGCAAACATATTAAATGCAGGTTTTCCGTACCCTCCTTGAAGAAAAGCCGAAAGTTTAGGAATATTTCCGGCATTTACCATTTTTTTCTGATTTTCGTAAAATTTGTTTTGAGCGGCAAATAAATTGAGTTCAGGGCGATAATTAGCTGTATCTTGTAAAATAAAAAGATTTTTTTCCGGTCTAATTAACGTTGCATTTTCATCTATCTCCATTTTTGTAAAATTCGAAAGCATTTTTAAATACGCCGTTTTTGTATTCAAAAGTTCTATTTTTCGTTGTTCGGCATTAATCTGTTCTACTTTTATGGCATCCAAATCAGCTTGGTTAGCAACTCCATTTTGTTTGTACGCTTCAACTTTTTTATAATTCGTTTGTAATTCATCTTGTAAAATTTCGTTTTGCTTTAACTGTTCATTAATCAATAAAACACTAAAAAATAATTGATTTACCCTTTCATTAAGAGCGTACAAATCGACCTCTACTTTTTGTTTTTCTACTTCTGTGGTGGCGTTGGTAATCTTTTTTTGAGCATTGATGACACCCCCATCCCAAATTAATTGAGAAGCTTCCGCCGCTACTTGATATTGATCTTTGGACAGCCCTTCCATTGTAATTCCAAGTCGCCGGCTAAGGGCTTCGGGCAATTCGGTGACATCCGATTGATAGGTAGCTTTTGCCGATATACTCAATTGTGGCAAGTAACCTTTGTTTGCATTTGACAGGTTATATTCAGCCGTTTTTTCAATTAATCCATATTGCTTTACCAATGGATAATTGTTACGTGCTTTTTGCCAACAATCTTCCAATGTAAAAGACTGGGCACTTATCAGTTGAAATGCAAAAACTATAACCGTGAATAAAAATAATTTTTTCATATTGTGTTTTAATTTGCAACAAGAGATTGTATCACGCCTTTAAATAACTCATCACGATGTTGACATGTTCGATTTTTCGATGTTCAAGAATCTTTTTTCGCTGAATTTCATCAAAATCAATAATATTCGAAACAATAGGTAAAAATGTGAACAGGGCTGCATTGAGAGAAACAATGGTAATAATAACATCGGCAAAATCAACGTTTCTTACCCTTCCTGCAGCAATTTCTACTTCTAACTCCTTGCTCAATTGAGAAAACAGACTCTCGGGATATTTGTATAATTTTTCCTTTAATGTTTTTATTTGTTCCGGTTGTCTGGATAATTCTGTTATTATCAATTGAGGCAATCTGGGATTCTGACTAATCAAGTCAAAATGCTTTTCTATAAGCTTTTTTAATTTATCAAGAAAAGAAAGGTTTTCTAAATGATTCACGTCAAATATCTGTTGGAAAAATGCCTTAAATTTCTTTTCAAAAATTGTATTGAATAAATTTTCTTTCGTCCGAAAATAATAATGCACCAATGCTTGATTACAACCAACCTCTTTCGCAATCTGAGTTGTCGAAGTTGATGCATATCCATTTTCAAGAAACAAGCGTTCTGCTGTTTCTAAAATGGCTTCTTCCATTGATTTTTCAATATTAATATCCATGTTTAATACATTAGTTTAATAATCCTATTAATAAGTACAAAAGAACAACTCTTCTTTGAACAAAGAATCATTCTTTCAATAAAATCTCACATATTTAAATTAATTTAACATTTGGAAGGTGTAAAGGATGGTCGATCAAAACATCTTTTTCTTGAACCAAAAAGCAACATTGACCAAAGCAATTAGAGAAATTCCAACAGAAATAGGAAGGTTAAAATTCTTTTTTTATCGTTAATTTCAAATTTTCGAGATAAAACTGATAAAACATAGTCTTTATCTCATCTCGCACTCTGCGAAATTCACTCCAAATAAACTCTTCAGTCCCCGTTGTATGACTTGGGTCATCAAATCCTATATGTAAACGATGTTTGACTTTGCCAAAAAATGCAGGACATTCTTCATTGGCTCCACCGCAAACCGTAATTACATAATCCCAACCTTCATCCAAATATTTTTCTACAGAATCGGACGTGTGATGACTAATATCTATTCCGGCTTCTTTCATAACAGCTACTGCCCTCTCATTTAGTTCTCCACTTGCTTGTGTGCCCGCGGAACAAACGGTTAAACTTTTATCGAACGATTGCAAAAAACCTTCCGCCATTTGAATGCGACAACTATTTCCTGTACAAAGAATTAATATTTTCATATTTATTTTCTATTTGGCAACACCTTCCGATTCTCTTCTTTCAATTCAGCGTAAAACTTACATCGATTTAAATTAAAAATTAAAAAAATTTGTTTTTGTTCCTTGTTTATACAATATTACATTTGTCTTTTCTGTAGTTATCATACAACCATAACGGAGGTTCTCAAGCCATGGCAATATTTTTTCTGTAAACTTTTCAATTTTTTCCGCTTCATCAATAATTTCTATGACAACAGGTATTTTTTCGGTTATTTCCCAAAATTTAACAGAATGAATAACACTACTTGAACCATATCCCATTACACCCTTCAACACCGTAGCTCCAGCAAGACCGTATCGTTTGGCAGCAAAAACAATCATTTCATACAATGAGTTATTTTTAAACTTATCGGTATTGCTAATGAATATTCTCAACACTTTGGCTTCACCTTTAATTT
Organism: Paludibacteraceae bacterium; assembly: GCA_963668615.2. Classification (GTDB taxonomy): domain Bacteria; phylum Bacteroidota; class Bacteroidia; order Bacteroidales; family Paludibacteraceae; genus JAAYPI01. The sequence continues at coordinate 896,697 of CAXXCL010000003.1, forward strand.
CCATAATTAAAATATTTTAATAATCAGATTTCCTAAATAAGTTGCTAAAATTCCGATGAAAACGCTTAAACTGACATATAAAGCAAAATAAAAGATGTTCCCATCTTTGAGCAACGCCAAATTTTCATTGGCAAAAGTTGAAAAAGTAGTAAATCCTCCACAAAAACCAATCGTAAGAAACATTCGCCATTCGGCACTCATCATATTCGCATGCTCTGAAATGCCGTAAAACAAACCAATAAGAAAACATCCTATGATGTTTACAACAAATGTTCCGTAAGGAAAAGATGAAATAACCGCATTTTGAACAAATCGTGACACAAGAAACCGCGACACTCCACCTACAAAACTACCGGTACCAATAATGAACAAAATTCGTATCATATCATGACATTATTTATAATTGCAAATTAAAATATCGAGTTGGGAAAAGACGAGCAAAAAGAAAAATTCTTCTTCAGAAAAAAGAACCTTGACTGATTTGTTTTTTAATATAAACTTCCTACGCATAATCTATTGGGATTATAATACGGTAGGAACTATCAGCCAATTATTAGCGGTTTATTTCAGGGAAGTTCCATTCCCTATTCTTACCCACAAAAGTAGCGATTTTTTCGACATATGAACAATTATTGCATAAAAAAAACTGCTACCTTCCAAGATAGCAGTTTTTATAACAATATTTAAATTGATCAAATCAATTTCATTTCCGTCAAAATATCGTTTGTTTTGCGAGTAGCAGCTTCACTGGCAGCGAATTTTTCTTTTTCGTCTTTGTTCAAATCAAGTTCGACAATACGTTCGATACCGTTTTTGCCAATAATAACAGGAACACCAATAGTAATATCTTTCACGCCGTATTCACCGTCAAGGTAAGTAGCACAAACGATCATTTTCTTTTGGTCTTTGATGATAGATTCAACCAAATAAGAAGATGCAGCACCCGGAGCCATCCAAGCAGAAGTTCCCAACAAACCTGTCAAAGTAGCACCACCAACCATAGTAGCTTTAGCAACTTCATCCAATTTTTCAGCACTTAACAAAGAGCTAACCGATAATCCTTTGTAAGTAGCAAAACGAGTAAGAGGAATCATAGTAGTATCTCCGTGTCCACCGATTACAAGACCTTCCACTTCGTTGGCATTGCAATTCAAAGCCTGGCTTAAGAAATATTTGAAACGAGAACTATCCAAAGCACCACCCATACCGATAACTCGGTTACGAGGTAAGCCTGTTGATTTGATAGTTAAGTATGCCATTGGATCCATTGGATTAGCAACAATAACAAGAATAGCATTGGGAGAATATTTTAGGACACTTGATACAACACTTTTCACAATCCCTGCGTTTACGCCGATTAAATCTTCACGAGTCATACCCGGCTTACGAGGAATACCTGATGTGATAACAACAACATCTGAATCTGATGTTTGTGAATAATCATTGGTACATCCTTTTACCACGGTGTCAAATCCGACTAACTGGGCAGTTTGCATAATATCCATGGCCTTGCCTTCTGCTACACCCTCTTTTACGTCGATTAAAACGACTTCATTTGCTACTTCATTAATTGCTAATACGTTAGCACAGGTAGCACCAACATTTCCTGCACCAACAACGGTTACTTTTGACATAATTCTTTTATTTTTAAATTGTTAATTTCTAATTCATACAAAAATAATACTTATTCTTTCAAAAATAATATTTCAAAGAAATTTTTGTGATTTTTTTATTTTTTAAAACTTTCTGTCCGTTTTTCTTATAAAATAAACCCTAACCTTCTGCATATGTTTTGGTTACTTTTCCACACAAAACCTGTTAATTTTACAAAAAATGCCGTTGGGTCAACCTCAAATCCATTAAATTCTCTACTTTTGTGAAATCAAAATCTTTTAAACGGTATTACTTTGAAAAAGCATATCAACTATATTCTTATCGAATTCTGTTTTCTACTGCTTCTTTGCCAATGTTCTACGAAACAAAACACCTCGATGTCTCGTGGTTATCAAGACTTTGCGACTCGCTATAATGTTTATTTTAATGCCAACGAAAGCTACAAAAAAGGTATAGAAAAAATTAACAAGAAAGGCAAAGACAATTATTCCGACATTCTGCCCATTTATCCTATAAGCAAACACGAAAATGCAACTGTTGCTACAGCTGAAATGGATGTTTGCATCGAAAAATGCCAAAAAGCCATTAAAACGCATTCGATAAAAAAGAAACCAAAAAAAGACTCAAAAAAATCAAAAGACCCTAAATATGAGGCATTTCTGAAAAAAGAAGAATACAATGACATGATAGAAAAGTCGTGGGTACTTTTAGGAAAGGCTCAATTTCACAAAGCCGATTTTTTAGCGGCAGGTTCTTCTTTTACGTACGCCATTCGCCATTATTCCGAAAATACAACTCTTTGTACAGAAGCAAACATTTGGCTCGCTCGTTGTTATGCCGAAATGAGTTGGTTTTACGAAGCAGAAAATATTTTAAATAAACTCAACGACAAAAGTTTTACTTCTGCCACAACACAACTTTTTGTATTTACGAAAGCTGATTTATTGCTAAAAGAAAAACAATACGATGAAGCCATTCCCTTTTTGGAAACAGCTTTACATAGCACCAATAAAAAAACAGAAAAAGCCCGTATTGCCTTCATTTTGGGACAACTATACGAACTAAACAATCGATATGACAAAGCATTTGAATCCTATTCGTTAGTCATAAAACAAAATCCACCCTATGAAATGGCCTTCAATGCTACACTGAAAAAAGCCCAATCGTACCAAGGAGCCGATAACAAAAAGATTTTGAAACAGTTGAATAATTTTGCAAAGGATCCAAAAAACAAAAAATACCTTGATCAAATCTATTGTGCCATTGCCAAACTGTACCAACGTAACGGTAAAAAAGATTTGGCTATCGAAAACTACAAACTTGCTATTAAGAAGAGCACTCGCAATGGAGTGGAAAAAGCGGAAGCTCTACTCAGTTTGGGTAAAATTTACTACGATGATAGAAAATATTTGTTGGCACAACCCTTGTATAACGAAGCTTTACCTCTTATCTCAAGAGAGTATGACAACTACAAAGAATTAAAAAAACTTGCTGACAACTTAAACGATTTGGCAACCAACTACAATACCGTAGTTTTGCAAGATAGCTTGCAAATGCTCTCTCAATTATCTGAAGCAGAAAGAGTTGAAAAAATCAAAAAGGTAATAGCCGAAAAAGAAAAGGAAAAGGAAGAAATCAAAAAGAAGACTGAAGAAGACGCTCGTTTACAAGAAATCGAAACCGAAAGTTCTGTTCCTGTAATACCCGGTCTTGCTTTAGGAGAATCGAGTGATAAGTCGTGGTACTTTTACAATCCGACCTTAGTAGCCAAAGGTAAAATTGAATTTCAACGTAAATGGGGACAACGAGCCTTGGAGGACAACTGGAGAAGAAAAAATAAAGCTTCATTAAACCAAGAAATACAAGAAACGGAACAAAATACAGACTCAACGAATACAGCAGATACAACGGCAATTGGAGAAAAAGCAACGAAAAAAAAGGTATTAACGGACAAAGATGTTGAATATTACTTGCAACAAATTCCTTTTACTGAAGCCCAAAAAGAAGCTTCTAACAAGCTGATAGAAGAAAGTTTATACAATCTGTTCCTTATTTACGAAGAAAAATTGCAAAATTATCCGTTAGCAGAAGATACTTTTGAGGAGTTAGAGCGTCGTTTCCCAAAATTCAAACAAATGCCCGATGCCATGTTCCATGCCTACCAATTATATTTAAGAACTGAAAATACAGCGAAAGCCGAAGAATATAAGCAGAAAATAATTGCTAATTTCCCCGAGTCCAAATATGCCATCGTTTTAAAAAATCCGGATGCTCTTAATGAAATGAATGAGTTAAGCTCAAAAGAAGAAAGTTTATATCAAGAAACATACGCGGCATTTCTGAAAAATGACTTTGATAAAGTGCTAACCAATAGCGAAATTGCCCAAAAGGAACTTCCATTTTCCAAACTATTACCTAAATTTTTATTCTTGGAAGCCTTAACCACAGGCAAAAAAGAAGGTAAAGAAAAGTTCAAGGAAAAAATGGAGAAACTGGTAAAAACCTATCCGACAAGTGAAGTTACACCAATGGCAAGAGATATGATTGCTTTGGTCAATCAAGGACAGGAAATTTTGTCGACACCTTCGAACGGAAACTTATTGGCACAACGCGAAACCATTGTTTCAGAAGAAAAATTTGCTGAAAACATTGCAAAAGCAGGTTTCAAATACGAACCTGAAACAAAGCACATATTCGTTTTGTTAATTCAAGGCTCCGAGGACGAAAAAAACAGGATGGTATTCGAAATCGCATCATATAACTTCACACGTTTTATGATTAAAGACTTTGATATGCAAGTCCGTAAATTGGATGAAAAATTGTATGCTATAGCCGTTATGGGCTTAGAAAATTTGGCAGAAGCCGCTTGGTATCAAAAATCCATTCTCGGAAACAACTCTATTCAAGAAACACTGAAAGGAAAAAATTATAAGGGCTTTGTTATTTCCGAAACAAATTTTAAAGGCGTATTTGATAAAGAAACTCTACAAAAATACCTCGAATTCTACATTAACAACAACCTCGAAGTAAAAGAACCCGATGTAGTTAAAAAATTGGAAGAAGAAAACGGTTTCGTAAAAGGAGAAAAATAAACCGATTATACCTGACTTTTCTTTCCAAGAATAATGAATAGAATAAGCTTTTAAATAAACAAACACATGAGTCGGAAGGTTTTTTTATCGCTCGTAATATTATTTACGACAACAGTTATTACTCCTCTTTTTTCTCAGACAAAAACAGATACAACATATTCGGTAAAAGGGATTGTTGTCGATTCCATTTCCACCGAAACTATCCCATACGCCACTATTTCCGTTGCGGAGATTACTAAACCTGACGTTTATCTGAAAAGATTGGCGACAGAAAACAACGGTGCCTTTGATATCATACTGAACAAAGCCGGCAATTATTTCCTGACATTTGAATCGACTGGTCTAAAGAAAAAACAAATGAAAATTACAATCATTGGCGGTCAAAAAAAGCTGGAACTTGGCAAAATTCTTTTATCACCATCGCAACTATCTGAAGTAACAGTGATGGCAATCAAACCTTTGGTGAAAGTGGATATGGATAAGATTAGCTACGACATGAAATCGGATCCGGAGGCACAATCCTCCAATACCTTGGATATGTTACGAAAAGTCCCCATGGTTACCGTTGACGGAGAAGATAAAATACAACTCAAAGGTTCCTCCAATTTTAAAATTTACGTGAATGGCAAGCCATCGGGCATGATGACAAACAATCCATCACAGGTGTTAAAAAGCATTCCCGCATCAAGCATAAAAAAAATTGAAGTAATTACCGACCCCGGAGCTAAATATGATGCTGAAGGCGTAGGTGGAATCATCAACATTGTGATGGAGCATGCATTGAACGGCTTTACAGGAACAGTTCGCGGTTCAGTTAATTCAAAAGGCTACAATGGAGGGACATACCTATCAACCAAAAAAGGAAAGTTCGGATTGACAACGAATCTAAATTATAATTATCAACACGCAAAAGACCAAACCTACGAAAGAAATGTTGAGAATTTTAATTCGCAATCTGTCAAGTACATTTCACAATACTCTCATTCCGATACAAAATACCGTTTTTATTACGGTAATATTGAAGCAAGCTACGAATTTGATTCCCTCAATTTAGTAAGTTTGACAGTCGGCGGATACATCGGTGGAGATTCTCCTGCCGATGATGCGGGTACTTGTTCGATGAACGCATTGAAAGATACCCTTTCGGCATTCAAACAATTAACTAAAAGTCAAAATGATTGGGGAGGCATTGATGTATCGTTTGATTACCAACACACATTCAAGAAACCGCAACAGCTACTTACAATATCGTATAAACTAAACTGGACACCTAACAAAACGGATAATACGTCAGAAGTGACGGAAGTACTGAATTATGCGGGTTACAAACAACATATTTTATATGATGCCAACGGTAATGAGCACACATTTCAGGTGGATTATACAGAACCATTTGGTAAAATTCATACCCTTGATGGCGGAGTAAAATATATCTTACGACTAAACAACAGTATCAATAACTATTATCTGCAAAACGGTTTAACACAAGAGTGGGAACCTATGCCTAATCAACCTAAAAATAACCTGAATCAAACCCAAAATATTTTGGGAACTTATGCAAGTTACACATTGAAATTAAGTAAATTCAGTCTCAAAAGTGGAGTCCGTTTCGAAGGAACATTTTCGGAAATTGAATTGGCAGATACGAGTTTTCATGTAAATTTTCAGAATTTGGTGCCTTCTGTAACTGTCAGTTATAAGCTGAATGATGCTAACAATATCAAATTAAGCTATAACCAGCGAATCAGCCGCCCGGGAATTTGGTACTTGAATCCTTTTCTCGACAATTCCAATCCATACGCTCTCTCACAGGGAAATCCGGATTTAAAACCTGAGATAGACAATTCTTTTTCATTCAATTACAGTTATATCAATCCGAAATTAACGATAAATAGCAGTATTTCTACCTCTTTTACTGACAATGCAATTGAAAGTGTGAGCAAAGCATTAAACGATACGGTTACTTACAGCACGTATAAAAACATCGGAATAACCAAAAATACAGGGTTATCGTTGTATGCCAACTGGCAAGCTAACAAATCAATAAAAGTGGGTGTAAATGGAAATTTGAATTACATATACATGGACACAAACGATGGAAGCGGTTTAAATAACGAGGGCTTCAATTATAGTGTTTCAATCAATGGCGGATTTACACTGCCGACTGAAATCAAGTTAACTACCTACGGTGGTTATTATTCCCCCGGAATTGCCTTACAAGGTGAAAACTCCAGATCCTATTATTATGGAATGTCTTTGGGTCGCGACTTTTTAAAGAAAAGATTAAATGTTTCGCTCTACGCCAGAAATCCATTCTTGGGAAAAAACTACTATTCCGACTACACAGAAACTACCGATTACAGAGCTAACAGTAAATATTCATATAAACCACAATCTTTCGGAATCTCCGTTTCTTACCGCTTTGGAGAACTAAAAGATGAAATTAAAAAAGTGCAAAAAACCATCGAAAATGATGATGTAAAAGGCGGTGGAAACAAGGGCGGTGGAGGAAATTAATTGAGAGTAATTAGAAGTTGTAATCTACACATCCATAATACCGTAAATACTTGATTTTATCACAGAGAATAATAACTTTAACTAAAATATTGATTGTTAGGGGATGAAAATGCCCTATAAGCAGCATTACTCAGACAAAACAATAAAATGGCGGTTATAAATCCTGCAAAAACATCTACCACATAATGAGCTTGTATGTAAACAGTCGAACACACAAGTACAAAATAAACCGGCAAAACTAAAAACAAAAACAAACGACGGCGATAACGCATTATCAAAAGAACTATCAAGGTCGAAATACCAACATGGGAACTTGGGAATGCAGCGGTAGGTCTTTCGCCGATTCGTTGTGTTCTTTCAACCAATCCGTGAAAAAAACCTCCCACATTTGTTTGAGCAGGCGTAAGAACAGGATGCTGATCAAAATAGGTTCCTACAGCAGGAAAAATACCCGATTTTACATTTTCAAGACCAATAGCAGAGTAATAATATTGTGGACCGGCAGTAGGGAAAAAGATATAAACCAAGTAATAGATAAAAAATGACATTAAAACCGTAAAATAGAAATACTTAAAATACTTAATATCTAGAAGATAAAAATACAAACCGGTACAAATAATAAGCGGATAATAGGCAAAATAGCCCATATTCATCAATTCGCAAAACCATGTTTGAGTAACCTTGTGCGAAAACAAAAGAGCAGGTTGGCAATTAAAAATAAATTGCTCCCAATAGGCAATCAAATGATCATAATTGATTAGTGACCTGTTAATATCAAACGTTTCCGGATACCATAAAATTAATAACAACCCGACAAAAACGTTTCTCAGAAAACGAATAATTTTCAAATCATTCTTACTGCTGATAAATGCCAGCAAAGCCATAAAAATGACAATCAATAGCCTAGTTGTCAGTAATTTAATAGCTGATTGAAACTCCACTCCGATTAAAAGAATAACGATAGTTGTAATCAGAATATAAAGCAACGTCAGCTTCTCTATTGCAAAAAAATGTAAAGTTCTTTTATTAGACATTAATTCGATTGTGTGTCAGTGTTGAAAGTTTTTTACAAAAATATCAAAAAAATTAACTGCTAATTCACATGACATTTGTTTATGTGATGCAAAAGTATTCTTTTTATTTAATATGCAATTTTTTATGAATAAAGAATTACATATTGTAAGCATCAATAAGGAATTGTTTCAAAGCAAGTAAAAAATATCTAATTTTGCAATATTATTGTTAAGATTTCTTCTCAAAAAAATTGATATTTCATGTCAATAGAAAAAACAAACGCTGCCCGACTACTTGATAAGGCGAAAATACATTATGAATTAATTTCATACGAAGTAGATGAATCGGATTTGAGTGCCATTCACGTGGCTGCACAACTGAACGAACCGATAGAACTGGTTTTCAAAACACTCGTGCTGAAAGGGGATAAAACAGGTTATTTCGTGTGTGTTATTCCGGGAGCAGAAGAACTGGATTTGAAAAAAGCTTCTAAAGTTTCAGGCAACAAAAGTTGTGATTTGATTCCTATGAAAGAATTATTGTCCATTACAGGCTACATTCGAGGAGCCTGTTCTCCCATAGGCATGAAAAAACATTTTCCGACCTATATTCACGAAAGTTGCCTCAACTTGGCACAAATCTACATCAGTGCAGGCAAAAGAGGATTACAACTTCTTGTCCCTCCTCAAGACCTCATTACAGAAGTAAAAGGGACGGTCGGTTTTCTTATTTTAACAGCATAAAAAAGGGTTGCCAAGTTCTCAGCAACCCATCCAACATTTTTTATTGTACTGACCTATAATGCTACTTGTAAATTTAAGAATGCAGACATTTTTGCTTCTCCTCCCTCGGCCGCTTGCCAAGCCCTAAAGTTAGGCGATAATTTAACATATTTGCAAGGAGAATATTGCAATCCGACAACACCTAATTGCCCATCTTTGGCAATGTTCCAATCATTTTGAGAATACAAATAGTCCCATCTTCCAAACACTTCCAAATCCTTTGGCAATTTAACCGTAGCATAAGCAGAAATGCCTCTCAAAGTACTATTTTCAGTGAACTTTGAGTTAAACAAATTGTTGCATTCGGCACCGAAAGAAAATTCTTTTTGTTTGTATCCTAAAAATAAGGCAAGATTTTCTCGAGATTTGGCAACTAAAGTATCAGCAGGTTTTTTATCGTATCGATCATAATAAACTCTGACTGTTAACGGCTTAATAGGCTGCAAGGTTACGCCTCCTCCATAACAAAATTTATCGTCTTTGTTTAGCTCCTTATATCCTTCTCCATTTCTGAAAATACCATCAACATATAACCAATCCGTAAAATTGTACTGGGCAGAAATACCCATATCGGCACTGGAACCAAAAACATATTCATCTTGGAAAGATTTTAGGATATAGCGATATCCCCACTGTTTTTCCTGAACATCAGACTGGATGGTGTTGATTAACCCTCCATTTAGAGTAAAGTTTTCTGTTTTCCAATTCAATTCCGCATTTTTCACATACGCCACACGTTCCAATTTGGAACCTGAAACTTCAGGATTACCAATATCCAAACGAACACGACCCGATAAACTTTCGGTCAAATTGAAACTTGCCCCTAAATAAACACGGTCAAGGTTAAAACCCGAGTTATTGTCAGCTCCTTGTCCTATTCCCGTGCCAAAATTGGAAAAAATAGTAACAATAGGCTTAACGGTCATTTTGAAATCTGCCGTTTTTGTCTCTATGGTTTGAGCAAAAGTTGTCGTGCTAAAAACGGCAAATAAAACTACACATAATTTTTTTTTCATTCTTTTCTTTTTTTTGCCCGCAAAATTACATTTTAGTTTCATTCAAATCCAATTTCATTAAGAAATAAAAACAATTGAATATGGGAAATCAAATCATTTGATATTTACAATATTTCTTGCAGCATCTTACAAAAAGTCCTTTTCAAAAGGTTTTTCAGGCAGTTAATAATCTTATGCTACCTGTTTGCAATTCCTGATTTCTATAAATTGCCAGAAATAAAAACCACGTTCCAATCTACGACAAATGAAATAGCTTAACATTTTTGTAACAATTGCTCAATGAAAATGCAACAATATTAGTGTTTTTTTGTAGGGACAAATAGAAGTGAAACAAAAAACAAAAAAGATGAAAAAGCTATTATTTTTTACAGGAATCGGTCTTTTGTTATTGGCTACAGGATGTAACAAAAAAGGCACCGAGCAATTAGCAGGAGCAGGAGCAACATTTCCTCTTCCTTATTATAATTTAGCATTCGAGAACTTTCAAACAACAACAGGAAACACTGTTTCTTATGGTGGCGTTGGTAGTGGTGGCGGTATACGTAGTTTAAAAGAAGGAGTTGTGGACTTTGCAGGAAGTGACGCTTTCCTTTCCGACAAGGAAGCAAGTGAAATGAAAGAAGTAATCCATGTTCCTACTTGTTTGGGAGCTGTGGTTTTATCCTATAATCTTCCCGGCGTAAAAAATTTGAACCTTACAGGAGGCATTGTGGCTGATATTTATTTAGGAACGATTACCAAATGGAACGACCCACGTATCCAAGAAATAAATAAAGGAATTGCTTTACCGAACAAAAACATTACGCCTGTTTATCGTTCTGACGGTAGCGGAACTACCTTTGTCTTCAGTGATTACTTAACAAAAGTCAGTCCCGTTTGGAGCGAAAAACTAGGAACCGGAAAATCATTAAACTTTGCTACCGGAATCGCGGCTAAAGGAAACCCGGGAGTAGCCGGAACAGTTAGCCAAACAGAAGGAGCTATCGGCTATATTGGTTCAGAATACGCTTTTGCTCAGGGAATTGCTATCGCTGCTTTACAAAATTCCAATAACGAATTTATTCTTCCCTCAGGCAAATCAATTTCTGCCGCTGCGGCAGGAGAACTCCCTGCTGATACACGTGCTATGATAACCAATTCTCCCGCAAAAGGAGCTTATCCTATCAGTTGCTTTACTTGGATACTTGTGTACAAAGAACAAGCGTATTCAAAACGAACTATAGGACAAGCAAAAGTTACCATAGATTTACTAAACTATATGTTGAGCGACGCGGCCCAAAATATGACAGAAAAAGTACATTACGCTCCTCTTCCTAAAAGTTTAATAGAAATGTCAAAGAAAAATATAGGTAAAATTACCTATGAAGGAAAGAAACTATAAAAAATAAACCATGTCCGACAAAGCTTTTAAAATAATTCTTTGGTTTTCGGCAATAGTAATTTTGGTGATTTCCGGCGGAATACTCTACTCGTTAGCGAGTGGGGCTATTCCTGCTTTTAAGGAATTCGGTTTTTGGAACTTTATTTGTTCTGCAAAATGGGACCCGACAATGGACAAAGAACAATATGGAGCCCTTTCATTTATCATCGGCACAATATTGACTTCTTTTTTGGCAATTATATTTTGTTTGCCTTTTGCTTTGCCGGTAGCTATTTTTATCGGCGAATATTTTAGAGGCAAGAAATTGGCTTCAGGACTTGGAACGGTCATTGATTTACTGGCAGGAATTCCTTCTATTGTTTACGGGTTATGGGGATTTTATGTGCTAAGACCGATTATCATTTCTTTGGGATTGTCAGAACAAGGGTTCGGCATATTGACCTCTTCATTGGTACTGGCAATTATGATTATTCCATACGCCTCGTCGCTAAGTTCCGAATTTATACGTATGGTTCCGAAAGAATTGAAAGAAGGGGCTTACAGTTTGGGAGCTACTCGTTTGGAAGTAATCAGATACGTTATTCTACCCATTTCAGGCTCAGGTATTTTTTCAGCTTTTGTTTTGGCTTTGGGAAGAGCATTGGGAGAAACAATGGCAGTAACTATGCTAATAGGAAATTCCAACGGAATACCAACCTCTATTTTCGACACAGGAAACACCATGGCAAGTATCATTGCCAACCAATTTGGTGAAGCAGACGGGATAAAACTTTCTTCACTTATTGCAGTAGGCTTGCTGTTGTTTATGATAACGGCAATAATAAATCTCATCGGAAAACTGATGATAAAACAAAATAGTAAATGAATACACTAAAGTACCGTACACTAAAAAACAAGGTCTTTTTTGCCATTGTTTGTTTTTTTGCTGCACTAACAGCGGTGCCTTTATTTGCCATTTTAGGTGAAGTTTTACTAAAAGGATGGAGACAAATCAACTTTGCTTTCTTCACAGAAAAAACGCCTACCACTTTAGATGCTTTATTGGCCATAAAATCAGATAATATTATTCCGGGAGGTATTGCCAATGGTATTGTCGGCACTTTGCTGATGGTATTGATGGCATCGGCAGTTGCTATTCCGATTGGTGTATTGGCAGGCATTTATTTATCAGAAAAAAGGACAACAAAATTTTCTGCCGTAGTGCGTTTTGTTACAGATTTACTGCAAGGTATTCCTTCCATCGTGGTAGGTATTGTGGCATTTGCATGGATTGTTTCTCCATTAAAAAGTTATTCAGCTGTTGCAGGCAGTGCCGCCTTAGCCATTATGATGCTCCCTTTAATTGTCCGATCAACAGAAGAAACATTAAATATGCTACCCAATAGCCTGAAAGAAGCCGGATTAGCTTTAGGAACATCTTACTCGTCCGTAGTACTGAAAGTTCTTGTTCCTTCTGCTTTTGGAGGTATTTTTACGGGAATTTTATTGGCAATTTCGCGTGTGATAGGCGAAACAGCGCCCCTTATGCTAACCGCTTTGGGCAGTTCTATTATACAATGGGACGTAACAAGACCAAGCTCGGCGGTATCGCTATTGATTTGGGAATTTTACAACGACCCCAACTTGCAAAACATGATTTGGAGTGCATCTCTTTTTCTGTTACTTTTGGTGTTAACCCTTAATATTATTGCAAAACAAATAACGAAAAAATGGAGAATTCAATAAGAGAAAACATTTTAACTCTAAAAGATGTTTGCGTTTCATACTCTCCGGGGAAAAATGCAGTAAACAACGTAACCGCAGATATCCAAAAAGGTCTCATCACATCTATTATGGGTCCGTCGGGTTGCGGTAAAAGCACGCTGTTAAGGGCTATTAACCGAATGCACGAATTATATCCGGGCATCACCGTTACAGGAGAAATAAAGCTAAACGAAAAAGACATTCTCAAAATGGATGCTATTGAAGTTCGTCGTATGGCAGGAATGGTTTTTCAACGCCCTAATCCCTTTCCTACGCTAAGCATTTACGATAATGTCATTGCAGGATATAAATTAAACGGCATCAAAGCTTCAAAGACAGAAAGAGACGAAATGGTAGAAAAATGCCTCAAAAACGTCGGACTTTGGGAAGAAGTAAAAGATTCTTTGCAAAAAAAGGGAGCTTTCCTTTCCGGAGGGCAACAACAAAGACTTTGCATTGCCCGTGCATTGGCACTCAAGCCGGATATTTTGCTAATGGATGAGCCAACGTCTGCTCTCGACCCCATTGCCACAAACCGCATTGAGGAACTGTTGGTGGAACTGAAAAAAGAAGTTACTATCGTGATTGTAACACACAATATGTCTCAAGCTGCCAGAATTTCAGATTATTCGATGTTTATGTATTTGGGCGATTTAGTGGAATTCGACAGGACGGAAAAAATGTTTACCACCCCTGAGGACAAACGTACAGAGGAATATTTAACAGGAAGATTTGGATAATTTAAAACGATAATAACATGAAAACGATAAGAGAAGAATATTTGAATAGATTGACCGACGAATTTAAAACCATGTCCGATGCTGTTATTGAACAGTTAGAAATTATTCACAAACAAATAAAAGGAGAATCTTCCGAAGAGTTATTTGTAAAAATAAAAGCCAACGAACAACTCATCAACCAATGTGAAGTAAAAATTCGCGAAGAAATTGTAAACAGTATCGTCCTTCAAAGTCCTAGAGCGAGTGACTTAAGAAGGCTTATTGCTTATTTCGATATGATTGGTAACCTAGAACGGACAGGCGATTTGCTCTATGGAATTAGTAAAAGAATGTCCGATTTGCTCAAAAAAAACTCTATATACGAGCTTTTCAAAGAGGATGCCCTGAAATTATTTGAAATGTCAAACAAAATGATACAAAATGCTATCTTTGCTTTCATACAAGAGGATAACGACATTGCAAACAATGTGATTCGGTCGGACGATTTCGTAGATGATTTGGACATTAAAATTCACAAAAAATTATTGTCTATAACCGATAAAGAGAAATATCCCGACTTTTTTGCCGATTCATTAAATATTGAACGTATTTCGTATAAGTTGGAACGTATTGGCGACAGTGCTACCAACATTGCCGAAGCCGTTATTTTTCTGACAGAAGGAAGAGATATCAAACATATTCACAAAATATAAGCAATATGAAAAAAATATTGGTCGTCGATGATGAAATGGACTTATGCGAGATTCTTCGTTTTAATTTGGAAAATGAAGGATACGAAGTAGATACTGCAAATTCCGCTGAACAAGCCCTGAAAATATTGACGGATGACCACGACTTAATTTTGTTGGACGTGATGCTTGAAGGGATGTCCGGATATCAATTGGCAAACAAATTGAGATCGGAATTAAAAAACAATATTCCTATCATTTTCCTTACGGCAAAAAATACTGAAAACGATATGATAACAGGATTCAGCATTGGAGGAGATGACTATATCACCAAACCTTTTTCGCTGAAAGAAGTGCTGGTTCGCATCAAAGCTATTTCCCGAAGAACTGCCAAACCAACAAACGACACAGCAGAAAATCATCTTATCAATGTAGGAGAATTAACGATTAACGACATTGCCAAAACAGTCAAAATAAACGATGAAACAATCTTGCTCACAAAAAAAGAGTTTCTAATCTTAAAAATGTTGTGCGAATCTATCGGACGATTTTACTCAAGAGAAGAAATTCTTAACCATGTATGGAACGACGAATCATACGTTTTGATACGTACTGTTGATGTTCATATTGCTCGCTTACGAAAAAAATTAGGAGATTTTGGAAATCATATTATCAACAGACCCGGATTCGGCTATTGTTTTGAATAACAAAAAAATAATCTTATGACATACAAAAGAAAGCTTTTTCTGTATTTTCTCATTGCTTTTGTGGGTTACCTTTTCATTGATATCGCAATCCAACTAAACAGAGAAAAAAGATACAAAACGGAGAATCTTGTTTCCGATTTAAAAGTCTACTCCGAAGTAGTTCAAAATTATTTGCTTACCTCCAAAGATACAGCTTCCGTTATCAAATTATTACCGGAAAACGTCCGTTTATCTATCATTAATAATCAGGGTGTTTTGGAATACGACAATATTTTTAATATCCGAAAATCAGACAATCACTTCAATCGTCCGGAGATTTTAGGAGCACAATTAAATGGAAATGGCTATTCCATTCGAGAATCTAACTCCACAGGAAAAGATTACCTCTACTTTGCCGAAAAAACACCTGAAGGAAATTATATTCGAACAGCGTTACCTTATTCATTAACTTTCAACGATTTTTTTCATAAAGACAGTTTGTTCCTTTATTCCATCATGTTATTGTTCATTATAACGTTATTTATTTTGCTCTATTTTTCAGACAAATTCGGGAAAGTAATGACCTCTCTGAAAAAATTCGTCACGTCTGTAGAAGCAGGTAAAATAGACTATGATGCCATCGAATTTCCCGATACCGACTCAGGTGAAATTGGAGCTAAAATCATTTCTATTTACAAACAATTGGAAGAAAGTAAACGTGAAATAGACATTGAAAAAGATCGTAATAGACAAATAAAACAAGAAATGACGAATAATATTGCTCATGAGCTGAAAACGCCCGTAAGCAGTATTCGCGGGTATTTGGAAATTTTGTTGGGAGACAAACCAATAACTCCCGAAAAGAAACGTTATTTCTTGGAACGTTCTTACTCACAAACATTACGTCTTTCCGATTTAATTAACGATGTCGCCTTATTGACAAAAATGGAAGAAGCTGCCTCTATTTTTGAGAAAGAAAAAATCAATGTTAGAGAAGTTGCCGAAGAAGCCATAGAAGAACTGAGTTTTCGTCTCAACCCAACACAATTTTTTATTGAAAACAAACTCAGTTCTCACATTGAAATTGTTGGAAATAAAACGCTTGTGTATTCGATTTTCAGAAATCTAATTGAAAATGCCATCAATTATGCCGGAGAAGATATTTTAATCTCCATCCAATGTTGTGAAGAAGATGATGAATATTACCACTTTTTATTTTATGATACAGGTTGCGGTGTAAAACCGGAATTTTTAGAAAGAATATTCGACCGCTTTTTGCGTACAGATGAAGGAAGAAGTCGCCGAAACGGTGGTTCAGGATTGGGTTTAGCCATTGTTAAACACGCAGTATTGTTTCATCATGGAGAAATCGTTGCAAAAAATAGAAAAACAGGAGGCTTGGAATTCTATTTTTCATTGAAAAAACGAAAATAATAACCCGGTCGTTAATTTATAAAAAAAAATAGGGAGTGTTTTTACATACTCCCCATTTCTTTTTACAACAGTTTACTTATTGTCTGTTATTTTACAATTATCTTTTGTTTGTCGATAATATAAACTCCTTTCGCCAAATCGGAAACGGTATTATATCCTTCATTTAGATTAAGACTACGAACAATAGTTCCATCTATTCCATAAACTAAATAGGAACCTGCTTCAGGAGTATTAATATAAAGGATTCCTTCGTTACTGTATATACTCAATCCCTCGGAAGTCGTTTCTTTAATGCCATTGGAAGTAGCTACCGTATGGTCATATCCATTAACGGTATAATATCCACCATTAACAACTACAAAACCAACACTGCTCGGAGCTTGATTGCTTCCATCACTGAATAAAACATACCAATTGCTAATTTCTCCATCAAAATTATATTTATATACACCATTACCAAGATTTGTCATGGCTGCTCCAGGCCAATCTCCGGTAACCTTAACAACGGTAGACCCTGCAGAATTATAATAAATATATGCTTTTATATTATTTCCCCAAGTACTTGGTTTTTCAAAGAAAATAGCTTTTTCGTTGGGACCAATAGTCGGATCCACAACAGGAACAACCGGATCAGGATTATTGGGATCAACCGGCAATAGAGTTTCAGGATCAGTGGGATAAGTTCCCTGATCTTCCGTTACAGAAGTTGTGGCATAAAGATATTTACCGTCCTCTCCAATTTTCCCGGGAGCAGGGGTTAATGTTGTGTTAAGCACATAAACTTTCATATTTCCTTTACCCGAAACCGTTGCCGTGAGGGTATTATTCGTTACAACTTTTGTGTCTCCGGTAATAGCATCTACATAAGTTCCATTTAAAATATTACTAAATGTAGCGTTGCCGGAAATTGCAACCAATACATAACTATCCGTCGTAGCATCAGTATAACGACGTTTAAAGGCTAAAGTGCCTGAAACTCCATCTGTTGAATATTGTCCCTTACGAAGAGCAGGAACCGCCATCCTAATTTTATTTAAACGTTGAATGTGTTTGGAAAGCGGATGTTTCAGTGTTACCGCCATATTTCCGGTTGCATTTGCATATTCACCAAAATTTGTCACGTTAATATCTCCCGTGATATAATTACCATAATATGCCCTTCCCGACTGTGCTAAAGCAATAGTTGGCCCTTTGTCAATTGGCAACCCTTTCTTAAATTCAATTTCACTACCGTAATAAAGACAAGGGATTCCACGGAAAGTAAACATCAAACATAAATTTTCAGCCCAAACATCTTGACCTTTGGCAAAACGCTCATATTCAGGAGCTCCATCGGGGGCATAGTCATGAGAATCTACATATACTACATTCCACGTCGGATCATTATAAGCATGATCACCACTTGTTGCCACACTGAAAGCACTACCTGCATCTTCAAAATTCCAATGCATTGGAAAATCAATCACACTTAAACCTGAGTTCATTGAATAATCAGGAGTATGATAGTTATTACCATTTAAAAAGGCATTGGTTGAGGAGGGTTGAGCATTTTCAAAAGAATTACCTTGTGCATTATCATTATACATTTGGATGCAAGACAACTGATTGGTTGTTGAAAATGCTGTACTTTCAAAGACTGCCATTCCTGTATATTCCGAAGGATCCTCACTCCAATTATAAGATTTGGAATCTTTCCATGTGTAAAAAGGAGTCGACATTGCCGGAGTATTACGATACCAATAGTTTCTATCGCGAGTACAAATTTCAGCAAACATGAAAAACTTATTATTTCCGGCATTTACTGCTGCATTGTGAAAAGCATTATTAAATACTTTGTTAAATACCAAACGAGAAATATGTCGACCTGTATCCACACGGAAACCATCTACTCCCATACGGATGAATTGAGAATACGAATTAACAATGTAGTTATAAACAGTCGGATTTTCAGTGTTTAAATCAACGCAATCTCCTGCTATTTGAGCCCATTGGCAAGTAATATCATCCCAGTTAAAATTACCAAAATGATGCCAATAATTATTTGTATCATGGTTTACGCCATCCGTATTTTTCATCAAAGCCAAACGAGCTTGATATTGTGCAGAGGAAGTCAAATCATCGTAATTTGCGGGCAATTTACTGTCAGCATGCCTTGTTAGGCAATTAATAGAAGAAAGATCTCCTTTTTTGGTAAACATAGGGCACAAATTCTCTTCACCAAAATTGCCTGTATGGTTGAATACAACATCCAATATAATCTTCATACCTTTTGCATGAACAGCATCAATTAAATCTTGAAAATCAACATCTGTCGATTCATAACGCGAATCTACCTTACTGATATTAATAGCATGATATCCATGATAATCATATCCGCTACAATTTTCTACCACAGGAGTAATCCAAATAGCAGTAAAACCAAGTGCCTTTATATAGTCAAGTTTTTCTATTAACCCTTTAAAATCACCACGCCAGGCGGGATCTCCTTGGTTGAGGCTCTGTGCATCCCAACATTGTAGGTTGTTAGACGCATCTCCATCATAAAAACGAGTCGTCATTACAAAATAGATTGTTTCATCTCGAAAATCCGTTCGAGTGGAAGAGTAAATAGAACTAATGTCACTGGCAAACAAATCACCGGAAAGAAGAGAAACGATAAAGGAAGTAAAAAGGAACATACGCCACTTTTTACCACTCAGAAGAGCAGAAAAATTTTTCATCGGTATAAAATTTAAGGTTCTAACACGCAAAGTTAACGACGAAGCAGAAAAATTCCCACAAAGAATCAGTTAAACTTTACTAAAAAATAAAGAGGTAACTATTTCTAACTACCTCTTTATCAAATAAAAACGCTATTCTTCTTTGTGAGTCTGTTCGTATTCTTTCAACAGTGCATTTTGTACATCTGCTGGAAGTATTTCGTATCCCGAAAATTTCATACTGAAAGAAGCTCTTCCTCCAGTATTGGAACTCAAAGAAATAGAAAAATTACCCATTTCTTTCAAAGGAACTTTTGCAAAAATCTTTTCTAATCCTTTATCCGTTTCCATTCCCATAATAATGGCTCGTCGACCTTGCAAATCACTCATAACGTCGCCCATCCTACTTCCCGGAACCAACACTTCTACATCATAAATAGGTTCCAACACTTTCGGACCAGCTTCTTTAAATGCCTGACTAAAGGCATATTTTCCTGCCAACCGAAAAGAAATTTCGTTGGAATCCACAGGGTGCATTTTTCCGTCATATACAATAACCCGAATGTCACGAGCATACGAACCCGTTAACGGACCTTGTTCCATACAATCCATTATTCCTTTTTGTATGGCGGGCAAAAATCTGGTATCAATAACACCTCCAACAATACTGTTGATAAACACTAGTTTACCTCCCCATTCAAGGGCTGTTTCCTGTCTATCACGAACGGAAATTTTATATTCCTGACCGTTTATTTTATATAATTCTTTTTCTGGAGCACCCTCCACATAAGGTTCAATAATTAAATGAACTTCACCAAATTGTCCGGCTCCTCCCGATTGTTTCTTATGACGGTAATCGGCACGAGCAATCTTAGTAATTGTTTCACGGTAAGGTATGCGAGGATTCAAATATTCTATCATTACCTTTTCATTGTTTTCAATTCTCCATTTAAGCGTTTTTAAATGGAATTCTCCTTGACCATGGACAATCGTTTGTTTCAATTCTTTCGAATATTCTACTACCCAGGTTGGATCTTCTTCTCGCATACGAGTCAGAATTTCACTCAATTTTTCTTCTTCTCCTTGGTTAACGGCTTTAATAGCTCTTCTGTATTTCCAAGCAGGGTATTTGATAAATGTAAATTTAGTTTCTGCATTTTTCCCGTTAAGGGTGTTGCCCGTACGGGTATTTTTCAATTTCACAGTTGCTCCAATATCTCCGGCAACCAGTTCGTCCACTTTTTCCCTTATTGATCCGGCAACAACATATATTTGCGTTAATCGCTCTTTCGTTCCTCTTATTGGATTGTATAAATCATCTCCCTCTTTTACACTACCGGACATTACTTTAAAGAATGAGACTTCTCCAATGTGTGGCTCAATGGATGTTTTAAAGATAAATATGCTGGTGTTATTTTCTTTTTTCGGGGCAATTTCTTCTCCGGTTGTACTAACAGGATTTGGCATATCGCTGACATAAGGTACCACATTACCCAAAAATTCCATCAAACGACGAACACCCATATCTTTGGCGGCACAAACACAAAAAACAGGAAAAATATCACGATGGACAAGACCTTTTCTAATGCCCAAACGCATTTCATCCTCAGTCAAACTTCCATCGGCAAAATATTTTTCCATTAAATTTTCATCGTGTTCTGCTGCCCCTTCTACTAGAATATTATGTAATTCTGCTGCCTTTTCGTGGTGTTCCGAAGGAATGGGAAGTATTTCAGGAACACCACCTTCGGGCTTCCATCTGTACATTTTCATTAATAAAACATCAATAACAGCATTGAAAGAAGGACCGGTTTGAATCGGATACTGAATTTGAATAACTTTTTTTCCAAAACTTTCTTTCAAGTCAGAAAGGCATTTTTCAAAATCGGCTTTTTCTTGGTCAAGCTGATTAATGACAAAAATACAGGGCTTTTGTAATTGTTCAATTTGTCTATACTGATTTTGAGTGCCGGCATCTACCCCATTTTGAGCATTTATAAGCATCAATGCAGTGTCTGTTACACTCAAAGAAGTTATTAAACCTCCCACAAAATCGTCCGCTCCGGGACAATCAATTATGTTCAGTTTTTTCTCCAACCACTCAACATGGAATACTGCGGGAAAAACCGAATATCCATACTCGTGTTCAACAGGAAAATAATCGGAAACCGTATTTTTTGCTTCCACAGCTCCTCTACGTTTTATAACTCCACTCTCAAAAAGCATAGCTTCTGTAAGAGTGGTTTTCCCGGAGCCAGAAGACCCCACCAAAGAGATATTCTTGATTTCATTTGTTTGATAGATTTTCATAACTTCTATGTATTTAAAATTACTAAAAGGTAAGTTAAAAAAAATCGAACGTTATACTTCCACATTTGCCCTTAACGCTAAAGGAAAAACGTAAAAAAATCTAGAAAAATAAAAAAAATTAGAAAAAATGCACGGCAATTTAAACATAAGAGAAGTAAAAAGCAATCTTTTCCATAAGTTAAAAAACATTGTTTAAAAACATACTTGAAAGATTTTTGCCCGAAAATATGTTGTTGAGCAGTATTTTTGTAATATTCTTGTAATATTCCGATGAAAATGTGTTAAAAAATAGGGAGTTCTGACCCCAATATTTTTCTCGAACCCACCAAAGGGGTACTTTTGTCATATGATTTTTTCATAGTATTTGATTTTAAGGTTAGCAAATAGGTAGTCAGGCGAGACTACCTTTTGTTTTTTATAGCCATCCCTAATTTTACCTCATCATATTTTATACACTCAACCAAATCGCTATTTGGCGTTAAAAATGTGTTATAAAACATATATTTTGTAATATTCTTGTAATATTCCGATGAAAATGTGTTAAAAAATAGGGAGTTTTGACCCCAATATTTTTATAGGACTTATCAAAGGGATACTTTTGTGATATGATTTTTTCATAGTATTTGATTTTAAGGTTAGCAAATAGGTAGTCAGGCGAGACTGCCTTTTGTTTTTTTATAGACATCCGTTTTTTGACGTTTCAAGAAACAATAAACCCTCTTTATAGTTACATAGAGAGGGTTTATTGTTTTAAAAGAATATTCTTACACATTAAAACGGAAATGCATAATATCGCCATCTTGCACCACATATTCTTTTCCTTCCACATTCATTTTTCCGGCTTCTTTACAAGCAGATTCAGACCCCAAAGTGATAAAATCATTGTACTTGATAACTTCTGCACGAATAAATCCTTTTTCAAAATCGGTATGAATAACGCCGGCACACTGAGGAGCTTTCCATCCTTTGCCGTATGTCCACGCACGAACTTCTTGCACACCGGCAGTAAAATATGTTTCCAAATTTAATAATCTGTATGCCGATTTTATCAAACGGGCAACTCCCGATTCGGTTAGTCCTATTTCTTCCAAAAACATTTGACGTTCTTCATAGGTTTCCAATTCAGCAATATCTGCTTCCGTAGCAGCAGCTACTACCAAGATTTCGGCATTTTCTCCTTTTACGGCTTCTCTTACAGCATCCACATAAGCATTGCCTTTTAACGCCGAAGCCTCATCTACATTGCATACGTACATAACAGGTTTGTTAGTAAGCAAAAAAAGATCTTTTACCAATTTCGCATCCTCTTTTTCTAGTTGTACCGTACGAGCTGATTTTCCTTGCAACAAAGCATCTCTGTATTGTACCAATATTTCATACACAGCCTTTGCCGTTTTATCTCCACCTGTTTGTGCTTGTTTTTGAACCTTTGTGATACGACTTTCAACTGTTTCCAAATCTTTCAATTGCAATTCCATATCAATAATTTCTTTATCACGCACCGGATTAATTGAGCCGTCGACATGGGTAATATTTTCATTTTCAAAACAACGTAACACGTGTAAAATAGCATCCGTCTCTCTAATATTGGCCAAAAATTTATTTCCTAAACCTTCTCCTTTGCTTGCTCCTTTTACCAAACCTGCAATATCTACAATTTCCACCGTTGTAGGAACAATTCGTTGAGGATTAACCAGTTCTGCCAATTTATTTAGTCTTTCATCGGGTACGGTAATTACGCCAACATTCGGTTCTATCGTACAAAAAGGAAAATTAGCAGCTTGTGCTTTCGCATTTGAGAGACAATTAAACAAGGTTGATTTTCCAACATTCGGCAAACCAACTATTCCACATTGTAACGCCATTTTTTTAAATTTTTTATATTTCTGACAGCAAAGGTAATAAAAAGTTGCATGTTTTTGTTTTGACCCACTGGCATTTATTGCATTTCTTCGTCATCATTCTATTTGTTGATGATATCAATTTTTGTTACTTTTGCGGAGATTGTTTTTTAACCAAATGAAAAAAAGTTACGCAATAGGATTTGCTATTATTTTTGCTGTCATTCTTTGTGGAGTAACCGTTTTATTGATCTCCGAAAAGAAAAAATCAAAGGAACAGGAAAAAGAGCTAAACCAAATGACTGCTGAAATGGAATTCAACAAACAGCAATCTTTGGAAGAGTTTGAGGATCTTGCAGTTGAGTATGAATCTTTTCACGTAAAGCCGGGTAATGATTCTTTATTGGTAATGATTGAGAACCAAAAGGAAAAAATTAAAAAGTTAATAGAAGAATTACGTACCGTAAAAGCAACGAATGCCCACCGCATAAGGCAACTGAAAGGTGAATTAGTAAGTATTCGTGCAGTGTTAAAGGTTTACATAACCAAGGTTGACTCGCTGAATAACATTAATCATTCACTGAAAAGAGAAAACAAGAGTGTTCAAAAAAAATATGAGGAAGTAGTACAAACAGCCAAGCAACTGGAAGAACGTGCCACTGAATTGGATAAAAAAATTACCCTGGCTTCTATTCTCGAAGCTACAAACATTCGAGTTGGTTACCTAAATGATAAGGGTAAAAAAACAAAATCACTAAAAAGAATTTCCCTGTTTGAAATTTGTTTTCAAATATCAAAAAATCAAACAGCGACCACAGGCATGAAAACAGCATTTGTGCGAATTTCCGATCCGGAAGGAAACTTATTGAAAAGTCCTAACAATAACCTTTTCCCTTTTGAAGACAAAGAGATAGAATTTTCTTGTAAAAAAGAAATAGAATATGCAGGAGCCAATTTACCAGTTTGTGTGTATTATGACGTAAAGGAAAAACTGGAGAAAGGAACCTACACTATTAATATCTTTGTCGACGGAAACCTTATTGGTTCAGACACTTTCTATCTGAATTAAAAGATTGTGGCAGGTATATATATTCATATCCCTTTTTGTCAAAAACGCTGTTCCTATTGCGACTTTTATTCCCAGACAAACCTCTCTTTGAAAAAAGAATACGTCAGTGCCCTTTGTAAAGAAGTGAAGTTACGCAAAAATTATCTGGAACAAGCTACTATTTTTACTCTTTATTTTGGAGGAGGAACTCCTAGTTTGCTCGATAAAGACGATTTTTGCGAAATTTTTGCTTGCTTGAATTCCCATTTCGATCTCAGCTATTTGCAAGAAGTAACTTTAGAAACCAATCCTGACGACCTGAATCAAAGTTTTTTCGATACCCTAAAACAATTTCCCTTTAATAGACTAAGTATTGGCATACAGTCGTTTGACAATAACGATTTAAAATTAATGAATAGACGACATTCTGCCGAAAAAGCGATGGAAGCCGTTTATTTGGCAAAAGAAAACGGTTTTCATAATATCAGCATCGACCTGATATATGGACTACCAAACCAAACGTTGGAAAAATGGCAAAAAAATTTGGAACGAGCTCTTTCACTTGATATTCAACACATTTCTGCCTATCACCTAACCTACGAAGAAGGAACGGCTTTGTACAGCCTTTTGCGACAGAAAAAAATTCAAGAAGTGAAAGAAGAAGACAGCTTAGCAATGTTTGAAATGTTGATAGACTTATTAACAAAATCAGGATTTGAACACTACGAAATTTCCAACTTTGCAAAAAAGAATTTTTATTCGCAACATAATTCATCCTATTGGTCAGGTGAAAAATACCTTGGATTAGGAGCTTCTGCACACTCGTTTGATAAAAAAACCCGTCAATGGAATATCTCCTCTATAGAAAAATATAACCACTCAGTTAGCCATTTGTTACCCTTTTATGAAATGGAAACTCTTTCAGAAAAAGAAAAATATAACGAATTCATAATTACTTCATTACGTACAAAAAAAGGTATAAATTTGACCTTATTGGAAAAAAAATTCGGAAAAGATATGCTCAATTATTGTCTACAAAATTGTCAAATTCATAGCAATAACAACCGACTTTGTTTAAAACATAATTTTGTAACTCTAACTCAAACGGGTATTTTTGTGTCCGATAAATTAATAGAAGATTTAATTTGTATATAAAGTTATATGAAAACGCTGTCTATAATAAAATATTATTGGAAAACAACTCTTGTTTTGTTTGTTATTACATACCTGTCTCTAATGAAACCTATTGGTGGATTGCCTGTTTCTAATATTCCTTTCTTTGACAAATGGGTACATCTGTTTATGTATTTTGGACTAAGCACTATAATGTTAATTGATTGGTTTGCCAGCAAAAAAAATAAAAACCTAAAAATTTTTATTTTTGTATTTCTTTTTTGTGCCTTTTATGGGGGCTTATTGGAACTGCTACAACAATATTTTCCACCTCGTACAACTAGCTTTGCTGATTTTATTACAAATGTAATAGGCTGTTCTATTGGAGTTTGCATTAGCTATTTTGCTAAAAAAGAAAAAAAATGAACAATCCGAATTTAGTATATCAAATAGCCCTTACGCTAATAAAAGGGATTGGTTGCCAAACTGCTAAAAACTTGTTGGCGTATGTTGGAGATGTAGAAGAAATTTTCAAACGAAACAAACAAACTTTTCTAAAAATACCCAACATAGGAAATATTCTGAGCAATAACATTATAGAACAACGACATGTTGCTTTGCAACGTGCTGAAAAAGAAATAGCTTTCATCGAAAAACATAAAATAATACCACTATTTTTTACGGACAAAAATTTTCCACAACGGTTAAAGGAATATGATGATTCTCCTGTTCTTCTTTACTACAAAGGAAATGCCGAACTGAATCAACGTCGATTTCTATCTATTGTGGGCACACGCAATGCTACCGAATATGGTAAATCCTTATGTTCTAAAATAATAGAAGATCTTGCTATCAATCAACCTGATTTGACTGTAATAAGCGGTTTGGCGTATGGAATTGATGTTGCTGCTCACAAAGCCTCCTTGCAATATAATGTGCCCAATATCGGTGTTTTAGGTCATGGCTTAGACAAAATTTATCCTGCAGGTCATGCTTCTATAGCAAAAAAAATGATAGAAAATGGTGGACTGCTCACAGAATTTATTAGTGAAACAAATCCGGATAGGCAAAATTTTGTGATGAGAAATAGAATCATTGCAGGAATGGCAGATGCAGTATTGGTTGTAGAAAGTGCATCAAAAGGTGGAGCATTAATAACTGCTGAAATAGCTAATTCTTACAACAAAGATGTATTTGCTTTTCCGGGACGTACAAACGATGAATGGTCTGCCGGTTGCAATAAGCTTATCAAACAGCACAAAGCAGCTTTAATCGAAAATGCAAATGACTTGGAATACATGATGGGTTGGATACAAGAAACTAAAAAAACTTCGATTCAAAAAGAATTATTTACAGAACTAACAGAAGAAGAGCAAATTATATATGATATATTGCAAAAAGAAAAAAATATTCATATCGATTTGTTAGCAATGAAAGCAAATAAAAATATTAATAAAATATCACCGCTACTACTTTCTATGGAATTTAAAGGTATCATTAAATGTGTACCCGGTAATATATACGGATTGCTATAAAAAAACAAAAGGTAGTCTCGCCTGACTACCTATTTGCTAACCTTAAAATTCAAATACTATGAAAAATCTAATGCAAAGATATGGAGGTAAATTATCTTTGATTCATAAACATTTGAAAAACAACTGTTTTTTCTCCGCAAACGTCATCGCAAACGCTTGCATTAGCATATTATCGGAAATTGTTTATAAATTGTTTATAAACGCTAAACAAAAAATTATAAATAAATTTGAATTTTTGAAAGATACATTTTTATATATTTTAAATTTGAATGACAATAAAAAGATATCTATTTTTTTGACTTATTTAATGAACAATACAATGAGTAATTTTTACTCTTTTCCTAAAAAAAGTTTCTTACATTTGCAATTATAAACAAGTTGTTAATAACTATCTTAATTTGCAATAAATAAGAATATTAACTTATTCATAACCTGTTATTAATTTTGTTTAATTTACTGTTTTTAATAAAAACAATCGTTTTATTTAAAATTTTTCAACATAACTAACATTCTATATATTATCATCATTTTATTTAAAACTTACTTAATATATAAAGATAAAAGAATAAGAAATGTTGAAAACCTAAAAATGCACAAATGGATTTAGTAAAAGAAATACAAAAATTAAAAAAGGAAAAAAATGCAGTGATAATGGCTCACTACTATCAAAGAAGTGAAATACAAGATATAGCTGACTATGTAGGTGATAGTTTGGCTTTGGCTCAATGGGCTGCTTCAACCAATGCAAATATTATTGTGTTATGTGGTGTAAATTTTATGGGAGAAACGGCTAAAATTCTTTCTCCTGATAAAAAAGTACTTATACCTGATATGGAAGCAGGGTGTTCTTTAGCAGATAGTTGTAAAGCTGTTGATTTTGCCGATTTTATTAAACAACATCCAAATCATACAGTTATTTCTTATGTTAATACAACAGCAGAAGTAAAAGCACTTTCTGATATAGTTGTTACTTCCACTAATGCAAAAAAAATAGTAGATAGTTTTGATAAAGATGCAAAAATTCTTTTTGGTCCTGATAAAAATTTAGGAAATTATATAAATAGTATTACTGGTAGAAATATGGTGTTATGGGATGGAGCTTGTCATATACATGAACAGTTTTCTTTAGAAAAAATATTGGATTTAAAGAAAAAGCATCCTGATGCCCTAATTTTGGCTCATCCCGAGTGTAAGAAGGTAATCCTTACAATTGCAGATTTCGTTGGTTCTACGGCAGCTATTTTGGCTTTTACGGGCAAATCTGATTGTAAGCAGTTCATTGTTGCTACAGAAAGTGGTATATTACATAAAATGAAACAACAAAATCCGGAAAAACTATTTATTCCTGCCCCGCCGAATGATAGTACATGTGCCTGTAACGAGTGCAATTTTATGAGGTTAAATACGCTGGAAAAATTATATAATTGCTTAGAAAATGAAATGCCTGAAATTATTATAGATGGAGAATTGCAAAAAAAAGCAGTAAAACCTATTTTGAAAATGCTTGAAATGAGTAAATAAAATGTGCAAAAAAAAATGGGTAATATTATTATTACCCATTTTTACATTAATGTTACTTTAATTTCTCAAAAATACTTGACTTCTTTTTTATAGATATCAGTAAGTAAATTGTTTGCAAGTCTACTAGCTCCTAAGCGAAATAAAGAACTATTTAACCATTCTTCTCCCAATATTTCTTTTACAATGCAATAATATTTTACAGCATCTTCTGTGCTTGAAATTCCTCCGGCAGCTTTAAAACCTACTTTTTTTCCTGTATTTTTATAATAATCTCTGATTGCTTCACACATCACATAAGCGGCTTCGGGTGTTGCGGCAGGGTTTGTTTTTCCGGTAGAAGTTTTGATAAAATTAGCACCTGCTTCCATACACAAAAGGGAAGCTTTTTTTATGTTCTTTGCTGTTGCAAGAGCACCTGTTTCCAAAATTACTTTCAAATGAGAATTTCTGCACGATGATTTTATTTCTTCTATCTCTTCGAAGGTTTCATCATAATTTTCTGATAAAAATTTGCCGACGGACAACACAATATCAATTTCAGAAGCACCTTGCGATACAGCTAACGCTGTTTCAGCAATTTTAATTTCTATAAACGTTTGAGAAGATGGAAAACCTGCCGCAACTGCTGCTATTTCGATGTCTTCAATGAGTGTGTTTTTTACTGTTTCTACAAAACAAGGGTAAACACAAATAGCGGCTACGTTTTCCATTTCCGGAAAATTTTCACTTAATTGATTGACTTTTTCAGTAAAAGTAATGATTTGTTTTTCATTGTCAGTAGTACCTAAGGAAGTAAGATCAATTAATGAAAAAAGCTTTTTGTAGACATTAATATTGTTATTTACTTTATAATTATCAGCAATAATCTTAGAAACATTTTCCGTTACTTTTTCATCAGAAAGATTGCAATTATAGGCAGAAAAAAGAGCGTCAAAATTTTTCATAATAGGTTTATAGTATAGTTGTTTATTCTTTGTTATTCGTGTCAATCCAAACAGTCACAGGACCATCGTTGAGAAGAGAAACTTGCATATCAGCTCCAAATTTACCGGTTTTTACCTCTTTATTCATCAGAATGCCAAGTTTTTGACAAAATTTTTCATACATAGGAACAGCAAAATCGTGTTTGGATGCCTTTATAAATGACGGACGATTTCCTTTTTTTGTTTGGGCAAAAAGGGTAAACTGGCTTACAACCAAAATATTTCCATTGTTATCTATCAATGATTTGTTCATGAGTCCGTTTTCGTCATTGAAAATACGCATATTAATTATTTTGTGACATAACCAATCTATATCTTCTTCTGTATCTGAATCTTCAATTCCCAGTAAAACCAATAATCCTTTTTCTATTTCTGAAAAAAGTTTATTGTCAATACTGACAGAACAATGTCTGACTCTTTGTATGACAACCCTCATTATATTCCTTTTTTGCTGAAAACAAAATTAGCTTTTTTATTCTCTTTTCTCAAAATAAAATGATGGAAATGATACTTTTTTCCTTTTTTGTGAAAAGACAGTTAATTTTTTATAAATTTGCTCATCACAGTTTTGCTCATTTATGAAAGAATAAATTTTATAAAACATGATAAAAAAACATCTACTCTTATATTTTTTCCTGTTACCTTTTTTTGTTTTTGCCGAAATTCCTTCCGGTTATTACGATAGTGCTTATGGAAAAACAACCGGTACTTTAAGAACAGCTTTATATAACATTATAAAAGATCATACAGTGGTTTCTTATGATTATTTGTACACCGTATATGAAACAAGTGATGTAACTTCCTCCGGTTACGTTTGGGATATGTATTCTAACTGTGTGTGGACACCTGGTGAAAAAAAATGTGGAAATTATTCAAATGTTTGTGATTGTTATAACAGAGAGCACAGTGTTCCGCAAAGTTGGTTTAATGAAGCTTCTCCTATGAAAAGTGATGCTTTTCATATTTATCCTACAGATGGGAAAGTGAATGGTCAGCGGAGTAATTACCCTTTTGGAGAATGTACGGGAACTACTTTTACAAACGGTAAGGGCGAATTAGGTACTTCTACTTTTTCGGGATATACCGGTACTGTTTTTGAACCGGCGGATGAATATAAGGGTGATTTTGCTCGTTCTTATTTTTACATGGCGACCCGTTATGCTGATGTTTGTGCAACTTGGAGTAGCGGTGCAGCAGTTGTATTTAGCACTAAAAATTTAGGTTTTACCGATTATGCAGTTTCTCTGTTTTTAAAATGGCATCGTCAAGACCCTGTTTCTGCCAAAGAAATAACAAGAAACGATGCTGTCTATGCTTACCAAAAAAATAGAAATCCATTTATTGATTATCCCGATTTGGCAGAATATATTTGGGGAAATAAAGCCGGTCAAAGTTGGAGCACCTCTTCTATTGATGAAGAAAATGCTTTTGTTTTTTCTATTTATCCTAACCCCTGTTCCGAAAAGGTATTTGTTCATTGTTCAGAAACAGAAAATGTTCAGTTTTTGTTGTATAATTTAGAACAGAGACTTGTAAAATACGGCATGATTGAAGATGATTACTCTATTGATGTAAAAGGTCTTTTTCCGGGAATTTATGTTTTGGATTTATTTGTAGATGGTAGGTCTTACAAAGCAAAACTTGTTGTTAAGTGATTTTTCATATTTTTTGGAGCATCGGTTTTGATATACGGATACTAATTAGTTTTAATGGAACCAAACACTAACAAAAATGAATAAAATTAAACTTTTTTTTGTGTTTTTTATTTTGGTATCCACGGAATGTGTAGCCCAATTAAATCCGTCATATTATCTTTCGGTAGAAGGTTTGAAACAAGCAAATCTTAAAACGGCATTAAGTAGAAGGATTCTGAAGCACACCGTTCTTTCTTATGATAGCTTGTGGATATATTTTCGTTCCACAGATTCTCTTCCCAACAATCGAATTTGGGATATGTACTCTGATAATGAATATTATTTTTCCGATTATTCTTCTCTCGAAAAGGAACATAGTTTTCCTAAAAGTTGGTGGGGTGGTTCTTCTTACTATGCTTCTTACTCCGATTTACACCATTTGAATCCCAGTGATAAAGATGCTAATCGAGCTAAAAGTAATTATCCTTTGGGTGTGGTTGATGCAAGTCCTACTTTTGATAATGGAGTTAGCAAGGTGGGAAATTCCGTAACGACAGGTTATACCGGTATTGTTTTTGAACCGGCTGATGAATACAAAGGTGATTTTGCTCGTGCATATTTTTACGTTGTTACTTGTTACCAAGATCTTGCATCCAACTGGGATTCCCCTATGTTGGAGAATAATACTTATCCCGTTTTTACGAATTGGGCTATTAATATGTTATTAAATTGGAGCACCAATGACCCGGTTTCAGAAAGAGAAATCAATAGAAATAACGCTGTGGCCAAATTGCAGAATTGTCGAAATCCATTTATTGATTATCCCGATTTGGCAAATTACATTTGGGGAGACAAACAAGAAGTCGCATTTTATACCGAATCAGAGATAACAGATCCTATCATCTTTTCTCCTTGGGCAAGTGACACTGTTTTTTTTGATAATGTTTTTGAAAGTGATTCTTGCTCACAAACGCTTTATGTCCGTGGAGGAAATTTAACAGGAGACCTTACTGTGACCATTAGCAATGATGAAAATGGTTATTTTTCTACTGCCGGAGAAACGGTTATTACACAGGCTAATGCACAGTTAGATGGGGCTTTTCCCTTTATCATTAAATATAAACCGACGACTGTAGGAGAAGACCGGGCGACACTTACTATTTCGGGTGGGGGAGCAACTTCTGTTGTGGTTATTTTAAAAGGAAATAGTTTGAGTAAAGCAGTGGAAAAACCGGTTTTAGCCAATGCTACTAACGTAGGCACAAATTCGGCAACTCTTTCATGGATACCTATTTACAAGGCTGATAACTATTACTTAGATGTTTATAAAAAAGGTGAAATGACTAATACAATTGTGCTAAGTGAAGACTTTTCGGGTTTTACTGCCACTAGTTACACTTCCAGTGCACAAGGAGCACATTCCTCCGATATTTCCGATAGTTTGGATTATTTTATGCAGTCCAAAGAGTGGTCGGGCGAAAAAATTTATCAAGCCAATCAGACAGCCAAATTAGGTACAAATTCTGCAAAAGGCTATTTACAAACACCGGCCTTGGATTTATCGTTCAATGATGGTAATTACGTCGTTTCTTTTGATGCTAAGATTTGGACATATACAACTGAGGCAACCTCTATTTTGTTACTCTGCAATGATGTTCAACAAAAAGAGATAACCCTTACTACCGAAATGCTAAATTATTCTTACGATATAGCAAATGGTTTAGATTCCGCCGTAATCAAGTTTAGTGCCAAAAACGCAACTAAGAATCGTTACTTTTTAGACAACATTAGCATCCAACAGCAACAGCCTAAGAAAATATATTTTTACGAAAATTACAATGTAGGTAACACCACTGTTTTTGATTTGGAGAATTTGGAATCGGGTGTTGAATATTTTTGTGTAGTTAGAGGAAACAAAGGAGGCGATATTTCTGCCAATTCAAATATTATTTCATTTACGACTTCGCCAAATTCCATAAATGAGTATACTGAAGATTCCTTTTTAGTTTCTGTTTCAAAATTCGGAATTGAAATTCAAAATAAAACAGAAAAAAATGTTCCGGTTAAAATTTTCAATACGTTGGGACAAGAAATAAAAAGCA
Source organism: Paludibacteraceae bacterium (assembly GCA_963668615.2). Lineage (GTDB taxonomy): Bacteria > Bacteroidota > Bacteroidia > Bacteroidales > Paludibacteraceae > JAAYPI01. The sequence continues at coordinate 930,170 of CAXXCL010000003.1, forward strand.
CAATTCTTGATTCAGGGAAAAATTTCATTTCCTTACCACAAGGTTTTTATTTCATAAAAATAGGTGAGTATACAATTGAAAAAATTTCGTTGTAGTTTTTTAAGCCTTTTAGAAGCAAAAATTTCCGTAAAGAAGTCCGAAAACCAAAAAATATTCAATTCTCGTGGGGCTAAAATAATGGTAAGATGTTGATAAGCAATTAGATGCGGTAAGTTTTGAGGACTTAAATTTTTGCTGAAATAATTTTAAAATAGCTCTTTTTACTGAATTCCTAGAAAATAGGAGCTTATTTTTTCTGCTTTCGATTTTCCAATTTCTTTTTCGAGTTCGTCCGGCGAAATTTCCTTAATTCGTTTCACGCTTTTATATTTTTGCAACAAAAGGTGTTTTGTTTTTTCTCCGATGCCGCTAATTTTATCTAATTCGGATTCGATTTGTTGTTTGCTTCTTTTTTTTCTATGGAAAGTAATGCCAAAACGGTGAGCTTCGTCTCGGAGTTGTTGGATAATTTTTAGGCTTTCCGATTTTTTATCCAAATACAAAGGAATAGGGTCGTTGGGGAAAAATATTTCCTCCAAACGTTTGGCAATACCTATAATGGCAATTTCGTTTTCCAAATGTAGTTTTTGCAAAACCTTATAAGCAACGCCTAATTGGCCTTTTCCGCCATCAACTACTATGAGCTGCGGCAATGGTTGTTTTTCCTCCAAAAGACGTTTGTAGCGTCTGTAAATAACCTCTTGCATTGACTTAAAGTCATCAGGTCCAACGACTGTTTTAATATCGAAGTGTCTATAGTCTCTTTTGGCTGGTTTTGCCTTTTTAAAAACCACACAAGCAGCAACAGGATTTGTTCCTTGTATATTTGAGTTATCAAAACATTCAATCTGTATCGGCAATTTTTCTAAATGCAAATCTTGTTGTATTTGTTTCATAATACGGAAGCTGCGTTGTTCCGGGTTCAATTTTTCTGTTTGTTTTAACCGATCGAATTTGTATTGTAGTACATTTTTTTGTGATAATTCGAGTAATTTCTTCTTATCTCCGCGTTGCGGAGTACTAAATAGAGCATCTTTTATTTTTCCTTCGGGAATAAATGGCACTAAAATTTCTTTTGCAGTGCTTTCAAAACGTTCGCGTATTTCTAAAATAGCCAAACCCAAAATTTCTTCTTTGGTTTCTTCTATTCGTTTTTTATATTCTATGGTATCTGCCTGAACAATGCATCCGTTGCTTATTTTCATGAAATTAATGAATACTTCTTGTTCATTTTCTTCCATGCTAAAAACATCCAAATCTGTTATCTTCGGGTTTACCACTGTCCATTTAGCTTGGTAACTTTCCAATGCATCCAATTTTTTCTTTAATGCATGAGCTTCTTCAAATTGGAGGTTTTCAGCTAAAAAATGTATTTCTTTCAGCAAATCGGCAGAAACCTGTTTAATGTTTCCTCGTATAATTTCCTTTATTTGAGCAACATTGTGTAGATAATCTTCTTCCGTTTGCTTCCTTTCACAAGGTCCTTTGCAATTTTTGAGGTGATATTCCAGACAAACTTTATACTTTTTATCGGATAAATTTTCTTCCGATAAGTTTAAAGAACAGGTTCTTATTTGGTACTCGTATTTGCAGAGTTCCAAGAGTGTTTTTAAAGTTGCCTGATGGGTAAAAGGTCCAAAATATTCCGAACCGTCTTTAATTAGTTTTCGTGTTTTAAATATTCTTGGAAAAGGTTCTTTTTTTACACAGATGTAAGGATATGTTTTATCATCTTTGAGTAAAATATTGTATCGTGGTTGATATTGTTTTATTAGGTTGTTTTCCAAAAGGAGAGCTTCCTCTTCACTATCGACAACTGTATATTTTATGTTAGCAATATTTTTGACAAGTGTACTTGTCTTTATTGAAATTTGATTTTTGTTGAAATAGGAAGAAACTCTTTTTTTTAGGTTCTTTGCTTTTCCTATGTAGATAATTTCTTCTGCTGAATTGAAATATTGATACACTCCCGGATCGGAAGGCAGTGCATCAATTATATTTTTCAAATAGGGAGACATTGGTAGAATTAAAAGTGCAATAAAGAATGAATTTCAATGTCACTATCAAAAGCTTTTCTTCCTTCAAGGTCATCAAGTTCTATTAAGAAGTTTACATAGATTTTTTTTACATTAAACTTCTTAACTAATTTACAGGCTGCAGCCATTGTTCCACCTGTTGCCAAAAGATCATCGTGCAAAAGAACAACGTCATCTTTTGTCAAAGCATCCTTGTGAAGTTCTATGGTGTCGATGCCATATTCTTTCGAATAACTTTCTTCAATGGTATCAGCGGGTAGTTTTCCTTTTTTTCTGATAGGGACAAATCCGACTTTTAATCTGTTTCCCAAAATAGGAGCCATAATAAATCCGCGAGATTCAATGCCCAATACTTTTGTTATTCCTTTGCCTTTGTACATTTCGTACATTTCGTCTTCGAAATATTTCATGCAATCAGGGTCTTTGAAAGCAGTAGTTAGGTCTTTAAAAAGGATGCCTTTTCTAGGAAAATCAGGCACATCACGAATCATTTTTTTTACATCTTCTTCTCTCATTTGTGTGTTTAATAGAGGTTTATGTTTATTTTGTTCCACGTGGAACAGTTTTAATTATCTTCCCAAAAGTACCAGTAAAATATTTATGTCGCTAGGCGAAACCCCGGAGATTCTTCCTGCTTGTGCAATGGTTTCAGGGTCAATCCTTGTAAGTTTTTGGCGTGCTTCTGTTGATAGGGATGCTATATTTTTGTAGTCAAATTTACCTTTTATTTTGATATTTTCCAAGCGTTGTAGTTTTTCGGCGATGAGTCGTTCCCGTGTAATGTAGCCTTCATACTTTACCGAAATCTCAACTTCTTCTTTTATTTCTTCTTTTCGAGTTGGAATTTTATCCGTTTCTTCTTTTAAACCGGGAAGTACATCTTCCAAGGATGCAAGAGTAATTTCCGGACGAAGAAGAAGGTCTATTAACTTCGTTGTTTGTTTCAGCGGAGAACTGTTTAAATTTTCCAATAGCGGATTTATCTCTGCTGCTTTTACTGAGAAATTTTTAATGAAGTTTGTTATCTGAGCACAATATGCTTGCTTTTCTTTTAGTAGGACATAGCGATTTTCTTTTGCCAATCCTAAACGATACGATTTTTCGGTTAATCGATTATCTGCATCATCTTGACGAAGTAAAATACGATATTCTGCACGAGAGGTAAACATTCGGTAAGGCTCATCGACACCTTTAGTTATCAAATCGTCTATCAATACGCCAATATATGCTTCGTCTCTTTGTAACGTGAAGGTTTCTCCTCCCACACAATTAATGTGAGCATTCATACCGGCAATTAAACCTTGACCTGCGGCTTCTTCGTAGCCGGTTGTTCCATTTATTTGTCCTGCAAAAAATAGATTTTTTATTAATTTTGTTTCCAGTGTTGCCAATAACTGTGTTGGGTCAAAATAATCATACTCAATGGCATAGCCGGGTCTGAAAATATGAATATTTTTGAACGCCGGAATTTGTTGCAATGCGTTTATTTGAATTTCCAATGGAAGAGAAGATGAAAATCCGTTTAAATAGTATTCGTTCGTTGTTTCTCCTTCGGGTTCCAAAAATAGTTGATGTTCTGTTTTATCGGCAAAAGTTACAATTTTTGTTTCAATACTTGGGCAATATCGTGGACCGACACTTTTAATTTGTCCATTGTAAAGAGGGGAGTCTTTTAATCCGTTTCGCAGCACTTCGTGGACTTTTTCATTGGTGTAAAGCGTGTAGCAGGGGAGTTGTTTTAAGGTATGAGCAGGGGTATCGAGGTACGAAAATTTGTGAAAATCGTGTTCGCCATTTTGTACGGATGTTTCACTAAAATCAACGCTTCTCGCGTCAATTCTTACGGGAGTTCCTGTTTTCATCCTTCCTTTCACAAAACCTAAACCGGCTAATTGTTCTGTCAAACCAAAACTTGCAGGTTCAGATATTCGTCCTCCTTGAAGTTGTGTTTTTCCGATATGTAGTAATCCGTTTAAAAAAGTCCCGTTTGTCAATACAACTGCTTTACAGAAAAATTCAACGTTCATGGTAGTTTTTACACCAACAACGGCACCATTTTTTACAATTAATCGGTTGACAGTATCTTGCCAGACGTTTAAGTTAGTCGTTTTTTCAATAATTTCTCTCCATGTTCCGATAAATTTTACCCTGTCAGCCTGAGACCGAGGGCTCCACATCGCAGGTCCTTTGGAGCGGTTCAGCATGCGGAATTGGATAGATGTTCTATCCGTCACAATGCCCGTAAATCCGCCCAATGCATCAATTTCTCTAACTATTTGTCCCTTCGCAACTCCTCCAATTGCAGGATTACAACTCATTTGGGCAATCTTGTTCATATCCATGGTTATGAGCAAAGTATTAGAACCCAAATTGGCTGAAGCACAAGCGGCTTCACATCCGGCATGTCCTGCTCCTACAACGATTACATCGTAATTAAATTTCATCTTTTATTTTTCTTCTTGGCTATTGGCGAATACCTGTAAAGCTTTATTTTCTGCTTCTCGCATTTGTTTTTCTTCTTTCGGTTCTTTGTCTTTCAGACCACAAAGATGTAGTATGCCGTGAATGATAATTCGTGCCATTTCATCGTCATATTTAGTCTTATATTCTTCCGAATTACTTTTAACTGTATCTACGCTAATAAAAATATCTCCTGCTATTATATTGTCTTCCGAATAATCAAACGTAATAATGTCTGTGTAATAATCGTGATGTAAATATTCGTTGTTTACTTCTAATATTTTCTTGTCAGAACAAAAAATATAGCCGATTTCACCAATATTTTTACCATATTCTTTGGCAATAGCTTTTATCCAATTGGTAATTTTTCTTTTAGGTATTTTTGGACTTTTTATGTCTTCAGCAAAAAAACGAATAGGCATTGTTTCTGTATTTAGATTAGAGATAAATTTTTAAGTTTTAAGTAAAGAATATATAAGCTACAGTAATAGCAGCGATGATACCACCTAAATCTGCGATTAAACCGGCAGCTATTGCATAACGTGTTTTCTTAATTCCTACAGATCCAAAATAAAGGGCAATGATATAAAATGTTGTATCGGCAGCTCCTTGGAACAAACAAGAAAGTTTTCCGACAAATGAATCCGGTCCATACGTTTTCATCGCTTCTACCATCATGGCTTTTGCTCCACTTCCACTTAGTGGTTTCATGAATGCAGTCGGCAAAGCTCCGATGAATTCGGTTTTATTTGTAAATAATAAAACAAATTTTTCGATACCCAATATCAACAGGTCCATCGCTCCGGATGCTCTAAAAACAGATATACCGACCAACATTCCGACCATGTAGGGCATAACTTTTATGGATGTTTCAAACCCTGATTTCGCTCCTTCGATAAAAGCTTCAAAGACATTGACTTTTTTATAGACAGCTCCTGCCATAAAGGAGATGATAATGATTAACAGTAACGAATTGCTGAAAACATTAGAAAAGGTTATCATTTCATCCTTTGGAAGGGTTGACATATACCCGATTAATAGGGTAATAGCCAATGTAATTCCCCCCAGCCAAAGAAGAACCGTTTTGTTAAACAAGTTTAGTTTTTGTTTTATTCCTACAAACAAAATGGCAGTGAGCGTGGAGACATAGGTTGATATAAGCAATGGAACGAAAACATCGGTAGGGTTGGCGGCTCCCAAAATCGAGCGTTGTGCTAAAATAGCAATCGGAATTAATGTCAATCCGGAAGTATTAAGTGCCAAAAACATAATTTGAGCATTCGAAGCAACTTCTTTTGTAGGATTTAAGTCCTGCAAACTTTGCATGGCTTTTAGTCCCAAAGGTGTTGCGGCATTATCTAATCCCAACATATTGGCAGAAAAATTCATCAAAAGTTGTCCGTTGGCAGGATGATTTTTGGGAATTTCAGGGAAAAGTTTCGAAAAAAATGGTCCGACAATACGAGAAAGAAAATTTATTGCTCCGGCTTTTTCTCCTATGCTCATAAATCCAAGCCAAAGAGTCATTACCCCGGCAAGAGGCAACGCTATATCCATCACGGCAAACTTGGACATATCAAACGTACTTGTTATAATACGCTGAAAAACGTCAATGTCTTGAAAAACAACAGCTTGTATAATGGCTACAACAAAACCGACCAAAAAAAAGCCTACCCAAATGTAGTTTAAAACCATAATATTTCATTATTTAACCGACAAAGGTAAAAAATAAAGGTCTGTTTATAATTATTTTTTCTAAAATTTTATTTTTCAGACGAGTAAGTGGTTTCTTGTCCATTAAAGTTGCAAGTTTTTCATTTTTTTTAATGTAGTAGTTTATAAAAAATAAATACCTTTGTTCGACGGCAAAATAAATATCTTATGGGATTTCTTGGTGGATTTTTAGGGGGAGCTTTGGGTTGGTCTATTGGTGGACCCATTGGAGGTATTATAGGCTTTTTATTAGGCTCTGCATTTACCGCGAAATCGATATCAGGCTCTAGTAGCACTACTACACAAGGAGATTTTAAAGTAAGTCTTTTGATACTGATTGCCACGGTCATGAAAGCTGATGGGACACCCACAAAAAGAGAATTGCAGGAAGTGAAAAACTTTTTGGTCGCGAATTTTGGTGAGGAAGGTGCTTTAGAGGCATTGCAGATGCTCAAAAAGATTTTGGATCAGAATTACGACTATAAGAGCGTTTGTTTGCAGATAAACGCAAGCCTTAATTATTCTTCCAAGTTGGAATTGCTGCATTTGCTTTTCAAGATTTCTTGCTCTGATGAATTGACTACGAACGAGTTAGTACTGCTGCGACAAATGTCTTCATTGATGGGTATTTCTTCCGTCGATTTTGATTCCCTAAGGGCTGTTTATGACCAAGCTACCGGAAGAAACGGTTATAGAACTCGCACTATAAGTTCGAAAGAAGAATTGGAATTGGCTTTTCAAATACTTGAAATAAAACCGGATGCTCCTGAAGCTGAAATTAAAAAGGCGTATCGTCGTATGGCTATGAAATATCACCCCGATAAAGTCAATAACTTGGGAGAGGACATAAAAAAAACCGCCACAGAAAAGTTCCGAGCAGTTAACAATGCCTATGAAACGATAAAGAAGGCACAAGGATTTGCTTAATCTCATTGTCCCCAAAGCAGGTTATTTTTTCTGTAACATCTTTTCAATGCAAACAAAAAGATGAGTTAGAAGAAAGATTTTATAAATAAGTGCCGGAGCAACAAATAATAGCTTAAAACCTTTGTATTTAGTTGCATAAATCGTTTTTTCTAAAATCCTCCATTTTAAACCAAACAAATTCCAAGAAAAATAAATACCTTTGTCTCACTACGTGTCGAAAAATACGTTGGTGCCAACGAATCAAAAAGCGACGGCTTTAATCTCATAAAAAGCGTAATATGAAAAAGAACGAAATATCTTCTGCAATAACGGCTGTTTTTAAACAATCTCCCAATAAGTTGTTTAATTACAAGCAGATGGCAGCTGCCATAGGTGCAAAATCTCAGTCCGAAAAGGCCCTTGTAATGCAACGCTTGAAGGAAATGGCAGAACAGGGTTTACTTGATGAAAGCGAAAAAGGAAAGTTTAGGTTCACCTCCCGGAGCAAATTCGTTGTCGGAATTATCGACAAGAATAATAATGCAAAAATGCAGCTCATTCCCGAAGATGGTGGTGAAAAAATATTTATTGCCGACAGGAATGCTAATCGTGCGATGAAAAACGATACGGTCAAAGTGCTTTTGTATGCCCACCGTAAAAATCGCCAACCCGAAGGAGAAGTTGTTGAAATTTTGAAAAGAGCTCGCGAAACTTTTGTCGGAGTTTTATCCTTGCGAAATAATTTGGGCTTTGTTATCGTCGATAACAGAATTTTGAGCAATGATATTTTTATTCCGTTGGACAAATTGAACGGAGCAAAAGATGGTCAAAAAGTACTCGTAAAAATGACGGATTGGCCTTCTAATGCAAAGAATCCGTTTGGTGAAATAATAGATGTTTTTGGCGATGTAGGAAATAATACGGCTGAGATGCATGCTATTTTGGCTGAATTTGGACTGCCATATTCCTATCCACCGGAATTGGAAAAACTTGCCGATGAAATCGACCCGAATATCACCGACGAAGAAGTCGGAAAACGTCTTGATATGCGGTCAATTACAACGTTTACAATAGACCCGCGGGATGCTAAGGATTTTGATGATGCCTTGTCGTATCGGAAACTCGAAAATGGTAATTACGAAGTGGGTGTACACATTGCCGATGTAACTCACTATGTGATGCCCAGAACAGATATTGACAAGGAAGGGTACAATAGAGCAACGTCTGTTTATTTGGTAGACAGAACGGTACCTATGTTGCCCGAAAAAATATCCAATCAAATTTGCTCTCTTCGTCCTGATGAAGATAAATTGACTTATTCCGTTATTTTTGAGTTGAATGAAGAAGCTGAAATCGTTCATTTTAAAATTAAAAGAACGGTTATTCGTTCTAATCGTCGTTTTACCTACGAAGAAGCTCAAAATATCATCGAAACAAAGCAAGGCGATTTGGCTGAGGAAATACTACAACTCGATAAGCTTGCCAAAATATTACGCAAAAAACGTTTTGAAAAAGGAGCTATTTCTTTCGATCGTTTCGAAGTTCGTTTCGAAATAGATGAACAGGGAAAACCCTTGAGTGTTTATTTTAAAGAGGCAAAAGACTCCAATAAATTGATAGAAGAATTTATGCTTCTTGCCAACAGAACGGTTGCAGAACATATCGGAATGGTACCTAAAGGAAAAAATCCGAAAACATTTGTGTATCGTATTCACGATGAACCTGACCAACAGAAATTGGCAACTTTTTCCCAATTCATCAAAAGATTTGGTTATAAGTTAAAACTTTCCGGAAAGAAAAAAGAAATGGCGGGAGAAATCAACCATTTACTGGATGAGGTCGTTGGCAAAAAAGAACAAAATCTTATCGAAACGCTTGCTGTTCGTTCTATGGCAAAAGCCATTTATTCTACCGAAAACATTGGGCATTATGGGTTGTCTTTCGATTATTATACCCATTTCACATCGCCTATTCGTCGTTATCCGGATATGATGGTACACCGTTTGCTTACCGAATACGATGAAGGAGGGGCAGGTGTAAACAAAGAACAATACGAAGAATTTTGTGAACACTGTTCTTCTCGTGAGCAATTGGCTGCCTCTGCCGAACGTGCTTCCATCAAGTACAAGCAAGTAGAGTTTATGAGTGACAAGGTTGGTCAAGTGTTTGATGGCGTTATTTCCGGTGTTACCGAATGGGGTATTTACGTGGAAATAGTTTCGAATAAATGTGAAGGAATGATTCCTATTCGCGATTTGGAAGATGATTATTATACCTACGACGATAAAAATTATTGCCTAATCGGATCTCGTCACCATAAAAAGTACCAATTGGGAGATGAAATTTCGGTGTTGGTGGCTCGTGCCAATTTAGAGAAAAAACAACTTGATTTTGTCATAGCCTGAAAAAGCATATTTTAAAGTTTTTTAAACGCCATAAAAGCACCAAAAGTCAATTTGTTGCATTTAATTTTTTACTTTTGCACCACTCTTTTTTTACATAAAAATATGAAAGTCAAAATTGTCAATAAGTCGAAACATCCGTTGCCTGAGTACGCTACTCCCATGTCTGCCGGCATGGATTTACGTGCGAATTTATCAGAACCAATTGAATTAAAACCCTTGGAAAGGAAAATAATTCCTACCGGTTTGTTTATTGAGTTGCCCAAAGGTTACGAGGCTCAAATCAGACCGCGTAGCGGATTGGCTATCAAAAAAGGCATTACGGTACTCAATACGCCGGGAACAATAGATGCGGATTATCGCGGTGAAATCGGTGTAATTCTCATCAATCTTTCTAATGAGTCGTTTGTTGTAAATGATGGCGAAAGAATTTGTCAAATGATTATCGCAGAATATGCCACAGTAGATTGGAAGGCTGTTGAAGTGCTCGAAGAAACTCTTCGTGGAGCAGGCGGATTTGGTCATACCGGCAAAAAATAATTGCACAATACGAAAAGACGGATGAATAATAAATGCACTAAAATCGGTGTTTTTTTTCTATTTTTTCTTTTATTTTCTCCGACAATATGGGCGAAAAAAGAGAAGAAGAGTGAATCTGTTACACCCTCATTCGTTTTTTCAAAAGATAAGTTTAATTACTTCTTTGTTGAAGCTATTCGACAAAAAAATGCAGGAAATATCTCCCCAAGCATAGATCTCTTCATAAAGGCTTATGATATTAATCCGCGGAGTGCTATTGTCTCTTTTGAGTTAGGCAAATTATTTTTGTTGCAAAATAACCCCGACATGGGCTTTTCGTACATCAAAAATGCAGCCGAACTGGATAGCACTAATTTCTTTTATCAAGAGTCTCTGGGTCAACTTTACATAGCAAAAAATAAGACGGCTGAAGCTATCGCTGTTTACCAAAATATAGCTCGATTATTTCCTGATAAAGACGAGATTTTATATGATTTAGGTCGGTTGTATGCTCAGCAAAAAGAGTATAAAAAAGCCATTGCCGCTTATGATAAATTTGAAAAGCGAATTGGCGTTAACAAGTCTCTATCTTACGAAAAGGTGCAGCTTTATGTACAAATGAAAAATTACAAACAAGCTCATCGTGAGGTTGATAATTTAATTGAACGATTTCCTTCCGATCATACCCTGTGGATTATGAAAGGCGATTTGGAAATGGAAACGTCTGATTTGGATGACGCTTTTGAAGATTATCAAAAAGCTCTCGCTTTAGCTCCGGAAAGTGGTTACGTTTTTATCTCCCTTACCGGATATTACGAAAAGACCAACCAAATGGATGAAGCGGAAAAATGTTTGTTTAAAATTTTTGAAGCAAAAGACATCACTTTTTCCGATAAGTCCCGATTTCTCGAAAATATTCTTCACTATTACGCGGATAAACCTGATGGTACGGATAAAATAAATAAGGTTTATCTTTCCATTGTTGATTCGGAACCTACAGAATATCAGGCACATTTGAATTATGCAACATTTTTGATTTCTCAGAAAAAAGAGCAGGAGGCGAAAGAACATTTACGCACGGCTGTTTACCTTAAACCTGAGTGCGTTGATTGTTGGTTGACGTTATTCGATTTGGAATATAAAAAAGATAGTCTGGATGCAGCTTATTCTATATTGGAAGAGGCTATAAAAGCTATGCCTGATGAGCCCTTGTTTTACTATTACTCGGGTTTGATAGTTTCTACGAAAGAAAAAAGCGAACAAGCAATATCGTTTTTAGAACAAACCCTTCAGAAAACGAATTTCCAAGATAAACGATATTCGGAAATGAACAAAGTGACATGCGTCTTGCTGAGTGATTTATACTACAAAAAAAATGAGAAAGACAAAGCAATTGAGATGTGTAAAAAGGCTTTAACAATTACTCCTGATGATGTATATCTTCTAAATAATTGTGCATATTACATGGCTATAACCGGTGGCGATTTGGCTTTGGCGGAACAGATGAGTGCCAAGACGATAGAAAAGGAACCGTTAAACACTTCGTTTTTAGATACGTATGCTTATATTTTATTTAAGCAAAAAAAATATAGTTTGGCTCTTTTTTATGTAGAACGTGCTGTTGAATATGTAGCTGAAGATGAAAGTCGAAGTGAGGTATATGAACATTACGGTGACATTTTATTTTTTTCCAACCAAAAAGAGAAAGCACTAGAAATGTGGAAAAAGTCCGTTGAATTCGGTCAAAAATCCGAAACAATAAATCGTAAAATACAGGAACAACAATATGTGGAATAAAAAGCTTTTCATTTTTTTTTGCGGAATGGTACTCTTAGCCTTTGCGGGATGTAAGGTGACGAAGCCTGCAATTGTTGCTGTGCCTTTCTCTGAATCCGAAACGCTTGCTCAAAAAATGCAAGTTAAAAATGGTGCGATAAAGACTATTGATGCTTCTCGTGTAATTTTTACCATTCCGAACAATGATGTAACTATAAAAACGAATGGTTCTATGAAAGTGGTGGTTGACAGCTGTATGGTTTTGTCTTTTCAGGCTTTGTTCGGAATAGAGGTCGTCAGAGTAAAACTGACCAAAGACAGTGTGTTGATAATAGATAGGCTGAATCAACGATATTTTTCCGATTCTTTTGCGGTGATATCTTCGTTAGCGAATATTCCCATTGATTATTTTTCGCTTCAGGGATTGATGCTTAACAGGGTTTTCGATCCGGCAAAAGAAAATAATTTCAAAAACTTTGTTTCTTCCGAAAGTGACCAGATGCACTCGCTTCAATTGGCTTCGAGTAGTTTTCAAACACAATTTTTGATTGATCAAAATTATGCTTTGAAAAGAACTTTTGTTTCTTCCAATGATAATTCCGTATCTTTGATGGCTGAATATAGCAATTTCAATGGGGTAAACGGAATCGATTTTCCTTTTGCAACGAATTTATTTTTGAGCACATCATCGCGTCAACTGAGTGCTGATTATACCGTAGAAAAGGTGGATTTCAATACGCAGGTAGAGGTTAAAACTATTATTCCTTCGAAATATAAAAGAATTTATTTATCAGATATAAAAGGTATTTTCAAATGAAAAGATTTCTAAACATAGTCGTTATTGTCTTTTTTGCAACTTTTTTGTTAAATGCAGAGTCGATTAGTGAATTGCAACAACGTAAAAACAAGGCGATGAAAGATCTTGAAGTAACGAGCTCGCTTATTTCAAAAACAAAAAAAACCAAAGAAAATACACTAGGGAGATTGCATGTGTTGAATGCAGAAATCTCTGTACGTCAGAATCTTATTGGGATAATTAGCACGGAAGTTACCGGTATCGAAAAACAAATAGTTCAATTAAGAGGAGAAGCCAAACAAAAACAAGCTGATTTGGACGATCTAAAAGCAGAATACGCAACTCTCATGTATCATTCGTATTTCAAAAAAAACAAATACGAAAAATTGATGTTCGTTTTATCCGGAAAGGATTTTGGTGAGTCCTATCGCCGCTATCGTTATGTTTTGCAATATTCAGAATATTGTAAGAAAAAAGGACAAGAAATAGAACAAGTGAAAATTGACTTGGAAACGAAATTAGAACAAATAGAAGATGCTCGTTTGCAAAAAATATCCGTTTTGAACGAAAGAAAAAAGGAAAGTACTAAGTTACAAACGGAAAAACAGAAACAAGCAGATTTAGTTGTCCAGCTCAAAAAAACAGAAGCACAACTTAAAAAAGATCTTAAAAAACATCAGCAGAGAGCAGATGCTTTGAATCATAAGATTGAGCAAATGATTGCAGACGAAGCTCGTAAAGAAGAGGAAGCAAAAAAGGTTGAAGCTCGAGAAGCAAAAAAAGTTCCATCCAAAAATGCGACTAATAAAAATTCTAAAACATATACTCCTACCATGAACAAAGAAGAGAACCTTCTTTCCGGAGGGTTTGAGAAGAATCAGGGTCGTTTGCCTTGGCCGACTGCCAAAGGAGTTGTTATAGGACATTTTGGCGTACAACCTCATGCTGTGTTAAAGTTTGTGACAACTGATAATAAGGGAATATATATACAAACTACTCCGGGGGCAGATGCCCGTGCTGTGTTTGAGGGAGAGGTAACGCAACGTTTCGCCATTCCCGGCAGCAATAACACAGTAATCGTAAGACATGGGATTTATCGTACTGTTTATTCTAATTTAACAAGTATTTATGTGAAGGTGGGAGATAAGGTCTCTGCTAAGCAGTCTATCGGTAAAATTTTCGTGGATAATGAAGATGAAGATAAAACAATCCTTTATTTTCAAGTTTGGAAAGAAAGAAATACTCAGAATCCTGAAAATTGGTTGACTAGATAGAGGCTTAAAATACAATTATAAATTGTTAATTAAAAAGGGGTGCACTTCAAAAATTGCTACCCCTTTTTTTAGCTTTATTGCGAATTAAAATTCAGCATTGTTTGGCGTCCTTGGAAATGGAATTACGTCGCGGATATTTGCCATGCCGGTAACGAAAAGAAGCAGTCTTTCAAAGCCCAATCCGAAGCCTGAATGGGGAGCTGTTCCAAATCGGCGGGTATCCAAATACCACCAAATATCCTTTTCGGGAACATTCATTTCTTTGGCACGATTGCGTAATTTATCGTAATCTTCCTCACGCTGAGAACCTCCAATGATTTCGCCTATTTTTGGAAAAAGAACATCCATTGCACGTACCGTTTTGCCGTCTTCGTTCTGTTTCATGTAGAACGATTTTATTTCTTTTGGATAATCAGTAAGAATAACCGGTTTTTTGAAATGTTTTTCTACCAAATAACGTTCGTGTTCCGATTGTAAATCTGTTCCCCAATCAATAGGGAATTCGAATTTTTGTCCGTTGCGGATAGCTTCTTCCAAAATTCTAATTCCTTCGGTATATGTCAGGCGTATAAAATCATTGTTGACAACAAAATTAAGCCGTTCCACCAATTCTTTATCGTACATTTCGCAAAGAAAATCAATATCGTCTTTGCAATTTTTCAAAGCCCAACGTATGCAATATTTTACAAAATCTTCTGCCAATTCCATGTTGTCTTCGATTTCGTAAAAAGCCATTTCCGGTTCAATCATCCAAAATTCGGATAAGTGGCGTGGTGTATTGGAATTTTCTGCACGAAAAGTAGGACCAAAAGTATAAATTTCTCCCAACGACAAAGCCGCCAATTCGCCTTCTAATTGTCCTGAAACAGTAAGACTTGCCTGCTTGCCGAAAAAGTCTTGTGAATAATCGATAGAGCCTTTTTCGTCTTTTTTCAGGTTGTACAAGTTTAATGTTGTTACCTGAAACATTTGTCCCGCACCTTCACAGTCGGAGCCCGTAATAATTGGCGTATTTACATAAACAAAACCACGTTCGTGGAAAAAACTGTGGATCGCCATGGCCATGTTGTGGCGAACACGGAAAACGGCTCCAAAAGTATTTGTTCTTGGACGAAGATGAGCAATTTCGCGTAAAAACTCAAGGGAGTGCCCTTTTTTTTGCAAAGGATACGTTTCAGGGTCTGCAGTACCGTAAATTTCGATTTTCGAGGCCTGTATTTCGACGTTTTGTCCTTTTCCCAGGGATTCTGTCAGGGTCCCGATTATACTCACGCACGCACCCGTTGTGATAGGTTTTAGAAACTCTTCTCCAAATAGTTCAACATTTACTACTACTTGAATGTTATTAATTGTAGATCCATCATTAATGGCAACGAAATTTACATTTTTATTGCCTCTACGGGTACGAACCCATCCCTTAATGTTAATTTTTTCTCCGAAAGATGTCTGTTTTAAAGCATCTACAATTTTTGTTCTTTTACCTGTTTCCATTTTTCTGTTATAATAAATGTAATTGAGTTGCAAAGGTAATTATTTTTTCGCTTATAGAATAAATGAAATCTATGGAATTTCTGTAACGACAAAGTAAGGAGGGAAGTAAATAAATAAGGGCTATTTTTGAATAGCCCTTAGAAAAAATTATTGTTGATGTTCTTTTCGAAGTAAATCGGTTACCGTTTTTACCGGATTAAACGTTTCAATAGGTACTTCAATAAAAATACTTATCCAATTTGCCATTGCACCGTTCCATAGTCCGGGTAACTCTTGTGCCTTTACCATTTTGTCTTCTGTTGGTTTGAAACAAATAAAACCTGTACTTTTATCAATGAAAAAGCGTAAATCAAATTTGTTTCCCTTGTAATCTTTTATGCCACAAACTAGATCGACAGGGTTGAAATGCGATGCCCTTGCGGCAATTTCTTTTTGATAGTTATTGGTAAAATCTATTTGTGAAGATTCTACTATTTGTAAACTTATTTCTCCTTTTTCATTTTTAACCCAAAAAGGTCCTCCCCCGGGTTCCCCCTGATTCTTCACCATTCCGCAAACGCGTATAGGACGATTAAGCCACTTTTGCCAAAAAGCTATTTTTTCCCGAAAAGAAAGACTGTAGTAGGAATCTTCGGGAATAATGGAAAGAGAATATCTGCCAAAAGCTTCAATATTGCTTATTTCTGATTCAGATATTTCTAAATTATCAAGCATTATTAGGTGTTGAAAAATCTTCTTTTGAAAATCCAACAAATACCCAGCAAGAGCCTTTTTGTATTTGCGAGTAATTTCTTTCAGGCTATCAACCACCACATTATCAATATTTTTGATGAAAATAATGTCAGCGTTACACTCGTTTAAATTTTCAATTAGAGCCCCATGTCCACCGGGTCTAAACATCATTGACCCGTCTCTGTTTCGTACAACTCTATTTTCATCGTCTACGGCAACAATATCAGTCGATGATTTTTGTTCTGACAATTGTATATGAAGTTTGACATCAAATTCTGTTTCATACGTTTTTTTTATGTCCCGTATTTTTTCCGTGAATGCCTTTTTGTGTTCGGGAGAAATCGTAAAATGAAGGAAAACGTTTTTACTGTCGTTTTTAGCATACTCAATGCCCTCTATAAGTTGCTCTTCCAAGGCCGTTCGTACGAGTCCTTTGTAAGAATGGAAGCTTAATAGGGCTTTGGGCAAATTTCCGTAGTTCATCCCATATTTTGTGAGCAAATAGATTATGATTGTTCTATAATCCTTATTCTTTATAAGCTCTTCAATTGTTGTTCCTTTCTCTTTTATTGTTGATTTCAATTCTTCATAAAAGGCAAATTCTTGAATTTTTTCGATGAAAACTTTTACTTCAGAAAATTGTTCTTTGTGATTAACATTGCTTTCTTCGTTATTATTCACAAAGTCCGCCAAATTCTTAAACATCCGGGAAGCAACGCCAGAGGCCGGTACAAATTTTAAGATATTTTTATTGCTCTTTTCTACCTCGTACAGATGTATAAAATGATCTATCTCAGCCTTTTTTAATCTGAGAATGCCTTTTTGTGTAGTAGCAGGTTCTTGCAAGTTTGAAAAAGGGAATCCATTTTCGAAATTTCGAATTTGCGTTTCGAATAAATCTTCGCTAATGCCTTTCTGTTCGAGCTGTAGAATGTCTTGTTCTTTTAGCATAATTTCCTGATAAATTAGGGAAAAAAGTATATTCTTCTCAAGGTTCTATATGTTTTGCAAACATACATCTTTTCAGTTAAAAACAAAAATTGTGAGTTTTTTCATGTTTTCTCAAATGTAGTTGGTTTAGCCCCAAATGCGAGAACATACATAGTTAAAAAGACATGATTACACCAATCATTCCGTTTATGCCAAAAGATCTGTACCCGTAAAAAGTCTCATATTTTCCGTTGGCAATATTGTTGACATTAGCAAAGAAGCCCATCCAATTGGAAAATTGATAATTAGCGAAAGCATTGATATCATGGACATCCTTCATGGCGACTTCCGAATTGTTAACTAGAGCATAGCGTTCGCCCATAAAATTGTACGATAGCCCCACTTTCCAATCGGAATTGATTTTATAGCTTCCCTTTAGCCCAATTTCATAGGAGGGCTGTTGCCAAGCTTTTGCGTTGTCGGATAAACCCCACTTGTTCAATTTTCCGGTTAAAGCAATATCTATTGCATCTATTTTGTCAAACGTGAGACTCATGTCAAGATTCAACAAACTAGCCGTTTTTTCTGTAACAACGTCAAACGTATTTAAATAAGCTACACTTAATGGTGATGAAACGTATTCGACCGAACGGTTAACGAAGAAATATTGGTCTTTTATCACTTTGAAGCCAACACATCCGTCGAAAAGTAATCCGTCCATAACTTTTATTTTGAGCCCTCCGGAAATGTCGAATGGCGTATAAGAGCTTTTTACTTTCACATCAGGTGAAATGTATTTATTTTCTTTCATAATGCTTGAATAGCTGTTGTAATCGAGATCTCCGGTAATCCCACCATACAGGTAAAATACTTCAGGAACTAAAGCCATTTTTCCGAGAATGTTTGCAGAGGCACTAAATGGGCGATTTGTCGATCCAAAAATGGCGAAAATATTGGCTCCAATGGATAAATCCCAATTGGATTCTGTCATTTTATAGTATGGACTGATTTTTACCACTCCGTTTGGATTAAAGTCTTTTTCATTAAAACTATATCCTCGTAAAGTGCTGTCGGGCAATGCGTAAAAATAATTATCAATGTTAATAGTTGCACCCAAGCGTCCTGTTTCCAATTCTCCGTTCATGTCAATATTAAACAAAAAATTATGTTCGTTTGCTGTAAATTGACCTCCAAAATAATTGTAAGCCAAGGAGCTGTTGTATTGAAACGATTCACGAGAATTCGTTGAGAATAAATTGAATTTTGTTTCAACAGTACTGAAACTTCCCGGTTTTTCTCGCAATATACTATCGGCTAAGACGTTTACTAAACCTCTTGCTGCATCTGAAACGAATAACGTTTTATCAATGTTCGATTGTCCGTAATAATCAAATCCATTGTACGAATAGTTGACTTCGGAGACTAATCTTGAGTTTTGAAATTGATTTTCAAAAACAAATCCTACTCCTGTTGTGTTGAACATGGCTCTCTTTTTTTCATCGTTGTCGAGAGCCACTTTCCCCCATGCAGATTGGTGTCGTAAATTAAAATCAAGCAAGTAATTATCCCCTTTTAATAGTGGATAATAGAATTCTCCCAGTAATTGCCAATAATTACCAATTCCGCCTCTAAAAATGCCATTTTTTGAATTTTCTGACCTGTTTTCGTTGTATTCATCTGCTGTTAAAAAATCGATGGAACTTTTTACCTCTTGGGAATTTGACCATATCGAATAATTGATTTTTGGCTTTTCGATGGTGTACGTTGCGGCTTTTGGTACTGTATTTATTTTATCAGCATCCATAACCGTAGGATTGTACTCTTTTTCCACGGTTATATCTCGAGAAATGCCGTCTTTATCTGCAAATAATACAGCCACATTGCAAATTGCCAGCATGGTTGTAAAAAATATATATTTCTGTGCTTTCATAGCATTTAATTATTCTACAGGGTTAGTCTTTTCCACTACAGTTTCACTCTCTATCTTACGTAATTTTTCTAAACGGGCATTTATAGCTTCGTTTATTTCCTTATCGTCGGAGGTATAATTATCTTTTAGACTAAGCAAATACTGTTTTGCCTCAAAGTAATTTTCCTTTTGCATATATACGTCTGAAAGCAGAATAAATGACTTTGCCAACCATTGTTGATGAGGGGTGCCTTTTTCAATAAAATCAAAAATTTCTTTTTCCGCAGCATCGTACTGTTGATGGGTGAAATAATAATTCGCCAATAAATATTTTGCTTCTGCTCCATAATTGCTTCGGGTATCTTGAGCTAAACTTTGCATATCGGAAACCGCTGCTTCCGAATTATTCATGGCAATATAAGATTCCATTTTTTTGTAGCGAGCCTCTTCTACCAAATTTAGGTTGTTCGGGTAAAATTCGATTAAATTTTTCGCTGAATTGATGGCTTCATCATAATTTTTTAATGTATATGAACAACGCATCAGTCCGATTTTGGCAGCCATTTTATTGTCTTGATCACCGATTTGTTCGAGTTGCTTGAAATAATCGATTGCCTCAGCATATTGTCCTAAATCATAGCTAATTTCGGCTGCTCTGGCAAGGGATTCTTCTTGGTTTGGATTTTGCTTGTCTGAAATAAGCGTTTTATATAAATCAAGAGCTTTTGATTTATCTTTTTGTGTGTAATAGCAGTTTGCCAAATAATATCTAGCGGTTGTGCTGTATTTCCCTTGAGGAAAGGTTTGCAAATATTTCTCAAAACTTTTTGTTGCTTGAGGAATATCTTCTCTGGCATATACTTTCTGTGCAGCCTTGTACATCAAAGAATCTTCTCTTGAAGGAGCAATTTTGAGGGAAGATGTTCCTAGCGAATTTACGAATTGACTATATTCATCGACTTTGTTATTGTCCACCAAGATTGTTTCTATTGCGTCAAGAGAAGTTTTTGCTTCCTCACTTGCCGGATATTCCGATACAATGCTTTTGTATGTTCCAAGTGCTTGATTTGTATTGCCACCGTTGTATTGAAGCATGGCTATCTGAAGTTTTGCTTTACGTAACATCGGATTGTTTTTCTCGAATTTTTTTTCTATTTCGGCGAAAGTTTCAATGGCCTTGTCGTTTTCCTTAAGCAGGATGTAGGTGTTCCCTATTTCAAAAAGGGCATCATCTTGCCATTCTGAATTAGGATATGAGGAAATTAAACCTCGCAGTATCGCTATTTTTTCTGTATATTCCTTTTGCAATCCTGCAACAAATGCCTTTTGGAAGGTTGCATAGTCTGCTCCGGGTAAGGTCTTTCCGGTTGTTATGGATTGGGAATAATATCTCTTAGCTTCAAGGAACTGTCTGTTTTGAAAATAGCAGTCTCCTATGCGATTATTTGCGTCTAAAAGCATGGTAGCACTTCCATCGTTAAAGGTTATGTATTTACGAAACCAATTGATGGCAGAATTATAATCTTTTAGCATAAAGTAGGTATATCCTAAATTGTAATGAGCCAATTCATACTCATCAGTGCTTTTTGCTTTCGAAGAATTAATATAATTTTGGAAGTTTTTTTCTGCCTCATTATATTTTTTCATTCTAAATAAACATTCTCCGTACCAGAAATAGGAACGTGTGCTAATGTCCTGATTATAAGCTTTCCCGTTAATTACCTTTTGAAAGTTTTGAGAAGCTTTTTCGATGTTGTTGTTGGCCATAGCAGTTGTTCCCAGATTAAACAAGATGCGTTGCTCTGCTTCCAGTATTTTTGTGTTTTTTGAGTTAAGGTTTTGAATAGATTTATATGCTTCTGCATAATTTTTTGTAGTTAAATAGCTATTTGCCAAGTACTCATAAACCTTGTCGTTGTGTTTCGAATTTGGAAATTCTTTTAAGAATCGTTCGAAAGCCCCTACAGATTCATTAAAAGGGGAAAAGGACAATTCGTATGTAACCAATGCATAATTAAACAAGGCTTCTTCTTGTAATGATTTGTCAAATGTATAACGAGAAGCAGCTTCAAAAGCCATTCTGGCATTTTTCTTGTCGTTAAGTTTGATATAGCTCATTGCTATATGCGTATAACTGTTTTGGCTTAGAGAATCTTCTTGGTTAGTCGTTTTTGATAGATTTGTAATAGCGTTTGGATAGTCTTCTGTCATATAGTATCCCATTCCAAGTAAGTAATAATCTTCTCTCGAAATCTTTTTTGTATTTTTTTGATAGGTATTTAAAAGGTTAATAGAGGTTTTATAGTCTTTCAGAGAAAAGCTACATTCACCCATCATACGGATTATCTCGTTGTTTTTTGTATTTTTAGGATATTGAGAAAGAACATTTTTCCCATAAGACAATAGTTTTTCACATTCCCCTTTTTGATAATATATTTGAGCAATAAAATAGGGCACAGTCATCTTAAAATCCGGATTATCTTCAACTTTCAAGAAATTTTTAAGAGCAGTGTCCATATTTCCTAAGCGATATTCTGCATAAGCATAATAATACGTTGCCGGTTCAATGTAAGGAGAGTTTGAACGACGTAATACTTGCTGGAATTCATAACTGGATTTTTCATAATCTTCTTGTTCGTGATAGGCATACCCTTTGTAAAAAAAGAGTTGAACCATTTCTGTTTCGCTTAATTTATCAGTGTCCATTTTTTCGAAACGTTTAATGGCTTGCTTATACTTTCCCGATTCATATTCTAAAATGCCTATATATAGGTCAATAAGCTCTATATTAGTCGCATACGCATATTTTTTTTGGTATTCTTCCAATTTAAATTTGGCATCTTTTTTTCGTAATTCAAAGGCTGATTTAGCGATATAATATTCAGCTTGACGTACGGATTCTTCATTGTCTCTGTGTTGATAAGTTAAATATTTCTCAAAATAGCGTGATGCTGCGGCATAATTTTTCTTGGTAAAATAGGTTTCTCCATCGTTGAAAAGGGCTTTTTCCGTAGTGCTAAAAGGAGATTTTTGAGCTGTGATGTTTTGTAAAGAAAGGCTCAAAAAAAAGATTATACAAAAAATCTTGATGTTTTTCATAAAATATGGGGTTACTGAAACAGATGATTCAATAAAGTCAAAACGCTTTTATTATCAAAAAATTATATGCACAAAGGTATTAATTTAATTGGAATCTTAAAACAGCCTAAAAGACAAACGTTATTGTTTTTTTCTTTAACTTTGTAGGGTTTAATAACGTTGTAAAAAGAATAGAAAAATGAAAACGTATACAAACGTAAAAGATTTAGGTGATCTAAATACTGCCCTAAAAGAGGCTTTTGAAGTAAAAAATAATCCATATAAATGGGATACTTTAGGCAAAAACAAAACCTTACTAATGGTGTTTTTTAATTCAAGTCTCCGTACACGATTAAGTACTCAAAAAGCCGGCATGAATTTAGGCATGAATACCATTGTTCTTGATATTAATCAGGGAGCTTGGAAACTTGAAACCGAAAGAGGAGTGGTAATGGATGGTGATAAATCTGAGCATTTGTTGGAAGCCATCCCTGTTATGGGTTGCTATTGCGATATCATAGGAGTTCGTTCTTTTGCTCGTTTTGAAAGCAAACAATTCGATTATGAAGACACAATCTTGAATCAATTTATCAAATATTCGGGGAAACCTGTTTTTAGTATGGAGGCAGCTACCGGTCACCCATTGCAAGCTTTTGCCGATTTGATTACCATTGAACAATATAAAAAAACCGACAGACCAAAAGTCGTCCTTACTTGGGCTCCTCACCCCAAAGCATTACCTCAAGCAGTTCCAAATTCATTTGCCGATTTTATGAATGAGGCTAATGTTGATTTTGTAATTACACATCCAAAGGGCTATGAATTAGCTCCTCAGTTTGTAAGGGATGCTAAAGTGGAATACGATCAACGCAAAGCCTTTCTCGGAGCAGATTTCATTTATGCGAAAAACTGGTCTGCTTATGAAGACCCTAATTATGGTAAAATTATTAGTTCAGACCCCTCTTGGACTGTTGATACTGAAAAAATGGCATTAACCAACAACGCTTATTTTATGCATTGTTTGCCCGTTCGTCGTAATATGATTGTTACGGATGATGTGATTGAAAGTCCTCAATCCATTGTTATTCCTGAGGCTGCCAATCGCGAAGTTTCTGCTCAAACTGTTTTGAAAAGGATGTTGGAAAGTTTGTAAGAATATTTTTATATAAAAAAACGGCAAAATATTTTATTTATTTTGCCGTTTTTGTCTCTCTCAAAAAGACTACAATCCCCATTCAAAACCATCTTTGGTGTCTTTTATCGTAAAACCCAATGTCGTGAGCTCATTACGAATTCTATCAGAAGTAGCCCAGTCTTTGTTTTTTTTGGCGTCAAGTCTAATATTTAATAATAAATCAATGGCTTGTTTGTAAGCATCCTTATTTGTGCTTTCTTGATTTTCTGTTTGCAATCCTAGAAGGTCTTCTATGAACAACTTAAACACGCTCTTTAATTCTTCCAAATCTTCCATAGAAATTGTTCCATTGCCGTCAGCTACCGTATTGATGGCTTTAGAAGCATCGAATAGGTGTGAAATTACAATTGGACTATTTAAGTCGTCACACATGGCTTCTTCACATTTCTCTCTTAGGTCTTTCACTTCAACAGTTGAGGTTGGAGAAGCAATCAGTTTTTGTAAACGTGTGTATGATTCCAATAACCTTGTTAGCCCTTTTTCTGATGCTTGCAATGCTTCGTTGCTAAAGTCTACTGTGCTTCTGTAGTGTGCTTGCAAAATGAAAAAACGAATTGTCATTGGGGAATATGCCTGTGTTAGGATTTTATGACTTCCCGTAAAAAATTCCTCAAGTGTAATGAAATTTCCCAATGATTTTCCCATTTTTTGTCCGTTGATGGTAATCATATTGTTATGCATCCAATAATGTACGGTCTCTTTTCCTAAGGCTGCTGTGGATTGAGCAATTTCACATTCGTGATGTGGAAATATAAGGTCCATTCCTCCTCCGTGAATATCAAATTCTTCGCCCAAATATTTTGTTCCCATAGCCGAACATTCCATATGCCAACCCGGAAATCCTTCACTCCATGGAGATTTCCAATGCATTATATGTTCTGGAGCGGCTTTTTTCCAAAGAGCAAAATCCATACTCCTATGCTTTTCACTTTGTCCGTCAAGTTCACGTGTTGTTTCTAATAATTCTTCGATATTACGACCTGATAGTTTTCCATAATGAAACTTTTTGCTATACTTTTCCACGTCAAAATAAACAGAGCCTTCGCTGATATAAGCATATCCCGCATCCAATATTTTTTGAACAAATTCTATTTGCTCCATGATGTGTCCTGATGCGTGAGGTTCAATGCTCGGAGGTAACACGTTTAATGCTTCCATTGCCTTGTGGTAACGATTTAAGTAATATTGAACTACTTCCATTGGTTCCTTTTGCTCAAGGCGAGCCTTTTTTGCAATTTTATCTTCTCCTTCATCGGCATCGTGTTCCAAATGTCCAACGTCCGTAATGTTACGTACATAACGAACTTTATAGCCAAGATGTGTCAGGTAACGGAAAAGTAAATCGAAAGTAATAGCAGGACGTGCATGTCCTAAATGCCCATCTCCATAAACAGTTGGACCACATACATAAAGACCTACAAGAGGAGAATGGAGAGGCTCGAAAATTTCTTTTTTACGAGAGAGTGTATTGTAAATAGAAAGTTGATGTCCCATATTGTTTTGTGTGTTTAGACAGCAAAGGTAAATATTTTCCTTAAAAAGAGCTATTCATCATATAGACAATTTTACTCCGCTTTTTTGAAGGTACTTCCTCTAAAAATGGCAATTAATTCATCCGTTTCTTCCAAACGAATTTCGACATCGTAATTAGAGATAGTTTTTCCGCTGGAAATCCTTTTAGCAATTCCAATAAGAGTTCCTTCTCCTTTGCCCTTTATAAAGTTTATTTGGGCAGACATTGTTACATATTCTCCTCCAACCGAGTGTGCTGCTGCCCCGAGGGTAAGATCAGCAAGTGTAAAAAGAGCACCTCCCTGTACTATTCCCAGTCCGTTGAGGTGTTTTTTTTCTATTTTCATTTGTGCTTTAGCTGTGCCTTCATGAGCTTCTAACAAATTAATTCCTGCTAGTTTCGCAAATTCATCTTTGTATATGTGTTCTTGTGTCATCAATGTTTTTTAGTTAAAAGAGCCCTGAGTAATTTACTCAGGGCTCTTTTAAATTTTGAATTATTCTGTGGTTAATTATTTGCTGAATACAAAATCCGTTCTTCTGTTCTTTTGTGTAGCATTAGGCGGATTAGACATTCTTCCTTGTGGATTTAAGGTTATTCTATTAGGATTAATGCCATGTTTGTTAACTAATTCTTGTTTTACAACAATTCCTCTGTCTGTACCAAGTTTTAAGTTATATGAGTTACTTCCCGGATAATCACAATAGCCTCTCAACTCAACCTTGAGATTAGGATTTGCTTTCAACTTTTCAGCAGCTACCGCAATATTTTGAATTGATTTTTTTGTCAAGTTCTTTTTGTCAAATGCAAAATATACTGACATATCATAATTTATCGCTTCTTCTTTCGGGTTAGCCAATTCTTCATAATATTCTGCAGCTTTCATTAGTTCCTTAGGGAGACTAACACCCCAATAGTTTACGTACGCATCTTTAGGCGTATTAGGCTCTTTGTCTCTCCAATCTGGCACTCCATCTCCATCTGCATCTGGTTCCGTAGACAATTTTCGTTCAACTTCCCCAAGACGAGGTAGAATGTTATTTGCAATGGTATCTTCTACTTTTTTAACTCGTTTTTCTAAAGAATCAAGTTTGTTTGTAATTCCCTTGTCTGAAGAGTGAATCAAACGATACCTATCAGGGGCAACATTTCTAATATGTCCTTCTTTTTTGTCTGATTGAAATTTATAACGCAAATTTAACGTTCCAAGTGCTTCATTGTCATTTTGAATGCCTCTTACGTAAGCTTCTCCTTCGAAATTATCTTTCGTATGCATTCTATATTGCAAGTTCAATCCTAATGCCAACGGTTTTGAAATGTTATATTCAAATAGCAAGGAAACAGGCATTACCAATGAGCGTCCGTCTTTAACATCTTCCGGCGTCATCGAAATAGTTACCGCAGTATTGTCTTTTACCCAATTTGAAACGGTTGTATTGTAGAAAGCAACGCCTAAGCCCGCATTTGCATAAACATTAAACCTCCAATATTTCCTGTACACATTAAACAAATTGGTCAAGTTGATGGAAGCAAACACTGATACTTCATTGGAAGTCCCTTTAAAATCAAAATTGCCATAGTTTAGATGTTGCTGAGTAGAACACGAGTGCCCTTCATAAGGCAGGTACTGATATTCCAATCCTAATCCCCAAAAAGGAGTGAAAGTGTATTCTACGTTTGCTCCTCCTGTGAACAAAACGTCCGTACCAGGGTTCAGTTGATTGTATTTTTGATTTGTATCTCCGTCAAATTGAGAAGCACCGCCTTCGACAACGGCCGACCAGTGCGTAAATTCGTCAGCGAACAACGACGTGCAAGTGGCCAACGAGATAACTAAAATTGTGAATAACTTTCTCATATAACAATATTTTAAGTGGAAATTCGCAGCAAATATAAAACAATATTTCTAAAGAGGCTTTATTTTTACAAAAAAATGCAAATTTTCGTCATTTTTTTACTCTTTTACTCTATAATCTCCCCCAACAGAGTTGCGGCAGATGCATCTTTTATTCTCAATGATACGTATTCGCCTATGTTTTTACCCTTTTTATCAAAAACAACAACCTTGTTTTGTGATGTTTTTCCGAATAATTGATCTTTTGATCTTTTCGAATACCCCTCAATAAGAACTTCAAAGGTTTTTCCAATATCTTTTTTGTTGCTTTCTTCCGATAATTTATTC
The DNA here is from genome assembly GCA_963668615.2 of Paludibacteraceae bacterium. GTDB lineage: Bacteria > Bacteroidota > Bacteroidia > Bacteroidales > Paludibacteraceae > JAAYPI01. The sequence goes on from CAXXCL010000003.1 coordinate 957,121, forward strand.
TGCAAATCAATTATTTCTTGTAATCTGTAAATTTTCACTTCCTCTGAAATATTATCAGGCAAATTTTTGGCAGCATATGTACCTTCTCTTTCCGAATACTTGAACATAAAGGCATTGTCAAACTTTACTTCTCTCATTAGGGAAACGGTTGCCTGATGGTCTTCTTCTGTTTCCGAGTGAAAACCTGTAAAAATGTCTGTCGAAATACCACAGTCAGGAATAATACTTCTTATCAGGGAAATTCTACCTAAATACCATTCTCTAGTGTATTTACGGTTCATTAGTTCCAAAATACGGCTACTGCCCGATTGTACAGGCAAATGAATATTTTTACATAAGTTATGATGTTGAGCAATAGCCCTTATTGTTTCCTCACTCATATCCTTGGGATGGGAAGTGGTAAATCGAATTCTAATATTTGGAACGGCTTCTGCTGTTAAATGAAGTAAATCGGCAAAAGAATAACATTTCTCTCCTTCTTTGTACAGATAAGAATTTACATTTTGACCCAATAAGGTTATTTCTTTATAGCCTTTCGTTTCCAAATCTTTTATTTCATTCAAAATACTTTGATAAGGACGACTCCTTTCTCTACCTCGGGTATAAGGGACAATGCAATAGGAGCAAAAATTGTTGCAACCTCTCATTATGGATACGAATCCACTAATATGATTGTGCCCAATACGTTGCGGTATAATTTGTTGGTATGTTTCTGTTTTAGAAAGATCTATATTAATGGCTTTTTGCCCATTTTCTACAGCACCAATAAGATTCGGTAAATCAAGGTAAGAATCAGGTCCAACAACAAGATCGACCACTTTTCGTGATAATAAATCCTCTTTGATTCTTTCGGCCATACAGCCTAAGATTCCGACAATTAATTTTTTCTTTTTTCTTTTCAAGGATTGGAAATAGTCTAGACGAGAAAAAGCCTTCTGCTCGGCGTGTTCACGAATAGAACATGTATTGATAAAGATGGCATCGGCATTTTGTATGTTTTCCGTAAGAACGTATCCACTCATTTCCATGATAGAGGCAACAACTTCGCTGTCTGCAAAATTCATCTGACAACCATAGGTCTCAATGAATAATTTTTTTTCAGAGTCAAATAATGTCGGTTTTACATTATGAAGTTGGTCGGTAAACGTCTTGTTTTCCATGAATATAAAATTATTTTTGCAAAGGTATGATTTAATTTTTTCAGATGCAAAAACAAAAAAATGACGGATTTCAGTTAAAATAAGTTAATTCCGCAAACGATTGCGAAAATATTTTTGCAATCGTATTCCGCAAATAAAAAAAGATATTACATTTGCAGTGAAAACAAAATCGAGAGGTTTTTTTTCATAGTTAAGGTTAAGGTTAAGTTAAAAGGAGGGCAACGGCTTTCCTTTTAACTTTTCTGTTTTAAAAAAGGAGTATATTTGTCTACACAATAGACGATGGAGCAAATTGAGAAAGCATATATAATTGATTGATACAACATTTAACCTAATTAGAGATGAATTTTTATAAGAAAATGGTTAGAATACCGGGCAAGCTCAAAGGTTTGTTTTTTGTTTGCCGGATTGATAGGCTTGTTCCTATCCAACTTTTTGACTTTATAGCACACATAGCTGGTTTGTCAAAATGGATATCAGAACACAAACATAGCTGTAAGAATGATTTTTACACACAAACATTTAATTACAAAAAGCGGGAATCGTTGTATGAACAAGTTATTAATACCTGTAATTTAGATACAAATATTGATTACCTTGAGTTTGGCGTTTCAAAAGGGGTTTCTTTCAAATGGTGGGTTAATAGGATAAAAAACTCAGATGCTCGGTTTTATGGGTTTGATACTTTTACGGGACTTCCCGAAGCTTGGGGTCCATTCAAAAAAGGAGACATGGAAAATGGCAATAACCCTCCCGTCATAGAGGGTAATAGACATGAATTTTATCAAGGGCTTTTTCAGCAAACCTTACTTTCGTTTTTAAGCACGTATAATCCTTCTAAAAGAAAGGTAATACATATGGATGCTGATATATATTCGGCAACTCTTTACGTCTTGACATTAATCACTCCATTTCTCAAATCGGGAGACATACTATTTTTTGATGAATTTAGTGTTCCTCTTCATGAGTTTAAAGCCTTTAAAGAATGGAGTAGTTCTTTTTACATAAATTACAAGGTATTGGGTGCTGTTAATAATTTTTACCAAATTGCTGTAATAATACAATAATTTGCTTTAACGGATATTACATATAGAAGTCAAAAATGAATGTTATAAGCATTGAAATTGAAAACTTTTTTGCAAGAAATTTGTTTTAAAAAGCAAATTATCATACATTTACCCAACTATGTCTATTACCACGTATATCATACTTTTTATTCTTTTTGTTACGATTTTTTTCAAAAAAAGAAAAAAACCTAATGAGAATGATGTGCCGGAACATCCTCCAATTGTTTTTAATCCCCGTGGAAGTTCAGAAAAGACGAATCCTGCAAAAGAAAAAAGACAAGGATCAGAGTTGATTTCTATGGATTATCAACCGATGGAAAATAATATGGTAAAAATGGAGACAGAAGAAAGAATTCCTTTAAAATCTGTTTTTGCTCAAGATAAAAAAGAGGATGAAAATAAGGACGCTCTCCCTTCCTTAGATGATCCGGAAGAGGTTAGAAAAGCGATTATCTATACTGAAATTATTAATAGAAAATATTGATATCTAGTATTTTATGACCAAAATGGAAGTTTTAGACCTTTTTATTTTCTTTACAAGGAAATAGTTATTACCTTTGCCTATAACAAAAAACGAAAAGGGAGTCTCGATTTATTTCGAGATTCTTTTTGTTTTTAAAAAAGGATGAATTAATTATTAATAACCACTAAAAATTAAATTTTATGGCTATCATTTATATGACCGAAGAGGGGTATAAGAAGTTGATGGATGATTTGAATTTTCTTGAATCTGTAGAGCGACCATCTATTTCCAGACAAATAGCAGAAGCTAGGGATAAGGGAGATTTGTCTGAAAATGCTGAATATGATGCGGCCAAAGAGGCTCAAGGTATGTTGGAAATGAAAATATCCCAACTAAAAGAGAATCTTCAAAATGTTAGAATTATCAACGAAAAACAACTAAATACAGATTTTGTTCAGATTTTGAACAAAGTAAGAATTCGTAATACTAAAACGAAACAGGAATTGGTATATACGCTTGTCTCTGAGGCAGAAGCAAGTCTTAGAGAAGGTAAAATATCAATAAACACTCCTGTTGCAAAGGGTTTGCTCGGTAAGAAAATTGGAGACAAAACACAAATCTCGATTCCTTCAGGAGTTGTAGAATTTGAAATTGTAGATATTACATTCTAAAATAAACAGATATATGGCAACAATATTTAGTAAAATAGTAGTGGGAGAAATTCCTTGTTACAAGATCGCAGAAACAGAAAAATATTTTGCATTTCTAGATGTAAATCCTCTTGTTAGAGGTCACGTTTTGGTTATACCTAAACAGGAAGAAAGTTATATTTTCAACTTGGATGATGACACTTTAGCGGGGTTGCATGTTTTTGCAAAAAAAATAGCAAAAGCTGTCGCTAAAGCTATCCCTTGCAAAAGAGTGGGAATGGCTGTTATTGGTTTGGAGGTGCCTCACGCTCATATACATCTGATACCTCTTAACAAGGAAGCTGATATTCTTTTTTCCAATCCAAAACAGACTCTCGAAAAAGAGGAAATGGAAGAAATTGCTGAGAAAATTCGAAAAGAACTGTAAAGAAAAGTTTATAGAAAAGATAAAAACGCAATTTGTAGAAATAGAAGTTGCGTTTTTTATTTGAGAATGGACGTAATATCTTCTTCTAAAGGGTTAATGGTCATTTGTGCCTTTGAGTAGAACGGTTCTCTCTCTTCCAGTTTATTGTGTACGTAATTGCTGATCTCTTCATTATTCTTATCTTTTAGTAGCGGACGACTCATTTTTGCCGAAATTAATCTTTCCACAAGAGCCTCTTGGGGCGTTTTAAGGTAAATAGTTAGTCCTTTTCTATTCATTACGTCCATATTATCGTAAAAACAGGAGGTTCCTCCTCCGGTTGCGATTACCACATTTTCCATTTCGGCTATTTCCACCAACATTTTTCTTTCTATCTCTCTGAAACCTTCTTCTCCTTTTTCTTCAAAGAGTTGATTAATACTTTTGTGAAAAGTATTTTCTATGTATACGTCGGTGTCAATAAACGATAAACCCAAAGATTCAGCCAACTGCCTTCCAAAGGTAGTTTTACCTGTTCCCATAAATCCGACTAAGAAAATTCGTCTCATACTGTTTTTATAATATAGGGCTGAATAAACGAGCAAATGATTGTATAAGTTTTTGAGAGAAAGGACGATGTTTCCAAATGGAATACTGTAATCTCTTACAATGTTTCAAATCTTTGAGAAATATGTCTTTTAATTCTACACTTTTCCCTTTATCGTAGATAAAAGCACTTATCTCAAAGTTTTGGTCGAAACTACGGAAATCCATATTTGCAGAACCGATAATCGCCAATTCATCGTCAACAGCAATGCTTTTTGCGTGAATGAATCCATCTTGGTATAAGTAAACTTTAACTCCGGCAGCTAGCATGGAACGTACAAATGAGAAGGACGCTTCGAGAGATAAACGCACGTCTGACCGGCTCGGAATCATTATTCGCACATCAATCCCACTTAATGCGGCACACTCCAAAGCGTTACCGATGCTTTCATTTGGTAAAAAATACGGAGTTTGTACATAGACATACTTTTGTGCATTTTGTATTGCATGACAAAAACCCTGCATAATTCCTTGCCAAGTTGAATCCGGTCCGCTACCGACTATTTGAACATGAGAGTTGTGTTCCGAGTTTGCAATAGGGGAATAATTTTTATCGAAAATCAACTTTTTCGTCATATATAGCCAGTCGGTTACAAATACACTTTGCAAACCGGCTACCCCATTCCCCCTGAGTTTGATGTGGGTATCTCTCCAATTTCCCCATTCCAAACCCTTTGTATATCTGTCAGCAATGTTGAACCCTCCTAAAAATCCGATATTGCCGTCAATGACAAGAATTTTTCGGTGGTTTCTGTAATTAAGCTTATTCGTAAAATAAGGGAATCTTAGTTTGAAGAATGATTCTAATTTAACTCCTGCTTTCTGCATTTCTTGAATAGTTGACCTTTTCAATCGCCAACTACCAACGTCATCGTATATAAGTCTGACTTCTAAGCCTTGTTGGGCTTTCTTTATCAGCATATCTTTGAAACGATTCCCTGTTTCATCTGTTTCTACGGCGTAATATTCTGCATGGATATTATGTGTTGCTTTATCCATTTCTTCGAGCATATCCTTAAAAAGGATTTTACCATCAGTATATATTTCGATTTCTGTATTGGAGAAAATGGCAGCATCACTACTTTTGCGAAGTAACTTTATTAGTCGTTTTTGATTTTCCGGAATACATCCTTCAAGGCATTTTTCCTCCGCTGCATAATAATCTATGCGGGAATGTATTTTTCGTTTTATTTTTTTCGATATCTTTCGTTGGCGTTGAAAACTTCTTCCAAATAAGAAATAGAGAAAAAGTCCAATCAGAGGTAAAAAAACAAGGACTAAAATCCAAGCTGTGGTACGAACCGGATGCTTGTTTTCAAGTAAAACCACAATTATACTGGATACGACCGTGTAAATGTACGCGACAATAAAAATGATATATAATATTTCGGAGACAATTTCCATATATTATTGACAGTAAGTTATTATTTTATTGTTTCCAAAACATTGTATGCTATTGATGGCAGCTCTTACACAAGGGGCTTTTGTTCCTTCGTAAAGGCAAAAATCGGAGATTTCCTTTTGTATCTCATCGTAAAGTCCAAGTTCCAAAAAAGATTCCAATACCTGTTTTCCTCCTTCTACGATAAGAGAATTTATGTTGTTTTTGTACAGATAATCAAGTATTTGAGGGATGATGTTTTTTTCAAAATTCAATTTTATAAACAAAGGATTACCTTCTTCACTTTTTATCGCGTTGAAAATAATAGTTTCCGCTTGTTGGTCGAATAATTTGTAATAAGAAGGTATTTTTAATGTTTTGTCTATGGCAATTCGTATTGGATTTTTTCCTGACCAACGTCTGGTAAGCAGTTTTGGGTTATCTTTCAATGCCGTTTTCGTGCCCACCAAAATCGCCATTTCTTCTGCCCGCAATTTATGCACAAGCGTTTTGGTTATTTCATTGGATATTTGGATAGGGTTTTCTTCTTTGCCATCTAAAAAGCCATCTTTACTTTCTGCCCATTTCAACAAAATAAAAGGTCGTTTTTTTGTGTGAAAAGTAAAAAAATGCCTGTTTAATAGTAAACCTTTGTTTTCCAATAAGCCTTGTTCTACTTGTATGCCGGCTTCTCGCAATTTTTTTATTCCGTTACCGCTGACTTGTGGATTTGGGTCTGTATTGCAAATAATAACTTTTGGAATACCGTATTTGATAATAAGATCAGCACAAGGAGGCGTTTTCCCGTAATGCGAACAAGGTTCGAGGTTGACATAAAGGGTTGAGTGGGTAAGTGCATTTTTGTCTTCGACGGAAGCGATTGCATTTACTTCCGCGTGTGCTTGTCCGAATTGTTGGTGATAACCCTCTCCAATAATTTTGTTATCCGAAACAATTACACATCCAACCATGGGATTGGGAGCAACATTTCCGACTCCTAATCGTGCTAGCTGAAAGCAGCGGTACATATAGCTTTCTTCTGCTGTCATACAGATTTTGTTTTCTATATAAATTTCGTCAATATTCGAATCCTTTTTGATTATTTTAGTAGTTTTGTGGCATGGAAAAACTCAAAGTTTTATTTTCTTCACAACTACAAGGCATATATCCTGCCTGTGAGATAGAAAGTTTTTTAAGACTGAGTGTGGCTCATATCTGTCATTTGCCTTTCAGGCAAACCCGTTTTCACAAAGATATAAAAATTACTAATACGCAATACCTTGTTTTTGAAACAATTGTAGAAAGATTAAAAAAATCGGAACCAATTCAGTATATTTTAGGAGAAACAGAATTTTTCGGATTACCTTTTGATGTATCACCTGCTGTTCTTATTCCACGTCCTGAAACAGAGGAACTTGTGGAGTGGATAATACAGGATTTTAGCAATATGCCATCCTGCAAAGTTTTGGAGTTTGGAACCGGTAGTGGTTGCATTGCTATTTCGTTGGCGAAAAATATTCAAGGGGCTATTGTTTCATCAGTAGATATTTCTTTGGACGCGTTGCAAGTGGCAAAGAAAAATGCAAAAAAAAATCAAGTCCAAGTTTCCTTTATACAGCAAAATATGTTGAATTTGGATGAAACAGTTTTTCAATCGTTGTATGATGTGATTGTAAGCAATCCTCCGTATGTTTGTGAAAAGGAAAAATTGCGGATGCAACCCAATGTTCTTGATTTTGAACCCCACTTAGCTTTATTTGTTGAGAATGAGAATCCACTAATTTTTTACCATAAAATAGCTGTTTTTGCAAAAAACAAATTATCAAAGAAAGGGGCTCTCTATGTTGAGATTAACCAAACATTAGGAAAGGAAACGTCTGCATTATTTGCTCAATATGGGTTTAATGTGGAATTAAGAAAAGATATTTCTGGAAATGATAGGATGATAAAAGCCGTAAAACGATAAAAATGGACACTTCTCACTACGAAAAAATGGCGACCTTTTGTTCTTATTCGGAGCGTTGCATTTCTGATGTCACAAAAGCATTGGAAAAAATGAAAATAACACCCGATGAATTGGACGAAATTATCTCTTTGTTGATAAAAGATAGATTTTTGGACGAATCGCGTTATGCCAATGCCTATGTTCGCGATAAATTTCGGTTCAATAAATGGGGCAGGCAAAAAATGGCATATATGTTACGCCAAAAAGGTCTCAAAGAAAACGATATACAAAATGCCTTTGATGAAATTTCCGAAGAGGAATATGAAAATACCCTCACGCAAATATTGCTAGCCAAAAAAAAATCCACAAAAAGTAATAATCCCTACGACCTTCAAAACAAATTATTTCGTTTTGCCGTAGGCAGAGGTTTTGAGCCCGATTTCATAGGTAAAACCATAAAAAAGATGCTTAACAAATAACTACATCGTCACCAAAATCAAAATTTGTGCAAACAAAATACGTAAGAACATGGTGAGAGGGTATACTGCCGCATAAGCAGTTGCTTGTGCCTGAGTGTGTGCAATTGAATTTGCAAATTCCAGTGCAGGAGGATCTGTCATTGCTCCTGATATTATACCGCAGATTTTCAAGTAATTATATTTTCTTAAACGAGCGATAATGGCGACAATCATGATAGGAAAGAAAGTTATGGCGGCACCATAAAGCATCCACATATATCCCCCGTTTTGTATAGTTTCCACAAACTCTTTTCCTGAAAGCAAACCTACCGAACCAAGAAATAAAATAATTCCCAACTCACGAAGCATCATATTCGCTCCCGGGTTCATGTAAAAATCCAATTTGCCTATACGACCTTTGTGTCCCAACAAAATCGCCACCAACAAAGGACCTCCCGCCAAACCAAGTTTTGCAGGAAAAGGCAATCCGGGAATAAAAATAGGCAAGCTGCCTAAAATTACACCTATAAATATACCTATAAATATAGGAAGAACGTTGGGAGAAGAAAGTTCTTTTATAGAGTCTCCGATTTCTTTTTGAACATCCGGCAAAATACCCTTTTTACCTACAATTCGAACGGTATCTCCCAATTCTAAAGTTGTTTGGAAAGTTGGTAAAATTTCCATACCTGCACGGAAGATGCGTGTAATGCTTGCTTCGTAACGGCGATAAATACCAATCTGTTTGATTGTTTTTCCGGCAATCTTTCGGTTGGTAACCAGTACATTAATCATTGCCATATTACCTGAAACTTCTTTTTTATCTCCGATTTCTACTTCTCCGATTTTTGCTGCAAGAGCTTCAAGATGGTCTCTTGTAGAGACTCCATAAATAATATCTCCGGCTTTTAGTTCTTCATTTTCGTTAGCGATGAGGAACGAATTACCTCTTTCTATTCGAGAAATAGCTAATTCATTATCAATTAAATTTTTGATGTAGCTGATTTTTTGTCCTATCAAATTCGGATTCGTTACGGTTACCTGAACACTCTCCAACTTTGAACTGTTCGCCCCTATCTGTTTGTTATACGCTTCAACCTCCTTTTCTACCTTGATACCGAAAAACTTACGAATTAAAAGCATCGTTAGGATAATTCCCATTATACCGAAAGGATAGGCAACGGCATAAGCCATACCTGCTTTTTCTGACATCAGGTGGGCAGCTTCCGAGCCGCTTTCTCCAATGATTTGTTGAGCAGCTCCCAATCCCGGAGTGTTTGTCACGGCTCCGCACATAATTCCGGTTATCTCTTCAGAACTGATGGTGCCATTTCCCAAAATGAAAATTAAATAAGCAACGCCAAAACCTAAACCAACGATAGTAATGGCAAAAAGATTCAGACGAAGACCGTCGTTGCGGAAAGTTTTGAAAAAGCGAGGACCGACATCAATACCTATGGCATAAACAAACAAAATAAGTCCGAATTCTTTTACAAAATGCAAAATATCGGGGTCAGTGTTTGCTCCAAAATGAGAAATTGCCAAACCGGCAAACAAAACGCCTGCTATTCCAAGTTTTATTTTCTTCACTTCTATTTTACCTATGGCAATGCCGACAAGAGCTGTTAAGCATAAATAAATAAGAGTGGAAGCCAACCCTGAATCCGTAAATAATTTTGTAATAGTATCCATTGTATTTTGTGCTTTTTGATGCGTAAAATGCTCTTTTTGAGTGAAAACGCCAAATTCGGGCACAAAAGTATGAAAAACAACTATAATAAAAAAACAAAAAGAACTATATTTTTATTTCGTCTTGTACCTTAAAAAATTGAATGAAAGGCATTTGTACAATCATTATCTCCAAATTTGTTGTTAATTAACATATCTTGATTTTTTTTAGTGTAGATTTCTCTTATATCTCAAGTTTAAAATCCGTAACTCATTTTTTCAGTTTTTAATTTTTCTTTGAGAATATTTGTTTTGTTATTTAAAATAATTAAATTTACCGCCGTATAATGTCTTTGCTCTGTTGATGAGTTTCTATTGTGTTGAAAATCAAACCGTAACATTTTGAGTGTAAAGTGTTACGTATAGCACGAGGACTAAAAATTGTGTTTTTTTACCCCTGTTTAAAAGTTAAAATTAATTAAAATGTAATATTTAACTACTAATTCGAGGAAGAAGACAACCCGACCAAGGGGGCAAACACGAATTGTTATTGTTATCTATTTGAATTCTGTGTGTCATATATATAATAAAGGTGTATTAATTGGAACCTTTACTATCTAAAATTGTAATAAAAATTATTTAACTATAAAATTATGAAAAACAAACATCTACTCGAAAACTTTAGGTATTCCTTTAAGAAAAAATTGGTTACCTTGCTTCTTGTTTGTACAGGCTTGTTTGGAGTAAGCGTGAGTGCTTCAGCTTCTTGGAACTTATCGGCGGGAACTTACTATTACGACAATAGCCAAACCCAGTGGGGTACAGTTTACTTTTTCATTGGTCACGCCTCCTACATAAGGTCGTATGCCATGACTCAAGTCTCCGGAGATTCCAATACATGGTCTGTTACCATGGCTGCGTGGTCAGGAGCTACCGGTTGCTATTTTGGTAATGGCAGTGGTGGGTCCGCTATAGTTGCAGGATCTTCCAGTTACAACATTAGTACAGCTGCAGGTTCATTGCCGACGGCTATTACGGGTAGGACGGCAACTTATACGACAGCAGCACCTACTATTTCTTATCGTTTTGTGCCGAGTGCTACAACTCCGGTAACTGCTGTACCGGGAAGTTGGGCATCGTATCCTGTGAAGCCCTCATTAACAGGTTCGGCAGCAACTTCTATTTCTACTACAGTTGCTACTCTTAATGGAAATATATCTTCCACGGGAGGAGCCAGCATAACAGATTATGGTTTTTATTATAGTACGACCAATGGGTTTGCAGATGGAGCAGGAACAAAAGCACAAGTCGGAACATCCAGTTATACGGGAGCCATTTCAAAGGCCTTGTCAAGTTTAACGGCAGGTACCACCTACTACTTTAAAGCGTATGCTACGAACTCGGTGGGAACAACCTATACCTCTCAGTTGTCGTTTGCGACTTCTGCAGCCAATACGGCACCTTTATTGACAACGACAGCAGCAACTTCCATCGGAAACGGAACAGGAACGATGAATGGAAATATATCTTCTAATGGAGGAGCCAGTATCACGGATTACGGTTTTTATTGGAGTACGACGAATGCCTTTGCGGATGGCACGGGAACAAAAGTTCAGGTTGGAACATCGGATTATACAGGAAATGTTTCATCTGCATTATCCAGTTTAACAAACGGTACCACCTATTATTATAAGGCGTATGCGAGCAACTCGGTAGGAACCACCTATGGAACACAACAATCATTTGTTCCTTGTGCAAATGCTACGGTTGTTTCTTCAACAGCGAGTTCTGTGGGAAGTGCAACAGGCACGATGAACGGCAACGTGACGGCAGACGGTGGTGGAACGGTTACCGATAAAGGTTTTTACTACAGTACGACTAGTGGTAATACGAGTGGTACTGGAGGAACTGCGGTTTCAGTAGGAACGGGAACAGGAACATTTTCTTCTACGCTTACTTCTTTAACCAATGGTACAACCTATTATTATAGGGCATATGCTACCAATGCAAGTGGAACAGTTTATTCTGCAACTGAACAATCTTTTACGCCCTCTGTTGTAAAAGGTGTTCTTAGCGGCAGTCAGATTTCCTTCTACATTGGAGAACAAGCAAGTTGGGGTCAAACAAGTATTTCCGCCAACACTGGTGTAATGACGGGAACCGTGGCTACTGCAACGATGTCTTCTACGGCTACTATCAATACGGTTTCTTGTAAATATGCCTCTGTTTGTATTCCTTCTGCACAATATTACGTTACCCATGCTCCTACAACATGGACAGGAATTCAGATGGCATCTGCTGCCGAAGCAGGGAAATATTATATCGTAAATAATAGTTCAAGTCTTGGAGGAACTTCCGACAATATATATGTAGTTGCAGGAGCACAGTTTGGAAATACATATTTTGACAGTTCTACATCTACCACAACAAAATCGGTAGTACAGGGAACAACAAGCATAACCTTGAGTTCTCAAACATCATCGGCAGGTTATACCTCTGCGGTGGGTAGTTCTATGCATTTTGAGTATTATTTGGTAAACGGGTCGGATTATACATTAATCGGAACAAGTTCCACTATAGGAGCAGCTGCTACCCAAGTTTCTACAACCTATAACCCATCTTCATTAACAACAGGTACATACTCTATCTATACCGTTTTAACGGATGGAACAATTTATATTAAGTCAGGAACGACGCTAACCCTTACCATAACAGGAACGACAGCTCCTGTGTTGACAACTACTGCAGCAACTTCTGTTGGAAATGCAATCGGAACGATGAATGGCAATATATCCTCTAATGGAGGAGCCAGTATCACCGATTACGGTTTTTATTGGAGTACGACCAATGGTTTTGCTGATGGTGCGGGAACAAAGGTTCAAGTAGGAACATCCGATTATACGGGAGCTGTTTCATCTGCATTGTCCAGCTTAACAAATGGTACTACTTATTACTATAAGGCATATGCTACCAACTCGGTAGGAACAACCTATGGTACACAACAATCCTTTACTCCTTCTACTACTCCTACGGTAACTTCTTCGGCGGCGACTTCCGTTGGTAGCGGAATTGGAACCATGAATGGAGAGGTTACGGCAGACGGTGGAAGTACCGTTACGGGAAGAGGATTTTATTATAGTACAACCAGTGGTAATACCAATGGTACCGGAGGCACTGCTGTCGCAGTCGGTTCCGGAACGGGAACATTCTCCTCCGCACTTACTTCTTTAACCAATGGTACCACCTATTATTATAAAGCGTATGCAACCAATGCAAACGGAACGGTTTATTCTACAACAGAACAATCCTTTACTCCTTCTGCCATTGCAACGGTAACTTCTTCGGCAGCTACTTCTGTAAGTAGTGGAACCGGAACGATGAACGGAAATGTTACGGCAGACGGTGGAAATACCGTTACGGCACGAGGTTTCTATTATAGTACAACCAGTGGCAATACCAGTGGTACTGGAGGCACTGCTGTCGCAGTTGGTTCCGGAACGGGAGCATTCTCTTCTACGCTCACTTCTTTAACCAATGGTACTACTTATTATTATAAAGCGTATGCAACTAATGCAAACGGAACGGTTTATTCTTCTACGGAACAATCATTCACTCCTTGTTCAGCACCGGTTTCTTATGCACAATCTGTTACAATAACTGCTTGTGGCAGTAAGACTATTGATTTAACAGCCGGACTTACTGGTTCTATACCGGGAGATGCGGGTACGGTAACATATACCGTTAGTCCTGTAGGAGATGGTTTGACTATTTCAGGTAGTACAGCTACATTCAGTGCAACAGCTAATAAGACCTATACCATTACAATTTCGTTTTCTAATGCGGCTTATTGTTCTGTGTCCGGCACTTTGTCTGTAACATATACGAATAATACGCCAAGTATTTCTCTTACGAATACCAAAACCGGAAAATCTGCTTCTGCTACGTATCCATACGAAGCGTTTGTATTGACAGCAACAACCGATAACACTCCTGTAACATGGACATTGACTCAACCGAGTGGTGTTACGGACGGTACTTTAACCATATCGGCAGATACAAAGACGGCTACTTTTGTTGGGGGGACTAGCAATGCTTCTCCCCATACTATAGAAGCAGCTACAGTTGCCGTGGGTTCTTGTTCTGCAGCCTCTGTTGAGTATGATGTATATGTAGATGCTGCTCCTACGGAAACTTGTGCAGAGTCTACTATTACAGTTCGTTTAAGTGCTTCTACTGTTACTTCCGTTTGGGGAAGTGTAACTCCTAAAGTATACGCTTGGGGTACGAACTTTACTACGGGTGATTATAGTTGGAGCAGTTTCCAAGATATGACATTGAACGGAACTTGGTGGGAACATACTATTCACGGTTCCAGTGCAACAACTGTCGCTAGTGTGATATTTGGTACTACCCAGAGTCCTGGTGATGCTAATTGTACGGATGATATAGCTTCGATTACTGCATCTACTTGCTATGATGTCTCCAGCTCTGTTTCGGGAGGTTCAAGCAGTACTCGTCATGATGTTTCTGTGCAAACTAGCGGATGTACTTCCGGCGGTTCTACACCAACGAATCCTACTGTTTTAAGGGGAGCTACGGCTTCTGTTAACTCAGGAACGTCTGAAGCCACTTTATACGGTTACTTGAAATTTACAGGTTGTTCTACTATTACAGCCTATGGTTTCCAATATGCCAATAATGCATCCTTTACGGGGGCAACTTCGGTAACTACAACAGGTTCATTAACGGCAGCTTCAACATATAACAAAACATTTGATGTCAGTGGATTGACCGTCGGTACGTATTATTATAGAGCTTATGCAACCAATGGTATAGGAACCGATTATTCCGATTCTGCTACTTTTGTAATTGCTAATGTAAAACCTGCTTTAACCACAACAGCTGCAACTTCTATTGGTAAAACTTCCGGAACCATGAACGGAAACATTTCTTCTAATGGAGGATCCAGTATAACCGATTATGGTTTCTATTGGAGTACAACGAATAGTTTTGCTGACGGTACAGGAACAAAAGTTCAGGTAGGCACAAGCGATTATACGGGTAATATTTCTTCACAATTAACAGGTTTGACAACAGGTACTACCTATTATTATAAAGCATATGCTACCAGTGCCAGTGGAACGTCGTATGGAACACAACAATCGTTTACTCCGGCTGTTGCTGTTGCTATAAAACCTTGTACAGGACAAACTTGGGCATTAAATAGTGCCACAACTCCTGTTGCATTGGATTTTGGATCTTCTACAATCGGAACATCCGATTATGAAACTATTTCAGTCCTTGTGGTTGGTGCAAGCGGAAAAACATTAAATGTAAATAGTACTTCAGGATTTAAAATGTATAATTCATCAGACGATTCGTATGATCGTCCTGTTGGATTCGCCATTGCTTCTGACAGTGTGTGCGTTTCTGTTCCTTTACGCTGGTTACCCGACACGGATGAGTTAGGTACAACTCAAGATGGTATGATTATAAAAGGAACCGTTTCCTTTATGGTGGATGCTATAACAGCTTCTGCCGATACATTGGCAGTTCAAGGAACTGTAACTCCTAATGTGTTGGTTTATCCTTCCAGTGCTATGGTAATGGTTGGTCAAAATCAAACTATAAATATTGCAAAAAGTTGTACAACAACTCCTACTGCTACTATTACTACCGGAAATGCTGCTGAGTGGACAGTTAATTATACTCCTGCTTCCGGAAATAAAAACGGAACGTTCTCAATAGCATTCGACAATAGTGTAAGTGCAGTTACAGGTTCTAATTTGGCATCTGCTGTTTTGACAATCACTGATTGCGATTCAACTCGTACAGTTGCTTTATCAGGTCGTGCTGCCGTAACCGCTCCTACCATTACAGCTTTGGTAACTTCTGTTTGTGATGATGATTTCACTAGCTTTGGCGAAATTCATGTTAGCAATTACGGAGGCTTTACTTCAGGCTTCACCGGAGCATATACTTATCAATGGCAAAAATATGTTAACTCTGCATGGACAACTTATGCTGACGGTAGCGGAGCTACCACAAATAATATTCGTCCTAAATATAGTGGCGATTATCGTTGTGTTTTAACACGTAACGGACTTTCCGTTACTTCCAATACAGTAACAATATCTTCATCAAGTTGTTCGGCTACTACTGTTTGTAGCACTTTGCCTGTGGTTATTGTAAAAACAAATGCAACAAATGGTGCATTCCCAAGTAAATGCTCACAAGCTTCTTCTTATTGGTCTGAGTGTGTTGCTAATCCGAATAATATTACTCCATCTCCGGATGTTAAAACAAAGATTAGTGTAGATGTTAAAATACTTTGGGATGGAACGGCTAGTGATGTTGATGGAACTGTTACTCAAAGTGACATAACATCTTCTTCTAAATTGTATTATGATAAGAAAGCACAAATGAACTATCGTGGTTCGTCTAGTTTGAACTTCGACAAAAAAAGTTACGCCTTTGCGGTTGCCGGTGATAGCTGTACAACTGCCGGAAAATTTGTTAAGGGAAAAGAAAATATGTTTGGCATATCTGACGGTAAGAATAAAGATTGGATTTTATACGCTGCTTTCCCTGATGCTTCTATGATGCGTGATAAATTGGCTATTGATACTTACGAGGCTATGACCGGACTTTGGACGAGCCATTCTCGTTATGTAGAGCTTTACGTAGATGGAACATATCAGGGAGTTTATGTCTTTATGGAAAAGGTAGAACAATCTGCAGAACGCATTAATATAAATGCAGCCAAGGGATATGCATTTAAATTAGATAAAACAGAGGTTTTTGATCGTGCTGAAGATCGTCATGCAAGTGATCCTAATACTGCTGATGGTACTACTTTTATTACCACTAGAACAGGAAAGCACAACCTTACAACGTACAGTTCTGTCGTTGATCAGGCTTTTGAAGTTGATTATTTGCCGAATGGTAATGAAATAGGTGGAACCGGTAGTGCGACAGCTACAACTGATTTGGCTGCTTTGAAAGCTCATTTTATTGCTTTTGAGGATTCTTTGGCGGCAGGTGATTTCACCAAAGTTCGACAATATATCGACTATGACTCATGGGCGGATTGGTTTATTCTAAATGAATTTACAAAGAATGTTGATTCTTATCGCCTTTCTACGTGGTTTACTATGGATAGTATTAATGCTCCGATTAAGGCAACTCCTATTTGGGATTACGAATTAGGATTTAATAATACGGCTACCGGTGTAGATGCAGGTCATACCAGTACTGCCGGTTGGATGTATTCTAATGCCAATCTAAAATCCGATTTATTCCCAATCCCATTTTGGTTTGAAGGAGGTTCCAGTTTTACCGGAACTCCTAAGGGGTTGATGGACGATCCTTGTTTTAAAGCTAAAATTAAAGAAAGATGGGCTGTTCACACTGCAAATGGTGGTGCGTTGAGTGATGCAGTTATAACAGCAAAGATTAATGCGATGGATGCATCGTTAAGTAATACTGCAAGTTGCTCCGGAAGTAGTCCTATTGCTCGTGAAGTAGCAAAATATCCTGTTGCTAACAGAGGTGTTGCCGGTTATAACAGCCAAAGTTCTTATGCAACGCAAAAATCTACTATTGAAACTTGGTGTACGGGTCGTAGAACAGCGATGGATGCTCTTATTGCTGCTTTTGATACAGATCTTGGTGCTTCTATAGCTTCAAGTCCTACCGGTACATCACAGGTAGAAGATGCGAGTGTGTCTCTTACAACTTCTGTAACTTCAGGAACTACATCAAGTTATACATATGCTTGGTATTATTCAGCTACTTCAAATGGCGATTGGACAACTCTTTCTGAGTCTGCATCCACTACGAATGTTTGGAACATTGCTTCATTCAGTTCTTCTAATGTCGGATATTATCATTGTGTAGTAACATCAAAAGCATGTACTGCTCTTGTAGATACAGCAACTATCCAATTGACATTGAATACCAGTTGTACTCCGATAACAAAAATAGACGCTAGAAGTTTCAATTTTGGAACAGCTGCTGCAACAACCTTGCCTACAGCTTCTAATGCAACGATTACTAGTACTCTTTCTAGTGCAACGTTAAGTACTTGGGGCTCTCAGTGGCACATCGTTACAGACGCTTCTTCCGATCATTCTGCTTTCACTGGTTGGGGATATGGTGCAACGTCTTCTACCGATCAGGCATTTTTAGGATTTCGTAATAGTAATGGAGGAATTGGAACAAGTAGTGCTTTCTTAACGTATACGTCAACTGCTTTACCTACTACTTCAGGTTCTTATAAAGTTCGTTTCTATCATGCTCCTTTGGCAAATTCGGCTTGTTCGGGAGATAAGGATAATTCCTTACAAGTAAATGTTTCAGTAGGGGGCAGTGTCGTTGAAACTGATACGATTGCTGTCGGAGGAACTTCTTCTAGCACGAATAGTTGGACAGAATGGTCGTATACCTTTGATACGGAAGGATGGGGAACAGCGAAAGATTTGGTTGTAACTTTGACGAATCAAACGGCTGCCGGTGCTTGTCGTCTATTCGGTCTTGACGACTTTGAAGTATTGCAATGTGATAATAATTATCAATATCGTTTAAAATTGTATGATTCCAATACGCAAACTTCCGCTTATTCATCTGCGGTTAGTACCAATACTACTCATACTTTAACGCTGCCTTGTAGCGGGTACTTTACGTATACAGCTCAGAAGAAGGTTAGTTCGGGTAGTTGGACTGATATTACCGGTAAGGTGGATGTAAATATTCCTTATCAATCTAAGCAAGTGTACTTTGATGTTACCGGTATAGGAACAACAGCTTCTGCTACAGATCATTCTGCCGATATAAATATTGCTATGACTGCTTTGGCAGATTCTACGGGTAGCTTCGATTGGAAAACTGTATTTTATACTTCTGCAGGAGTTGTTACGGACAGCATCAAATCTGCCGATGGAAGTAAGGTGAAAACATTTGCAACAGGTGCTACTTATAGAACGTTTAAAAAGTACAAAACGGCAACTGCTTTTGGTTCGTTTGTTCTAGCTGATTTTTGGTGTGAACAATCTTCGGGTAGTGTTCCTGCAGCTTACACAGGTTCTAATGTAAGTGATGAACAAGAAGTCTCTGTAAGTTATACGGATGCTGCTTCTGCTCCTACATTTACGTTACAAGAAGTTTCACATAATTTGTGGGTAAATAACGCATTGTATGGAACTAGTCAGACTTCTTCCAATACCATGGCAAGGGCTACTTGTTCCGGCACTCAGGGAGATAAATCTACCGGTTCTTATTATCTGTTTAAACAAGCTGCGAAACCTTCTACAGGAGGAAGCACAGTCCTTACCGGAACAGTATATGAAGATGCTACCAGTAAGGCTGCTACTCTTGCCTGGACTATGTATGATAATCATACCAATGCTCATGTTCGTTACGTTTACAATACTACTACCAATACTGCAACGGTTGAACCGATGGCAAACCTTTCTGCTACCTATGATTTGGATACTCCGGTCACCGGTGCCACTGCTTACTTATTGGTAAATGGAAGTGAAACTGAGAATGCCTCTTACAAGATGGTATATGGAGATCCTAACAATGTAGAAGGTAAAGGTAATGGTGTGTTTGTTCTTGATAGCGTTGATATGGCAAGTGTTACAAGTTATAAGATAGCTACTCTTAACACTTACGGAGGATATAATACAAGCATTTGGAATTCTACATTTGTAACTCCAACTTTGACTTCCGGCTATGCTAAATTTACGTATGACTTTAAGACTAACTGCTTAACGGTTGATTATTACAACTCAGTAGATATTTCTCTTAACTGCGATAATGCAATAACCGTGGGCTCTAATGGAGGCGTTACCTTTAAAGTAACTAACAGTGGTTCTTACGCTATCAATGCAAGTGCTTATTCGTTAGTTGTAAAAGTCAATGGAACGACTCGTACGGTTACTCCTACAAGTGGAACCGGCTATCCTGCTATCGCTATCGGAGGTACTCAAACATTTACGCTTACAGGGGATAGTTTGAATGTTGCAAATTCCAATACAATTACCGTAACGGTTACCATGACCGGAGATATGAATACAAATAACAACTATTGTTCAAAATGTGGTAAGCCAACGGGTGAAACTATTTATTATACCATTGATAATAGTTTGACGGCTGATGATGATTGTTCTTTGTCTTACCGTTCTTTGGAAACGGCAGTTACTAAGTTAAAAGCTACTACCGAATTCTTTAACTCAACAACCACTGAATTGAAGAAAAATATCGTGATGAATGTTGTAAATACAGGTACCAGTTATGTGGGAACGGAGGCAGCCGGTCGTACCGGTGGTGATGTTGCTACTGCACTTACCATCAAATTGCAAAACATCAATAATTTGGATTCAGCAAGTTATCAGTATAAGTTGAATGGAAAACCAAGAAGTCTTACTATTCAGGCTGCGGTTGCCAATAACAGACCTACGCTTCAACACTTGATAATCAGAAATTCAAAAAATATTACATTGGATGGTTTGGTCGTTACCGGATCTCCTGATACTACTGTACTTGATAATGCAATAGATATTGACGATGATATAGACTGGATAAGTGGTACAACCGGACGTTATGTTGCAGCCAATATCCGCGTTCAAAATTGTTACATTAAGTCTACCGGGTTTACTTGTATACATGCATCCGGTTATGATGGACTTACGTTTGTGAACAACGATATTGAAGCGAAGTTGACTACGTTGTTGTTGGCTAACAGCAATACCCAAAACTGGGGAGCTTCTGCTAAATTTATCCGTTGTAAGAATGTTAATTTTGAAAGGAGTAATTTCCGTGGAGATCATGCCACACTGACATGGTTGCAAGAAAGTCAAAATGTCTTGTTTATGAACAATGTGTTCTGGTCTACTAATAATACAACTGCCCAAATAGCATTTGTCCGCTTATTGTCTCAGACAGGACTTTCTGTTGACCACAATGCATTCTACTACAATACGATGTTCCTGAATGCAGGAACGAATACGCAATCTTATGTGGATTTCTTCCGCTTAGGATCAGCAGGTATATCTGCACAAAGTGGCAATCAGACTATGTATGACGCAACAACTATTGCATTTGCTTATAATAATATTTATTCTTACAGTACAAGTGTAACCGGTCGTCGTTCAGATGCTTTCTTGTCACGCACGGAAGGAGACTTTACGAATATTACAATGAACAATTTCTGGTCACAGTATGATTTGAACCAATCAAATTCTTCTTCAGCATTTGCGGTTGGGACTAATGTCCGTTTTGTTAATGTGAAGAATGAGGTTTGCGGTACCGTTGCAAACGACCCTGCTTCATTAGTAATTAAGGGTGAGAATTTGAACCTTGGTGTTAAAATTGCAAACGATTTGTCAACTTTAGGTGCAGATACCTTATACACCGACCGTTTGCATGCAACAACCATTCGTCCAACAGGAGGTACCGGATGGACGTTAGGTGCTTATCAACAAACGTTGGCAGTGCCTTCAGACTCCATTATTTGGACGGGTGAATATGATACTAATTGGGATAATCGTAATAACTGGATAGATGCAAAAACCGGACAACAGTTGACTTGCGTGCATGCACTTGCCGATTCGTTGGTAGTAGTAATTCCTGCACCGAGTAGTAGTAAGTACTATAACTCGACGAGCAAAATAACCAACTATCCTGATGTGCCAACTGATTTCGCTAGTACGGAGATTCGTCCTATTAAATCTTACTCTGAACAGGTAGATGCCGGTATTGGAACGAAAGATGCCGGAAATAATCCTATCGTTCCTTCAAAATTTGCTAAAAAGATTAGAATAGAATACGGAGGAAGTTTGATTGGGGTAGAAAAATTGGTTAATGCAACTACTAAATATTATGGAGAAGCCGAATATGAGTTTACGGCGGGAAGAAGTGAGTGGATATTGGTAGGTTCTGTAGTTAAACCGTTTACGGATGCTACTAAAACAACTACGCGTGAAGTGAAATCAGGAGATTTCTTCTTGAATTATGTTCCTCAGGTGTATATGCATCAGGTAGATGTATCAACTATTAATTCAACGATCAGTTGGGAAAATACGTTTGCATCTCTTGAACAAACTGTTCCTGTAACAAGCTGTTTTGCAATCAGGATTCCTGACCAATATGGTCCTCTGAAATTGCCGGCATCTTATTATTACACACGTAAAGTGCCCAATTCAAGTAAAGTTGGGGATGGAACCGTTAGTAAAACCTATAATTTTAATGGTAGATTCCAAAATGATTCAATCATGCCAAGTTATACCGGTTTGACAGCAGGAACTTCTGTATTCTTGAACAACTCTTATCCTGCAAATGTTGATCCTGACCAAATATCAACAGGTTCTGTTCAAATTTATGATTACACAGGACAATCCTTTGCTGTCCCTGACCCGGGTCAATATATTAAACCAATGCACGGATTTATCTTCACTCCAGCGACGGATGTATCTTCTTTGAATATAACCAGTAATATGGTTGTTACCGGTGATACTCGGTATAAAAAATTGAAAACGACTGTACCTTATTTCCAAGTTGAGTTGAAGAATGCTACGGATGAGTATTATAGTAAAATTATTGTTAAATATAATTCCTCAAAAGCTGATAGCTACAAGGTTGGGGATGATGCCCTAAAAACTTTTAATGGAAGTAATTTGGATGTTCCTGAATTGTATATGTCAATTTATAATCAAGAGTTATCTGGAGTTTCTGTACCTAAGCAAGATACGATTATTCCTTTGGGTTGTCGTTTAAATAAGATCAAGGATATAGAATTTTCGATGTATGCAAATTCCGGTTATGGAACGGCTTTGCTTGAAGATAGGTTGATGAGTAAAACTTATGATTTGACAACAGGAGCATCTTATACCATCAAAGATGTACCGGCAGGTGATATAGAAGGTCGGTTCTACTTGAATCTTGGTGGAAGTGATAATCCTACAAGTGTCATAGATGGAAAAGATGATGTAGCGGATCCTAATCAAATTTCAATTTATACTAACGGAACGAATGTTATTGTAAGTTCTTCTGAAGGCGTTGTTTTGGAAAAAGTCTACATAAGTGATATGACGGGTCGTACGCAAGTATATGATAACCTCAAAGCTCACTATAATTCAATCAACTTGAATGTAGCTAGAGGAACATACATCATTAATGTCGTGGGAGACAAGGCTACGAAGCAAGAAAAAGTTATTATTAAATAAATGGTTTAACCTTCGATAAAAAGGGAGATGTGATTCACATCTCCCTTTTTTCGTTTTATTTCTCGAAGTTTTTATTTACTTTTATGAAACGTCTATTTTTACAGAATAAATTTAATTCGCATGGATAAAACTCCTAATTTAAGAAAGTTGTATTTTAAGGATACCTCCTTTGCCAGTTTAATGAAGGAACGTATTTACAATATAATTCTTGTTGCAAGTAAGTACGATGCTTTTATGTTGGAGGAAGATGGTCGTATAGATGAGCAGATATTTAATGAATACACATCGTTAAATCTTCGCTATTCTCCTCGTTTTACAATTGCCAGTGAAGAAAGAGAGGTAAAAGAGCTTTTGCAGGCTCGTAATTTTGATTTAATTATTGCGATGCCGACAACAGATAATAATTATATCTTGGGATTGGTAAAGGAGCTGAGAAAGGACAATCCGGATATTCCGATTGTTGTCCTTACTCCATTTTCAAGAGAAGTTTTTAGTCGTGTTTTTTCTGAAGAAGATTTTAGTTCTATAGACTATATTTTTAGTTGGTTAGGCAATAGTGACTTGCTTTTGGCTATCGTGAAACTTTTGGAGGATAAAATGAACGTGGATGATGATGTCAATTCTGTAGGTGTTCAAGTTATCTTGTTTGTTGAAGATTCTATACATTTTTATTCTTCTATTTTACCGCATTTATATCGGTATGTTTTTTTGCAATCGCGTTCATTCATGACTGAAGCTCTTAACGATCATCAACAGATGTTGAGAATGAGGGGCAGACCTAAAATATTATTGGCTCGAAACTACGAAGAAGCTGTTTTTTTATATAAAAAATTTGAGAAAAATATATTGGGTGTTATTTCAGATGTTCGTTTTCCGAAAGATGGTGTTATGAATTCTTTTTCAGGCATTGAACTGTGCCAAAAAATTCGAGATAAAGACAAGTATGTCCCTATAATAATAGAATCTACGGGTACTGATGTAATTCCTTTTGCGGAGCAACTGAATGCCGTTTTTTTGGATAAGAATGATAAGACATTTCATAAGAAATTAAAAGAAGCAATAGCTCATAATTTTAGATTTAGTGACTTTGAGTTTATAAATCCCGAAACAAAAGAGGTTGTTCTGACGATTATGAATTTAAAAGATCTTCAAATTCATATATTTGATGTCCCTTCTGATTCTTTATTTTACCATCTTTCGCAAAATCATCTTTCTCGTTGGTTGTACTCTAGAGCGATGTTCCCTCTTGCCGAGTTCTTAAGTCAAATTGTCTTAAAAGATATTAGAGATGTAGATTTGGCTCGTCAGATTATTTTTGATGCCATAGTCGATTATAGAAAAATAAAAAACAAAGGAATTATAGCTGTTTTTCATGGAGATAGGTTTGATGAATATTCAAACTTTGCTCGTATAGGAGAGGGTTCAATGGGAGGAAAAGGCAGAGGATTGGCATTTCTTAATGCTGTTTCCAAAAGAAATCCTGAATTTTATGATTTTGATACAACGCAAATAACTGTTCCCAAAACCGTGGTCCTTTGTACTGATAAATTTGATGAATTTATGGAAAGCAATAATCTGTATTCTATAGGTTTAGATGAAAACAGATCAGATGAAGAAATTTTAAAATATTTCTTGGCTGCAAAAATTCCCAGTAAAATCATTAATGATTTATACGCCTTTTTGGGAGCTATTAATGGTCCCATTGCCATACGTTCTTCCAGTTTGTTAGAGGATTCACATTACCAGCCATTTGCCGGCATCTATTCTACTTATATGGTTCCATACATACAAGATAGTAAGACTACAACCCTTATGATGCTTTGTGAGGCAATTAAAGCCGTATATGCTTCTGTTTATTATAATAGCAGCAAAGCCTATATGCGTGCCACCAAGAATCTTATAGACGAGGAAAAAATGGCGGTTGTGCTACAGGAAGTTTGTGGGACACAACACGGAGGTCGTTTTTATCCTTCTTTCTCAGGAGTAGCTCGTTCGTTAAACTTTTATCCTATTGGCGATGAAACGCCCGAAGATGGTGTTGTAAATGTAGCTCTCGGATTGGGAAAATATATTGTGGATGGAGGACAAACATTGCGTTTTTCTCCCAGTTATCCAAAAAATATTCTACAAACAAGTACCCTCGAATTTGCCCTAAATGAAACACAAAATTATTTTTATGCTCTTGATTTACATAAAAAAGAATTTAAACCAATGGTTGATGATGGGTTTAATTTGCTTAAAATACATATACGAGAAGCTGAACAAGACGGTGCTCTTCGATACTTAGTCTCTACCTTTGATCCTTATGATCAGGTCATTCGGGATGGTTTATATGAAGGAGGTCGAAAAATAATCTCGTTTAGCAACATTTTGCAAGATGAGGTATATCCTCTTGCCGAGATATTAAAAAATGTGCTTAAAGTTGGCGAGAAAGAAATGGGATGTCCTATCGAAATTGAGTTTGCCGTCAATTTAGATTATGATAAAAATGAAAAAAATATATTTTATTTGCTTCAAATAAGACCTATTGTAGCTTTTGATAAATCTATTAATGAGGATTTAATGAATATTCCTTTCGAAGAGACTCTAATTACAACGAATAGTGCTTTGGGAAATGGCATAATGGATGATATTTTTGATGTCGTGTACGTTAAGAAGAATGTTTTTAGTCCATCAAAAAACCAATTGATAGTATATGACATAGAAAAAATTAATAAGCAATTGTTGGCTGAACAGAGACCTTATATTTTAGTAGGACCGGGGAGATGGGGTAGTAATGACCATTGGCTAGGGATTCCTGTAAAATGGCCTCATATCTCGGGGGCACGAGTTATTGTGGAAGCGGGAGAAACATCTTATTTTATTGACCCAAGCCAGGGAACCCATTTTTTCCAAAATTTGACTTCTTTTGGAGTTTTTTATTTCACTGTAAATTCAGAGGTTGATTCTGATTGTTTTTTTGACGAAGAATTTCTTGATAACCATCTTGCTTGTTCAGAAACACAATACATACGACACGTACGATTTCAAAAGCCTCTGGTCGTCAAGGTAGACGGAACAAAGAATAGGGGAGTTATTATTAAAACGGAAGATTAACCTTGATACTAAACGGAATAAAGAACAAAAACCATTTTTTACACTTTACTTTGTTTTGCAAACCTACGAACTCCGTAAGCACCGCTTAGTAATAACAAAAAAGACAATCCTGATCCAACAGGAAGAGAAGGTCCACTTTCACAAGCCTGTATACACGAATAATAAGTGTTTTCTGCATTCGACAAACATTCTTCATCTTCTCCACAAGCGGCTACAGCACTATCGAAGGTGGATAGACATGCATCTTCGCAGTCAGAGACTTGGTCTCCCAAAACAGTATTGGAAGCGGAAACCCTTCCGCCCATCTCCATGCTCGGACTCGTTGTTACAGGATCATCCTGGGATATTGCTCCTGAGTAAGATTCGCTTGGCAAGGTGGCTCCGAAAGAAACATATATATTGAAAACTAAAACGGAGATTATTAGTACGATTTTTTTCATTGTCAATTGTTTTTTTTGAATCGCCATCTCGACATAAAATATTGCCAAGATGCAAAATACGTCAAAATACACGCTGCAAATTTACACCTTTTCTTTAAAAATCAAAAAATATAAAGATAAAAAACACTTATATTTTAAATAAAACCTAATTATGAATACAAAATGTAATATCTTTAGTCTTATATCGTTTTGCTAAGATTCACAAAGACTATATTTATTCTCTTTTTAGGGCCTGTCGTTCTTTTCTTCTCAAATAATAAATGATGCCATATTCCCTTGAAAGTCTTTGCATCTCCTCTACCCCAAAATGGGAAAAGCTTTTCTCAATTTGATTCCAAAGGTCAAGTATAATAGCATCCGCTTTATTCCTCATAATCTGCAAACTTTCAAGAAAGCGTTGTCCATTTTTCTGAGCTATTTTTTTTGATTGATATGCTTCCTTAAAAAGGTCGTAATGAACAGAAACTTTCGCTATTGCGGGATTATAAATAGGGGCACCTCCTGTTCTTGTGCGTTCTGACTCTCCCTCAATAATATTTTTTCCCCATTCTATCAGAAGCATTTCTGTGCTTAAATCAGGAATAGAATTGTTATCAGGTAATAATTTGTATAAGAGCTTTTTTTCCGGTTTTATCTCATTTCTTATGCAGGCTAGGTTTAATACCTGAATGAAATGAGAAATGTACATGCGTGCATTTCTCACTAGATTTTGGTACTTTTTATTTTTGCTTGTCTGAGACAGAATGGCTTGTTTATATTCGGATAGGGCGTTTTCAAAGAGAGGTATAAAATTTTGAACTTCATTTAGAGTCTTATTACTAAAAGGCAAACCCAATCCATCCTTTATATTTTTTTGCTCACAAATGGCACGTAAAGCCCTCATTCTTGCTGAGTCTGTATTTGGGAGTCTCCTATATGGCATAGATTCTAAAATTTAGATATAAAAAACAACATAAAGATACTGTATAATTTTTCGAAAATCAAAATTTATTCGAGTTAATTGCAAAAATATTATTTGTTCCTGTCCATTAGAAATTCTGCAACATTCTGTAGAAGAGTTGTTTTTCCGCCTGATATTTCCATTTCTTTTAAGTTAGATATGGCTTTTTGTTTGTATTTTGTCATTATTTTTTTGCAATCTATATCAACTTTGAGGTCTGAATAAAGCTTGGTTATGACTTTTATTTTCTCGGAATTTTTTTCAGGGGAGTTTATATTTAACCATTTTTCAAGTTCTTCTTTTTCTTTTTCATTTGCTTTATTGATAGTACGAATCAGTAGGAATGTTTTTTTATTGCAAGTAATATCTCCCCCTATAGTTTTACCAAATTTTTTGGAGTTGCCATATACATCAAGTAGGTCATCTTTTAATTGAAAGGCTATCCCGATATTTATCCCAAAGTCATATAAGCAATTGGCTTCATGTTGGTTAGCACCACCAATTATAGCACCAATTTTTAGACTTGCACCCAGTAAAACTGCCGTTTTGAGGCGGATCATTTTTAGGTACATCTCTTCGGTTACTAAGCTTTCTTTTTCAAAATCCATATCATATTGCTGTCCTTCACATACCTCTATCGCGGTTTGCGAAAAGACTTCAAGAATTTTGCTTAATCTTTTTTCAGGACAAGTTGAAATATACTGGTATGCCTTTATCAACATCGCATCTCCGGATAAAATTGCCACGTTTTCCTCCCATTTCTTATGAACTGTCGGTTTTCCTCTACGAGAGTCTGCTTTGTCCATGATATCATCATGCAGCAGGGTGAAATTATGGAAAATTTCAATTCCGATGGCGGGTTTGATAGCTGGAGCAATATCCTCAGAGAATATGTTGCAAGCCATAAGCATAAGAGAAGGCCTCAAGTGTTTTCCTCCCATTGAGAGAACGTAATCAATGGGACGATAAAGTTTTTCCGGCTTTCTGTTCCAATCAATTTTTGATAGTTCTTGTTCGATGATTTGGTGGATTTCCTCCTGCGTTTTCATATTACGTAAGCAATTTCGTTTTCTATGATGTCAGTCATAACTTCTCGTATGTCGATGTTTGCTGCTTTTACTTGCTGAGGAATGAAGCTTGTAGGAGTCATTCCCGGAGTGGTGTTTACTTCAAGCAAGTTGATTGTTTCATTTTCTGAAATGATATAGTCAGCTCGAATAATGCCTTTGCATCCCAATATTTGATAAATATTAGCCGTTGTTTGTTGTATTTTTTCTGTGATTTCTTTAGAGATACGAGCTGGAGTGATTTCTTTTACCTGTCCATTGTATTTTGCATCAAAATCGAAAAAGTCATTTTCGCTAACTACTTCTGTAATGGGAAATACCTTTGTTTTTTCTTTTGTTTTGTACATTCCGCAGGTAACTTCCGTTCCTTTTAAAAAGGATTCTATAATAACTTCTTCTCCTTCGTCGAATGCTTTTTTGATGGCGGGTTGTATTTCTTTTTCTTCTTTTACCTTGGTAACGCCAAAACTGCTACCACCGACATTTGATTTTATAAAACAAGGGAATCCTATTGTACT
This sequence comes from Paludibacteraceae bacterium, assembly GCA_963668615.2. Lineage (GTDB taxonomy): Bacteria > Bacteroidota > Bacteroidia > Bacteroidales > Paludibacteraceae > JAAYPI01. The sequence continues at coordinate 986,212 of CAXXCL010000003.1, forward strand.
TATTACATTTTGATTTGAGATAGTGTCGTTTTTGCGTAATAAAATTGATTTAGCGACGTTTATTCCAAATCCTTTTAGATATTGGTTGCAAGTATATTTGTTGAATGTAATGGCTGCAGCAAGTACTCCACAACAAGAATAAGGAAGACCGATAAGGTCGAAATATCCCTGCAAAATGCCGTTTTCACCAGGAGTTCCATGTATGGTTATGTAGGCAAAGTCGAAGGTCGTTTTTTTATTATTCAGTGTAAAAGAAAAGTCATTTTTATCAATAATAACTTCTGTTTTCTCGTCAACCATTACGTTCCATTTTTTGCCGACAAGGGTAACAATGTATAAGTTATAACGGTTTTTGTCCATGAAAGAGTAAAGTCCGTTTGCACTTTTTAGTGAAACGACAACCTCGGAAGAATTGCCTCCTGCAACAATAGCAATGTTTTTTTTCATTTTAAGAGATAAAATAAATTATGTATATTTAAAGTAGGGTTGTTGTTAAGTGTCCTACAAGTATGTCTTCTTGCTAAGAATGAACCAGTTGCAAAGATAGTGGGTTTTTTCTTATTAACTTATTATTATTTGCCACAAAAGTTTGAAAAAACCCTACAGACAGGGCGTATTTGCAACTTAAAAAATTTCGCTTTGTAGATATTTTTGTATAAATTTGTCTGCTTATTTAAAGAAATAGAAAAATTAAAACATATGAGTGAAGAAGAAAAAGTAGTTAATGGTGGGTATGAAGCTAGTAGTATTACCGTTCTTGAAGGTTTAGAGGCTGTCCGTATGCGTCCTGCGATGTATATTGGTGATATAGGGGTTCGAGGCTTACACCATCTTGTTTACGAAGTAGTCGATAATTCAATAGATGAGGCATTAGCAGGTTATTGTAAAAATATTGAGGTCATTATTAATGAAGACAACTCGATTGTTGTAAAA
>CAXXCL010000004.1:0-154921 GCA_963668615.2 Paludibacteraceae bacterium
CGACAAAAAAATAAGGAAAAAGACCTTTCTGATATAGAAATATGTTTAAATCTGATGTATGGAATTTTATTGTTACGAGTACAAAAAAAAGAGATAAGTGAAAGTACCCTACAGGCAGTACAAGTCGTGAGCAGATTTCTTGCCATTTTATCTAAAAAATTCAAAGAAAAAGAAGAGGAAGAGTAAAATATCTTTAACTTTGCCCATCATTAATAAGTAAAACAGCCACATTATGAAAGGAATTGTGCTTGCAGGAGGTTCAGGAACGAGACTTTACCCTATAACAAAAAGTATTTCCAAGCAAATTATTCCTGTATACGACAAACCAATGATTTACTATCCTATTTCAGTGCTTATGCTGGCAGGAATAAGAGAAATTCTGATAATTTCTACTCCACAAGACATTCACTTATACGAAAATTTATTGGGTGACGGATCTGACTTAGGTATAAAATTTGAGTATGCTATCCAGCCCTCCCCTGATGGATTGGCTCAGGCATTTATCATTGGAGAAAAATTCATAGAAAAAGATAATGTTTGTATGGTTTTAGGAGACAATATCTTTTATGGATATGGTTTCTCTAGTCAACTAAAAAAGGCGGAAAAGTTGGATGATGGAGCTATCGTTTTCGGATATTACGTAAATGACCCTGAAAGATATGGTGTTGCAGAATTTGATGAGAACGGAAATGTTTTGAGTTTAGAAGAAAAGCCCAAAACTCCAAAATCAAATTTTGCTGTGACAGGTTTATATTTTTACAGTAACGATGTCATTCAAAAGGCGAAATTGCTTAAACCATCTCCTCGAGGAGAATTAGAAATAACTGACCTGAACAAGTTATACTTACAGGAAAAACGTTTGCGAGTCGAACTTTTAGGTCGTGGCATGGCATGGTTAGACACAGGAACTCACGACAGTTTGTTGGAAGCTTCCAATTTTATCTCAACAATAGAGAATAGACAGGGATTAAAAGTTGCCTGCTTGGAGGAAATCGCTTACGTAAATGGGTTCATTAGCAAAGAACAACTATTGAAATTGGCTGAACCTTTGAAAAAAAACTTCTACGGTCAATATCTTATCAAAGTAGCATCAGAAAAAAAATAATCAAGATCAAAGAAGACTTATTTATGCAAATTATAAAAACGGAAATCCCCGAATTATTAGTTCTTCAACCAAAAGTTTTCGGAGATAATCGAGGGTACTTTTACGAAACATACAACGAAAAAACATACCAAGAAGCAGGAATACTTAATCGATTTTGTCAAGACAATCTTTCTAAGTCATCATACGGCGTAATCAGGGGCTTGCATTTTCAATTGCGACCTTATAGCCAAGCTAAATTGGTTTCCGTAGTTATTGGCAAAGTATATGACGTAGCTGTTGATTTACGAGCAGGCTCACCCACCTATGGTCAATGGTTTGGTGTAGAATTAAGCGAGGAAAACAAAACACAGTTTCTAATTCCTCAAGGATTTGCTCACGGATTTTCAGTTCTAAGCGAAACCGCCATATTTTCTTATAAATGCGATAGCACATATAATCCCGCATCTGAGGGTGGATTGTTATACAATGACCCCTTTCTAAATATTGATTGGAAAATACCGGCAGAAAAACAGATAATTTCTGAAAAAGATACCCTACATCCTTTTTTAAAAGACCTTAAAACAAATTTCATATTCTAACATGAAAAATATTCTGATAACCGGATCATACGGACAATTAGGAAACGAAATAAACGTATCATCAAAAGGATACCCACAATTTAATTTTCTTTTTACCGATGTAGATTCTTTGGACATTTGCAACAAACAAGCCATAGAGGAATTTTGCACAAAAAACAAAGTAAACTATATACTTAATTGTGCAGCATATACAGCTGTTGACAAAGCCGAAGAGATTGATCAACAATCCATTTGCCAACGAATTAATGCCCAGGCTGTTAAGAATCTAGGCGAAGTAGCAAATCAAATTGGAGCAAAAATCATACATATTTCTACCGATTATGTTTTTGATGGCACTAACTATGTTCCATACACTGAAGACATGAAAACCTGTCCCTCTTCTGTTTACGGGAAAACTAAATTAGAAGGCGAAAATCTACTCAAAAGCGTATGCAACGAAGCTATTATCATTCGTACTTCTTGGCTGTATTCTAGTTTTGGCAATAATTTCGTAAAAACGATGATTAAAATAGGAAAGGAAAAAAGTGAGTTGAATGTTATTTTTGACCAGATAGGAACGCCAACATACGCCGGGGATTTGGCACGAACAATGCTTACTATTATCGAATTAACCGAAAAAGACGAGAAAAACTTTAAGAGTGGTATTTATCACTTTTCAAACGAAGGAGTTTGCAGTTGGTATGATTTTGCATTGACTATTCACGAATTAAGTAACATCACAAACTGCAAAGTAAAGCCCATAGAAACAAAAGATTATCCACAAAAAACGCCTCGTCCACATTACAGCGTTTTAAATAAAGCAAAAATAAAATTCACCTTTGACATTGAAATTCCTCATTGGCAAACAAGCCTCCGAAAATGTATTAAAACACTTTAACAAATTGGCAAACTCCCATTATAAAAGATTATAATGGGAGTTTTTCTTTTGGGTAAAACAAAAACATTAAAAAAAAAAAATTTTTTGCGATATTTTTTATAACTTTGAGGCTGTAAAAAAAAATAACAACTCTATTTATCTATTCTGAAATAAGTAAAATTTATGCCAACAAAAGCAGAAAAAGGATATATAACACAAGTAATTGGTCCCGTTGTCGACGTATATTTCGGGGACGATGGTGATTATCTTCCCGAAATCCACGATGCACTTGAAGTTATACGCCCAACAGGAAGCAGTCTAATTTTGGAATGCCAACAACATATCGGAGAAAATTCAGTTCGTACCATTGCAATGGACTCCACGGACGGATTAGTAAGAGGAATGGAAGCCATCGCAAAGAAGAAGGCTATTTCAATGCCTATTGGTGAGCAAATCAAAGGTCGCCTGCTAAACGTAATTGGGGATGCTATTGATGGCATAGGAGAACTTGACAGAAAAGGCGAATACCCAATTCACCGTGAGCCACCAAAATTTGAAGATTTAGCAACTTCAAAAGAAGTATTATTTACAGGTATCAAGGTTATCGACCTTCTTGCCCCTTATTCAAAGGGTGGTAAAATTGGTCTTTTCGGAGGTGCCGGTGTAGGTAAAACCGTTCTTATCATGGAACTTATAAATAATATTGCAAAAGGCTACAATGGCTATTCCGTATTTGCAGGTGTAGGAGAACGTACTCGTGAGGGGAATGACCTTTTACGTGATATGATTGAATCTAACGTAATCCGCTATGGCGAAGCGTTTAAAAAAAGTATGGAAGAAGGCAATTGGGATTTATCAAAAATAGATCACGAAGAATTAGCGAAGTCTCAAGCTACGCTGGTATTTGGGCAAATGAACGAACCTCCCGGAGCCCGGTCTTCTGTGGCTCTTTCAGGTCTTACTGTTGCTGAGTCATTTCGTGATGCTGATAACAAAGAAGGAAAAGGAAAAGATATTTTGTTCTTTATCGATAATATTTTTCGTTTTACACAAGCAGGATCTGAAGTTTCTGCTTTATTAGGGCGTATGCCATCCGCAGTAGGATATCAACCTACGTTAGCCACCGAAATGGGATTGATGCAAGAACGTATTACATCTACAAAAAATGGATCGATTACTTCAATTCAGGCTATTTATGTTCCTGCAGATGACTTAACTGACCCTGCTCCTGCAACAACTTTTTCTCACTTGGATGCAACAACTGTATTAAGTAGGAAAATTTCCGAATTAGGAATTTATCCTGCCGTTGACCCATTAGATTCTACTTCACGTATTTTGGACCCGAATGTTGTAGGTGAAAAACATTATAAGACAGCCCTTCGTGTGGTTGAACTTTTACAACGCAATAAAGAACTACAAGATATTGTTGCTATTTTAGGAATGGAAGAGCTATCTGAAGAAGACAAATTGGTGGTACACCGAGCTCGTCGTGTACAACGCTTTTTATCACAGCCAATGCACGTAGCTGAACAATTTACGGGAATCAAGGGAACCATGGTTCCTATTGAAGAAACTATTCGAGGTTTTAATATGATTATGGATGGCGAAGTGGATAAATATCCCGAATCGGCATTTAACTTGGTAGGGACGATTGATGAAGCAATTGAAAAGGGAGATAAGATCCTTAATGAAATTTAGTTTACCTTGAGTATGAATATAGAGATTATTTCCCCATCAAAAAAGCTATTTGCAGGAGATGCTGTATCAATAACTATTCCAAGTTCAAATGGAACATTTACAGTACTAAAGAACCATGCTCCTATAGTCGCTGTATTGAAAAGAGGAAAAATTTGGATCACAGTTCCTTCGGGAAATAAATCTGACATTGACATCTTAGGAGGTATTGTCGAAGTTCATAATAACAAAGTCGTTGCTTGTGTTGAAATTGAAGATTGAAAGATGAAAAAATATTACCAAATAGTAGTTGTGTTAACTTTAATAACAGAAATTATCTTTTGTCTGATAGGGAAAAAGCTTCCATCGTTGTATTGGAATAACTCATTTTTGGTAATTCCTCCATTCTTTATGGGCATAGAAATTCTATATTGCTTATTGGTAAAACTTTACTCCGAAAAGGGAAATAAAGTAAATTGGTATATGATTTACAAAATGAGTAAAATAATGGTGTCCCTAATTATTTTGGGACTATATATGTACCTTGTAAATATCAGCAAAATAGGGTTCTTGCTTGTTTTTGGGCTTTCCTACTTGATTTTTCTTTTCGCCGAAACGTGGATATTTCTTGATTATCAAAAACATAAAAAGAAAATTCTATGAGTAAAGTTTTGAAAAATATTTTAGCATCTTTTGCCTTTCTATTTTTGATTAATTGCACTACAATCACAGCGGCAGAGCATGGAGATAAAGGAGAAAAATTTGATGCGGGAAAATTCATATTCGGGCACATTTCTGATTCTTATGACTTCCATATAACCTCTTTCAAACATACCCACATTGCTGTGCCTTTGTTGGTTATACTGAAAAGTGAGGAAAGAGGCTGGTTCGTTTTTTCTTCGAACAAGGTAACTAACGGCAATCATTACAGGAAATTTTATATACAGAAAGGCGGTGAATTTGATGCTAAGATAGTAGAGGTTAACTCCGGAGGGAAAATTGTTCGACCTATTGACCTTTCCATTACGAAAGATGCTTTTTCGATCTTTCTTTCCATAGCCATATTATTAATCATATTCATTCCTACAGCAGTAGCCTATAAAAAGAATCCTTTAAAAGTTCCGAAAAAGAGACATCTTGCTGTGGAATCTCTTATTCGTATGATGGAAGACGATGTAATTAAACCATCTATAGGAAATGACTACAGAAAGTATTCCCCCTATTTACTAACCGCATTTTTCTTTATCCTTGTCTGTAATTTAATGGGACTTATTCCTATTTTTCCGTTTGGAGCAAACGTTACAGGAAATCTTTCTATTACATTGGTTTTAGCTCTATTCACTTATTTCATAACTAATTTGTTTGCCAATCGCGAATATTGGAAAGAAATATTTTGGCCGGATGTCCCGTTATGGTTAAAGTTTCCGATTCCCATCATGCCTTTTATCGAAATTATCTCAACTATAACAAAGCCTTTTGCTTTAATGGTTCGTTTGTTTGCAAACATTTTTGCAGGGCACATGATTATGCTTGTATTTATGTCTCTCATTTTCATTTTTGGTGCTATTAGTCCTGCTATGGGAGCTGGAATATCCGTAATATCGATTTCATTTGCTATCTTTATGTCTTTTTTGGAATTATTGGTGGCATTCATTCAAGCATATGTTTTCACAACATTATCAGCTGTTTTCATCGGACTTTCAAGAGTACAACCTCATGAACATGAAAAAGAATAAGTTATAAATTAAATAAATAAATCATTTAAAAACAAAAATTATGTTATCAGCAATTATTCTTCAAGCAATCACAGCAGCATCTTTCGGAAAACTTGGTGCAAGTATCGGTGCAGGTATCGCAGCAATAGGAGCTGGAATAGGTATCGGAAAAATTGGAGGTTCAGCCATGGAAGCCATAGCTCGTCAACCGGAATCTGTTAGCGATATACGTACAAATATGATCATTGCGGCAGCTCTTATCGAAGGAGTAGCTTTATTTGCTATCATTATTTGTGCATTAGCTCTTCTTCTGTAAAAAATATTAATCATTGTGTTGAGCTCATTTTACAACTCAACAAAAAAAAGAAAAGTATGAATCTATTTCTTCCTGACTCAGGTTTGTTATTTTGGATGCTAATATCATTCTCTGTAGTGTTTTTTGTACTCGCAAAGTTTGGATTTCCTGTCATTTTGAAATCAATAAATGAACGGGAAAAGTATATACGAGAATCACTCGGAGCAGCCAACGAAGCACAAAACGCTTTGGCAAACATCCAAGAACAGGGCAAAGAAATCTTAGCTCAAGCACAAACGGAACAGATGCAAATTTTAAAAGAAGGACATTTGTTAAAAAACAAAATGGTTGAAGATGCCAAAACTCAGGCTCAGAAAGAGGCAAACAAAATCATCGAAGATGCCCGTGCCGTGATTTTAAAAGAGAAAGAATGTGCCATAGCTGATATACGAAAAGAGGTGGTTTCTATTTCTATCAGTATGGCAGAAAAGGTATTACAAAAAGAATTGGACGATAAAAAAGAACAAAGTCAATTTATTGAACGCTTATTAAACGAAGTGAACATTTCTCAATCATAGGATGAACAACGGAAAAATCTCAGTAAGATACGCTCGAACCTTATTTTCTTATGCAAAGAAAGAAAAGGAAGAAATTGTAGTTTACAAGCAATTGTGCTTGCTGACCAGCAATTTTGCGGGCTATCAACAACAACTAAATTATGCTTTAACAAGTCCTGCCGTTAAAACAAAAGACAAAATTAAACTATTAAAAACAGCATGTGGAGAAAATGTTAGCAAGTGCCTATCTCGCTTTATGGAATTTCTTGTGGAAAATAAACGGGAAGAATATGTTTACGTAATTTCTTTAGTTTACCAAGATTTATACCGAAAAGAAAATAACATTTTGAAAAGTGACATAACTAGTGCTACACTTCTTTCTAACGATAGTATTGAAAAAATCAAAAGATTTATAAGCGAAACATTTAATTCAACAGTAGAAATAGATACTACTGTTAATCCAAATTTAATAGGTGGTTTTATCCTTGATATACAACAAAATAGACTTGATGCAAGCATTTCGGGAAAGCTCATTTCTTTGAAGAAAACATTGTAACTCGTTTTTCAATTTTGACAATGATACCCACTTGAGACACGTTAACAGAACAAATTTTAAACAATATGCCAGATATTAAACCAAGCGAAATTTCAAAGATTTTGCAAATGCAACTCGAAGGTCTTAGCAACAAGCTTGAATTCGAAGAAATAGGAAAAGTTTTACAAGTAAGTGATGGTGTAGCCCGTGTATTCGGCTTGAATAAAGTACAGTCAAACGAATTAGTAGAGTTCGAGAATGGAACAAAAGGTGTTGTTCTTAATTTGGAAGAAGACAATGTCGGGATTGTATTACTAGGTCATACGGAAGGAATTAAAGAAGGTGATACTGTAAAACGCACCAAAAGAATTGCCTCCATCATGGCAGGTGAAGGTTTATTAGGACGCGTGGTAAATACACTGGGTGAACCAATAGATGGCAAAGGTGCCATTCAAGGCAAAACATATGAGATGCCTTTGGAACGTAAGGCTCCGGGTGTTCTTTTCCGTCAACCTGTAAACGAACCCTTACAAACAGGTATCAAAGCGATTGATGCAATGATTCCAATTGGTCGAGGACAACGTGAACTTATCATTGGTGACAGACAAACAGGTAAAACGGCTATCGCAATAGATACTATAATCAATCAAAAAGATAATTTCAATAACGGAGAACCCATTTACTGTATTTATGTAGGTATTGGACAAAAAGGTTCTACTATAGCCAATATTGTAAAAACATTGGAAGAACATGGTGCTATGGAATACACTGTGGTTGTAACAGCAACTGCGTCAGATGCCGCAGCTATGCAATTCTACGCACCATATGCAGGGGTCGCTATCGGAGAATATTTTAGAGATACGGGTCGTCATGCTTTAATCATTTATGATGATTTATCTAAGCAAGCTGTAGCTTATCGTGAAGTATCGTTAATTCTTCGTCGTCCACCAGGACGTGAAGCATATCCGGGTGATATTTTCTATTTACATTCACGTTTGCTGGAAAGAGCGGCTAAAGTAATTGCAAACGATGCTGTGGCAAAGACAATGAATGACCTTCCTATATCTATTAAAGACATTGTAAAAGGAGGCGGTTCAATCACAGCTCTACCGATTATTGAGACACAATCTGGTGACGTTTCTGCTTATATTCCAACAAACGTTATTTCTATTACCGACGGTCAAATTTTCTTGGAAACAGATTTATTTAATGCAGGTGTTCGTCCTGCTATTAACGTAGGAATTTCTGTCTCTCGTGTTGGAGGGAACGCTCAGATCAAGGCAATGAAAAAGGTAGCCGGAACATTGAAGTTGGATCAGGCGACATTTAGAGAGTTGGAAGCATTCTCTAAATTTGGTTCTGAACTAGATGCTGCAACAAAATCTGTTTTGAATAAAGGAAACAAGAACGTGGAAATCCTCAAACAAGGTCAGTACTCGCCTCTTGCTATAGAAAAACAAATTGCCATCATCTATTGTGGAACACAAGGATTATTAGCTCATGTGCCAACAAACCAAGTACGAGATTTTGAAGCAAAATATTTAAATATCTTGGAAGTAAAACATCAAAATGACGTTTTAGATGTTCTTAAAAAAGGCATTTTAACCGATGAGGTTACTTCAATTTTAAAAGAAGAAGCTTCAAAATTATCTGCACAATATTCAGTTTAAATTTGAATTGACTTTCGAGTATCTGAACACCATACCATCCTGATGAACAGGTATTTTTATGTATAAAATATGGCATCACTAAAAGAAATTAGGGCACGTATATCTTCTGTTAAATCAACTATGAAGATTACTAGTGCCATGAAAATGGTTTCGGCAGCAAAACTTCATAAGGCAGAAAATACTTGTTTAAAGTTTTTACCTTACAAAAATAAATTGTCTGAATCCCTAAGTAACTATATCAGTTCAACAGATATTGATATAACGATTCCTTTAGCTGAAGAAAGGGAAGTAAAAAGAGTTGCCATTATTATTTTTTCATCCAACTCAGGTTTGTGCGGAACATTTAACTCGAATATCATAAAATTATTCAATGAAACCGTCAATTCATATTCCTCAATTGGAAAAGAAAATATTCTCATTTACACGATAGGAAAGAAGATAACTGATTATGTAAATAAATCTGAATATACTTTAGTTAAATCCTTTAGTGAATTGTACAATGCTCCAACCTATGCAGAAACAGAAAAAATAGCGAATCGTATAGGAGATAAATTTATAAATAAAGAAGTAGATCGAGTAGAATTGATTTTTAATCATTATAAAAATGCGGGCGTTCAAATCCCGACTAGAGAAATTCTTCTTCCACTCAAAAAGGCAGAACAATATACCAAAGGATCAAAACAAAAGCAAAATGTTTACTTGGTAGAACCATCAAAAGAAGAATTCTTACGCGGATTAGTTCCGACTGTTGTTCGCACACAAGTTTATGGAACGCTACTTGACTCTTTAACAGCGGAGCACGGTGCAAGAACAACGGCTATGCAGATTGCTTCTGAGAATGCGGAAGAAATGATAAGTACTATTACTCAACAATACAACAAGGTCCGTCAAGAAGTTATTACGAATGAAATTCTTGATATTGTAGGTGGTTCTGAGGCTTTGCGGAATAAATAACAAATAAGAATGAACATAACAAGAGTTTTCGATATTCTCGAAAATTACATGGAAATTAAACCGCAACAAGAGGTTGCATTAGCAGGGAAAAAAGAAGGAATATGGCATAAATATAGTATCCAAGAATACATAGAACAAACAAACTTAATATCTGCAGGTTTATTAAAGCTTGGTGTAAAAAAGGGCGATACCATTGCCATGATTAGTTCAAACAGACCCGAGTACAACATTGTTGACATGGCGACCATGCAAATAGGGGCGATTCTTGTACCTATTTATCCCACCATTAGCGAATCAGACTATCGTTACATTTTAAATAATGCTGAGATAACATACATTTTTCTCGAAGGAGAAGAATTACTTCGTAAAATTGAAAAAATCATTCCGGAACTTCCTTCTTTCAAAGGTATTTACACCTTTATAAACAGAGGAAGATTTAATTACTTTGAGCAACTACTTAATTTAGGAAAAGAAAATCTTGATCTTACCAAAATAAATGCAATCAAGAAAGAAATTACAACCAATGATGTTGCTTGCATTATTTATACTTCAGGCACTACCGGAAATCCCAAAGGAGTTATGTTATCTCATAATAACTTGACTATGCAACTGAAAATGTTGGAAGGAACTCCTCAAAAATGGAGTGATACAGCCTTCAGTTTTCTACCCCTTTGTCATGCTTATGAGAAAATGATGGTATACCTTTATCAATACTTAGGTATGTCTGTTTATTATGCAGAAAATTTAGGCACCATCTCTGAAAATATAAAAGAGGTAAATCCGACCATGATGACATGTGTACCTCGTATACTGGAAAAGATTTACGACAAGATATATAATGGTGGAAGAAAATTACCATTCTTTCAACAAAAGCTATACTATTGGGCTCTAGGTTTGGCTATTAGGTATAAAATAGAAGACCGTAGCGTTTGTTACAATATTCAACATAAAATAGCAGAGAAGCTCGTTTTTTCGAAATGGAGAGCTGCTATCGGAGGTCATTTTGACATTGTCGTTTCGGGCGGAGCTGCTATTCAACCACGTATAGCTAGTTTTTTTTCTGCTATTGGCATGCCTGTTTTTGAAGGTTATGGAATAACCGAAACTTCTCCTGTAATCGCGGTAAGCTCAAGAAAAAAGCACGGAAGATGTGTTGGAACCGTTGGATTCCCTTTAGAAGGTGTAGAAATAAAAATTGTTCCCGAAACTGACGAAATTATCTGTCGTGGACATAATGTTATGCTCGGATATTACAAAGATCCAGAGCTTACCGCTGAGGTTATTGACAAAGATGGATGGTTTCATACCGGTGACTCCGGAAAGTTTACTGAACAGGGACAATTAGTTATTACCGGTCGTTTAAAAAATATTTTCAAAACATCATTTGGTAAATTTGTAAATTCTTTCTTGATAGAAGAAAAAATTATGCAGTCACCCTTTATTGAAAATATTATGGTGATAGGCGAAAATCAGAAATTTGCTGCCGCAATAATTATCCCTGATTTCACGTTCCTCAAATTATGGTGTAGAAAACACAAAATACTTTATACTACGGATGAAGAAATCATTAAAGATGAAACGGTAAAAGCTAGATTTAAGAAAGAAATAGCAAAATACAATACATTTTTTGGTGACACAGAACAAATTAAAAAGTTTGAATTACTTGCAGACGAATGGTCTCAACAAACAGGAATTCTTACTCCCACTTTGAAAGTAAAACGTAATGTCGCATTGGATAGATACAAAAATGTCATTGAAAAAATATTTAGTTAAAACTAAATATTCGTATACTAAAATCCTGCTGAACGATTTACTTGGCAGGATTTTTTGCTGTTATAAACAATCTTGCCAATGTTTTAACATTGATGTGTTAAAATTTTAAAATTTCTTTTTTATGTAAGTTTTTATTTCTTAATTTGTGCAATCGTTTTCGGTGCTGTTTGTTAACCTATAAATCTATACGCCTATAGCAATGTTTACTCTTATACATTAAATTTGTAGAGTAATGGATACATTAAAAACAATGACTGACGAAATGTTGGTTAGTTTGTATGCTACAGGTAATAATCGTGCTTTTGAGGTCTTGCTGCTTCGTCACAAAAACAAAATGTACTCGTACATTTTCAATTTGGTTCGCGACCGCGACTTGTGTGAGGATATATTTCAAGAAACTTTTATCAGAGTAATTACTTGCATTCGGGGAAAGAATTATACCGAGTCAGGTAAGTTTTTGGCGTGGGTTACCCGTATTGCCCATAATTTGGCTATGGATAACCTTCGATTAAAACAAAACAATGATACCGTTTCTGCTGATAATACGGAAACAAACTTGCTGAATAACCTTTCCCTGTGCGAAAAAAACATAGAAGATGATCTCATCACCGAACAAATTTATGCAGACTTGAACAAGTTGATTGATGCATTACCAAAAAATCAAAGAGAAATCATACGAATGCGATATTATGAAGACTTAAGCTTCAAGGAAATATCTGATAAAACCGGAGTCAGTATTAATACTTCATTGGGAAGAATGCGGTATGCTATATTAAACATGAGGAAGTTGGCAGAGGACAACAATGTTGTTCTTTCTTTATAAGAAATTTATTTTCTACACAATATTTTATTTGTAGGTACGTTCTCTTTATATAAAAATAAAGTGCCTATGAAATTTTATATACCCCACTACCCTTATTTCAAGCAAAAGACAAATGAAGAAGTAAAAATGGAACCCAAAGAAAGTACAATTGATCGATTGTTGGAATTCGCAGCTTGTTATCACGTAGAAAAAACAAAGAAAAATCAATTAATTGAAATATTTTTGAACTGAAAATGGTTCGATATGTGCTATTCTTTAACATTTTTAGTTACTTTTGCCTGTAAATAAAGCTGTCATCATGAATACAATTGTAGCACCATCTTTGTTGTCTGCAAATTTTGCAAATCTACAATCTGATGTTGAAATGATAAACCAAAGCAATGCCGATTGGTTGCACTTGGATATTATGGATGGTGTGTTTGTTCCAAACATTTCATTTGGCTTTCCTGTTATTGAATCTATCAAAGGAATCTGCGAAAAGCCTCTTGACATCCACTTGATGATTGTTGAGCCCGACAAGTTTATTGCAGATTTTGCTTCTGTAGGGGCATATATGATTAACGTTCACTACGAAGCTTGCACGCATCTACATAGAACTATCCAAAAAATTAAAAACGAAGGAGTAAAAGCTGCCGTAACACTCAATCCACACACACCTATCGTGTTATTGAAAGATATTATTTGTGATGTTGATATGGTACTTTTAATGTCTGTAAATCCTGGTTATGGTGGACAAAAGTTCATTCCGAACACTTTACAAAAAACAACTGAGCTCAAAGAGCTTATCCTACAAAAACAATCAAAAGCTCTTATCGAAGTGGATGGTGGTGTTAATTTAGAGACAGGAAAACAACTTGTTCAACAGGGTGCGAATGCCCTTGTGGCGGGAAATTTTATCTTCAAATCTGCCAATCCATTACAAACAATTAATGACCTGAAAATGCTCTAAATAGAAGAAATGCACTTTACTACATTTTTGCATCAGGTTCCATTTTTCAGAATAACATTAGCTCTTATTTTAGGTTTTATACTATCACTCCTACTACCTTTTTGGTGGATCGGGCTATTTCTTTTCAGTTCTGCTTTTTTTAGTTTTATTTTTTCTTTATTTTTAAGGGACACTACACGAACCTTTCATTACCGTTGGTTACCAGGTCTTACAATTACTCTATTTTTCTGTGGATTAGGTTTTTATCTTTTACAATCGAAGGATAAAAATATATCTGTAGAGGTACCTGAACGAGAGCAAAGTTTTCTGGCAATCATTAAAGAAACACCAAGAGAAAAGCCAAAATCAATTATGTTGGTTACAAAACTTTACCCTACTGATGGAACACACCCTTTTGATGCCATTTTGTATTTGCAAAAAAATTCGGAGGCATCTGCACTGCTTCTTGAAGATCAATTATTGGTTCATGCCAAAATGCAACAAGTAACGAATAGTGGAAATCCTTACGAATTTGACTATAAAAACTATTTGCAGCGAAAAGAAATTACAGTAACAGCTTACATTAAATCCGGATATTGGAAAAAAATGTCCGCAGAAAAGCCGTTTTCAATCAAATACCAAGCGGCAGAAGTTCGAGATATACTACTAAATATTTATAGAGAACACAAAATCACCAACAACGAATTTGCGGTTATAGCTGCATTAACATTGGGTTACACAGATGAATTAAGTAAAGAAACAAAGCAAAGTTTCTCCGTTTCAGGAGGGTCTCACGTACTATCCGTCAGCGGCTTACATGTAGGGATAATTTATTTGGCATTAGGATTTTTTTTAAAGTTCATGGACAAAAAAAAGTCCACTCTGATTATTAAACAAATCATCATTCTTCTTTGTTTATGGTATTACACTTTTATTTGTGGATTGGCTCCGTCCATTGTTCGTTCAGCTATTATGATATCACTAATTTGTATCAGTGACATTGTCAATAGGAAGTCGGTTACCTACAATGCGGTATTCTTCTCGGCATTTTGCATGCTCATATATAATCCCTATTATATTTTCGATGTCGGTTTTCAATTGAGCTACATGGCTGTTTTGAGCATCTTATTCTTTCAGAAGATGTTGTACGATTTGATAACCGTCAAGAATAAAGCTTTGGATTGGTTGTGGTCATTGACTTGTGTTTCTATCGCAGCACAAATAGGAACGGCACCCATAAGTCTATACTATTTTCATCAATTTCCTTCTTATTTTTTGCTTACCAATATTGTCATCATTCCGGCAACTAGCATCATTCTTTATTTAGCAATGGCACTATTAGCTTTTTCTTCTTTTACTTTCATATCCTCTATTTTGACTAAAATATTGATTTTCTCAACAAATGGTGTAAATTCCTTCGCTAGCTACATCGAACATCTTCCTCATTCATCCGTTCAAGAAATCTATATAGAACTATGGCAAGTTATCTGTTTATTTATTCTCGTCATATTTATATATAAATTTATCAACTCAAAAAAACCAAAATACATCTTCGTATGTTTATCAATATGTATTTTATGGCTTGGCTTAGACATCACGAATGAATACAAGCAGTTACAAAAAAGCAGTCTTATCATTTATAGCAACAACCGAAAAGCGGGATTTAATTTGCATTACATTTCAGGAAAAGAAAACTTTATCTTTACCGAAGCCAAGAATGCTGAATCCATTATCAAAACAGCCACGCCCTATATTCAAAAGAATGACCTAAAAAAACCTTTGGTAAACATCATTAAATCGACTAACCATTTTGGACAAGTATTTGATAAAACATACTTCGTTTTGCAAACGCCAATAAAGGAAGTTACACCTTCCAAACCTATTTCAATTGATTATTTATTAGTCTATTCCGACAAGGTTTATTCTCTAAAACAAATACGTTTATTGTTCAATCCAAAATTGATAATTTTAGGAGAAAACATAAAAGGAAAAAAATTGGCAAGAATAAAAGAAGAATGTAACAATATGGGGGTGAATTATCATTCAATAAATGAAAATGGGGCATTTATTTGTGAACAGTAACAAAGTATTTCCTATTTTTGCAGTATAATAATAAAGATTTATCATGATAACGAAAATTATTGCTGAGGAAAAGATCGTACAAGCACATAAAGCCATTGATAGGGCGGAAAAAATTGTAATTATCTCCCACATTGGTCCTGATGGAGACGCTCTTGGAAGTGCTTTGGGTTTGTATCATTTTTTGTTTTCCTTGGACAAAGAAACAAGGGTTATCATGCCAAATGCATTTCCTGCTTTTTTGAATTTTTTGCCAAGTAGCAGTGATGTGCTTATTTATGAAGACTATCAAGATGAATCAGAAGATTTGGTGGCAAGTGCAGATATTATATTTTGTCTCGATTTCAACCAACTTAAACGTATTGGCAAATTGGGAGAATTAGTTGGAAAAGCTAAAGCCATAAAAATCATGCTGGATCATCACCCTTTGCCTGATGCTTTTGCAAACATATCGATATCACATCCGGAAATTGCATCGACTAGCGAACTTGTTTTCCGACTAATTTGCAGGATGGGTTACTTTTCTGAAATAACAAAACAATCTGCGGAATGTATCTGTTGTGGCATTATAACCGATACCGGTGGATTATCTTATAACTCCAATAGTCCTGAAATTTATACAATTGTTGCCGAACTAATAAAAAAAGGCGTTGACAAAGATGCGATGTATAGACATCTATACAGCAATTATTCTGCTGATAGAATGAGACTTATGGGATATGTACTTTCTGAAAAAATGAAAATATATCCCAAATACAAGGCAGCAATTATTTCCCTGACAAAAAAAGAACAAACAAAATTCCAACCCCAAAAAGGTGATACTGAAGGTTTTGTCAATTTGCCTCTTTCCATAACGGATATTATGTTTTCTGTGTTCTTAAAAGAAGAAGATGACCAAATTAAAATATCATTTCGCTCTCAAGGTGATTTTCCGACAAACAAATTTGCCTGTGAATTATTTGGCGGAGGAGGTCACTTAAATGCCTCAGGAGCGGAAAGTAAACTTTCTTTGGAAGATACTGTGTCAAAGATAGAAAATGCTCTTCCTGCATACTATCAAGAATGGAATGAATTTTTAAACACAAAAGAATGAAATATATTATTATACTTGGAGACGGAATGGCAGACGAGCCCATTGCAAAATTGGGAAACAAAACACCTTTACAAGTAGCAAATAAACCAACCATAGACAAAATTGCAACCCTGGGTTGTTGCGGGATGCTGGACACTATACCCAAGGGGTTTGCACCTGGAAGTGAAATTGCCAATTTAAGTGTTTTGGGTTACAATGTAGCCGAAGTTTTTGAAGGAAGAGGGTCGCTTGAAGCAGCTAGCATGGGCATTCCTATTGAACCCGGAGAGATGGCTATGCGATGCAATTTAATTTGCATTGAAAACGGAAAAATAAAGAACCATTCTGCAGGACACATTAGTAATGAAGAGGCTTCTGAGTTAATTCAATTTTTACAAAAAGAATTGGGAAATGAAAAGATAAACTTTTATCCGGGCGTTTCTTATCGTCATTTGTTGAAAGTTAAAGGGGGAAACAAAGAATTGATTTGTACACCTCCTCATGATGTTCCGGGTACACCTTTTGCCGACGTAATGATAAAACCTCAAACAGATGCTGCAAAAGCGACTGCAGACTTGTTAAATAACTTAACATTACGTTCTCAAGCATTGCTCGAGAACCACCCCGTAAACCTAAAACGTGCCACAGCGGGAAAAGATAAAGCCAATAGCATTTGGTTATGGTCACCAGGTTACAAACCTAATATGGAAACCTTGCTCAAAATGCGTAATTTAAAAAGTGGAGCCGTTATTTCAGCTGTCGATTTAATTCGGGGAATAGGTGTATATGCCGGATTGAAAGTAATTCATGTAGAAGGAGCAACGGGACTTTATGACACCAATTATGAAGGCAAAGCTCAAGCCGCTATCGATGCCCTTCGAAACGATGATTTTGTTTATCTGCATGTAGAAGCGAGTGATGAAGCAGGACATGAAGGAAACATTGACCTAAAAATTAAAACCATAGAATATCTGGATGCACGCATCGTAAAACCCATTTTCGAAGAAGTAAGCACATGGAAGGAGCCTGTAACAATCGCCATTTTACCCGATCATCCGACTCCTTGTGCCATCAAAACACATACAAACTCTCCTATCCCGTTTGTAATTTACAAACCAGGCGAAAAAGCCGATAGTGTGACTGTCTATGATGAATTTTCTGCGAGAAAAGGTAGCTATGGTTTAATAAAAGGAGCAGAATTCATCAAAAAACTAATCGATTAAAATCACTTTAATACAAAATTACTATGGAATCAAAAAACAAATTCTGCCAATGTTGTGGAATGCCAATGAAAAAAGATCCTAAACATGGCGGAACAAATTCGGATGGAACAATTAGTGAACAATACTGTAGTTATTGTTACCAAAATGGAGAATTCACATTCAATGGAACGGTTGAAGAGATGCAAGAATTTTGTAAAGGAAAAATGATAGAACAAGGCACTCCAAAATTCGTAGCATGGTTATTTACAAGAGGAATGAAACGATTGGATCGTTGGAAAAATAAATGATAGCAAATAAATATTTACTTGGTAATACAAGAACTTCTTTTTTATGAAATATTATAGCACGAACAAAAAAATAAATGGCATAAGTTTACAAAATGCTGTGGTAAAGGGATTGGCAGAAGATAAAGGCTTATTTATGCCCGATACCATTAAGGAACTGCCAAAATCGTTTTTCGATACGATTGATACAATGTCTTTTCAAGAAATTGGTTATATTGTAGCTGATGCATTTTTTGGCGAAGATGTAGAAGCAGATGCATTGAAAAAAATTGTGTATGAAACATTAAATTTTGACGTTCCACTAGTACACGTAACGGATACTATTTACAGTTTAGAATTGTACCACGGGCCAACCCTTGCATTCAAGGATGTAGGCGGACGATTTATGTCTCGTTTACTTGGTTATTTCATTCAAAAAGAAAGCGAAAAAGACGTTAATGTATTGGTTGCAACCTCCGGAGACACGGGAAGTGCTGTCGCCAATGGATTTCTTGGAGTAAAAGGAATTCATGTATATGTTCTCTATCCGAAAGGGTTGGTAAGTCCTATTCAGGAATGTCAATTTACCACATTAGGACAAAATATTACAGCCTTAGAGGTAGATGGCACATTTGATGATTGTCAACGCTTGGTAAAATCTGCTTTTATGGATGCTGACTTAAATGCCAAACTAAAGCTTACATCAGCCAATTCTATAAATGTTGCTCGCTTTTTGCCACAGGCGTTTTACTATTTTTATGCTTACGCTCAATTAAAAAAAATGGATAAAGCTAAAGATGTTGTAATCTGCGTACCAAGTGGTAACTTTGGAAATATAACAGCAGGTTTGTTTGCTAAAAAAATGGGATTACCAATTAAACGATTTATCGCAGCAAATAACCGCAATGATATTTTCTTCCAATATTTACAAACAGGCGAATATAGCCCACGACCTTCGGTATCAACCATTGCCAATGCCATGGATGTGGGCGACCCAAGCAACTTTGCTCGTATTCTTGATCTTTACAAAGGTTCACACAAAGCCATTTGCGAAGAAATCAGTGGTGCAACCTACACCGACAATCAAATTGCCGAAACGTTGAAAGCTTGTTACAGGGAAAATAACTATTTATTAGACCCACATGGAGCTTGTGGATATCGTGCCTTAAAAGAAAAATTGCAAGCCAATGAAAATGGTGTATTTCTAGAAACCGCTCATCCTGCAAAATTTTTAGAAACAGTAGAAAAAATTATTGGAGAAAAAGTAGAAATTCCACAAAAACTTCAGGAATTCATGAAGGGAGAAAAGCAAAGCATTTCTATCAGTAAAGAATTTGAATCGTTTAAAAAGTATTTGCTGAATAAGTAACGCTTAAAAAGAACAATATGCAACCAAAAACTATCATTTTAAAGAGTTATGACAATCCGGCTTTAGCCAATTTGGAAAAGGAAATCCTAGAGCAAGAAGGCATTTCTTGCTTCTTGAGCGATGAAAATGTCGTTCAACTATATCCGATGTTTTCTTCTCCTTTTGGGGGAATAAAACTTCACATATTTGAAGAAGACAAAAAGAAAGCAGAACAAATTCTCGCTAATAGAGACTGATTTTCGTACTTTTGCAATAATTATAGAAAACTAAACATAACCATGAATAAAAAAAATAAACTTGGAACCATCTGCGTACAAGCCGGATGGACTCCTAAAAACGGTGAACCACGT
Source organism: Paludibacteraceae bacterium (assembly GCA_963668615.2). Lineage (GTDB taxonomy): Bacteria > Bacteroidota > Bacteroidia > Bacteroidales > Paludibacteraceae > JAAYPI01. The sequence goes on from CAXXCL010000004.1 coordinate 19,820, forward strand.
GTATTGCCTATTTACCAAAGTACAACATACAAATACGAAACCAGTGATCAAATGGGCAAAATGTTTGATTTGGAAGAAAGTGGTTTTTTTTACACTAGATTACAAAACCCTACCAATGAAGCTGTTGCAGCAAAGATCACCGAATTGGAAGGTGGTGTTGCCGGTATGTTGACATCATCGGGACAAGCAGCTTCTTTCTACTCTGTTTTTAATATTTGTGGAGCGGGCGACCACTTTGTAAGCTCTTCTTCCATTTACGGCGGTACATTCAATCTTTTTAGCGTTACCATGAAAAAATTGGGTATTGATGTAACATTTGTGAATCCTGATGCAGATGAAAAAGAAATATCAGCAGCTTGTCGCCCAAACACCAAAGCCTTATTTGCAGAAACAATTGCAAATCCCGCTCATACAATATTGGATATTGAAAAATTTGCCAGTATTGCACACAAACACAATGTTCCTCTTATTATTGACAATACTTTTGCTACACCGATCAATTGCCGACCATTTGAATGGGGAGCTGACATCGTCATTCACTCAACTACTAAATATATGGATGGACATGCAACTAGTGTTGGAGGGGCCATTGTAGATAGCGGAAATTTTGACTGGGATGCTAATGCCGATAAATACCCAGGACTTACCCAACCGGATGATTCTTATCACGGATTAACCTATACAAAAAGTTTCGGTAAAGGAGCTTATATTACAAAGGCTACAGTTCAATTAATGAGAGATTTAGGTTCTTGTCCGTCCCCTCAAAACTCTTTTTATTTAAACATGGGATTGGAGACCTTGCATTTACGTGTAGCACGCCACTGCGAAAACGCTCAAAAAATTGCAGAATATCTGGAAAAAAATGATAAAGTAGCGTGGGTTCACTATAGCGGTCTACCATCAAACCGATATTATGGTTTGGCACAAAAATATTTACCCAATGGTTCTTGTGGCGTTTTAGCGTTCGGTCTCAAAGGAGGCAAAGAAAAATCCATTCAGTTTATGGATAGTTTAAAAATGATTGCCATTGTAACACACGTTGCCGATACACGTTCTTGCGTATTGCACCCTGCCAGCCATACACACCGTCAACTAACTGATGAACAATTAGTTGGAGCAGGAGTTGCTCCTGATTTGATTCGTTTCTCTGTGGGAATAGAAGATATTGAAGACATTATAGCTGATGTTGAGCAAGCATTGAAGAAAATTTAATAGGTTTTTAAATTATTGGAGGTAATATACTATGCCATTAAACATACCCATAAAAATGCCTGCAATTGAGACATTAAAGGCAGAAAACATTTTTGTAATGGACAATGAGCGTGCTTCTACGCAAGAAATTCGTCCGCTAAAAATCGTTATTCTGAATTTAATGCCTATGAAAATAACGACAGAAACTGACCTTATTCGTCTTTTATCCAATTCTCCGCTGCAAATAGAAATTGATTTTTTAAAATTAAAAAGTCATACATCAAAAAATACTCCGATAGAACATTTGATGGCTTTTTATAAAACATTTGAGAAAATCAAAAAAGGCAAGTACGATGGTATGATTATCACGGGTGCTCCGGTGGAACACATGGAATTTGAAGCAGTCGATTATTGGAGCGAAATTACCGAAATTTTAGATTGGGCAAAACATAACGTTACGTCTACCCTTTTTATTTGTTGGGCTGCACAAGCCGGATTGTATCACTATTACGGAATACCCAAATATCAAATGGATAAAAAAATGTTCGGAGTTTTCAAGCACACGGTTTTAGACCCGAAAAATCCGATTTTTAGGGGATTCGATGATGAATTCTTTGTTCCACACAGTCGACATACGGAAGTTCGCAAAAAAGATATTGAAAAAGTACCGGAACTTTCTATACTATCCGAGTCAAAAGATTCGGGAGTATACGTCATCATGGGACGAAACGGACGAGAATTCTTCATCACAGGTCATTCCGAGTATTCACGCTATACATTGCACGATGAATACATCCGCGATTTAAAAAAGGGATTGAATATAGATATGCCTGTTAATTACTATGAAGATAATGACCCCCAAAAAGCACCCGTTGTTCGTTGGAAAAGCCATGCTAATCTACTATTCACCAATTGGTTGAATTACTTCGTTTATCAAGAAACTCCTTACGATATCACTAAAATAGAATAAAAACAATGCGACAAATAGAACTTCTTGCTCCCGCAAAGAACAAGGAGTGCGGAATTGACGCCATCAATCACGGTGCTGATGCAGTCTATATTGGAGCTCCAAAATTTGGAGCTAGATTTTCTGCGGGCAATTCTATTGAAGACATACAAGAGCTCATTACATATGCCCATTTATTCAATGCAAAAGTGTATGTGGCTCTTAATACGATTATCTTTGACAACGAACTCAAGGAGGTTGAAGAAATAATTCATCGTTTGTACGACATTCATGCAGATGCCGTTATCATCCAAGATATGGGTATTTTGCAACTAAACTTACCTCCCATTTCTTTTCATGCAAGCACACAAGTCAATAATCAGACCCTCGAAAAAGTACAATTTCTAGAACAAGTTGGTTTTCAACAAGTGGTATTGGCAAGAGAATTATCCTTGAGAGAAATTCAACATATTGCACAAAATACATCTGTTGCTTTGGAAGTTTTTATTCATGGAGCTTTGTGTGTTAGCTACAGTGGTCAATGCTATGCTAGCCAGGCTTTATGCCACCGAAGTGCCAACCGCGGAGAATGTGCTCAGATATGCCGTTTGCCTTATAATTTGGTTGATTCTGAAGGTAAGACGATTTTCAAAAACAAACATGCATTATCTCTAAAGGATTTAAACCTCTCCGAAAACCTTGAAGCATTAATTGACGCAGGTGTTACCTCTTTCAAAATAGAAGGTCGCCTAAAAGATTCATCCTATGTAAAAAATATAACAGCTTTTTACCGACAAAAAATAGATGCTATTATTGAGTCAAAGAAAGACATAATCCGTTCATCATCAGGAAAATGCACACTCTTCTTCACACCAAATCCGCAAAAAACATTTTATCGAGGCTCTACTTCCTATTTTCTTTTAAACAGGAATAGCGATATACATTCATTTGACACCCCTAAATCAATTGGAGAGAAAATAGGCACTGTAAAGAAGGTGGAAAAGGATAATATTTTGATTGACAGTACGGAGAAAATCAACAATGGAGATGGACTATGTTTTCTCTCTAACAAAAATGAATTTGAAGGATTTAGGGTCAATAAAAGTGTCAATCAAACTATTTATCCTGCCGAAATGCCTTCCTTAAAACGGGGCATACTACTGCATCGAAATTTGGATTTTGAATTTATAAAACAGTTATCAAAAAAAACAGCTGAAAGAAAAATTGATATTGACATCTCTGTTAAAGAAACTGAAAGTGGCTTTTATTTTTCTGCAACAGATGAGAACAATAATTCAGTAGCTATCCCGATTCCAGTTGAAACAGAAACGGCACAAAGACCTCAAGAAAAAAATATAGAAATACAACTTTCTAAGTTGGGAGATACCATTTTTAAAGCCAAAACTATCTCCATTAATATAACTAATGATAAATTTCTACCTTCTTCTGTTTTAACAGAAGCTAGACGGTCCTTGGTAGAGAACTTGCTCAATTTACGAAAAAAAAATAGGAAACAGAATGTTTGTACCATTGTTCGAAATAATGTTCCTTATCCTGAAAAAAATCTAATCTACTTAGGAAACGTTTCAAATGAAAAGGCAAAAGAGTTTTACCAAAACCACGGAGTAAAAAATATCCAATCAGCCTTTGAACTTCAAGATAAGGGTCAAAGTGAAAAAGTAATGTTTTGTAAAGCTTGCATTAAGTATGCACTAGGTTATTGTCCCAAAGATGGAAACAAAAAATTACCATTTCACGAGCCCCTCTTTTTAATCCACAAAAACTACAAATTACAATTAGAATTTGATTGTAAAAAATGCGAAATGCATATTTTAGCATAGCCTTTTTTATGTTCACGTCATAATTTCTTATTACCGTTTTTTTGTTTTCGAAAAAAATAATATTATTTTTGAAACACATCATTTTCTAGCCCTTAGCAATATGAAAAAACATTACTTTTCGGGAATTGCAATTCTCCTATTGCTCTTTTGTTGTCTTTTTTCTATACAAACTAAAGCTGACGTATATAAAAGAGTCATCTTGCAATCTTTTTGGTGGGACTATTGGAATTCTAATTATCCAAATAGCTACGCAAACTACTTGACAGAATTAGCACCAAGATTAAAGGAATTAGACATCAATGCTGTGTGGATTCCTCCTTCCGTAAAAAACACAGGCACAAATTCAGTTGGGTATTCACCCTTCGACCATTATGATTTGGGAGATAAATACCAAAAGGGAGCTAACACCACTCGGTTCGGTACAAAAGATGAACTTCTACGGATGATAGCCGTTATGCATGCCAATGGAATTGAAGTCATTCAAGACATCGTACTTAACCATGTTGATGGAGCAGGCTCTGAAGTGAATGGAAATGGAGGAAGTGACCCCGAGGCTTGGGACGGCACATGGAAAAATTTCCGTTACGTTTCGTATGCAACGCCTATCGGCGATGGATCGGAGAATGATTATTGGAACAGAAGTGGAAGGTGGTCTAAAAATTGGAAGAATTTTCATGCAAATCCCGGACACCTTTGTAACGATGGAAACATTTGTTCCAGTTGGTGGGGTCCTGATATTTGTTATTATGAAGGAGCTTATGGCGAAAGCTCAAATGTAGTTGGATACAACCCTACACAATCCTCGAACTATATGAGAAATGAAGCTCGCAATTGGATTATGTGGCTAAAAAAACAAACAGCGGTAGACGGGTTTAGATGGGATGCTGTTAAACATTTTCCGGTATGGGCTCAACAAGATTTTTCTTATAACGCAAAATATAACCTTCCTGATTGGTGTAAAGGCGGAGAAACCATGCTGAATGCAGGAGAATATGTGGGAAGTAAGGATGAAATGGATAATTATTGTTCATCTGTTCAATATGCCAATGGGGGAAGCGAATTTATGATGGGCACATTTGACTTTTCATTGCGTAGTGGCATAAAAAGTATTATAGATGGCGGTGGCTATGGTGATATTGGAAGTATGCCGGGGACACAACAAAACTTGCGTTATTGTAATTATACAAATGATAAAGTTCATCGTTCTGTCAATTTTGTTAATAGCCACGACACTTTTCGTCCAACCTTTGATGATAATGGCAACTATAACGGATGGGATACTTCTAATGAAACCGGAGGACATATTGACCCGTTCGATTCAAGATTAGGAATAGCCTACGCGGCAATTATGGCGTTAGACGGTAATCCATGCGTATTTATGGAAGATTTGTTTAACTTAAGTGACAACAATCGATATACCCATGACCCCAAAGACCCTGAACAATTACCGGTAAGAGAAAAAATAAAAAATCTGATATGGTGCCACCAAAATCTTGACTTCAAATACGGTGACTACAAAGTACGCTGGCAATCCGCCGATTTATTGGTAATTGAACGCTCAGGTAAAGCCATTATTGCAATTACAGACAATGGAAGTACAGATCAGGAAGAATGGATTGATACTGATTTTAGAAATGCCAGCCTAAAGGATTATTCGGGAGGAACGTCCGGTACAAGAACAGCATATAGTGATGGTCGATTTCTTGTAAAAGTAACAAATACAGGAACCGGACTTGGTTATGCCGTCTGGGGACCAGAAACGGTCACTGGTACTTATGAGCCTTATCGAGATAAATCGACAACACAAGAATGGGAAATGGCAGATGACCTTGGAGATAGCCATTGTGAATCTCTAGGACAAGGAGGTGCACTTCCTACAACAACCAACCAACGCATCTGTGGAAAAATTTATGTTGAAAAAGACAAAACGGTTTCTTTTTATCTGCATCCGGCAAAAGAAGGCTATGATATTACCATAGCTCTTTATGACTTGTATGGCAATCTACTAACTAAGAAAAACGGAACTGCTGATATTACGGATGAATGGGTAGCAACATATACTGGTTGGGTTACCATCAAAATATGGAACACTGTTTCGAATAATATTGCTCAAAAATGTTGGGTTAGAGCCACTTACTATGCCCCAGCCACCGTAACAAACGTAAACACAGATGCTCCCGATACTCGCGTTAGCATTTGGACTGCAAATGCAGGGACAAGTGATTGGAATAACTGCAAAAATTGGGAACAAGGGAAAATTCCGTTATCCGGAGCTACCGTTATAATTCCGGACAATGCTCCCCTTCCACCAATAGTTTCAAGCGATGTAACTCTTGCAAAATTAGTCATCGAAAAAGGAAAAGGATCAAGTTCTTCTCCGGATATTGCTGTAATAGGATCATTAACAGTTTCTGATGTTCAATCGCTCAATGGAGAAACCTATATTTGTGGTGATGGCAGTATATCTCTTGGAACACAAACAGGATCATTTGGAAATTGTGAAGGAACAAATATCAACGAATTCTTATTCAGAAAAGGAATACAAGTTTTCCCAAATCCTGTAACACACAATTGTGAAGTGACCTTCTATGCATCTCAAAAAGGAATAACTACCATTGAACTCTTCGACGCTTTGGGAAGAAAAGTAATCAGCCAAGAACAACTCATTGATGATTTAGGAGAAAATAGCACATTGCTATCAATGGAAAAGATTAACAAAGGAACTTACTTCTGCAAAATAAAAATGCCAAATGCAATAGAAACAATAAGCATCATCAAAAAATAGATTTTCTTTTTAACATAAAAAAGGTTGCAAAAAAATTGCAACCTTTTTTATGAAATTATTAGAAATTAGCTATTTAAAAAATCTACAATTCTTTTTTTATTACGATAAATTAACGCAGTAATAAAGCCCAATACATAAAATGCCAAACCAAAATATACTAACAACTTTATTTTACCATTGTTAGCTGGTCCCACATAAAAATCTGACACGACAGTAAACACTCCTTGTTTAATTGTTAAATCACTTTTCACCTTTTCGATTTGATCCGTCAAAGCAAGAATATTTTCATGATACAACTGAGTTTTATTATCCCCGACAAGCAGCCCCCCTTCCATTTGAATACTATTAATCTTTTTATTAGCTTGAAAATACTCCAATCTCTCCAGACTGTCGATAGCTAACAATTCCTTTTCCATTGTTTTCTTTTGCATTTTCAACTGTTCAATGCGAGATCCATTCAATTGCTGAAAGTAATCATTTTTAGAGAGATACTTCACTAATGCATTCCTCAAAATAGGAAACGTCCTTTTATTTCTTGTTTTAACTGAAATACATAGTCTATCGGAAACCGGCTTTTTATTAGCATACTTTCCATAGAAATCAATAACATTGTATAATTTTTCATCATCCGATGAATAGATAAAATAAGGTTTTATGCCAACGATATCTTTCCCTACGTTTCTTTTAATTTCTAGTACTTTCGACAATAAAGCATTATAATCATCAGGATTAATTTTTGTATTCAGTGCTTTAACTGCCAATGCCACATCTGCACTTTTTGCCACATTATTTTGCAATATAATTGTGCCCTCATAAACACTTTTTCCGCTTTGAGAAAAATAAAAGGAAATACCACATCCTATTAATACTGAAGCAAAAATAATCTTCCAATTTTTAAAGGAAAATTTTAATATCCACAACAATCCTTTAAAGAAGGACTTAATACAAAAACCTAACCAATTAAAAAACATTCTGAACAGATCAAGTAAATCTAATTCTCTCTTTTCATTTTCTGAATTCATAATAAATTTTTAGTTTTATAGTTTGATGTTTTGGTCAAAAATCACCAACCGCAAAGTTAATTAATTATTTGTTATAACATCATCACCCGAATCTTTTTCATTCTTTTCCGGTGCTTGCCAATCGAAATCGACATCCTTTTCTTCTTCTGTTTCCTCTATGTCTTGCTTAGGCTCTATTATCTTATAGTATATGGACAGTAAAAATCCCGAAATTGCTCCGGAGAGGTGGCCTTCCCAAGATATTGTTTTGTCAGGAGTGAGAGGAGTCATGTACCAAATCATACCTCCATATAAAAATGCAACTATTAAAGATGTTGCTATTAGGGGCTTATCCATACGAAAGAAACCACTAAAAAATAAAAAGAAAGCCATTCCATAAATAACAGCACTTGCTCCTATATGCCAATTTGGTCTGCCTATGAACCATAAAAGGATTCCGGATATTATCCAAATTAATGAAAATACAGGCAAAGCTATTTTTCTATAATTTGAGAATAGTAAAACCGACAATAGAAAAAAAGAAATGGAATTTACTAAGATATGAATTACATCGACATGAATAAGTGGCATGGTAAGGATACCTATTAATCCTTTTATGGTAAGTGGGTATATACCGAATGTATGGAAGTCATACCCGAATATTTTCTCGATAAGGAAAACAAACCAAAAACAGAATAAAAAAAATAGAGGAAAGACGAGCGAATGATACATCAGTCGCTTGTTTGTGTCCATATCATTTCTAAAAAGGAGCATTGAAATTACTTTAAGTATAATTTCTGACCAACATGAGGTTTCTCATCATACTCCATATCATTGAGGTCGTAGAGAGAACGCAACTTAATTCCATACTTTTGAGAAATAGAGTGCATAGACTCTCCCGCTTCTACGTAATGTAAGGAATTATACTCTTTTAGTTTTGTTTTCTTTGCTTGCAGATATACAATATCCCCTTGCTTCAGAGGTCTACTTTTATCAACATCGTTCCAAGAAAGCAGACGACGAAAAGAAACAGAAAATTCCTTTGAAATAGACTTATAAGTATCCGTCGCATTGGCAGTGACAAAACGCAATCCATAAATATTTTTTTCTACAATTCTACTTCGATTATTAATATCTTTTGAACTACTCGAAATCAAACCAGCCGAATATTTTTTTTTATCAAATTGGGTCAATCCATTTTCTTCAATTAGACTAATCAACCTATTAGCATAATTTGGATCTGTTGCATAACCAGCCTTTTGAAGACCCTCCGCCCAACCTTTGTAATCAGTACTTTTCAATTGAAATAGAAAAGCATAACGACTACGAGTTTGCAAAAAAACAGAATGGTCCTCGTAGGACTCTTCCGGCGTACTGTACTTTCTAAAACATTCATTCTCCTCATCATCATTCTGAATAATATATTCACCTGTCCAATCATGACACTTTATTCCGAAATGATTATTCGCTTCCTTTGCTAAACGACCCTGTCCAACTCCCGATTCCAAAATACCTTGGGCTAAAGTTATACTTGCCGGAATACCATATTGCTCCATCTTTTGGACGGCAATATTGCTAAATCGATTTACATATGCTTCGTAGGCAGGATTTTTATATTGTTGAGAAAAAACCCCCATACCAAAGATGAAAAAAAACAAAACTGAAACAAGGCGAAACAACTTCATTTGTGTAAAAAATTATATAAAACAATACTATTTACAATACTTCTACCTCTGAAAATCAAATAGAACTCTACATACATTTCACATAGTATCTTACAAAAGTAAGAATTCAAAATAATTAGACGAAATTTAATTGCTTTTTTAGGCATTTTTTTTTACATTTGTGAAAATCAGGAACATAAATTCGTCATGAGAAATTTGGAGATTAAAACTAAAATAGAGGTTTATCAATACAACGAATTGAGTGGTAAGCAAAAAAAGTTGGTAGACAAAGCAAAGGAAACTACGAAGAATGCGTATTGTCCTTATTCAAAATTCAGTGTAGGTGTTGCTGTTATGCTTGCAAACGACGAAATTATTGTAGGCACAAACCAAGAAAATGCGGCTTACCCATCTGGCATTTGTGCTGAACGCACGGCCATGTTTTATGCCAATTCTCAGTTTCCACATATTGCTCCGACAAGCATGGCTATTGCTGCTTTTCACGATGGAGATTTTAAGGAAGAAGCGATTTCTCCATGCGGTTCTTGTAGACAAGTACTACTCGAAACTGAAATACGATTTAATAAGGACATTGAAATAATCCTATATGGAAAAAAAGAGATTTTAATCATTAAAAGTATCAAAGACCTTCTTCCACTCTCTTTTGTGGCGAAAAGTCTGATAACATAACACGAAGTGTTTTTATGATAAAAGAAAAATTTACTGTCGAATATATTTTACGAAGCAACACTTCTCAGGTTCAAATATGGAAATATTTAAGTTCTCCGGAAGGGTTGAGTTCTTGGTTTGCTGACGATGTTACTGTTGACAAAAATACATACAGATTTTGTTGGAAAGAGCACGTACAAGAAGCAAAATTGATTAGTATAGATGATTACAGATTTTGTATACGTTTCGAATGGTTAGAAGAAGAATATGACAACACTTATTTCCAATTTGACCTTAAAAAGGACGATATAACACAAGACATATCATTAATTATTACAGATTTCGCCTCTGAGACAGAAAAAGAAGATCTCATAAACCTTTGGGACACTCAAATAGAGGTGTTACGGAGAATAACAGGGACGTAAAAGTGTCTTTACTTTTATCTTTTATCTTTTCAATGCAATTTGTTAACTTCTAATCTGCTAAAAATCCATTTTTTTGCGTTAATTTTGCACATCTTTTTTTACAGATAAAACTTGATAGTAAAATTAACGTCTATTTCTTTCCATGCTTAAAATAAAAAAAATACACTCATACATAATAAAAAACTTCCTTCGCGTTTTTTCTCTCACTTTCGGCGGAAGTTTATTTGTTCTACTACTTCAATTTCTTTTTCAATATGTAGATGCACTTGTTGGTAAAGGCATAGAAACAATTGTTTTTGCAAAACTGTTATTTTATGCTTCATTAACTCTTATTCCATTGGCATTGCCTTTGGCTATACTACTAGGATCCTTGATGACATTTGGAAATCTTGGCGAAAGATTGGAATTATTATCGATGAAAGCGGCAGGAATCTCCTTGTGGAAAATCATGCGACCCCTTATCATTTTAGTTACTTGCATATCAATTGCAGGATTTTACTTTTCCAACAATATTTTGCCTAAGACGCAGGTTAAAATGTGGACTTTAATGTTCTCTATTCGGGAAAAAACGCCTGAATTAGATATTCCCGAAGGAGTTTTTTACAATCAAATACCTGGCAGAAATTTATACGTACAAAAAAAAGATCAAAAACACAATTTGCTCAAGGGAATTGTCATATATGACTTTTCAAATGGTTTTTCGAACACAAGCATTATTGCAGCAGATTCGGGGAAAATCCGTTTTTCTGAAGATAAAAACTTTTTGTTGTTGACACTATACCAGGGAGAAACTTTTGAAAACTTGAAAACGAAATCAACCGATTCAGATGCCGGGAATAAAAGAGTAATACCCTACCGCAGAGAAACTTTCAGACAAAAAGAAATATTGATTGATTTCAATGCAAATTTCAATTTACTTAGTTCGGATTTTTTAAAAAATCAGTATGTAAGTAAAAATGCTGCTGAATTGCAAGAAAGTATAGACTCGCTTACAACCAAAATGAACAATCAAAAAATGAAATATAGTAGCGATTTCTTGAGAGTAAAATATTTCAATTCTTATAATGGTTCCGGGCCTGCGTTTTCCATTAATGATTCCGTAAAGGTTGCTGATTTCAATATAGACTCCAAGTTTTACTCTCTAAAACAACCTGAAATGCAGCAAACTACTAACGTCGCACTTAATCGTGCCAATATTATAAAAAATGATTTATCATTTAACGAATCAATTGTAGATGCACAAGAATTTGAAATACGCAGACACGGCATTGAATGGTATAAAAAGTTCACGCTTTCATTTGCCTGTATAATATTCTTTTTTATAGGAGCTCCATTAGGTGCTATTATACGCAAAGGAGGAATGGGTTTACCGGTTGTAATTTCCACCATACTGTTTATCATTTATTATATTTTTGAAAATACAGGTTATAAAATGGCTCGCGAAGGCGTTTGGCCGGTTGGTTTAGGTATGTGGTTAAGTTCAATGGTATTGCTTCCGCTCGGAGTTTTCCTCACTTACAAAGCGGTAACGGATTCTGTTATTATGTCGACAGACATTTATATAAAGACTTTACAAAAAATCTTCAAAAAAGATTTTCTATTTCCCAAGAAAAATAAAAACGAGTAAATATGTACAACTTAAATACAATTGAAGAAGCTATTGAGGATTTCAAAGAGGGAAAATTTCTGATTGTAGTGGATGATGAGGACAGGGAAAATGAGGGCGATTTCATAATAGCTGCAGAAAAAGTCACACCTGAAAAAATAAATTTCATGCTAACTCATGGTCGTGGTGTGCTTTGTGCTCCTATTACGGAAGAACGTTGCAAGGAACTGGAATTGGATAAGCAAGTAAATGTTAACACCTCTATCTTGGGTACTCCTTTTACAATTACCATAGACAAAATCGAAGGCTGTTCTACCGGAGTTTCAGCTGCCGACCGTGCAGCAACTATCCTTGCCTTAGCTAACCCTCTTTCTACAGCTGCAACTTTTGGAAGACCCGGGCACATCAATCCTTTATATGCTAAATCAAAGGGAGTTTTAAGAAGAGCCGGACATACTGAAGCTGCAATAGATTTAGCTCGTTTATCGGGATTATATCCTGCTGCGGCTCTTATCGAAATAATGAACGAAAATGGCACAATGGCTCGTATGTCCGATTTACAAATTGTTGCAAAAAAATTTGGTATTAAAATAATTACAATTAAAGACTTAATTGCTTACCGTATAAAAAAAGAATCCATTATAGAAAAAGGAGTAAAAGCACACCTTCCGACACAATACGGAGATTTTCATCTTATTCCATTTCGTCAAATATCAAATGGACAGGAACACATCGCATTAATAAAGGGAAAATGGGCAGAAGACGAACCTATTTTGGTAAGAGTGCACTCTTCATGTGCTACAGGGGATATTTTTGGTTCTTTAAGATGCGAATGTGGTGAACAACTTCACAAATCCATGGAAATGATTGAAAAAGAAGGAAAAGGTGCTATTGTTTACATGAATCAGGAAGGAAGAGGCATCGGATTAATGAACAAAATAAAAGCCTATGCTTTGCAAGAAAAAGGTTTGGATACGGTGGATGCAAATCTGCACCTCGGATTCGATGCCGATGAACGCGATTATGGCGTAGGAGCAAGCATCCTACGTGAAATTGGTGTAAGAAAAATGCGATTGATAACAAACAACCCGGTGAAGAGAATCGGATTAGAATCCTATGGATTAGAAATTGTAGAAATTATACCTATTGAAGTAGGAATAAATAAATACAATGAAAAGTACATGAGAACAAAAAAGGAAAAGATGGGACATACCCTAAAATCAATCTGACAGTATTCTTTGAAAATATACGACAAAAGGTCGAGTAAAAATTACTCGACCTTTTTTGTTTTTAACTAATTTTTCGGAATTTTTATCGTTTGTCCCGGATACAAAAGATCCATACTTTTGGGAGAATTCGCTAATTTTATTTTTTCCGGAGGAACTCCTGTCTTTTGCGAAATTAGCCACAAAGTATCACCCTTTTGCACTGTATAAGTAAAACCGCGAGCATACCCCACCTTTAGTTTTTTTCCTACTTGTAGAGCATTCCCATGCAGATTATTCCACGCCATTAAATTTTTCACAGAGACATTGTATTTTTTTGCAATAGAAGAAAGATTTTCGCCACGATTAACTATGTGAATATTAGAACCTAATCTAGAGTCTGTACCCGATTTGTTAGGTATTACCTCTAATCTTCGTTCTACCAAGTCATTTCTATAAGTAAAAATAGAATCCTGATTTTGGATGAAAATGTAAGCATAACTATTAGGCAAACGTAATGAATAAGGCTTTATGTTTCCCGGAATAATATCTCTTTTATACTGCGGATTTAACAAACGTAATTCTTCTATGGGAATATCTATTTTTTCAGCAACCTGCTGAAGGCTCAACCTATCGTTAACAACAATTGTATCATTATATGGACGAATGACCGTTTCTGCAGGACAAATATTATGTTCCGATGCATAATTCATTATGTAATTAGTAGCAATAAAAGCTGGCACATAACCACGTGTCTCAGGTGGCAAATAATTATAAATTTGCCAATAATCATGCCGTCCATTGGCTCTCCTTATAGCTTTATTAATAGTACCCGGCCCGCAATTATACGCAGCAATTACCAATGTCCAATCTTGATAAATGGCATATAAATCTTTAAGGTATTTAGTCGCAGCATAAGTTGATTTCAAGGGATCTCGACGCTCGTCAATGAGACTATTATTTTCCAGTCCATAAACTTTGCCTATACCAGGCATAAACTGCCAAAGACCGGCAGCTCCGGATGGAGAACAGGCTCGAGGATTTAAAGCAGACTCAATAATGGGCAAATATTTCAGTTCTAAAGGTAAATTTTGGGCTTCTAATGCTTCCTCAAACATAGGAAAATAATACTGACTCAACCCCAACATATAAGAAATCTGTTTTCTCCTTTTACTGTACATTTCGATGTAACTACGAACGGTTTCATTATAAACCATTTCCATCACATTGGGAAGCTTGGACAATCTGTCAATATAAACTTCTTTATCTATTTTAGTAGGATTAACATCTTTCTCATTGCAATCAGAAGTTTGCATCATTCTATTTTGCCAAAGGAAAAACATATCTTCTATGGAAGAATCAAAAATATGCAATATGGGTTCTTCCCCCAACGTTATAGATGTATCTTGACTTTCACCACCACTTGTTTCGGACAAACTATCTGACACGACACCTCCGGCATTATTTGCAAAAACAGGTAGAAATGAACTTATCCATAACAACGCAATAAAACCAATTTGTCGAGTTACCTTTGTCAAAATCATTTTATGGTAAATTCTTTATTGGGGCTTTTTTGAAACAAATCTTACATTTAATTCCAAATGCATAATCGGAAGAAATCTCTTTAATGTATGATGGTAATAAATCTGGGGATATTGGGGATGAGACAACGGACATCTCTTCATTTTTATGAAGAGATAATACATCTGGAGATAACTTCATAGATAAATTAGGACTAATATCAAAATCATACATTTGAGCATCAACATAGGCATCAACAACACTTACCAGATAGAGTCCAATAGTACAAATAATGCTCAAGTCCCTATTTCTACGATAATTATCTTGTTTACTTTTAAGCAAAGAAGTATAATAGCTTTTCGTATCAGTACTTACAACAGCACTCGAAGGTAATATATTCAAATAACTTTGAGTGGTTGGATCATCATCAATAATATCTCTATATGCTTTTTGGTAATCTATATACATTCTATTATTCCACGTAATAGCATAAGCCAAGCCCAAGCCGCCGCCGTATAACAAAGGTAACTTCCAATATTTCTGGTTATATACCTGACCTAAACCCGGCACAACAGCTGCATACCATATAGCTTTGACAGGATCGGGTTTAAACTTCTTGCTCATAGAATCTAAAGGAGGCATTTCTTGCAATGATTTTTGTTGTGAAACAGCTGTTGAATCAACAGGTATGGAAATCTGCATTTCTGCAGCAAATAAACCATTTGCAACAAATAAAAGCAAACAAAGAACTTGTATTTTAATAATATATTTCAAAACTGAGGATTACTTAACAATAATAATTTTATCAAAAACATCCATGATATTTTCCAACTCTTCATCGGAAGAAAACTGCAAACTAATTTTACCCTTTCCTTTTTCATTTCTTTCTATTTTTACTTTAGAATTGAAGAAAGTGGATAATTTTTCACTTAAGAATGTATACTCTTGTGGTAACCTTGAGGTTGTTTTTGTTTTCTCAGGTTGTTTTATAGCTTCTCCGTTATTCAAAACTCTTACGATTTCTTCCACTTTGCGAACAGAATACCCCTCTTTCAAGATAGATTCGTAAATAGTAAGCATGGCAGCAGGGTCATCAATATTTACAAGAGCTCTTGCATGACCCATATCTATTTTTTTATTCTTAATCGCCAACTGAATTTCAGCAGGAAGTTTGAGCAAACGCAAATAATTTGCTATAGTAGAACGTTTTTTACCAACACGCTCACTCAATCGTTCTTGTGTAAACTCGTAATCATCCATGAGCTTTTGATAACTCAAGGCTATTTCTATTGAATTTAAATCCTCACGTTGAATATTTTCAATCAACGCCATTTCCATCACAGCATCATCTTGAACAGTTTTGATGTAGGCCGGTATTTTTTCTAATCCGGCAAGTTTAGAAGCTCTGTAACGGCGTTCTCCGGCAATAATCTGATATTTATCTTGCGTGATTTCCCTCAACGTAATTGGCTGTATAATACCGACCTCCTTGATAGAAGTCGCTAGTTCTTGAAGAGCTTCTTCATCAAAATGTCGGCGAGGTTGGTCTGGATTTGCTTCTATTTTCCATATTTCCACCTCGTTAATCGAAGAAGACCCTCCGGTATTTACGTTGTCCATTTCAATTAAAGCACCCAACCCTCTTCCCAATGCGTTTGTCTTGTTCTTCATATTTTTCTAAAAACGTCTTTATTTGTTTTTATTAATAATCTCAGTGGCTAACTGCATGTGATTTTGAGAACCTTTCGAATCGGCGTCGTATAACAGCACAGGCAAACCATGACTAGGGGACTCGCTTAATTTAATATTTCGTTGAATAACTGTCTCAAAAACCATATTCTGAAAATGTTTCTTTACCTCACTATAGACTTGATTAGCCAAACGAAGTCTGGCATCATACATGGTTAACAAAAACCCTTCTATCTCCAATTCAGGATTTAATCGACTTTTTATAATTTTGATTGTATTAAGCAACTTACTAATACCCTCCAATGCATAATATTCAGCTTGAACGGGAATAATTATGGAATCGGCTGCAGTAAGAGCATTTACAGTAATCAAGCCCAAAGAAGGAGAACAATCTATCAGAATAAAATCGTATTCCCTTTTCAACGGTTCTAGTATATTTTTCAAAAACTTTTCTCGATTATCCAATTTAAGCATTTCTATTTCTGCTCCCACCAAATCAATATGAGAAGGAAGAATATCCAATCCTTCTATTGCCGTTTTTTGAATAGCCTTATGAACCTCTACGCCGTTAATTAAACATTCGTAAATACTATTTTCCAATTTTTCTATTTCTATTCCCAAACCGGAAGATGCGTTTGCCTGTGGATCAGCATCCACTATAAGTACTTTTTTTTCTAGCACTGCCAATGATGCTGCCAAATTAACTGTAGTGGTAGTTTTACCGACCCCACCTTTTTGGTTTGCCAAAGCTATTATTTTGCCCATATTGGTATATTAAGTTTCTCTTTTTTAGATTTTAATCGCAAATGTAAGTAAAAAAAAAACGTTCTCAGTTTTTTTTAACAATTTTAGTGTGTCGGTTTATTTTTCATTCTACATTTAGAGCATGGAAGTCTCTATTTGGGTTTTCATTTATAAAAACTAACTTTGCAAATGAAATTTCAATATTCATTGTCAAACTGAATCAAGATGAACATCGCATTCGACGCTAAACGTGCTTTTCACAATCATCGTGGATTAGGAAATTATAGTCGTAGCACTATACATTTGTTATCTCAATTTGCACCTGAAAATAATTATTTTTTATTTAACCCTAGTGCGAAAGAAAATATTCCGTTTGAACTTTCCTCCAATACAAAGATTATTTATCCGGAAACATTACTGGACAAAATCAGTCCTGCATACTGGAGGAGCAAAAATTGTACCAAACAAATAAAATCATTAGAAATAGATATTTACCACGGACTAAGTCAGGAATTTCCACAGGGAATTCACAAAATACCTGTGAAAAAAGTGGTTACTATACATGATGCTATCTTTATTCGTTATCCTGAATTATATGACTCTCTGTATTGTAAAATTTTCACTAAAAAAAATCTGTACAGTTGTGCCGTAGCTGATAAAATCATTGCCATCAGTGAACAAACAAGGCAAGATTGCATCGATTTTTTCGGAGCAGACCCAAACAAAATAGAGGTTGTGTACCAAGGTTGCAAAAATATATTCAGAAGAAACATATCCAATGAAGAGGTAATGTCTGTCAAAGCAACTTATAACTTACCAACAAATTATTTATTAAACGTCGGAGCTATTGAAAAAAGAAAAAACATCAAAACCATAATAGAGGCTTTACACATCAGAAACATTGATATTCCTTTGGTTGTGATAGGCAATCGCACAAAATACTTGGAAGAATTAAAAATGCTTATCCACAAATACCATATGGAATCGCAAGTCATTTTTCTGCATAACACAAACACTGAGGACTTACCAGCGATTTACAAAGGAGCTTCTATTTTTATTTACCCTTCCATATTTGAAGGTTTCGGCATTCCTATACTAGAGGCTCTTTGTACCTCCACCCCTGTTATTACTTCGAAAGGAAGTTGTTTTAGAGAAACAGGCGGAGAATCTACTTGCTATGTTGACTACAATAATGCTGAAGAGATGGCAACGAATATTGATATGATTCTTTCGGACATTGAATTACAGAAAAATATGATGATTAAAGGATTAACTCATGCCAACAATTTCACGGATGAGAAAGTTGCACAGAATTTAATTCGAGTATATAACTCATTACAATAGCACCATGAAGAAGAAACGTATTCTGATTGATTTGTCTATTTTGAAAAATATTAACTGCGGACTTGGACAAATAGCTCTAAACTATGGAAAGTTTTATAAAAATGAGTTTACACCTTGTCCACTTTTTGATGTATACCTTTTGGTTCCCAAGAAATTTATCGGTCAATTTGGTTCCAATGTCAAGTACATTGGAAGTGCTTGGTGGTACAAGTTTTTCCCATGCCTCTTACCCAAAATGACAGTTTGGCACGCCATTCACCAACGAAGTCATTTTTTTCCATTTTGGAAAAGCACAAAATACCTACTAACCATTCATGATTTCAATTTTGCTTACGAAAAAACAGGAAAGAAAAGAAATAAATACCTCTCTGACATTCAAAAAAATATAAATCGTGCAGATAAAATAACTTGCATTTCTCATTTTGCAAAAGCTGATACCGAAAGACTTGCCGATACAAAAGGAAAATCTATTGACGTCATTTATAATGGAGTAGAACATTTAGACCAAGATTTGGCACAAAAACCATCATTTGTACAAAACGACAAACCTTTCTTCTTTACAATAGGAGAAGTAAAGGAGAAAAAAAACTTCCACACATTAATCGATTTAATGAAGCTTTTTCCCGAAAAGATGCTTTACATTGCCGGAAATAAAACAAGCAACTATGCACAACAGATAGAGCAAAAAATAAAAACCGAACACATTGAAAATGTCTTTCTAACAGGTATTGTCACCAACAATGAACGTATTTGGTTGTATCGCAATTGTGAAGCCTTTTTATTTCCATCATTATTTGAAGGGTTTGGATTGCCTGTTATTGAGGCTATGTCATTCGGGAAACCAGTTTTTTCGTCAACAGAAACGAGCCTAAAGGAAGTAGGCGGAAATTGTGCTTTCTTTTGGAACAATTTTACTCCGAGACATATGCAAGAAGTAATAAATAAAAATTTAGACACATTTTATAAAAATCCGAATCTAGCAAAGCAAAATATTGACTATGCGATGTCCTTTTCTTATGAAAGGCACATCAAAACGTACTGGAAAATATACCTACAATTGCTCCAATTCTGATTTCTTTTTGTCTTCACTAACCAAAAGCAATGTTAAAATCACAACAAACATCAATGGATAATAACCACATCCATACACGTCGGTTGTAGCCTGCAAAGCTGAAATAAAAAGAAATAAAAACACATAA
Organism: Paludibacteraceae bacterium; assembly: GCA_963668615.2. GTDB lineage: Bacteria > Bacteroidota > Bacteroidia > Bacteroidales > Paludibacteraceae > JAAYPI01. The sequence continues at coordinate 39,650 of CAXXCL010000004.1, forward strand.
ATTCGACGTTTTTCACAAACAACAAAAATGGGATAAATGTGAAAGAAAAGCAAAAAAAATAAGCCTATCATACCAAATTCCATGGTCGTCTGCAAATATTGATTATGGGGATGTGCTCCTACAATATTCTTCTCAGCAATTACTCTTAATAGCAACTCATCTTGTGTAGCTTTTACTTGGGGGCTTTTTGTACACTTCGTAATAAATATATCTGCGGCAGTACTTGAGCCATACCCAAAAATGGGTTTTTTAGCAATCATATCGGTTGAAATATTCCAAAGCACCAAACGAGGATTATTTTCCAACTGTTGATGATTCATTCTCGGATGTTCAACAATTAAAAGAAATGCAGCAAGACCAACAACCAAACTCAACAATATAGCCACAAGCTTTTTCCACTTCCAAAGTTTATACAAAATCATAACCGAAATGATTATAATTGCAGTGAGAAATCCCATACGTCCTTCGTAAGGAAACAATAATAATGCTACAACCGATAATCCCATAACGAAGTATGCTATTTTGAAGCAAAAATCTAATCTTCGCACCGATTTCTGATTCAGAAGATAAAACAAAAAAATTAGGGCGGAATTTAGATAAAAATTCACAGCCATGTGGTTGTTGATAAAAGTCTTTCTGGCCAATGAAAGAGGATCATCCATTTCTGAAGAAGAAAAAAGGATATTCGAAACACCAACCCTAAAAAAAATCAAATAACAAAAAATCAAAAATGAGGATACCAAGACAGTAACAGCAAAATAGTGTAATTTATACAATTTATTAAAACCAAAAAGTCCTATTAAACCAAATGCCAAAAATGGCAATCTTGTTTGCATTATTTTACCTGCATAATCATGATTAGATTCAAAAAGTTGATAGAATGGAATTAGTAAAAAGAAGACTAAAAAAGCTATAAAAACCCATTTTAGCCTATCTGTTCGAAAATTCTGCCATTTTTTTTGAAAGAAAAATTCTAAAATATAGGTTACAAAAAACATATAAAGAAAGGGTCTTTGATACCTCATAAAAAGAGGCAAAGAGGCTGTAAGTAGTATTGCACTTAATAGATTGATATAATTCAATATAGTAATGGGCAACTTATCTTCTTTTGTTGGCTGTCTCATAAACACATGATTTAATGTAAATTATTTTTGTTCAAGCTAAAATATTTTTCTACAACTTCTCTCAAGGAAAGAACATTTTTTTTTCTCTCATTCCGTTTCATTTTCCGAAGAATATTCCTCATTAAAAAGGCTGAAGAAACCGCTCTCAGGAAAGTTTTTCTATGATGCGTTCTAACTATACACTTCACGCAAATAGAAACAAAAAAAAGCATGACCTTATATTCTTCAAGAAATAAATAATTAAATATTAAGCTATTTCTGATATAAATCTCTCGTACATATTTCTTATCAAGACCATTCACAGTTGCCGAATGACAATGATAGCAAAACGCATCAGGATCATAATAACTTTTCCAGTCGCGTTTCCAAGCCCTTAAAGATAAGTCAAAGTCTTCAAAATAGAACGGAGAATAAATGGTAGAAAAGCCACCAAGTAAAATTAATTTTTCTCTGTCGATAAGAGCAGCACCTCCACATAAATAAAAACTATATGAAAGCTCTTTTTGTTCCTTGTTATCCTTGTAATGAATTTTACAACAAGTTTCCTTGGGCAATTTTTGTGCTTCCAATATTTTCGTTCCTTCCATATCTTTTATCATGGGAAAAACACCAAATACGTTTTCTTTGGTAGAAAAAGGAATCAACAAAGTATCGAAAAGCCCTTCGGTAACAAGCATATCATTATTCAGAACAAAAACAAAATTCTTCGTTGCTGCAAATATTCCCTTATTGATAGTTTGAGAAAATCCAACATTTTTTTCATTTTGCAATAACAAAATGTTCGGATAAAAAGTTTCCAAGAATGTAACAGAATTGTCGAGAGAAGCATCATCAACAATTATCACTTCGTAACTCGAAACCTGCTTGCTACCGTTCAAAGCAGACAAAAGGTATGGTAAATATTTTGCGAGCAAACTCTGCCCACAATAATTCGGAATAACCACGGAAATAGAACTCTGTTTACCCATAATTTGCTTTTAGTCTAAACTGAAACCAACGTCGTGATGCAAGGCATATTTTTTCCAAAACTTATTTCTATATTGTATCACTAATTCAATACAATCTTTTTCATTATAGCCACGCACATTAGCATACTCTTTTGCAATTATTTTGAAAAGTTCTGTCTTTCCCCAAAGTCTCTCAAAATTTTTACACCCTTTTTTAATATTGACTTTGCCAAAACACATACGATTTATATCCACTATTGAAAAAATACATTGATTATTATCCACATCAAATAATATATTACCCGGAGAATAATCCTTGTGGTATATGCCTGCTTCATGCAAATTGCCAGTAAATCGAGCAAATGCAATCAGAATATTTTCTTTTTCTTGCATTTCTCCGGTGCCAAATTCATAAAAATTTCTCTTCAATGGAGATTGACAAGTTATCAAATAACTATAAGCTATCAGTCCTCCTTTTTTTTCCACAATATAGGCTATGGGAGTCGGCGTATTAAAGCCTCTTTCAACAATTTGTTCAGCATACTCAAAAGCCCTTTTTGCTTTTGGTTTACGAAAAAACGTATAAACAACACGATTAAGAAAACGAGGAACGCGATATCTTTTCACATTGATTAATTGACCATTATAAGGAAGAACCTTTATCAAATTTCGACCTTCGTAAATTACATCTCCCTCAGTAGCGAAAATGTCCGGGATTTTGTCAACATAGGGTTGCCAAGTTTCAAATGACGGATTCATCAATATATATCTTTTCGTATTCATCATAAAGCCTTGCCATTTTGCGTTTGATTCGTTTTCTCAAAATACTTTTGAAGGACAAGCAAAGAAATTAAATTTTCACGATTTTTATCTTGAAATTGAGATACATAGCGATGTGCATTCTCGATTATTGCAAGAGCCTCATCTAAATGTTGTATGTAATAAGTTAACCGTTCTTCTAAATCAGAAAAGTCTTCTTTTATTTCAATATAATGAACATTGGGAACAAGATTCCCCTCCATAAACCAAGTTTCACAGGTTGGTTTTGGCATAACAGCAATAGAATTCGATGACATCACCCATTTCAAGTTACTGGCGACATCATTTCCCTCCAACGCCATCACAAATTTATATTTCAGATGCTCTCGAATAGTTTTTTTATCTTTTTTCCAGTCTGGGACAACCGACTTACCAACATCGCCCAAATCACACATAGGATGATGATAATACATATTCATAAATTTTTCACGAGAGGATTTTCCATTAACTTTTCCTCTAAATATGACAATATTTTCTTTTTCAGCAAAAGAAATCGAGTCTTTTACAAAAATAAAATGACGCACCTTATTGAGCTTCATCAAAACAGAATTTTCATTGTTTGGTGTCAAAGGACGACTTTTTACAATGGAAGGTTGCTCCGGCACGAAAGTGATATCACCGGGAACATAAAACCACCTAAAGGATAACGGGAACCAACGAGTATACTGGTATGTATCAAAAAAATAAACCTTCTTTTTTTTCTGTAACGTATGATTTTCTAACTTAGACGCATTTTCAGGTAATTGTTTGGAGATAGAAAGTTTATTATAATAATCTACCCGTTGTTCGATATAAGCTTTATCAGGGCATGAAGAAAAATTGGCAAGTACTTTTTTGAGTTTTGAACGAAATATAAACTTTGGGGTCAAAACACGAACATAATTTACTCCAAAATAAATCCATTTTGAATTTTTTCCACTACAGAATTTATACAACAACAAATTCTTCATCTTAAAAGGCTCTCTACTTTGTCAATTACTTCTTTTGGACTGATACCATTGAGACAAGCATAATCTCGTCGAAAACAAGGTTTTTGTCCAAAAACAGAACAAGGTCGGCAAGCTAAATCTACTTGCAAACTATTATTTAAAGACTGCTTCCAACCCATAAAACCAGCATAGGGATGCGTTGCTCCCCAAATGGAAACAACCGATGTATTAACCAAAGAAGCTAAGTGCATATTTGCAGAATCCATGGACAACATAATATCCATCTGATTTATAAGAGCCAATTCATCACTAAGGTTTATTTTACCTGCCAAAGAAAACACATTGGGATATTTTTTTACCCACATATCAAATACTTCTGCTTCGTGCAAACCACCTCCAAATAAGAATATTTTCGTCTCACTTTTTTTTGAAAAATAATCGATCACTTGTTCCATTAAAGGCAAAGGGTAAATTTTACCTTGATGTCTGGCAAAGGGAGCCACTCCTATCCATGTATCAGTTAATTTTTCAGAGGTTATGGCAATAACTTTAGAGGGTAATTTTTCTCTTTTATCATAAAGAGAAACAAACGAATCATCTAGTACAAATCCTAGATTCAATAATACATCTTTGTATCTTTCAAAAGAAGTTTTCAAAGGTTCAAAGATTTTGTTTTCCCTACGTACCAACTGCTTCTTTTTTACACGATCTTTACTGATAACAGCAACTTTACAACCAAATAGACATAAAAAAAACCTTAGGTATTTGGTTCGCAATACATCATGTAAATCTCCCACATAATCAAAATGCATTGCTTTTAACTCTCTCAAAAGATTGGTTAAACCTTTTACGCCCTTGTATTTTTTTGCCAAATCTGTTTTAAAAAATCGTACATTTTCCGGCAAATTCTCAAACAACGGAGCACAAAACGGTCTACTCAACACTGTAATTTCCATTTCCGGATATTTGGTTGCAAGGGCATAAACAACGGGTACCGTCATAGCCACATCACCAAGAGCAGAAAACCGTATCAGGAGTATTTTAGACATTCTTACTTATTTGGCGTAAAGAACAGGATTTAAATTAGGGTCATTGTACATTTTCATCTGTTTGTACACTTTCATGTATTTATCTCCATTTTCAATATCCGTTAACAATTGGTCGATTGCAGTCATTAAATCTTTATTTTGCTCCAACAATACATTCAATTTATTTTGACATTCCAAACGATGATCATTAGTAGTATCAGCCCTGTTTACTTCTTGTTGCATATGGTAAATCTTTAAAGCCAAAATAGATAACCTATCAATTGCCCAAGCCGGACTTTCAGTATTAATAAGAGCTTCTTTTTTAATTTTCACGTCCTTATATCTATCTAAAAAATAACTGTCAATCAACTCAACCAAATCTGTTCGATCTTGATTTGATTTATCAATTCTTCTCTTAATTTGTAGAGCTTCCATAGGATTAATAGAAGGATTGCGAATGATATCCTCTAAGTGCCACTGAACAGTATCTATCCAATTCTTCAAATAGAGATAATATTCAATTGACTTTTCGGAATATGGGTTTTTAATAGGAGCATCCACATAATCTGTTACGTGATAATCTGCAATTGATTTATTAAAAATTTCGATACTTAATTTCGTCAAATTCATTTTAATAACTTTTACTGTTTTTATTCTTCACTATTTTCAACATCATCCAGCAGCAATTCACCGAAGTACTTAGGCTGATAAAAATCAAGATGTTCTGTTTTAATTCTATTCCAAGTAAGGTAGTGTGATGATTCGCTAAACGTAGCCGATTTGTAAAAGTTAGCTTGAAGTTTTTTAGGCAAATTATCCGGGTCAACCCCTATCAAATTAAACGGAATAGAAACAATTAATTCCCAATCGAACAAACCCTCCATTTCTCCCACAACAATTTTACCCAATGTAGAATACCGTTCGATTTTTATCATATCTTCCTTTTCCAAAAAAATCTTTTCTCCATTCTCAATTTGCTTTGTCGCAGAACAAACTCCTATGCAGTTAAATGTAAAGGCATAAAACTGCTCTTCTTGAGGCTTTTTGACAAAAAAAGCAACGGAGCTATCTTCCGAAACGACCTCGTTATCTCGTGTACAAATAGCTTTTAAGATATTGCCACGAACCCTAAACTTTATAAAAATAGCTTTGGAAGAACGAGCCACATAAAAATCAGTTATGGGCTTATAAGGAAACATTGGCCAATTAACCTCTTCAATAACAGACCCTTCTCCATTTTCCAAAACATCAAGAGCGTCAGACAAAACAATTTCGTCTAACTCTTTCAAGTAAACTAAGTCTATCTGCTTCATGTGATTTTTCTATAAATAATAAACATGTACAAATGTAATTCTTTTTCCGTAACTGAGAAACAACGACATACCAATTGCTCTATTAATTTTTGCAAAAAAGTCCCTAAACAAAATAAAAATAGTATTTTTGTAACTCTTTGAAAAAACCGTTTCAATATGAAAGAAAAAATAACCAAACTATTAGAAGAAATCAATGTACTTAACGCCTCAAATAAAGAAGAGGTGGAAGAACTTCGTATCAAGTATTTGAGCAAAAAAGGTGAAATCTCCAACTTGTTTAATGACTTTAGAAACGTTGCTAATGAAGATAAAAAAGCCGTTGGTCAACTACTGAATGACCTAAAAACAAAAGCTCAAGAAAAAATAAATTCTTTAAAAGAAACATTTGATGGCAATCTGTCAAATGAGCAAAATATTGATTTAACAAGGTCTGCCTCTCCTGTAGAATTAGGCACAAGACATCCCTTATCTATCGTAAGGAATGAGATTATAGACATTTTTTCTCGCATTGGATTTACGATGGCCGAAGGCCCTGAAATAGAAGATGATTGGCATGTATTTTCGGCATTAAATTTTGCCGAAGAACACCCTGCTCGCGATATGCAGGACACATTCTTCATTGAAAAGAATCCAGACGTTTTACTTCGGACTCATACTTCATCCGTACAAACCCGAATAATGGAACATACGCAACCTCCTATTCGTATTTTGTGCCCCGGAAGAGTGTACCGCAATGAAGCCATATCTTATCGTGCTCACTGTTTTTTCCATCAAGTAGAGGGCCTTTATGTAGATGAAAATGTATCTTTTGCAGACTTAAAACAAGCACTACTTTATTTTGCTAAAGAAATGTTTGGCGAACAAACAGAGATACGACTACGTCCCTCTTATTTTCCTTTCACAGAACCTTCTGCAGAAATGGATATTTCTTGTAATTTATGCGGAGGAAAAGGTTGTCCTTTCTGCAAACATACAGGTTGGGTAGAAATTTTAGGATGTGGCATGGTTGACCCGAATGTATTGGAAAACTGTGGTATTGATAGCAAAAAATACTCAGGATATGCTTTCGGAATGGGAGTTGAAAGAATCACCAACCTAAAATTCCAAGTTAAAGATCTTCGTATGTTCTCCGAAAATGATGTTCGTTTCTTAAAACAGTTTGAATCTGCTCATTAAGTGTTCGTAACTGATTAACAAACCATTGTAAGAATTTCCAAATAAAAATAGGCTATTGGCATAACTTTTGATAGCACAATACCAATAACTAATATAAAAGACACATGAAAGATACTCCAAATAAAATACTCATTGGAACTACCTTACAAAATGATGATGCGGATTTTATTCCTTTAATCGCCGATGAAAACGAAGATTTTTCGCTCGATTTGAAGGAAGACAGTGTGCTTCCCATCTTGCCTCTTCGTAATATGGTGCTATTTCCGGGCGTTGTTATGCCTGTAACCGTGGGAAGATCCAAATCATTAAAACTCATAAAAGACGTACACAAAAAAGACGGAATACTTGGCACTATAGCACAAAAAGATACTAAAATAGAAGATCCTGAGACAAACGATCTTTTTCCTATTGGAACTGTAGCTCAAATCATACGGATATTAGAAATGCCGGACAATTCGACTACCGTTATTTTGCAAGGTCGTCAACGTTTTGCCATTAAAGAAGTTGCTACAACAAATCCCTATATAAAAGCTAGAATTGAGCTTTTAGAGGATTCTCTTGTGCCCAAAAGCAAAGATTTCAAGGCCTTGATGGGAGCCATTAAAGATATGTCTTTGCGAATGATAAAAATATCCAGCAACATGCCCCAAGAAATCATGTTTGCTATTCGCAATATCGAGAATCCTAAATTCTTCATCAATTTTATCAGTTCCAACTTGGGACTAAAATTGGAAGATAAACAAACACTTCTCGAAATAAGTGATGTGGAAGAAAGAGCTCTTCTTTTACTAAAAATACTTACAAAAGAATCTCAACTGCTTGAAATGAAAGCTTCGATCCAATCGAAGGCAATGGAAAACATTGACAAGCAACAACGCGAATATTTTCTACAACAACAAATAAAAACGATTCAAAGTGAATTGGGAGGTGGTAGTCAGGAAGAAGCGTTAGCTCAAATTAAGCAAAAAGCCGCTACTAAAAAATGGAATGAAAAAACAAAACAGATTGTAGAAAAAGAAATTTCAAAACTGGAAACAATGGCTTCTCATGCCAGCGACTATCCGGTACAAATGAATTACGTTCAAACTTTGGTAGATTTACCTTGGAACGAATTTACAAAAGATAATTTCAACCTAAAACGTGCTCAAAAAATACTAAATCGCGACCATTTTGGTTTAGATGAAGTAAAAGACCGCATAATAGAACATTTGGCTGTTTTAAAATTAAAGGGAGATTTGAAATCGCCTATTATTTGCTTGTATGGACCTCCGGGAGTTGGAAAAACTTCTCTTGGCAAATCGGTTGCAGAGGCACTTGGCAGAAAATATGCTCGTATCTCACTGGGGGGGCTACACGATGAAGCCGAAATCAGGGGACACAGAAGAACTTACATTGGTGCTATGCCCGGTAGAATTATGCAAAACATACTCAAAATAGGTTCATCCAATCCGGTATTCATCTTAGATGAAATAGACAAAGTTGGCAATGACTTTAAAGGAGATCCTGCTTCGGCTCTATTGGAGGTGTTAGATCCTGAGCAAAATTTTGCATTTCACGATAACTTTTTGGATATTGACTATGATCTTTCAAAAGTATTGTTTATTGCCACGGCTAATAGCTTGAATAACGTTTCTCAACCATTGCTTGACCGTATGGAGTTAATCAATGTAACCGGCTATATTGCAGAAGAAAAAACAGAAATAGCAGCAAGACACCTTATTCCGAAAGAATTAGAAAATCATGGAATTCCAAAAGGTGCTGTTTCGATATCGAAAAAAACAGTCGAAAAAATTATCGAAAACTATACCCGGGAATCAGGCGTTAGAAACTTAGAAAAACAAATTGCAAAAATAGCTCGAAAAGTAGCACGAAAAATTGCAATGGAAGAAAAGTTCGATGAAGTCATAGTTCCTGAACACTTAAAAGATTATCTCGGAACAGAAAAATTTACTCGAGACCAACAAAGTGACAAAGAAGAAATTGGTGTTGTCACTGGTTTGGCATGGACTTCTGTAGGAGGTGAGATTTTGGAAATTGAAACCAGCTTGAGTAAAGGAAAAGGAGATAGACTGACCCTTACAGGAAACCTGGGAGATGTGATGAAAGAATCGGCTATGTTAGGGTTGGAGTACGTCAAATCACATGCTCAAGACTTCAATATTGATGAGAAAATATTTGAAGATACAAATGTTCATCTTCATGTTCCGGAAGGTGCCATACCCAAAGATGGACCATCTGCCGGAATAACCATGGCAACTTGTTTGGTTTCGGCTTTTACCAAAAGAAAAGTAAGAAAACATCTTGCCATGACGGGTGAAATAACCTTGCGAGGCAGAGTGTTACCTGTTGGTGGAATAAAGGAAAAAATACTGGCAGCTAAAAGAGCCGGAATCACAGACATCATTTTGTGTTCTGACAACAAAAAGGATATAGAAGAAATTAAAGAAATCTATATCAAAGGCGTAAATTTTCATTATGTGAAAAATATAAACGAAGTTATCCCATTGGCCTTGCTTCCATAAAATTTTTATTTTCAAATTATTAAAAAACCGAAATAAAATGAAAAAGAGTAAATTATTGTTCCTTTTGTTCTTTATTTCGGTTTCTTCTTTTGGTCAAATAAATACTACACGAATGCTCGAAATAGGACAAAACGCCCTCTATTTCGAAGATTACGTAGTATCCATTCAGTATTTCAACCAAGTAATAAAAGCCAAACCTTATCTGGCAGAACCTTATCTCTATCGAGCCATTGCGAAAGTCAACTTGGACGATTTTGTGGGCTCAATAAGCGACTGTAATACTGCTCTTGAAATAAATCCTTTCCTTGCAAAAGCTTATTATTGCAGAGGATTTGCAAAACGTAAATTAGGAAATATCGAAGAATCTACGCAAGATTTCACAAAAGCATTGGAATTTGAACCTAACAATATCATGGTAGCAACGAACAAGATTGACAATCTTGTTCAAATGAAAAAATTAAAAGAAGCTCTTGCTGAAACGGATACTTTTATCAATAAGTACCCTAATTATAGCGATGCTTATTTATACCGTTCACAAATATTTCTTAAACTACAAGACACAGTAAAAGCCACTGATGATATTAACAAAATCCTTTTTATCGAAAAAAATAACGATTTAGCTTACGCTTTACGCGGAATGTTAAGCTTCGAACAAAAAAGAACCGATGAAGCTATCACGGACTTAAATAAAGCCATTCAAATAAATCCTTATCGTGCTGACTATTACACAAACAGAGCCATTGTTCGCATGAAAATCAACGACTTACGGGGAGCTATGAATGACTTTGATACATCCATACAAACAGACAATCAAAATGCCACTACTTATTTTAACAGGGGAATCTTAAAAGCCCAAGTGGGAGACAACAACAACGCTATTGAAGATTTCTCAACCTCTATTGCATTGGAACCCGATAATTACACAGCTTACCTGCAAAGGGCTACGCTTCGCTCCGAAATAGGTGAATACAAAGCTGCTATTTCAGATTTTGACAAGATTATCAACCGTTATCCTGATTTTATCGTTGCCTATTATGGCAGAGGCGATGCCAAGAAAAAAATGAGAGATAAAAAAGGTGCTGAAAAAGATTATTATTTGGCTATGACAATAGAAGAAGATATTAAATCAGGAAAGAGAAAGCCAATACAAAAAGGAGAGCGAAAAGAAGCTCCGACGACCGAAGCTAGAGCTATTATTCAAGAGCTTAATAAGCAACGAAAAAATGACAAATATGCAAACAACACCATTAGAGGACAAATTCAACACAACGACATTGATATTGCACCGCTGGGTTATTTTGCATTGGAGACCGTTAATGATTCTATAGCAAACACCCATATCTTATTCAACAGAACATTAAGTACATACAACCAACAGCTGAAAAAACCATTATGTTTATCTGTGCAAGAAACCAAAATCACATCTGACGAGCTAAATGGATACTTCAAACTAGTGGAATCGACCTCTGCAAAGATAAAGACTGATAGCACAAATATCATTCAACTTTTTGAAAGAGCTTTTTCTTTAGTTAAAATACAAGATTACTCGAATGCTTTAAACGACTATACAAGAATATTGTCGGTAGACAAAAATAACGCCTTGACGCATTTCTGTAAAGGAAATGTTTTACTCAAGAAATTTTTGTCCGAAAATAAATCAGGGAATGAAGCAACGACAACCGACAATAAAAATTTATTATTTGACGGAATTACATCAGAATACACTACCGCGTACACATTAGACAATAGCCTTGTGTATGCCCTATATAATATTGGCTATATAAATATGCTTGAAAAAAACTTCAAACAAGCGGTAGATGCTTATACACAAGCCATTGAAAAGCATCCTGAATTTGCAGAGGCTTATTATAACCGAGGATTAATATACCTATTTCAGGGAAATAAAGAAGAAGGCAGAACAGATTTAAGTAAAGCCGGAGAACTCGGTCTTTACAATGCGTACAACGTGATAGAACGCTACGCTTACTAGACCAAGCTCTCTATTTATTCATTAGCATCAGTAGCTATTGTTCCTCTACACAAAACCCCATCTTCCGTAACTAAAACTTTTCCGGGGAAACTATTCAGCCAACCAAAATTATGCGTTGCCATAATAATTGTCGTGTTTTCATTTTTTGATATATTGTAAAGCAATTCAACTAATTCAGAACCCGTTTGTGGGTCAAGGTTTCCGGTAGGTTCATCTGCAAAAATAAGTTTCGGCTTATTTAATAAGGATCGAGCTATAACGATACGTTGCTGTTCACCACCCGAAAGCTGGTGAGGCATTTTATACCCTTTAGTACTCATACCGACTTCCTTAAGTACCTCATCAATGCGATGTTGCATCTCTTCTTTGTCTTTCCATCCGGTAGCTCTTAATACAAAAAGAAGATTTTCGTTTACGGAACGATCAGTCAACAATTGAAAGTCCTGAAAAATAATTCCCACCTGACGACGCAAGAAAGGAATATCATCACGCTTTATACGACGCAAGTCATAATCCAAAACCATGGCCTCTCCTGATTCAATAGGTAATTCAGCATACATCGTTTTTATCAAACTACTTTTCCCGGTTCCAACCTTACCTATTAGATAGTAAAATTCCCCCTCTCCTATTTCAAGGTTTACATTTTTGAGTACAACTTGTTCTTGCTGACAAATTTCTACATTCTTGTAACTAATCAAGGACTTTTTCATATTTTATGCCAAATTTATTTGTGTCTTTTTTTCAATTCTCTTGCTAAGTCTTCCATCCGAAGATCTTTCGAAGCAAGAAGTACAATAAGATGATAAATTAAATCAGAAGCTTCATAAATAAAACCTTCTTGTGTTCCATTAGTAGCTTCAATAACTGTTTCCACAGCTTCTTCACCCACTTTTTGAGCCATACGGTTTACTCCTTTTTTAAATAACGAAGTTGTATAAGAACCTTCCGGCATTTCTTGTTTACGTTTGTCTATGAAGTCTTGCAAATATTTCAAGAACATGATATCCTCGTCATTTGTTTCGTCAAAACAAGTATCACTTCCTGTGTGACAAACGGGTCCAACCGGATTAACTTTTATCAAAAGGGTATCTTTATCACAATCTTCTTTAATCGAAACCACATATAAAAAGTTCCCACTTTCTTCGCCTTTAGTCCACAGTCTTTGTTTACTGCGACTAAAGAAAGTCACTTTGCCTATTTCTTTCGTTTTTGCCAACGATTCTTTACTCATGTATCCAAGCATAAGAACCTTATTCGTTTTATCATCCTGAATAATAGCGGGCAATAATCCGCCTTGTTTGTCAAAATCCAATTCCATTACTATATATTTTTGATTTTACTAACTATCGTACACAAACACCTTCTTTTCTCAAATATTGTTTCAGCTCTTGTATTTTAATTTCACCAAAATGAAAAACGCTGGCAGCAAGTGCAGCATCGGCTTTACCCAATAAAAAAGCATCTTTGAAATGTTCCATAGAACCGGCTCCTCCGGAAGCAATAACAGGAATATTCAGCATTTTTTCCAATTTTGCCAATGCTTCATTGGCATAACCTGTTTTAACGCCATCGTGTGTCATGCTTGTAAAAAGGATTTCACCTGCACCTCTATCTTGAGCTTCTTTTGCCCAAGCAAACAAATGCTTTTCCGTTGGTATTCTACCTCCGTTTAAATAACACAACCAATCATCTTGTTCAAAATTAGCATCTATTGCAACAACACAAACCTGAGAACCAAAATTTCCTGCTATTTGATTTATTAAATTCGGATTACGAATGGCGGCTGAATTAATAGAAACCTTATCAGCTCCTGCATTCAACAACTTTTCCACATCCGATATTTCATTAATTCCGCCGCCTACAGTAAACGGAATACTTATGTTGGCAGCTACCCTTTTCACCATATCCACAAAAGTTTTTCTACCTTCGTGAGAAGCTGTAATATCCAAAAAAACAAGTTCATCAGCCCCTTGTTCACTATAAGATGCCCCCAACTCTACAGGGTCGCCCGCATCTCTAAAGTTTACAAAGTTAACACCTTTTACCGTCTTTCCGTCTTTTACATCCAAACAGGGGATAATGCGTTTTGCTAACATAAATATAATTCAAACAATATTATTTATACCATTCAGCTATGTCTTTCATGGAGATTTTACCTTCATAAATAGCTTTGCCAAAAATCACTGCCGGAACTCCTGCTTCTTCTAACTGTTTTATATCCTGTATCGAACTTACTCCTCCACTGGCAATCAAAAACAAATCAGGAAAAACTTGTAATATTTCTTTATACAACTCAACCGATGCACCTTGTAACATACCATCTTTGGCTATATCGGTGCAAATTACCTTATTAATGCCTTTTTGTATATAATATTTTAAAAATGGCATTAATTCTTTATCCGTATCCTCAATCCAACCGGCAACAGCAATCTTTTTACCTTTAACGTCAGCACCAAGAATGATTTTTTCTCTGCCAAAAGTAGATAACCATGACTCAAAAATGGAAGGATTCTTCACGGCAATACTGCCTCCTGTTACCATCGATGCCCCATTATCAAAAGCTATATGCAAATCCTCATCCGTTTTCAGTCCTCCACCAAAATCAACAATCAATTTTGTATTTCCTGTAATTTTGTTCAGCACTTTATAATTAACAATATGCTGAGCTTTAGCTCCGTCCAAATCCACCAAATGCAATCGTTTAACACCACTATCTTCAAACATTTTGGCTACTTCCAAAGGATTTTCGCTATAAACAATTTTTTTTGCATAATCACCTTGTGAAAGCCTCACACACTTACCTTCTATAATGTCAATCGCAGGAATCAGTTCTATCATTTTCTTACAAGTCTATAAAATTACGCAAAATATGTTCACCCACATCACCACTTTTTTCCGGGTGAAATTGTGTGGCATAAAAATTATCCTTTTTGAGAGCTGCACTGAACGGATAAATATAATCGGTAGTTGCTATCGTATTTTCACACAAAGGCACATAATAACTATGAACAAAGTAAACAAATTGATTTTCTGTTGTTGACAAGAACAACCCTGATTTCAATCCGTATATTTGATTCCATCCCATGTGGGGTATTTTTTCATTTTGCTGCTGAGCAACAAATTTCTTGACTTCTACATCAAAAATATTCAAGCATTCAACATCTCCTTCTTCTGAACTTTTGCACATCAATTGCATACCCAAACAAATGCCTAAAACAGGTTGTTTTAAACTTTTTATAAGTTTGTCCATTCCTCTCTCTTGCAAAAACTTCATGGTAGTTGTTGCTTCTCCGACTCCGGGAAAAATAACTTTGTCTGCAGCTGATATCGTCTTTTCATCGGATGTAACAACCGGATCAATACCTAACCTCCTCAAAGCATGTACAACAGAGTAGATATTACCTGCATTATATTTTATAACAACTATTTTTTGCATACATCAATCAACTAAAAACAATGGTTTTATTCTTGTAAACCAATACTTTTCGTTCCAAATGTTTCTCCACACCTCTCGACAAGACTATCTTTTCCAAATCCTGTCCCTTATGCATAAGCATCTGGACTGTATCTTTATGCGTAATTTTCACCACTTCTTGTTCGATAATCGGTCCGGCATCCAATTCAGTTGTCACATAATGACTGGTTGCACCAATGATCTTAACACCTCTCTCGTAAGCTGCATGGTAAGGTTTTGCCCCTACAAAAGCAGGCAAAAACGAATGATGGATATTGATAATATTCTGCGGATAATGGTTAATGAAATCAGCAGAAAGGACTTGCATGTAACGTGCCAACACAACAAATTCTATTTGATATTTTTCAAGCAAAGCCAACTCGGCAGCTTCTTGCTCCACCTTATTTTCCTTGTTTATTGGAAAATAATAATATTCTATGTCAAATTTTTCAGCAACAGCCTTCATATCAGGATGATTACTTATGATAAGTGGAATTTCGACATTCCAATCACCGGCAGCGTATCTAGACAACAAATCGAACAAACAATGAGACATTTTTGAAACAAAAATAGCCATACGAGGCTTATTTGCTTTAAAATACAGCCTGAAATTCATTTCGTACTTTTTACCCAACAAGGTCTGAAAATACTCCTTTATCTTGTCTTTTGGTATCAAAAAAGAATCAATCTCCCACTCGACACGCATATAAAATTCTTTTTCGACAAAATCCACATGTTGATCCAAATAGATTATATTTCCTTTGTTAATATTTATAAATTCTGTTACAGCTGCCAAAATCCCCTGCTTATCAGGACAATGCAATAGAAGAATTGCTGTATCATTATTTGTAGCTTCTACCATATTTTCTTAGTTAAAACAAATTTCAGTACAAAATTAGTCTTTTTTTGGAGAAAACTTGCAGTCTTACATTTTATATTCCTTAGCATAAAAAAAAAGTGAAAAAAGTAGATTTTATGTACGAAATTATGTACATTTACAGAAACAAACAGAAATAAAAATATGGAAATTATAATCTTGATAGGTCTTCTTCTAACCGGTATTATATTTTTACTTATTGAACTTTTTCTGCTTCCCGGAATTTCCGTGGCAGGGCTTGGTGCTATATTAAGTTTCTGTGTCGGGATCTGGTATGCATTTACTTATTCGGGAGTTACAGCTGGCTTTATTAGTATCGTTGGAAGTGCTATTGCTGCAGGAATTGCCATTGCTTTTTTCATGAAGTCAAAAACACTTGAAAAAGTGTCCCTTCATGCAAAAGTAGAAGGAAAAAATAATCCCATGGAAGGCATAGATTTAAAAGTAGGCGATGTGGGGATTGCCGTTTCTCGATTAGCCCCTATCGGAAAAGTGAAAATTAACGGAAAAACTTTCGAAGCAAAAGTTATTTCCGATATGATAGATCAAATGTCAAAGGTGGAAGTGGTGGAAATTAGCACATCCGGAATTATTGTCCAAAAAATCTTATAAGTAACATATAAATAATTTACATAAAAAACAAAAAGTATGGTTGGGAGCAGTCTTATTATTGCAATTATCAGCATTTTAGCATTTATTCTAGTGTTGGTGTTCTTTTATTATGTACCTTTCTTATTGTGGATTTCCGCAAAAGTATCTGGTGTAAATATTTCATTACTACAGTTATTTCTGATGCGAATCAGAAATGTACAACCTCCCATTATTGTACGAGCTTTAATTGAAGCTCACAAAGCGGGGTTAAGTACATTGAGCCACGAAGCATTAGAAGCACATTATTTGGCCGGAGGTCATGTAGAACGAGTTGTTCACGCATTGGTTTCTGCCTCTAAAGCAAATATTGACCTATCATTTCAGATGGCAACTGCCATTGACTTGGCCGGTAGAGATGTTTTTCAAGCAGTACAAATGTCTGTAAATCCGAAAGTTATAGACACACCTCCCGTTACAGCCGTAGCAAAAGATGGTATTCAGCTTATTGCTAAAGCTCGTGTAACTGTCAGAGCAAACATCAAACAATTGGTAGGAGGAGCCGGAGAAGAAACTATTTTGGCTCGTGTAGGTGAAGGTATTGTATCTTCGATTGGCTCTAATGAATCACATAAATCAGTATTGGAAAATCCTGATTCTATTTCCAAACTGGTTTTGAAAAAAGGGTTGGATGCAGGAACAGCTTTTGAAATATTATCCATTGATATCGCTGATATCGACATAGGTAAAAACATTGGTGCTCAGTTACAAATGGACCAAGCACAAGCCGATAAAAACATTGCACAAGCAAAAGCAGAAGAACGTAGAGCAATGGCAGTGGCGTTAGAACAAGAAATGAAAGCAAAAGCACAAGAAGCTCGTGCCAAAGTAATTGAAGCGGAAGCGGAAGTACCCAAAGCAATGGCGGCAGCTTTTATCAGTGGAAACTTAGGCATAATGGATTATTACAAAATGAAAAATATAGAAGCTGATACTTCTATGCGTGAGAGCATTGCAAAACCAAACAGTAACTCGATGAAATAAGAAAGTTATCAAAGAATTTTTTATACCTCAATAATTAAAGTAAACCAGTATGAAATACGAAAGTTCTGAATTAATTTTAAATGATGATAATAGTGTCTTCCACCTACATCTTCAACCGGAACAACTTGCTGATAAGGTTATTTTAGTTGGTGACATGGGAAGAATAGATACCATCAGTTCATTTTTTGATAAAATAGAGTGCGAAGTACAAAATCGAGAATTTAGAACCGTCACGGGAACGTATAAAAACAAACGCATCACTGTAGTAGCAACGGGAATCGGCACGGACAATATAGATATTGTAATGACAGAATTGGATGCCTTGGCAAATATTGACCTGATCAACCGCTGTGACAAAAAGGAATTTCGTAAGTTGTCTTTCGTTCGGATAGGTACATCAGGAGGTATGCAAACCAACGTTCCTGTAGATAGTTTTTTGGTATCTGAAAAGTCTATTGGTTTTGATGGAGTGCTAAACTACTACGCCAATAGAGACGAAGTTTGTGATTTGGAATTCGAAAAAGAATTTGTCAAACAAACAGGATATTCAGAGAAATTGACAGCCCCCTATTGTATCAACTCTAATCCTGATTTGGTCAATAGAATTGCTAAAACCGATATGATTCGCGGCATAACTATTTCCAGTCCGGGATTTTATGGACCACAAGGCAGAGAATTACGCATGAAACTAGCTTTCCCTGACTTAAACAAAAACATAGAAGCTTTTGAATATAAAGAAAAAAAAATAACAAACTATGAAATGGAAAGTTCCGCTATTGCAGGTTTAGCTGCAATAATGGGACACGAAGCAATGACTGTGTGCGTTATTATAGCGAATAGAATATTGAAACAATACAGCAAAGACTATCACCCGGCTATCAAAAAATTGATTCAAATTATTTTGGACAGAATTTAAGGGAATAAATTTTTGATGATTTTACAACTGTATTACAAATAACGGTTTTTGACCTAATTTTTAGCGGAAAAACCGAATGGCATTCGTTATTGTTAGGTAGAAAAATAAAAAATTGCTAGCTTTGGAGCTAACTTAATATTAACAATTTAATAAATAAAAAAAAATGAAAACATCTAATCTTATCATTACAAGTTTACTTTCCGTAGGGATAATTTTTTCTAGTTGTTCATCTTTGAATAATACAACAAAAGGCGGTCTAATAGGCGGTGGAGCAGGTGCCGCTTTGGGAACAGGTGTCGGTGCTCTAATAGGAAAAAATGCTAAAAGTGCAGCAATAGGGGCTGCAATAGGAACAGCAGTTGGTGCAACAACAGGTGTAATTATCGGAAAAAAGATGGATAAAGCAGCAGAAAAAGCAGCTGCCATTGAAGGAGCAAAAGTAGAAAAAATAACAGATGCAAATAACTTGCAAGCAGTAAAGGTGACCTTTGCATCGGGTATTTTATTTGCCTCAAATAAAAGTGTATTAAATACTGCATCGAAATCTGCATTAACTGATTTTGCTAAAATTTTGTTAGAAAATCCGACAATGGATATTGCTATAATGGGACATACAGACAATACAGGTTCTTTGGAAGTCAACCAAAAATTGTCACAAGACCGTGCCCAAGCAGTAGCCAAATTCTTGGTTTCAAAGAATGTTCCTTCAACTCAATTTAAAGAAATTACAGGAAAAAACTACGCAGAACCAGTAGCTGATAATAGTACCGAAGCAGGAAAAGCAGCCAACCGTCGTGTAGAAATTTATATGTATGCCAGCCAAGATATGATTAAAGCAGCAGAAGCTCAGACCAAATAATTAATCTTACTCAATATTTCAAAAGCTTACCCTTCTCCGGGTAAGCTTTTTTTATGAGTTAACGTAAAATAAATTTAAAGGAGATCTCCTATTGTCTAAAAGCATTTTCATCACAATGCCACATACAAAAAAAGAGCTTACCAAATATGGCAAGCTCTTTTTAGTATTTTTATTATCCTCTTAACGCAGAGCAGCTTGAGCAGCCGCCAAACGAGCAATAGGGACACGGAAAGGAGAACAAGACACATAGTTCAACCCTACCTTATGGCAAAATTCAATAGATGATGGTTCACCTCCATGTTCGCCACAAATACCACACTTCAAATCAGGACGGACAGAACGACCTTTCTCAGTAGCCATTCGCACTAATTGTCCTACACCTTTTTGGTCAAGTACTTGAAATGGATCATTTTTCAAAATTTTCATATCCAAGTAGGCAGGAAGGAAAGATGCTACATCATCACGACTATAACCAAAGGTCATTTGAGTTAAGTCATTCGTTCCAAATGAGAAAAATTCGGCTTTTTCGGCAATACGGTCAGCAGTAAGAGCCGCACGAGGAATTTCAATCATTGTTCCGACTTTGAATTCGATACTGGTACCCGTTTCTTTGAATAACAGAGCAGCCGTTTCACGAATAATTCTTTCTTGATTAGCAAATTCATGTAAGTTACCCGTAAGAGGCACCATAATTTCAGGGATAGCAGTGATTCCTTCTTTTTTCAATTCAAGAGCAGCTCCCAAAATAGCACGGGTTTGCATTTCTGTGATTTCAGGATACGTATTTCCCAAGCGACAACCACGATGACCCAACATTGGATTAGATTCGTGTAAAGAATCCACACGTTGATGAATATACGCATAAGAAACACCCATGATTTCAGCCAACTCGCGTTGTTCTTTTTCTTCGTGAGGAACAAATTCATGCAAAGGAGGATCCAATAAACGAACAGTTACCGGACAACCAGCCATTGCTTTAAAAATTCCTTTAAAATCAGCTTTTTGATAAGGTAAAATCTTAGCCAATGCTTTGCGACGCCCCTCGACAGTTTCTGCCAAAATCATTTCACGCATAGCACGAATTTTTTCTCCTTCAAAAAACATATGTTCTGTACGGCAAAGACCTATACCTACAGCACCGAAGTTACGAGCAACTTCAGCATCGTGAGGAGTATCAGCATTGGTGCGAACAACCATTTTAGTATATTTATCGGCTAATTTCATCAATTCAGCAAAATCAGCGTCCAATTCGGCTTCTTTAGTTGCCACAGATCCTAAATAAATTTCTCCGGTAGAGCCATTCAATGAAATAAAATCACCTTCTTTCAAGGTAATACCATCAACAGACATTGTTTTTGCGTT
Source organism: Paludibacteraceae bacterium (assembly GCA_963668615.2). GTDB lineage: Bacteria > Bacteroidota > Bacteroidia > Bacteroidales > Paludibacteraceae > JAAYPI01. The sequence continues at coordinate 60,598 of CAXXCL010000004.1, forward strand.
ATAATCAATAACCAATGTTCCGGCTCCTGACACACAACACTTACCCATACCACGAGCAACAACAGCAGCATGAGAAGTCATACCTCCACGAGCGGTAAGAATACCTTGTGCAGCAGCCATACCTGCCAAATCTTCAGGTGAAGTTTCAATACGAACCATGATTACGCGTTCACCTTTTAATGCCCAAAGAGCAGCATCATCAGCATTGAAAACAATTTTACCCGAAGCAGCACCGGGAGATGCAGCTAAACCTTTTGCAATAACACGAGCTTCTTTTAGCGCTTTTTTATCAAAAATAGGATGAAGAAGTTCATCTAATTTATTAGGTTCAACACGCATAACGGCAGTTTTCTCATCTAACATACCTTGACGTAACATATCCATAGCAATTTTTACCATGGCAGCACCGGTACGTTTACCGTTACGAGTTTGCAAGAACCACAATTTACCTTCTTGAACGGTAAATTCCATATCTTGCATATCTTTGTAGTGATTTTCCAATTTAGTTTGAAGAGCATCTAACTCAGCATAAATAGAAGGCATAGCTTCTTCCATAGACGGATACTTAGCTAGTCTGTCGGCTTCCGAAACGCCTGCCAATTTTGCCCAACGTTGAGAACCTTCTTTCGTAATTTGTTGCGGTGTGCGAATACCTGCAACCACGTCCTCTCCTTGTGCATTGATAAGATATTCTCCTACAAAAAGATCTTCACCCGTTGCAGCATCACGAGAAAAACAAACACCGGTAGCTGAAGTATTACCCATATTACCGAAAACCATGGCTTGTACGCTTACAGCAGTACCCCATTCAGCAGGTATTCCTTCCATTTTACGATAAAGGATGGCACGTTCGTTCATCCAACTATCAAACACAGCACAAATAGCCCCCCAAAGTTGTTCATAGGCAGATTCGGGAAAATCTTTTCCTGTTTGTGCCTTAACGGCAGCTTTAAATTTGCTAACCAATTCCTTCAAATCATCTACAGAAAGATCCGTATCCAATTTGACACCTTTAGACTCTTTTACACCTTCTATAATTTCTTCAAATGGATCAATATCGGTTTTATTAACAGGTTTCATCCCCAAAACGACATCTCCGTACATTTGCACAAAACGACGATATGAGTCCCAAACAAAACGAGGGTTGCCCGTCTTTTTAGTCAAACCTTCAACAACTTTATCATTCAATCCCAAATTTAAAATGGTATCCATCATACCCGGCATAGAAGCACGAGCTCCTGAACGCACAGAAACCAACAAAGGATTTTCAACATCTCCAAATTTGGAATTCATTAACTTTTCTAGATGAGCAACGGCTTCTTCCACATCAGCTTTAAGCAATTCTACTACTTCTTTTTTACCTATTTCGTAATACTCATTACAAACATCGGTTGTGATTGTGAAACCCGGAGGAACAGGAACACCAATTAAATTCATTTCAGCAAGGTTTGCTCCTTTACCACCAAGCAAATTTTTCATTTCAGCTTTACCCTCGGCTTGTCCGTTTCCAAAAGTATAAACACGTTTTTTTTTGTCCATAAAATCTATAAATTAATATATACTATTAAAAGTCAATTGATATAATAGGTTTCGCAAGAGGGTGCAAATGTATTATTTTATATTGAAAAGTGAAAATGGAATGTAAAAATTGAATATTTTTTGTAACATGAAAGCCTCCAAATAGCATTACTGATACATCCTTTCTCCAAAAATTCCACTTCCTATCCTCACCAATGTAGAACCCTCTTCTATGGCAATGGAGTAATCATGAGTCATACCCATTGAGATTTCACAAAAATCATCTTGATTAGAAAAATAATGCGTTTTGAGGTAATCAAATTTTTCTTTAAGCGAACGGAATTCGCAACGAACTTGATTTGTATCTTCCGTATCAGTAGCCATACCCATAACACCCGCTAAACGGATATGTTGCAATTGTTTATACGGTTGCGACTGTAACATTTGCTCACACTCAGCAAGTGAAAAGCCATATTTGGTTTCTTCTTGTGCTATGTGAAATTGCAACAAACAAATTATTTGACGATTGATTTTAGCAGCCTGTTTATCAATCTCAGACAAGAGCTTAAAAGAGTCTACTCCATGAATAAGCGACACATAAGGCACAATATATTTCACCTTATTTGTTTGTAAGTGACCGATAAAATGCCACTGAATATCCTTAGGCAGGTGCTCAGCTTTTGGCACCAATTCTTGTGCATGACTTTCCCCAAACACACGTTGTCCGCAATCATAAGCTTCTTGAATACTTTCTTGCGGATTAAACTTAGAAACAGCTACCAAACATACATGTGCCGGTAACTGTTTCTTAATGGTTATAATATTTTGCGAGATACTTGACACCCTTATGCTTTAAAAACGACTTTCGATAACTGTCCAATCAATTATATTCCAAAGAGCTGCAATATAATCAGCTCTTCTATTTTGATAATCCAAGTAATAAGCATGTTCCCACACATCAATGTTAAGCAATGGCTGTCCACCTTTAGTGAGGGGATTGCCCGCATTGCTTTCTTTGGTAATTTCCAGTTTGCCTTGAGCATTTACACTAAGCCATGCCCAACCAGAACCAAAAAGAGTCAGGGCAGCTGCTCCAAATTCTTTTTTGAAATCATCAAAAGAACCGAAAGATGCACTAATAGCTTCAGCTAATTTTCCTTCAGGTTTTAATTTTGGAGAAGCTGAAAATTGTGCAAAATAAAATTCGTGGTTGTACACCTGAGCAGCATTGTTAAAAACTGCTCCGTCAGACTTCTTTATTATAGAAACCAAATCTGCATTTTCAAAAGGTGTGCCCGTTTTTAAGTTGTTTAAATTGGTTACATAAGTTTGAAGATGCTTGCCATGATGGAATTCCAAGGTTTGCTGACTGATAACCGGAGACAAAGTTGCCAATCCGTAAGGTAAATTTGTTAGTCCAAAAGTCATAATGATTTATTTTTAAGGTTAAACAATAGTAACACAACCCAAATGTACGAAAACTTATCGAAATACAATATCTTTTATGACTTCTTTTCCTACTTTTTCATTCAGTGAAGCTATTAGTTTTGACCTCGTCATCATTAATTCGTTTCGAAGGACGGAAGAAGATAATTTGACATAAAGTACTCCGTTTTTTATTATCAATTCAGTAGTGTAATTTTTGATAGTGCTCCCCAAGACCTTTTCCCAAGATTGCATAATATCGACCTCGTCAAGTTTTTGTTGCAAATTATTCTGTTGAAAGATTTGTCGTATAACATCCGATATTTTCTCGGTATTTTTCTTTCTCATATTTTATTCTAAAAAAACGCCATTATCCTTTACTGTAAAAATTTTGTACGGATTATTTATTTGTTTCAGGAGTTCATCCAAATGTTCGCGATTGGTATCTGTAATAAATATCTGACCGAATTTTTCTCCGGAAACCAATTGAATAATTTGAGTAACACGTTGAGAATCAAGTTTATCAAAAATATCATCCAACAATAACAAAGGGAAGAACCCATGTACCTTTTTCAAAAAATCAAATTGAGCCAATTTTAAAGCAATTAAAAAACTTTTACCTTGACCTTGGGAACCTATACGTTTCACCAAATAGTCACCCAAGAACATTTCCAATTCATCTTTGTGAATGCCCTTCGAGGTAAAACCGAGAATAAAATCTCGCTGCCGCGTACTTTCGAGTTGCGTTTTAAAATCAGGTTTCTGTAAATGCGATTTGTAGGTAATATTGACAATCTCTTTTCCCGACGAAATAAATTGGTAATATTCTTGGAAGATAGGAACAAATTCCTCAATAAAGGATTCCCTTTTTTCATAAATGTATTGGGCAAGTTGCTCCATTTGCCATTCACAAACATCAAAAATAGACATATCTTGGTTATTGTCATTTTTAAGCAAAGCATTGCGTTGCTGCACCACCCTGTTGTATCGAATAAGAGAATCGAGGTATTTTTTGTCGTACTGAGAAATAACACCGTCAATGAATTTACGACGTTCGTCGCTACCTCCATCTATTAAACAAGAATCATTCGGCGAAACAAGTACCAAAGGCAACAATCCAATATGGTCAGATATACGTTCATATTCTTTTTTATTGTGCTTAAAGGCTTTTCTTTGTCCACGTTTAAGCCCCAAATAGATATCTTCCTGCATTTCGCCTCGAAAATATTTTCCTTGCACCATCAAAAAATTCTCTTCATGCCTAATATTCTGATTATCTATAGAATTTGAATGGCTTTTGCAAAAAGACAAATAATAAACAGCATCCAGTAAGTTGGTTTTGCCCACCCCATTGTTTCCAACAAAGCAATTAATGCCACGACAAAAATCGAGATTTGCTTCGGGTATGTTTTTATAGTTTATTAATGACAAATTGGAAAGAAACATAGGGCTTACTGTTTTTGCAAAAATAAGAAAAATGTTTGATACTATCTTGTTATTGCAAAGTACAAAATGGATTCTTTTTCTCTCATCTCACAAATTCAGCATAAAATATGAGAAAACAAATATGTATTTTGATTACCTTTGTTAACTCAATTGCATTCACATAAAAAAGCCTTTACTACATATAAATTATGGAATATAAGTTTACGGAAATAGAAAAAAAGTGGCAGCAATATTGGAAAGAAAATGCCACCTACAAAGTAGAAATCAATAGTAAAAAACCGAAATATTATGTATTGGATATGTTTCCGTATCCTTCAGGAGCAGGATTACACGTAGGTCATCCCCTGGGATACATTGCTTCCGATATTTACAGCCGTTATAAAAGACTACAAGGATTTAATGTTTTACATCCAATGGGATACGATGCTTACGGACTTCCAGCAGAGCAATATGCCATTCAAACCGGACAACATCCAGCCATTACAACGCAAAAAAATATTGCTCGCTATCGTGAACAATTGGATAAAATAGGTTTCTGTTTCGATTGGAATCGCGAAGTACGTACATGCGATTCAGATTATTACAAATGGACACAGTGGGCTTTTATTCAAATGTTTAACCATTATTATGATAAAACCATAGGCAAAGCTCAACCTATTGAGAGTTTAATTTCTCATTTAGCAACAAACGGAACATCTGGGTTGTCTGTTGCTTGTACTGAAGAACTATCCTTCACTGCAAAAGAATGGAATGACAAAAACGAACAGGAACAGCAAAACATATTATTGAATTATCGAATTGCTTATTTGGCAGATTTGAAAGTAAATTGGTGTCCTGCTCTTGGAACAGTTTTAGCCAACGATGAAGTAAGTGAAGGTCTTTCTGTTCGGGGTGGACATCCTGTAGAGCAACGAACCATGCGTCAATGGAGTTTACGTATTTCAGCTTATGCACAACGTTTGTTGGACAGATTAGATACACTCGACTGGACTGAATCGCTAAAAGAAACACAAAAAAACTGGATTGGTCGTAGTGAAGGGGCTGAAATGAAATTCAAAATAAAAGGTCAGAATGCCGACTTATTGATTTTCACTACACGTGCCGATACGACTTTCGGCGTAACATTTATGGTTTTAGCTCCCGAAAGTGAATATGTAGCGATGGTCACTACAACAGAACAAAGAGAAGCCGTAAACAACTATGTTGAATCGGTAAAAAGAAGAACCGAAAGAGAACGTATTGCTGACCGCAAGGTTACAGGAGTATTTTCCGGGGCTTATGCCATCAATCCGTTTACAGAAGAAGAAATTCCAATTTATATCAGTGACTATGTGTTAGCCGGATATGGAACAGGAGCTATCATGGCTGTACCGGCTCACGATGGTAGAGACTACGCTTTTGCCAAATATTTTCACCTTCCTATTATTCCTGTTATTGAAGGATGCGATGTTACTGAAGAAAGTTTTGACGCCAAGGACGGCATTATGTGCAATTCCGGTTTTATGGACGGAATGACCGTAAAAGAAGCCATTGCAAAAGCAAAAAAATACATTGTGGAAAAAGGCATTGGAAATGTAAAAATCAATTACAGATTACGTGATGCTATTTTCAGTCGTCAACGTTATTGGGGAGAACCATTTCCTGTATATTACAAAAATGGGATTCCTTATGTTTTGGATGAAAAGGAATTGCCGTTGGAATTGCCCGAAATTGACAAATATTTACCCACAGAAACGGGTGAACCGCCTCTCGGACGTGCCAAAAATTGGGCAACCCAAGAAGGCTATTCATACGAATTAAATACAATGCCCGGTTTTGCAGGTTCATCTGCGTATTATTTACGCTATATGGATCCACACAACAATGATATGTTAGTAAGCAAAGAAGCCAATGAATATTGGAGAAATGTCGATTTGTATTTGGGTGGAACGGAACATGCTACAGGGCACTTGATTTACAGCCGTTTTTGGAACAAATTTTTATTTGACCTTGGCTTGGTTTGCAAAGATGAACCTTTTCAAAAACTAGTTAACCAAGGAATGATTCAAGGAAGAAGCAATTTTGTGTATCGCATAAAAAATACCAATACATTCGTATCATACAATTTGATAAAAAATTATGATGTAACACCTATTCATGTGGATGTAAACATCGTATCGAACGATATTTTGGATATTGAACGCTTTAAAAAATGGATGCCTGATTTTGCCAATGCCGAATTTATTTTGGAAGATAGCAAATATATTTGCGGATGGGCAGTTGAAAAAATGTCAAAATCCATGTTCAATGTAGTGAATCCGGATGATATTGTCGATAAATATGGAGCTGACACTTTGCGTTTGTACGAAATGTTTTTAGGACCATTGGAACAATCAAAGCCTTGGGATACGAACGGCATAGACGGTGTACACCGCTTCTTGAAGAAACTTTGGAGTTTATTCTACAAAGAGGATACTTTCTGTGTAACTGAAGAAACACCCTCTGCCGAAGAGCTAAAAACATTGCACAAAACCATAAAAAAAATTACGTACGATATAGAAAACTTCTCTTTCAACACTTCTATATCTGGATTTATGATTTGTATTAATGAGTTAGCTCAACAAAAGTGCAACAAAAAAGCCATTTTAGAGCCGCTTATCATTTTATTAGCACCGTTTGCTCCTCACATTGCGGAAGAATTATATCACGAGCTTGGAAATACAATGTCCGTTTGTGATGCTAAGTTTCCCGTATGCAACGAAGAATTTCTAGTGGAATCAGCGGTTAAATACCCTATTTCATTTAATGGAAAGGTTCGTTTTATGTTAGAGCTACCTGCTAATCTGACTAAAGAAGAAGTAGAAAAAGCAGCTTTGAGCAACACACAAACAATTAAATTTTTACAAGGCAATTCTCCCAAAAAGATAATTGTAGTTGTTGGAAAAATTGTTAACATAGTCATATAGTGAACAAAACTAACACATGACTTTTACACGACATACATGGGCGATAAGTTAAAAGAAAAAATGATAGGTGCATTGGCTTGGAGTTCCGTCGACAGATTGGGACAACAATCCGTACAATTTATCATTGGTATCGTCCTCGCTCGTTTGCTTTCTCCCGCCGACTATGGATTAATCGGTATGATTATGATTTTCGCTACACTTTCTTACGTGTTAGTGGAAAGCGGTTTTGGGGCAGCACTCATCCGAAAAAAAAATGTTACCGAGACGGATTTCAATTCTGTTTTTTTTGTTAACCTAGCCATTTCCATCGGATTATATGCCCTGCTATTTTTTACGGCTCCTTTCATAGCGAACTTCTTCAACCAGCCATCGTTAATTCCCATTGCCAGGGTAACATTTATAGCCGTCATTTTTAATGCATTCTACATTGTTCCCTACATTCAGGTGAACAAAGCGATGGATTTTAAAACATTGGCGAAAATCAATCTATTTTCTACCACCATAAGTGGCATATTGGGTATAACTATGGCCATAATGGGAAAAGGCGTTTGGGCACTGGTTGTACAACAAACAACATATCATTTTTTCAGAGGAATTGGATTCTATTTTTTCGTAAAATGGTATCCTCAATTACTCTTTTCGCTGAAAAGTATCCGCGAATTATGGAATTTCAGCATTCACATATTAGGCACATCCTTATTAACCATTGTCTTTAACAACCTGTATACCTTTTTGTTAAGCCGCTTTTACCCAATAAACCAAGTAGGCTACTATACTCAGGCAAATAAGATGAGCGAAACAACCAACTTTACGTTTCAATCTATTCTAGGGAACAGCACCTATAACCTATTCACCCAGATTAATACCGAAATAGAAAGATTAAAACGCATCTACAGAGAATTAATTCAAAAAACATCGTTGATTGTTTTACCTATTACGTTGGTACTTATTGTCATGGCGAAACCTTTGTTTTTCTTCTTATTTTCTGAAAAATGGCTACCCGCAGTACCTTATTTTCAATTGATTTGCTTGGCGAACCTCTTTGCTCCACTTTATTTACTAAATAACAACTTGCTTAATGCGATGGGGAAATCCAAAATCACCTTTTTCATTGAAATAGTAAAACGGTTACTCATTGTTATTTCTATTGTTGCATGCTTTCGATACGGAATCGTATCCTTATTGATTGGTTATCTAATATCTTGTTGCTTGGCATTTCTTTTTTCCACAAGATTTATAAACAGGCACTTACGCCATTCCTATTGGGACCAACTAAAAGATATTCTGCCAAGCTTGCTAATGGGATTGGTCATTTCAGGAAGCGTACTTCTTTATATACCATTTATCAAAAATCTCTACGTATTATTCACAATACAATCATTTTCAGCTATTGTATTGTACATCATTTTATTACGCATTTTCTTTAAAGAAAACTTCTTCAGAGTTATGTCTTTCGTAAAAAAAGGCAATACAAAATCGACAGAAGAAGAGGATATCAAATAAATCACTTACCAAGCGATTCACTCAGCAATCGAGTTAATTCTTTTCTTGAATATTTTTTGTATAGTTGGGTTTTTGACTGCAACTTGTCCACATTTTTTGTATCAATAATAAATTGCTTTATTCCTTCAACATCAAAATAATCAAAAGTTTTGCCGGCTTTACACTCATCAATAATACCTGCGGCATCTTCTTGTGGCGAAGCAACTAACAAAACAGGTGTTTCGCTAGCCATATATTCAAAAAGCTTTCCCGTTAGAATGCCTTTGTTTTTTTCCGAATCAGGCAATAAAAGCAACAATAAATCAGAGCCTTTCATATAAGCGACAGCCTCTTTGTGAGGTACATAATCGATAAATTCAGCTATCTGACCAAGTCCTTTTTCAAATATCTTTTCTTGTATTTTGGAAGCTGTTTTTCCGACAAAACGCAACAGTATGTTTTGTTTTTCTGCTTCCGGCAATAAATTAACGGCGTCTAAAAAAGGATCAACATTGTACAAACTGCTCAAAACACCCACATAAGAAATAACAAACTTATCGCTTTTTTTATTGGGCAAAACATTCACAAAATCAGGTTCGTCAAAACCATTGGGAATAATGAAAAATTTGTCGGATATATCGGCTTTTTTTTCGAACAACTCTTTTACACCACGACTTACCGTTATCAGTTTATCCGATTTGATTAAAACCTGTTTTTCGTATAAAGCATTAATTCTATCCGCTAAAAAACACGGATACAACTCTTTATAGTAGTAAATATCACGCCAAGGGTCACGTAAATCGACGACCCACTGAATATTCGGATATTTCTTTTTGAGTTTTAGCCCTATAAGTTGTGTAGAATGAGGAGGACTAGTAGTAACAACCGTTTCAATTTGCTCATTTTCAATTAATTGACAAGCTCTGTGATAAGCATACTTATTCCATCCTCTTCGTGGGTCAGGCAGAAAGAAGTTTCCACGAATAAAACGACTCGTTTTTTGAAATAAACTTGTTTTTTGTTCGTTGGCGAAACCACCGTATGGAATTTCTTTTGAAGGAGATATCCGTTTGTAAACGTTTAATACTTCCCTAGTATGAGTGCGTTCCACTCGTACATTATCAGGAACATCATTTAATAAACTTTCGTCTATTTGCGGATAAGAAGCCTCCTTTTCATTTACTGTCAAAACAACAGGCTCATAGCCAAATTGAGGCAAATATTTTACAAATTTCAGCCATCGTTGAACACCGGCACCCCCGCTAGGCGGAAAATAATATGTTATGATTAAAATTTTTTTACTCATATTGTCTGCAACGGCTGAATAATGTTATTTGCAAATGTAAGTATTTTAGAAATACAACTCACATTTTAAATTCAATTTAAACGAGTAGAAAATATCCATTTATATTTTCTACTCGTTTACTATTTTTATCGTATTTTTGTCTCAATCTTTTGAATCACAAATATTTTTGATGAAGAAATCCGTTTTGCTATTTATTATTCTGTTTTTTATAGATATTGCAGCTTCTGCTCAACTCGTCAAAAGTCGAATTGGAGGAAACTCCCAACATCAACTATCTGTCTCAGCCGGAGTTAACTATCCTTCGTTTGACATTAATAGAAATATTGGACCAACCATAGGACTTTCTTACACTTATTTTTTTATACCCCAATTGGGGGCACGAGTGATAGGTAACTATCATTATTTTGATGGTACAACAAATACTATTCCTTACTACTCTCACAATGCAGAATTAGGAATAGAAGGCGTTTACAATTTTTTCAACAACCAATCAAGAAGAAAAGAAAATTCCGGATTGTCGCTTCTTCCAAGCCAAGCATACCTATTTTTAGGTTTCGGGGGGTTGTTTTGTGTTCCTCATGTAGGCAAGTTCTATATAAATAATATCCCTACATTAACTATCCCGATAGGCATTGGCACACAACACGAAATATCAAAAAACTGGAACATCGGATTAGAGTTCGCTTGGCATCTGACGTTAATCGATAATTTGGACAACAAAATCATTGATGGGTCATCTTTGGATAGCTATCCTACTTTATGCTTAACTGCCACTTACAAAATTCCAAAATTTGGTAATACAAGTAGCAGAAGCAAACAATTCCAACACCGTAAGAAACAAAAATGCGACCCTCGCAAAGGTTGTGCGGTCGCATTTGATTGATTTTCGAAAAAATTCTTAAGGAGTTTTTGTTAAAAATATATCTACCTTCAGAGGAACGAGAAGACCTGTGGTATATGTTTCAAAAGTCAATTCATTCTCGGTAATTTTTGTTATTGTACCATTCTTTTCTATCCCCCAAGAATAAGAAGCAAATATAGGGCAATCAAGAGTCATCTGATTACCATTTCTACTCCACGTACCGGAGACCGTATTTACGGGGTCATTGCATTTTATCAAAGCCTCACAAATCGAATCGGCTTTCAAATCAATCCAAGAACCGCTATCACAAGCATTTTGGAGATTATAAATACTGCTACCGGCAAGGGTATAATCTTGAATATACCATTTTCCTTGCAAATAAGCTTGACAATCGACACATTCGCCGGGCTCTTTCGACGTACAAGAGCAAAGTACCAACAGTAAAGAAAAGAAAAAGAAAATAGTTTTTTTCATAAGGTCAAGATTTTGGTAAAACTTAGGAAAAGATTACCCCCAAAGATTCTCAGGATATATTCCTTTATGTATCAGCTGATTTAATCGGAGCAAAACATTAGATTTATCGTCTGCATAGGTTACACCAAACCATTTGGAAGGTGTGTCTAACACGGTTACTTTGGCCATATTATTTTTAATCAAATAATCGACCATCGTAGGAATATAAAATTCGGCTTTCATACTTTTTTCATTTACCTTCAAAAACTCTTTGAAATATTCTTCGGAATATTCAAAATAATCGGGCGTAAATCCCCACATATTCATAGAGACAGGCGTTTCAGGCTTCACGACTTCTTCTTGTCCCAATTCATTAACATTGATGATTCTACCATTTACACTTTCTATTTTGGTATACTCAACAATGGAAATCAATTGATTCTCCGGATTTTTTTTACAAACACCCCTTGATACCGAACCACTTTCCGACAAAGTATTTTTTACCGGAAAACTAACCATACAATACTCGCCTTTTTTACCTTCCATTGTTTTCAAGTGATTACTCAATATTTCAAAAGATTCTTTTCCATAAAAATCATCCCCGTTAATCACAGCAAAAGGTTCTTTTACCACATTCTTTCCCATCAAAATAGCATGATTGGTCCCCCAAGGCTTTACTCTCTCCGGATTTACCTGGAAACCTTCCGGCAACATATCCAGTTCTTGGTAAACAACCTCTACAGGAATTTTGTTGGCAAATTTTGAGATTACAATTTCACGAAAATCCTTGGCAAAAGCTTTTCGAACGACAAAAACAACTCGTCCAAATCCCGCACGTATTGCATCGTAAATAGAATAATCAATAATTGTTTCCCCATTCGGTCCAAGACCGTCCATTTGTTTCAATCCCCCATAACGACTTCCCATTCCGGCAGCCATCACATATAAAGTTGGTTTCATTTGTTTGTATATTTTTAATTATATGTTATAGTAAAGAAATCATCTGTCAAAGATATTAAAAAAAAGACTACTGCCTTATTCTGCCACCTATTTTTTGGCTAAGAAATTCATAATCCTTTGAATTAAATGCATTTGCGTCTTTTCTGAAGAAAAAGTACCGTTGTCATTGGTGTAAATCTGCATCTCAAATTGAACATTGGCTTCAACTAATTTTTCAGAAAGAGAAAAAGTGTTTTGCAAATGCACATTTTCATCAGCCGTGGCTTGTATGAGTAATAAATTTCCCTTTATCTGATTTGCCATTGACAACAAAGACGTTTGTTCATAGCCTACAAAATTCTGTTCCGGTTTACGCATAAAGCGTTCGACATAAGCTGTATTGTAAAAGGAATAATCGGTAACTGGAGAAACAGCAACAGCGGATTTGATTATACCTTCTTTATCTGTCAAAGTAGTAACAGCCACATTACCACCAAAATCCGCACCAATAATAGAAACCTTTTGTGGATTAACAAATCCTTGTTCTACAAAATATGTAGCTGTTTGTATTTGATCTTGAGCTTCTAATCTTCCCATTTGCTCAAAAATACATTTTTTAAATTCCGCTCCTTTACCTTGTGTACCCCTCGTGTTAACAGAAGCGACAATATAACCTTCATTTGCCAAAGGAATAGAAAAATCTTCACTCCAAAAATTATCGGCATCACCCACAAACAAAACCAACGGGTACTTTTTTGTATTATCAAACGACAATGGTTTAACAACCCAGCCTTGCAACAAAATATTTTGTGCAGAAGTAAACGAAAATAGTTCTTTTTGAGGTAAAGTAGACTTTTCAGTTGCTTTAGATAACATATTTAATGACCGGATAACTTTGCCTTTTTTATTGCAAATTGTATAAACAGGCTGTCGTTTTACAGTGCTATTTTCATGAGAAATATAGTTGTATTTGGAAGAAAAGACGACATCATTGAAGCCTTCTTGGTCAAATAAAATTTGATTTTTACCATTCAAACCGACTGCATAAATGCCTCTATTTTGTGCTCCATTTTCTGTTGATTGATAATAAAGCAATTGATTAGCAACATCATAACCATACACTTTGATAACGTCAAAATTTCCTTTCGTAAGCTGACGCACCAATATTCCGGTTTTGCTATAAAGGTATAAATGGCTGTAGCCATCTTTTTCACTCACCACCACAAAACTTTCATCCGGTAAAAACATAAACGATTTTGCACTTTCGAGCGAAATAAACTGCTTATTAATATCCGTATAAACAATATGAGAAACCAACGAGTTCGGGTTTGCAAACAATACCTTCAACGTATTTTGTTCACGATTCAAATAAGTAACAGCAATAAGCTCAGGGTTAGTTGACCACTGCAAGGAAACAATGTATTTGTCTGCTTCATCGGGTAGTTTAACCTCCTTATTCCACTTAAATTGAATGTTATACAAATGTACTGAAGCCGTAGCATTTACCCCACCCGCTTGGGAATATTTAAACGTTTTACGTTCAGGAGATGTTCCCTTATAGACGTCAAATCCGTACTCGGGAACTGCAATTTGATTATACTTTATATAACTCAACATTTTACTGTCAGGCGACCATTGAAAAGCTCGTTCAACACCAAATTCCTGCTGATACAACATATCAGCGATGCCATTGGTGATAGAATCCTTTGCACCGTCTGTCGTAACACGAACTTCTGTTCCATACTCCAATCGCTTAATAAACAAATCGTTATCACGAGCAAATGCCACCATTTTTCCGTTAGGAGAAAATACAGGTTGCTGTTGAGCTCCATAATCGGAAAGTTTTTCTATTTTGGAGCGAAGTACATCGTAAATATAAAACTCTCTAGAATAAGTATTTTTAACCATTTTTTCAGAGAAAGGATAAACTAAAATTTTAGTTTCATCAGGACTAAAGGAAAATCCTCCAATACTTTCAATGGGCGAATCTTTTAATTGTTCAACATCCAAAATAACAGATTCTTTGCCTGTTTTATAGTCGGCTTTTAGTAGTTGCTTGCGATTGACAGACACGAAAGCATAATTTTCATCATCATTCATGGAAACCATGCTTGAAAATGGCATAGGAAGAGCCTTTGGCAAAAGCATTTTTTGTGCAAACGAAACCACAGAAAAAGCGAAACAGAAAAAAAGCAAAATATTCTTTTTCATATACTATTCTTTTTATCGTAATTTATGACTACTAAAATATTTTTCGGCAAATAATTTAAACCAAATCAATCCGCCCAAAACAAGGAACAAAGAAATTAAATAACTATCTGAATAACTGGATATAGCAGCAATATTCCCGCCGATGAGAGCTCCCAAACCTATGCCTAAATCCCATGTTATAAAGTATGAAGAATTGGCAGTTCCCCTTTGGTTATTCGGAGCAAGATTAATGAACATCAATTGAAAAGCCGGTCCTATAACTCCATAAGCCAAACCTAAAATAATAGCAGCCATGTAATAACCGTATATATTTTTAAAAAACACGAATATAAATAACCCTACAATAACCAAACTAGTTCCGGCTAAAATTATTTTTGGAGCATACCCCTTATCCAACAATTTTCCACTTCCGACACGAGAACTGAAAATGCCCAATGCCAACAGCATAAAAAACACACCGGCTCCTTTGGTTATTCCAACCTCCATCATACCGTACACAGCAACATAAGTTGTCAGCAAGCCATAAGCGAAAGTACTGCATAGCAACGATATCGCCAACGGAGTTCCCTTCAACAAGAAAAAACGATCGAACGAAATAGGCTCTTTTTGTACATCTTTTACTTTATGTTTCTCTAATTTGAGAAAAAATAAACATAAAAAGCCCAATGTTCCCGATAACAAGGCAATGGCAAAAATGGCATCGTAATTATGAAAAAAATCGTACAATGAAAGCGAAACCGTTGGACCAAACGCCATTGCCAAACTCGACATTACGCCGTAAAATCCGATTCCCTCTCCCCTTCTCGAAGCCGGCATAGTATCTATAGCCACAGTGCTGTTAGAAATAGTTACCAAACCATAAAACAGACCATGAAAAGCCCGTACAAGAATAAACGAGAACACCGAACCAACTAACAAATATAGTCCAAAGAAAACGACAAAACAAGCATATGCGAAAAGTAATAGTTTATACCTCGAAAAGTTGTCTACCATATAACCGGCAAATGGACGAATAATCAATGCCATAACCGAATACACAAATAAAGCAAAACCAATGGTAGACTTATCGGCATCAAATTGTTCCTTCAAAAACATGGGTAAGATAGGCATCAAAAGAAAAAAGGCAAAAAACATTAAAAAACTACCTGCCAATATGATGATAAAATTTTTGCTCCAAAGCACCTCTTCCGAATCCCTCTTTTTCATAACAGAATTTACAATTTTGCTCCATAAAATGGAGCATACAAAGGTATAAAAGATAGCCTGAATAAAAAACCTTCCCGATATTCAATCGTTCCTTTGAAAAGATTTATTAACAAAGAAAGGCTGTCCTTTTGTCAGTTTTTGCCAAAGGGCATTTCCAAAGATATTTTTACCACCATACTTTGCCGAAAAGGCACTAGAAGAGCCCTTGAAAGGAGATAAAAAATAAAAAATGGCAGAATTGGCATAACATTTGATAAACATAAGCGAAACACTTTCACAAAATTGAATATTAACATATAAAAAAATAAATCATCATGGGAAAAATTATCGGAATTGACTTAGGTACCACAAACTCTTGTGTTGCCGTGATGGAAGGAAACGACCCTGTAGTTATAGCAAACAGCGAAGGTAAACGTACTACTCCATCTATCGTAGCATTTATTGATGGCGGTGAGCGTAAAGTGGGTGACCCTGCAAAACGTCAAGCCATTACAAACCCTAAAAAAACTGTTTTTTCTATCAAACGTTTTATGGGAGAAACGTTTGCTGAAACTACAAAAGAAATAGAACGTGTACCTTACAACGTAATAAAAGGAGATAACAATACTCCACGAGTAGACATTGACGGAAGACTATATACTCCACAAGAAATTTCAGCTATGATTCTTCAAAAAATGAAAAAGACGGCTGAAGATTATCTTGGAAGTGAAGTAACTGACGCCGTTATTACAGTACCGGCTTATTTTAGCGATGCTCAACGTCAAGCTACGAAAGAAGCAGGAGAAATCGCAGGTCTGAATGTAAAAAGAATTGTAAATGAACCTACTGCCGCAGCTTTGGCTTACGGATTGGATAAGGCTCATAAAGATATGAAAATTGCTGTTTTCGACTTGGGTGGAGGTACCTTTGATATTTC
Source organism: Paludibacteraceae bacterium (assembly GCA_963668615.2). Taxonomy (GTDB): domain Bacteria; phylum Bacteroidota; class Bacteroidia; order Bacteroidales; family Paludibacteraceae; genus JAAYPI01. Next base: position 77,307 of record CAXXCL010000004.1, read on the forward strand.
TATCTTGGAATTGGGAGATGGCGTTTTTGAAGTAAAATCTACCAATGGTGATACTCACTTAGGTGGTGACGACTTCGACCATGTCATTATTAATTGGTTGGCAGAAGAGTTTTTGAAAGATGAAGGTATTGACCTACGTAAAGACCCTATGGCTTTGCAACGTTTGAAAGAAGCTGCCGAAAAAGCAAAAATCGAACTTTCGAGTGCTACTTCAACCGAAATCAACTTGCCATACATCATGCCGGTAAACGGTATTCCAAAACACTTGGTAAAAACATTGAGCCGATCAAAATTCGAACAATTGGCTGACAAATTAATCCAAGCAACCCTTGAACCTTGTCGTAAGGCAATGCAAGATGCAGGATTAAGCAATTCGGACATTGACGAAGTTATCCTTGTGGGTGGTTCTACACGTATTCCTGCCATCCAAGAAATTGTAGAAAAAACGTTTGGCAAAGTTCCTAGCAAAGGCGTAAACCCCGATGAAGTAGTTGCCTTAGGTGCAGCCATTCAAGGTGGTGTATTAACCGGAGAAGTAAAAGACATCTTGTTGTTGGATGTAACCCCACTTTCGTTGGGCATTGAAACAATGGGAGGTGTAATGACTAAATTGATTGAATCAAACACAACCATTCCGACAAAAAAATCGGAAACCTTTACAACAGCTGCCGACAACCAACCTTCCGTACAAATTCACGTATTACAAGGCGAACGTCCAATGGCTGCTCAAAACAAATCTATCGGTCAGTTTAACCTTGACGGAATACCGGCAGCTCAACGTGGAGTGCCTCAAATTGAAGTAACTTTTGATATTGATGCAAACGGTATTTTGAAAGTATCTGCCAAAGATAAAGCGACCGGAAAAGAACAAAGTATTCGTATTGAAGCATCAAGCGGTTTAAGTGACGATGAAATCAAACGTATGAAAGCAGAAGCAGAAGCGAATGCCGAAACAGATAAAAAAGAAAAAGAACGTATTGATAAGCTGAACCAAGCAGATAGTTTAATTTTCCAAACTGAAAAACAATTGAAAGATTTTGGAGACAAATTGCCTGCTGACAAAAAAGCTCCTATTGAGGCTGCTCTTAACAAGTTGAAAGAAGCTCATAAAGCTCAGGACTTGAATGGAATTGATGCTGCAACCAAAGAATTGAACGATGTATTCCAAGCTGCAAGTCAAGAAATGTACAATGCTCAAGCACAACAACCGGGTGGTGAACAACCAAACGCTAATGCTCAAGATAACGGAAGTAACAATAACACCACAACTAACGATAATGGTGATACTGTAACCGATGTTGATTTTGAAGAAGTAAAGTAATCCTTTTCAAAACCATAAGCAACAAAAAACCGCTGTAAGAGATATACTTACAGCGGTTTTTTGTTGCTTATTTTATCTCCATTTCTCTGTATTTATTTTACTCATCAAAAGAAATGGCTCATATTTTTTGTAGTTATTAAAATAGTTATTATATTTGCAATAATTATCAGTTTGTAATAATTACAATTTTGAATTGAGAACATTTAATGAAAGAAACTTATAATAAATTGACATCATTGAACATTAAGCCTTCCGTACAACGGATTGCAATAATGAATTACTTGTTGACACATCGCACCCATCCGTCTGCTGAGGTTGTGTATGGCGATATGCACGAGATAATGCCAACTCTATCAAAAACAACGGTATATAATACGTTGAAACTCTTGGCTGAACATGGAGCAGCCTTGATGCTGACCATTGATGAAAACAGGGTTTGTTTTGACGGAGACACCTCCCCTCATGCCCATTTTTTATGCAGCAAATGTGGAAAGATATATGATTTACCCATACCGAAAACAATAGAAAATGGTATAGAGGTAGAAATTGACGGTCACATTATAACTGAAACACACTATTATTACAAGGGCATTTGCAAAAATTGCCAATAGAATTAAGTATATATCAATAATTAAAAAACAAAAGAAAATGAAAAGATTTAGATGTTCGGTTTGTGGTTATATCCACGAAGGAGACTCTGCTCCGGAAAGTTGTCCATTATGTAAAGCACCTGCCAGTAAATTCACAGAAGTTGTCGAATCTTCAGAAAAACTTACTTTTGCTGATGAGCACGTAATTGGCATAGCTAAGGGATGCGACGAAGAAATGATTAAAGATTTAAATAACCATTTCATGGGCGAATGTACTGAAGTGGGTATGTATTTGGCAATGAGCCGTCAGGCTGACCGTGAAGGATACCCTGAAGTTGCTGAAGCTTTTAAAAGATACGCGTGGGAAGAAGCGGAACATGCTTCGAGATTTGCAGAATTACTTGGCGATGTTGTTTGGGATACCAAAACCAATTTGCAAAAACGTAAAAATGCGGAACAAGGTGCATGCGAAGATAAAAAACGTATAGCTACACGTGCCAAACAACTTAATTTGGATGCCATTCATGATACGGTGCATGAAATGTGCAAAGACGAAGCCCGCCATGGTAAAGGCTTTGAAGGTTTGTATAACAGATATTTCAAATAAAAAAGTAAACCGCTGTAAGTATTTTTCTTACAGCGGTTTATTATTATTTTCTATCCATTGATAGTATATCAATTACAAATCACGATTGCTCATCCTATTCCAGGCTAATTCATCATACTTGGTTCCTTTTTTACCGTAATTAGCATAAGGGAAAATTGAAATTCCACCGCGAGGCGTAAAAATACCTGTCACTTCAATATATTTTGGATCCATCAAATTGATTAAATCCTTCATAATGATATTGACACAATCTTCATGAAAAGCTCCATGATTTCGAAAACTAAATAGGTACAACTTCAAACTTTTACTTTCGACCATCTTTTCTGCGGGTATGTAATCAATTCTTATTTCAGCAAAATCAGGCTGACCGGTAATCGGGCACAAGCTGGTAAATTCGGGACAATTAAACCTTACCCAATAATCGTTCTCAGGGTGTTTATTCATAAAAGTCTCGAGTACTTCGGGTGAATAATTTTGCTTGTATTCGGTTTTCTTTCCAAGCAATGTCAACTTATCTTTTGATTCCATATATATAAATTTACGAATTGAATAACTAAACGCCACGCTTATCAGGTGACCAAATTGTTTTATGCAACTGTATTTGATAGTGAGCATCTTTTAATACCTCATTATTTAGTAAAATTGCCACTAAACTTTTCGGGTCATATGCTCCATAAACAATACCGGTAAAGATATGTGGTAAAGTTGTATAATAAGATCTTAATTTTTCCAACACAACAAGCATTTTTTGAGCATCTTCTTTACTTCCTACCACAAATTTTATAACATCTTCAGAGCGAAGTGACTCAAAATTATGCCAAAGCATTTTCGACTCCATTCCACTCGAAGGCAATTTATAATCTATCGTAAAAAAGACGCTATCCTTATTTTCCAAACCATTCAATATACCCACCATATCAACTGCCCCATTGGTTTCGATATTCACTTCAAGACCAAGTTCAGTCATCCGATTAATAAGCAAAACACAATATGGATGTAACAAGGGTTCACCGCCCGTAAGCGTGACCCTTTTAAACGTGGCATTCGTTCTTGCTATAATCTGTTCCAATGACATCTCAGAGAAAACACACGGCTCTTTTTCTCCCCAAAGGGCGTATGCGGTATCGCAATAAGTGCATCGCAAGTTGCATCCGGCAAGACGGATAAATGAGGCAGGCATACCGGAACGTTTACCCTCACCCTCAATGCTATCAAATATCTCGACGACCTTAAAAACAGGAGATAAAGAATTACTTTCCATTATTTAATATAACTTGCTGTGTTATTGAGACTTTCCTGTACATCTACCCTATAACATTGAGGATACAACTGATCGCAAATATATTTTGCAAGATTTTCTGCAGTAGGATTAAAATCGAGGATATCATTCAATACCTGATGATCAAGTGGTTCGATAATTTTCTTTTTTATTTTCATAAAGTCCATTACCATTCCATTCTTATCCAAAGTTTCACTTCGCAAATACACATCTATCACCCAATTATGACCATGTAAGTTGGTACATTTCGACTCATAATCAAGTGTTAAACGATGAGCAGCACTTATTTCAACCCGTTTTTTTATTTCGTACATACCTTATTTTTCTTTGATTAAAGATTGGTATTTCTCCGAATCGGACAAATAACTATCCAGTCCATGACGACGGAGTTTACACGCGGGACAATGTCCGCAGCCATCGCCGGGAAGACCATTATAGCAAGTAAGTGTTTTTGAGCGAACTAAATCCAACACGCTCAATTTATCAGCTAACGCCCAGGTTTCCGCCTTATCCATCCACATCAAAGGAGTAAGAATCACAAATTGATCTTCCATGGCTAAATTTAATGACACATTCAATGATTTGATAAACGTATCCCTGCAATCGGGATAGCCGCTGAAATCGGTTTGTGAAACTCCGGTGATTATGTATTTTATATCTAACTGACGTGCATAAACTGCTGCAATGCTCAGAAAAAACAAATTTCTTCCGGGAACAAATGTATTCGGCAAACGGTCAATTGGCTTTTCGGCATCCATTTCTATCGTCGAATCAGTCAAAGCATTACTTCCCAACTGATTAATAAAAGGCAATTGCATCAAATGAAATGGAACATCAGCCTGTTCGGCTATTTCACGAGCAATTTCTATTTCTTTCTTATGTTTCTGTCCATAATCGAACGTAATGGCATATACTTTATCAAACTTTTGTTTCGCCCAAAAAAGACAAGTTGTAGAATCTTGCCCACCACTCAAAACGATTAAAGCACTCTTATTCATATTCATTCAATCTTAAAATTAAATTTGCCCGATTTTGAAAGGATTGTAAGAAATTTCGCGGTCGTATGTATCCGTATTTTCATGACTTTTGATATACTTTACTACCCTCATCGTAATAGGAAGAATAATAATTTCGTAACAAGTTTTCAGAACCGTCTCTGTCAAAATAATGATAAACACCACTTTGGTTGGAATTACGCCAAAAAAGCCCATCGTAGTAAAAAGGAACGTATCGGCAAGTTCTCCCCATAACGTCGAAACAATAGCACGCCGTGCAAAATATTTTCCTTGATGACGCACTTTCATTCGGCTCATAATAAATGCATTAATAAAAGAGCCTCCTAAAAAAGCAAGCAAGCTTGCCAAAGCAATACGCGGAGTTTGTGCCAAAACAGATTCGTAAGCAGGTTGCATCGATGTCCAATGTGCTGCGGGTGGCAAAACAACGGATAACTGGAATAAGCCGATAACAAGAAAATTACACGTAAAGGAAATCCAAATGATAAAACGTGCTTTACGGTATCCCCAAACTTCCGAAATACAATCATTGATAATGTAAGAAATGGGGAAAATAAGAAGCCCTGCAGTAGAAGTGAAATTCGTACCGAATAAATGAATATCGAACTGTTTCACGGCAAGAATATTTGAAACAATCAAACATACTGCACTGATGATAGCCAATATCAAAAATGATAATGAAAAAGACTGTTTTTGCATTGTTTCTTGTTTTTTACGTGGTTGACCAAGCACACGGCCATCTTTTCATAGAAACAGAAAAGCGGCAAATTCGAGGCAAAGGTAGACAAAAATATGAAAAACAATGAATTAACGGTTTTTTATTTTTTTAATAAAAAACTACAAAAGCACTTCTGCACATATTTTCAGTAAATTCGTTGGCCAAGAGCAATTTTGAGTTTCTGCAAATTGACCGTATAATCGATTTTTGTTTTGAAAAGAGCGAGTTTACTTTCTGATAAGGCAGTATAACTTTCCAACAAATCCAAATTGGTTATGGTACCCGCTTGGTAACTCACTTCCGCCAATTTGTATGCTTGCATTGCTTGATGCAGTTGCAACTCCGATTGTTTTACTTTTTTCAGTGCAGCTTCGGCATTAGCACGGCTTTCAACCACTTCATTGGTAATATTTCTGCGTATTATTTCTGTCTCTAACTGACTTTCATCTACGTAAGCATTTGCTTGAGCTTTCATGTATTTAGAACGATTGGCATCAAAAATCGGCACTTTAAATCCTACTCCGACCATAAAATTCAGTTTTCCGGTATCTTCAAAATCAGCATTAAAATATCCGTTTTTATATCCACCGTTAGCTATAAAATTGAGTGAAGGATTATTCTGGACTTTAATCACATTCAATCGCATGTGAGAAATTTCCTCTTTCTGATGGGCTATCTTCATCTCGTTCCGATTGGCAAAAGCAGTATTGCATAACGAATCGACAGTAGGTATAACATCCTGAACATAAACCTCCTGTCTCAACAAGATTGGATTATTTTGTGGCTTTCCTAAAAAGGAATTCAATTGACAAATCTGTACCTGTAATGCGGTTTGTAAATCGGTTTTTTGATTTTCAATAACGGATATGCGAACTTTGGTTGTCAAAATGTCATATTGCGTAGCCGAACCAGTTGCTTCCTTTTTTTCAACAAACTGCAAATGTTGATTTAATGTATTTAACTGATCATCTTTTATTTGAATAGCTTCCTGCAAAAAACAAATCGAATAATAATTGCCCATCACCGCCATCGACAATTGTTGTTTAGTCTGATCGGTAGTTAACTGAACCATTTCCTTATTTTTTTCATCCAATGCCACATTTTTAGCTGTTTTGCCAAAATCATAAATATTTTGGTTTACAGAAATGGTCGCATTATACACATTTGCAGGATATAGCTCAAGATCTTTTCCCGCAAAAGTAATACTGCTTACAGGGCCTATCCGATTATACGAAGTTGAAAAATTAATATCGGGCAGATAAGCCGTTTTGGTTAGACTAATTTTTGCGTTAGCTGCATCCAACTCTTTTGCCGCTTTTTCTAATGTCGGGTAATTATTCATGACTACATTCAAAATTCCAGAAAGCGTCAAAGAATCAGCCTTTGTTTGTGCTTGTAGCAAAGTGGCAGGAACCAGAAACAGCACAAGAATATATTTTCGTAAATGTTTCATTTTATTTTATTGTTGTTTTAGTTGAATTTTTTGAGCCATTTTCTTTTTTGAATGCATAAGAATTATCGGAATAAAACAGACAGCTGTGATACCCGCAGCAATCATAAAATCGTCATTTACTCCCTGAATAAAAGCTTGTGAATTGACATGCGAAATCAAAACGCTCTGACTTTGTTTGGTTGCAGCAGCAAGTGACGAACCCGCATTATGTTGAATGTAAGCAGACAAGCTGTGGATTGTGTTTTGAAACACTTGTGAGCCTGACTGAATAGCTCCGCCATAAATTTGTGAATGAAAATTTACACGAGAAGTTAGCATGGTCGATAACACCGCCACACCTAAACTACCACCAATTTGGCGAACAGTATTACTAATTCCGGAAGCTTGAGCCATTTTGTCGCGAGAAATAGTCGCCAACGATAACGAACTTAACGGGGGTAAATATCAATCCCATACCAAATCCTCGAATGTATAAAGACGTCATTACATATGAATGTTCAGTCAAAAATGAAAGGTCTGAATTCAGGTAAAAACTAAAAATCAACAATCCTATTCCTATAAATAATGGAAATTTTGCATTTACCTTATCAGAAAACGTCCCTGCTATTGGTGAGACAAAACCCTGAATAATTCCAACCGGCAAGAAAACAGCCCCTGACTGTAAAGCTGTATAGCCCATCGAATTCTGCAAATAAAGTGGAAGCAAGAAAGTACTTCCGAACATCCCCATACCAAAAAGGAGCATGATAGCATTCGCCAGACCAAAATTACGATCTTTCAATAAACGTAAATCAAGCAAAGGATTTTCGGTATTAAATTCCTGTATTAAGAAAACAGTCAAGGCAATGCCTGAAATGGCAAAGCATGCCAAAATGTAAGGAGCCGTCCAACCCGCCGAATTGGTGGCTGCATTTCCTTCGGATAAAGCAAAAAGCAATACGGGAAGAAAAATAATAACCGATATAAAACCGACGTAATCGAATTTTCGAACATTTGGATGGATAAACTCGCGTTGAATAATCATAGTAAATAGCAAGGCAATGATACCAACCGGTACATTCACATCAAAAATCAATTGCCAACTGAAATTATCGACCAAATAGCCACCTATCATTGGTCCGAATGACACGGAAGCTGCCGAAGCAATAGACCAAAATCCCAATGCCAATCCACGTTGATGGGGTGGAAACTCGCGAGTAATAATCGCCATGCCAAGTGGTTGTACCGTACCCGCTCCTAAGCCCTGTAATATTCGTGACAAAATAAGGGTCGTTTCATCATTCGATAGTCCGCATAACAACGAACCTAAAGTAAAAAGGAATAACCCCCAGAAATAAACCCGCTTATATCCGAATTTATCTGCCAACCAAGCTGATGTAGGCAACATAGCCGCCATAGCAAGCATATATGCCGTGATAACCCACTGAATGGTAGACAAGCCAACCCCAAAAGAAGACATAATCTTAGGCAGGCTCACATTTACAATGGTACTATCGAGCACCGCCATAAAAGTGCCAATCATAATGTTTCCCAATACAAACCATTTGTAATAAGGACTTTTAGGATGGTATAATGAATTACGGCTTCGTAATCTTCGACGAAACCGGTGCATTTTTGAAACTTTTCTCATTCTTTACCGTATGATTCTTACCACTGCCGACATTCCCGTCATCAGTCGGAATGAATTTAATTGTTGACTATTTTCGGTACCATCAATAGATATTTTCAATGGCACACGTTGTGTCACTTTTGTAAAATTACCGGAAGCATTGCTTTGTGGAATCAATGAAAATTGTGAAGCTGTAGTCGAACCCAACATAAAGACTTTACCGGTAAAAGTTGTACCGGGGTACATATCAATGGTAAATTTTGCAGGCTGACCAATATGTAATCCTTCCATCTTTGTTTCCTCAAGGTACACCATAACCCAAAATTTGGAATTATTATTTATGGTGAAAATCGACTGCCCGGGATTGACCACATCACCAGGAAGCATCCAACGTTTAGCCACAATGCCATCTACCGGAGCATACAAACGCATATTGTGCAACTGAGTATTAATCACATCTATTTGAGTTTGTGAAGAAACAACGGATGTTTCAGCACTTTTTATTTGAGTCTTTGAAACCAATATTTGAGCCTTTGCTGCTGCGTACTGAGCTTGTGCCGTTTCAAATGCTTTTTGCAAATGATCATATTGTTCTTTGGTCAACACACCTCCCGCAAATTGTACTTTTGCCCTATCAAAATCTTCTTTTGCTCTATCAACATTAATTTTCAACACATCAATATTTTTTACGTCATATTGATATTTTGCTTCCGATTGCTCTTTGCCGGCTTGTGTTTGCAACTTGTTTGATATAATCTGTTGTTTCTGTGCCAATAAGTCGGAGCTGTCTAATTCAGCTAAAAGTTGTCCCTGTTTTACCGAATCACCCTCTTCTGCATATACTTTAATGATTCTGCCCATCACTTTTGGACTCACGGTTACCACATCCGAAGTTAAAAAAGCATCATCTGTTTTTATGTATCTTGAATAATCCATATACCAGTAAGTTCCTCCGGCAATTACCAACGCAATAACAATTACTAGTGGGATGTAAATTTTTAAATCTTTTTTCTTTTTCATATACCTAAAATTTTAAATATCTATTTTTATTTATTTTTCCGGTTATTTATAACAAATAGAAGAGTCTGTATTAACCTGAATATCTTTTAATAACATCAATACCTCTCTAACCTGTTGAGAAGCAGCAGAAAGCGTTTCTAATTGCTCCGGTGCAAGTAAGGACAATTTTTCTTTTAGTTCCTTACTGATAAGCTGTTTAATTGTCTTAAGCATATTTCTTCCTTTTTCGGTAAGTTGAATATAAATTACCCTCCTGTCATTAGGATCAGATAATCGCTCAGCCAACTCCTCCTTAATAAGCTTATCAACTAACGCTGTTACATGAGGCTTTGGCACCGATAAATGACAACCAATTCCGGTCATAGTTAGTTTTTTATGATGAGAAAGTGCCCCTAATGTGAATACCAATACAGGTGAAAAAGTTGTTTTTGTTCGTACAGCCTTCGACAAGTTCCTTGCTAACAGGGGATAAATAGACATTAAATTTTCAATGACTAATTCTGTTGTTTCAATGTTATTTTCTTCCATTTTTCTAAAACTACTCTGTTTTTAAAATTGGTTACAAAAATATAACTATTTATCAAACATAACTGTTTATTTATATCTTTTAACAAAGATTTAATATAGAGATAGTACTTTACAATAATAAAAGAGTCAGGAAAATATATAACGACAAAAAAACGCTGCAAGTTTTTTGTCTTACAGCGTTTTTTTCATAGTAATAACTATTTGATTCTGAAACAAATATACGAGAAATAGTTCACATACACAAGCGTTTATTATTGATAATCAAACAATTATATTGCTAACTTAATCACATTGATCGTGCGGCAGCGAGGGAAGCATTACCTATCAATAATATCTATACCATTAACATCATCTACTGCTTTATCTCCGAGTTCGATTTTTGGAATAATTAGATCATCTGAAACTTTCTTATATTCTCTATTACGCCAAATAATTTTATTTTTTTCAATTTTAGCATACTCTCCATTAATAAAATAACGAGCATAATAACTATTAGTCAGATTTGGGATGGTTATCTGTAAAAAATTTGTCTTTTTATCTTTAAAATAATACCAAGGGTTATAAAAAACAACACGTCCAAAATACTCTCCATTATGTCCACTGCATTTAAGATTCAGATTGTAAATATTAAAATTCAAAGGACCTAAAGTATATTCTTTTTTAGGAATAGTTATACAATTGTTTTCTGTGTACATGTAAGGAAATCCTATAGTCGCACCAATTCTATATTTACCTTTAAGAAAAAAAAGAAATTTAATTTTTACGCTATCTTTTATACTTGCATCATACGATTCTTCAATAGTTGTATTTTTATAAATACTGCTATCTATATCCGATTTTAATTTAACAAAACCATCTTTGATATATTCTACACTTCCAAATGAAGCAATACTATCACCTTTATCTAAATCCATACATGGAATACACACTCCTGTTCTTATAATTTTAAAAATATCTTCATCTATTTGTATGTATTCCTCATTATCTGAATAAAGATAAGTGCCTCTGATTTTTTTTGCTTGGACAAATTCTAATATTGAAAACATGCTCAGAACTAATACAATTGTTACAATCCTACTCTTTTTCATAATATTATTTTGATTGGTTCATAAAAGGATATAGCAAATTGCCTGTTTTTGGGTCTTTCATATTTCCTACCATTGCAGGAGTAATTGCTTTTGGACCATATATTGATCCACCGCTGCCGCACGATTGTATCGTGTGGCAATTAGCCATTCTTGGATACAAAAGACACACATCCTATATTACAAAATTTATAATTTCTGCTCATTGTTATTTATTTTTTACTCTTCTATTACTTACTTACCACACGATACAATCGTGCGGCAGCGAGGGCAACAGCTCCTGCGTCAATGCCGTGTAATAATCCGCTCGCTGCTTAATGCCATTGGCCGTATAACGGTTAATGATCTGGTTCCCGTTTTTAAACTGTATCGTGTCCGGCAAATTTAATACATTATACCGTATCGAAACTATGTTGCGGTCTATTTTTAGACATGGAATCATTCTTTTAAATCATGTCGAACCTAAAAAGTTGCATCTCCCATGTATCAATATGTCTTGAAAATTGTCAAAATTTTACTAACTCAATTCAATAAGGGGTAATATGAATTCAATATAAGGAAGGAAAAAATACTTGCAGAATAAGGGGAATTCATTAAAGAAGCTATTGCTTAAATCAAACCATGCTATTTAGCAAAATTAGTTGACCCATATATCTAAGACAACAACGTGTAGCCAAACGCAAAATAAACTATTGCTGCAATAAGTGCACTAACAGGAATGGTCAAAATCCAAGCGACCATCAATTGACGGGTAACGCCCCAACGTACTGCTGAGAAACGTTTAACAGAACCTACACCAATGATAGCGCCTGTAATCGTGTGAGTAGTACTTACGGGTATTTTAAGAATTTCCGTCAAGTAAAGAGTCAAAGCTCCTGCCGTTTCAGCCACAACTCCTTCGAGAGGAGTAACTTTGGTAATACGAGTTCCCATAGTTTTTATAATTTTCCATCCACCGGACATGGTGCCCAATGAAATCGCTGCAAAACAGGCAAAAGCTACCCAATTAGGCAAGTCATTGGCAGACTCAATACCCATACCCACTTCCGGATGATGAATATGCGTCGCCATCAAAGCTGCCGCAATAATACCCATTACCTTTTGTGAATCGTTCAAACCGTGCCCTATGCTGAATAATCCCGATGATACTAACTGCAAATGCTTAAACCAATTATTAGCTTTATGTGGATTTGCTTTCTTAAGTACCCAAAAAACGAATATAGTAAGACCTGCTGCCATAGCCATACCTATCAGTGGAGACAAGATAATAAAAGCCGCAATCTTCACAATGACATCAACCTTTATCACAGCTAACGAGCCCCATTTAGCGATAGCAGCTCCCGCAAATCCTCCTATCAATGTATGAGATGAAGAAGACGGAATACCCAACCACCAAGTTGCCAAATTCCAAATAATGGCAGCTACAATACCCGAAAAAATAATTGGAAGTGTTATATAATCGGCAATAACCGTTTTAGAAACTGTATCGGCAATACCAAAACCTCCAATGATGTATTTGGCTATGAAAAATGCTACAAAATTAAAACTTGCAGCCCAAAGCACAGCTTTAAAGGGAGTGAGTACTTTAGTAGATACGATAGTAGCAATGGAATTGGCTGCATCATGAAATCCATTGATAAAATCAAACGCAAGGGCTAAAATAATAATTACTACTAATAGTTCCATGTATAGTTCCGATTAAATGATTGAATTAGAGCTTTCAACTTGTTACATTCCGGTTAACAAATATCTTTTCGGTGACAAATTTATCGGATAGAGGTTTCAAATCGGTTATCATCTTGTTACGATTTGGTTACGTTCCCACAATTTTCCATTACATTAAAAATCATTTTTAATTTTAAAAAAAAGAAAAGTCACTGTAAGTATTTATTTTACAGCGACTTTATCTATACAAAATTTAAATTTTTATTCCTTAATTATTTTTACACGAAAGACATTCTCTGTCTTTTCCACCTCTAAAAAGTCAATCGAAAGTTCTTGGTAAAGAAAAAAAACAATATACTAGAAATTAGGAAGCAAATATTTTCCACGCGACGCGAAAATCTTGTCTACTCTATTAACTTCAAGAAATGTTGTTCCAAATCCTTCTCCAAAACTACCGCTAAGGTAACAAACAAAATCATGCGGTTGAAGAACACCATTCTTTATAAATCCTTTCAACCCCTCAATAAAATACTGCTGAGTATTGCCTTTTTCTTCCTGAAAAACAGGAAAAACGCCATAAGAAAGGGCTAAGTCCCGAATGGAACGTTCATGGTAACAAATAGCCAGAATAGGATTTGTTCCACGGTAAGCGGCAAGATGCAATGCCGTGTTTCCACTGTATGTATCGGTGATTATTGCTTTTGTACCAACCTGGGTACTGGCTTCAACTGCCGCATTTGCCAAAAAAGAGGTGGTATCATTCGTTGTAAGGTTGATGGGAATATCATTCTCTGACAATTTCGTTTTTTCCGCTTCTTCTGCCACCTTTGCCATAGTACGAACGGCTTCTACCGGATATTTTCCGTAAGCGGTTTCACCACTAAGCATAAGGGCATCTGTTCGATAGAAAATAGCATTGGCTATATCAGTAATTTCGGCACGTGTAGGACGCGGATTTTTAATCATAGTGTGAAGCATTTGCGTTGCCACAATTACCGGTTTATATGCCACGACACATTTACGAATCAAACGACGCTGAATACCCGGAATTTTTTCTTGTCCCACTTCAATTCCCAAGTCACCACGAGCAATCATCACGCCATAGGTATATTGGAGAATTTCATCGATATTATCAACACCTTCTTGATTTTCAATCTTTGAAATAATTTTAATCGGACTCTTATGTGCATCCAGAATGGTTTGAATCTCGAGCAAATCCTGTTTATTACGTACAAAAGAATGTGCTATAAAATCAATATCATTTTCAATGGCAAATAGTATATTTTTCTTGTCTCTTTCGGTGAGCGAAGGCAGATTAATACGAACGCCCGGAACATTTACACTTTTTCGGCTACCCAAATCGCCATCATTCAATACGCGGCAATACAAATAGTTTTCATCCTTCGATTCTACTTTCAAGTCAATTTCTCCATCATCGAAAAGTATGTCATCATTTACGTGCAAATCACGTACAAAATAAGGATAATTGACAGCTATACATTCGCGAGTTGAAATCAAGTCGGCATTACCAACAATCTTGACAAGTTCTCCGGTATGCAATTCTATCAAATCGTTTTCTGCTATTGTAGTACGTATTTCAGGTCCTTTTGTATCCATCAATATGGCAATCTGGTTACTTACCGCACGAACATTATTGATAATTTTCAAAAATCCCTCTTGCTGCAAGTGAGCCGAATTCATTCGCACGACATTCATTCCCTCGTTGTACAAATCGCGGATAAAATCCACATCACAACGTTTGTCGCTAATGGTAGCAACTATTTTTGTTGATTTAAACATATATAAGTAGCATTAAAAATATAATTTTTATAAATTGCCCTTGAAAATTATCGCAAAGAAAATCATTTAGGGGTGACAAAATTAATATAAATATCGAACAAATCTATCACACAAAATCTCTTTGAGGAATATTTATGGGTTTTCAACATATTAAAAACAAAAAAAAGACGGATGAAATTCATCCGTCTTTTTTGCGATAATATTTCAATAGTTTACATATTAGTTCCAAATACTAAATAAACAACAGCTGCCAGCGTTGCACTAACAGGAATCGTCAAAATCCAGGCAATCATCAAATTTTTAGTAACCCCCCAACGGACAGCAGAAAGACGCTTTACGGCTCCTACACCAATGATTGAACCGGTAATTGTATGCGTAGTACTTACCGGTATTTTCAATATTTCAGTTAAATATAACGTAAGTGCACTCGCCGTTTGAGCACAAAATCCTTCTACCGGAGTAATTTTGGTAATATTATTACCCATCGTCTTAATAATTTTCCAACCACCGGTTAATGTTCCTATTGCAATAGCTGTAAAACAACAGATAGGAACCCAATCTTTAATATTATGAATATCACTCAGTTGCATCCATTCCGGCACATTCTGATTCTTGCTTGAAAAAGCAATTAAAGCGGCAGCAATGATACCCATAACTTTCTGTGAATCATTCAAACCATGTCCGATACTGAGTGCCGCGGAAGAAAGTAATTGTAACCGTTTGAACCACTTATCCATTTTATGCGGATGACTTTTTTTGGCAGCATACATGGTAATAATAGCAATTAAAACACCTGCTCCCATACCGATAAGAGGGGCAAGTACAATAAAGGATGCTATAATAATAATGGTAGAAGCATGAATGGCACCAAATCCTGAAGCAGCAATAGCAGCACCGGCAAAACCTCCAATCAATGTGTGTGACGAAGAGGACGGAATAGCCAACCACCAAGTAGCAAGGTTCCAAACAATGGCAGCAATTAAACCGGAAAAAACTATCGGGAGGGTCACAAAACTTGACTCTACCGTTTTCGAAACAGTATCGGCAATACCAAATTCTCCAATAATGTATTTAGATATAAAAAAAGCTACAAAATTAAAAAAGGCAGCCCAAAGTACGGCTTGGAAAGGTGAGAGAACTTTTGTGGAAACAACAGTAGCAATAGAATTTGCCGCATCATGAAACCCATTGATAAAATCAAAAACCAATGCCAAAACAATTATAGTAAGTAAGAGCGTCATGTTTTAAACTTTTCTGTTATGCGTACTTAACGATAATTGTCTTGATGATTTTTCCGACTTGATCGGTAACGTCAGTAGCCTTTTCCAGTTCGGACATGATTTCTTTTTGTTTGATAAGCTCGATGCCATCCTTCTCATTCTCAAACAAATGAATAAGGAAAGTTTCATACACATCATCCGCTCTATTTTCTATATCGTGTAATTCTTTGCAAAATGCCTTTACATTTTTTGCACTTTTCTTTAAAACATCCAATTCATCAACAGCTTTTCCTATACAAAGAACGCCATTTTTCAATTCTAAAGCCAAATCAACTGCACTTTGGGGCATTTTCTTTGGATTGTACAAGACAATTTTTTTAGCACAACTATTAATGCGGTCAGTAACATCATCCATATGATTTGCTAATGAATTAATATCCTCGCGGTCGAATGGAGTAATAAAAGTTGTATTTAATTCATCAAAAACGCGATTTGACAATACGTCTCCTCTTTTTTCTTGCTCTTTAATCTTTTTGTAATATTCAATGGCTGACTCGTGATCTCCCTTTTGCACACATTCGATAATCAAATCGGTTGCTACCAACATAATGTCAGACATCTCTTTCAGAATGGGAAAAAACTTAGTTTCTTTCGGCGTGAACTTGCTAAAAAATGAATTGTTCATAATAAATTTAGTAATGGTTATACTGTTTCAATGTTTATCGTACGCTAACAACACTTCTAATGCAATTTAAATCGGAACGCAAATATAATAAAAAACAGATTTATTTAACGATTTTTTCATTTAAAATAAACAGGAATGCAACATTATAACAACATCAGGTTACATAAATCACTGCAATACAACACTATAATTTTTCAATTTAATTAGTAAAAAAAATAGAGAAGAGATTTGGCAGAAAAGGTATTTAAAATTTCTTAACCTCATTTTAACTCAATAAAAAAGAGGTTTTACAAAAAAATAGCGTACATTTACGGTGTCAGTGTTTGTGAAAATAGTATCATGCGATTCAGCACAAACTTTACTTTCCTGAATTATCCTCCTATCTTCTCAATCACTCGTTTCGGAGATTGTCAAATTTATTATTTACTTAAAAGAAAAAGACATGGCAAAAGAAAAAGAACCAAAAGAAAAAAGCAGCAAAAAAGCTCCTGTTCTTAGTTTAAAAGAAAAAAGAGCTGCTAAAGAAGCGAAAAGAAAAGAAAAAAGTAGCGACTAATAAATTAACCAATAGGCTAAACCAATGAAGGTTTAGCCTATTTTATTTAAAAGAAACACTAATTCCGCTGGAATATTATCATGTCAACCAACTGCAAAAAATAATCTGTAGACCAAATTTGCATTTCCGATGGATTCTTTAAGAAAGGTTTCACATCAGCTTTTACCATATTAATGTCAGTTTTACGGATTTTGTCTCTCAAAAGGGATTTAAATGATTCAGGGGTAATATTCTCTGTAAGTGAGCCGAACTGATATGAACGTTCGCAGAAATGTTTAAAATCTAGCGGAACCCTATTCCGTACATACCATTCAAAATCATACCAATCACGTCCTTTTATTCTCGTTTTCCAATTTCTAAATAATAATGCATGCATTTTCCCTGCATATAAATTGGGCAAAGTATAACATCGTGTCATAAAAGAAGATGGAAGCAACAAGAGTTTTAATTCTGTTTCAAAACCAATTGGAGGATTTATATCTACTTCAATTTTTATTTTAATACTATGTTCGGATTTAAATTGCAAGTCATAAATAGCTGTATCATCTTTCAAAAAAGCTGATTCTACAGTCGATTTATTCTTTTTGATTTTACGATTGATGACAACATCTCTACCCAAGGCTTTAAATTCGTTCATAATTGGAACAAAATATTCTTCAAGGCTAAACATATTATCCGGCTGAAGTAATGAAAAGTCCATATCTTCAGAAAACCTTTCCATGCCATGAAATATACGAAGACATGTACCGCCATAAAAAGCTCCCTTATCAAAAAAACCACTATGATATAAACCAGCCAGAGTTATTTGTTGCATTACTTCATGCAATGCATTGGTATAATCACTATTGGTTTCAATCTCATAACGAGACATCATTTGATCAAATAAATTCATTTTTTCAGCAAATTATACAGTAGATTTAACTCCTTATTTTTCTTTTTACTTAACGCTGCACATTGATAAATTATCTCTGTATCAAATCTTTCGGTAAGTGAAAGATCACACCTCAAATCATCCTCCAAGTATGTTTGCATTGCTTTTATGGATTGCAATCGAAGTCCTTTTGTTGAAATAATCATATCACACAATGCTTTCTCCGGAGTTGCTATCATATAAGCATACCTATTTCCGACAATCTCACTACGAATTCCAACAGAGAAATAAGCCTCATCAGTTTGTATATATTCAAAAATGCCAAGAGTTGTTGTATATATTTTGCTGCGTTTCATTACAGCAGACTTAGTAGCATAAACCCTTTCCGGTATTAAGCCATAAAAAGACAAGGCACTTTCGTAAGAAACATAAGAAGGATTGCAAAGGTGATTGGCAATTAACTCCAGAGAAAGCGAAATTCCTGTTGACTTAGGAGAACAAACATATAAACCTTTCTTTAGACGTATTAATATCCCACTTGCTTCAAGATCAGCAATTTTATCTTTTGGAAATTTATAATTACCTAAAAGAGTTACTAACGTCCCATAATTGACAGGAATAGAACCGAATTGCTTTGCTATATCCATACCGTTTCTTTTTATTGGAAAATGCAAATTTAGCAATTTTTACATAGATATTCGATTTTATTTCGATATTCTGTGCAAAAATTGCTAAATAGCAGAAAATATAAGTATGCCAATATACGCCAATTTAAAAAGTAACTTGCTGTATATCGCTGTATATAGGCACTCCCGAACTTTGAACCAACTTAACGCAATATTTGTAGCGAGAACCAACTTGAATATCGTTATCAACACATGAAGTTTCCCATCCCGAAAGAACTTTCCATAAAGAAAGAGGTGTGGTATCTGTTTGACGATAAACAGCTATTTCAACAATATTTTCCGCAGATTTTACTTTCCAAGTTAATTCAACTGCATTGGGTTGTACTTTCTTTTCTGCCGAAAATTTAAGTTTAGAAGATGGTTTAGCCATAGAACGGACAGTTACGGTCGGACTATCTTTCGAAAACAATCCTCCTTTATTAACAGCTTTGATTTGATACTTGTACAATACGTCGTATTGGGTATCGGTATCGGTATAACCATTTTCAGAAAGAGGAAATTCTTTAATGAGTATCATTGAATCCAGATTATCTTTCAAACTTCGATATAAATACGTTTTATCTACATCCGCAGCAGTACTATTTATCCATTGCAACACCACTCCCGAAGAAGTCGATGAAAACGAAGAAAAAACAGGTGCTGTGGGTGGCACAAGAGAAGGTTTTTCTATTTCGACAACAGGTGTTCTTGCGGATTGATTGTAGCGATTATCCAAAGCTGCCACAGCGTAGTAAACTTTTCTGTTCAAATTCTTCACATCAATGGTATCGGTATACTCGTTTTTAGCAAAAGCAACATCGTTTAAGCTAAATAACTCACCATCTTTGGTATATGACCGGAACACTCGATAGCCCAACAAATCCTTTTCGACATTGGCTTGCCAAGTAAGCCGAACAACACCTAAGGTATCAATTTTCCCTTGCAAATTAACAGGAGATAATGGTGGAAAAGAGTCTACAGGCTGTACAAAAACAGGAAAAGAAACTGTTTCCTCTCCGTTTTTAGCAATGGCTGCTATACTCAAATAGTTTTGGGCTTGAGCATTGGTATAAACCACTTTTCGTGCATCAGAAGCAATATGAGCAACAATAGGTACAAAATCCTTATCATCAACATCCGACCTTCTTAACTGGAAACCCTCCAGCAAGGCATTCTGCTTTTCGTCAAACTCAAAATTTACGATTACATCACCGTTGCTTTTTATATCGGTAGTGGTTATAGCCGGAACTTCTGTCAGAGGAACGTATCCTTGTCCGGAAAGAACGTTTGAATATGGTCCTTTTTCTCCAAAAAGAGTCAATCCATACAATCTATAATAGTATGTTTTATAATTCTCAGCCAGAGAATCTTGATAATACATCAACGTATTGCCGGACATATTCATGATAGGCAAATTGGAAAGAGGAGAAAAGGAAATACCGTCTGTCGATTTTTCTATCCGATATGCCGTGTAAAAAGATTGAATAGGAGTAATATCCCACGATAAAAGCACTTTTTTATCGGCAAATTTCGCCATAACAGGCAAAATAGTCGGCAATTCTTCTTTTATGGAGAAACCTGTATATGCAGTTCCTATCGCTACCTCTTTGGCTAATAATTCATCGGCAGGAAAAACTCGATACAAATATTCTTCATTGAATTTGGCTGTTTCATCGACATATCCCCAAGCAGCCATCACAGCAGACCCAAAACTTAACTCTGCGGCATACATGGAAACAAAAAAACGTTGTTCCAATTCTTTATTCAAATCAACCAGACGGAACATGCTATCAGCGGTAGAAGCACCTTTATTGCTAAGTGTAAGCTCGAATTTTTCCCCATAAAGAGCCTCCGCAATAATGCCCGCCATATCGTTGGTATCCACAACACTCTCCCATTTTTCTAAGGGCTGTGCCTTCAGAGGAATTTTAGTTAGCACAACTTTTTCCGGTTCTTGCAACAATTGCCCATTGCGACGTATGGTATAACGTTCCAAAACAAAACCGCTTCGGTTGGTTTTTTGCCACAAAGAGGCACTGTTAGCCGACCAACGCAACGCGATATGATTGCCTATAGGCGAACCGGTTACTATTAATTTTGCAGTATCTTTTAGTTGAATACTGTCTTGTTGTGCCGACACTACACTTATCCCGATTAATAAGGCAAGCAATAAGCTAAATAATTGTTTTTTATTTTTCATATAATTCACATGTAAAACCTTAGGTAAAAAACTGAAATCGGTTATCACGACATCAAAAAAATTCTGATTGACTCATGCATAATTCCTTGGTAGCTGTTTCTGCTAAAATCATCTTGAGTAACAACCAATTTTGGATAATTATCTTGTATCCTCAACAAATTACCGAATTCCTCGGCTGTCGCACGAATTCTTTCATGTGGTAATTAGCCTTTTTGCATACAAAATATACACCTTCCGGATAAGAAACCAAACCTTCTTCTACTCGATTCTGATACAAATAGTTCTCCTTTTGATCCATTATTTCATTACTCCACATCACCCTTCTTTATCCAGCCTTCTATGGTTTTCTTGCCATAATACCTGATTTGTAACCAATCATCTTTTTCTTGCAATATTTCTACTACGTCACCCTTGAGAAGATACATTTTAGTGGGTTTGTTGGGGGTAGAATAAATAATGGACTTTGTTGCTTTGATTTCTTTAAATTCCATATTAAAGAAATCTTTTAGATAATCCTTTTTATCATTTTTCCCTTTTTTATACAACGCCTTTAAATACTCGTTGGGCAAGCTCTCGACTTTGATATAAACAAAAACATTAGAATTTATCAATTCAAACCTAGAACCTACTTTAGAGGGTAAATCCTCTGGGTCAATACCTAAACTACATAATGTACCTCCATAATAAAAATAATCATTTTCATTAATTTGTTCATCCATAATTTCAATTTTCATGTCTTCAGGAACATCAAAATTTACCATGCGTATATCTTCATTAGAATTCGAATTCATATTAAACTCCTTCCTATATATATTTATTAAATCTTGATTGTTTTTATCAACAAATCCAACTTTTGTATAATTAATATAAACATCTGGAAGTTTAAAAAAATCCAATCCTACCATTGTGTCTTTTACAAATACAATAAAACTAGATTCTCTCAAACCACTAACCCAAGTGCCATTCAAATCTGATAATTTTACTATTTGAGCATTACAAACACTCGTAGATAAAATCGCAATCGCTAGTAGTTGTTTAAATTTCATAATCATTTAAATTTTAATGCTTTTAATGCTTTGTCTTTTATATTTCCTCTATTTATAATTTCTTTTAAATCCTTGTCTGTCCCCTTAACTTTTTTTGTTACCCCAGCTGTATCATCCTTATCTGCATACGTATTACATCCTTTTAATCTCCAAAAGTACATACTCGCTTTCATAGCTACATCTAAGTCAGTTACTAACTCATCAATATGTCCTCCATCTTTAGTTTGTATATGAAAATATTTTTTATTGTTGGCATTCTCAGAATCTTCATTCCAGGCTTTGCTTAATTCTTTGTAATTATACTTGCCTGTCAATTGAATAAAACCACGTCCTAAAAATGTTGACCCATCCTTTGATGTAGGTGGTCCATTTCCCAAATCATATCTACCACCTTTTAAACGTGCAGAGCATGAGTAAACATAATCAAATAAATCAGGCGTACAAATGTATTTGCTCTTGATTTCTTCGCTTTTATTTGGTGTTCCTTGTTCACACTTAATTGTTTGTGTACTTGTTGCACATGCATTAAAATCTACACAATCAAATCCAACAAATAAATCACAATAGTGGGCATAACCAAAATTGGCTCTGATTGATCCTTCACGGTAACAAGGAATTTCTTTAAGTGATTTTAAATTTCCTGTTTCTGCCCCTATCTGTCCCAAGAAATGAGCCATTCTTTCAGGTGTATTGATTTCAAACTTATCTGAATATTTGTTTATTAAAGCAGCTACTTCATCACAACGTTTTTGGTCTGTTCCCCGAAATATTTCCTTTAATTGCTTTCCGGTAATGGGGAAAGAGGCATTTGTTTTCCCGTCCCAATAATCCTTCACATCCGCCTCAGTATGTACTTTAACATTTACAGCATCCAGTTTTTCTTCATTTTTCTTATCTGCCTCCTTTTGTTTATCTGAAGCAACCACTAAACCCAGGTAATTTAACCATCGCAACATGGCTGTTTCAGGTTCGCCGCCTATTATTTGAATGGTCATAATCGACTCTTGCTTGGCGTTATAAAACGAAATTAAACCATACGTATTTGTATATCCCGCTTTTACGTATTGGCAATCTGCCAATTCACTGATACTGCCCAAACGAATCTTGTCGTAATCCAATTCAAAAGAGCCTTTCGGACTATAAACAGCAATTTTTAGTTCAAGTTACGGCTATCGCCTAAACTTGAACTATTCAATCTTCCATACTTGCACCATCCAAGGGGGCAACAAGTATGGCAACTATAAAGTAAGACCATAAAGTATACTTACTACAAGTTGATCTTCTTGTATTTCAATCACTTTAATAATTAGTTCACTCTCCATATCTTTATTCACAGCATATACTGTAAAACCGTTTGGTAATTCTACTGCTGATTTTTCAACTCCAACTAAAGCGTTATCATATGCTTCATCAATAAAATCTTTTAATAAAAAATCATTCTTATCAAGTTCAGTCTTTACTAATTTTAAAATTTCCTTTTTATCATCTCGTTTTTTTATTAAATTCTTTCCACTAATGAAATAGGTAACTTTTAATTCATTATAAGCGGACTCTTCATTTTCTTTCTGAAAGAAAGAAATATTTGCTAAAACTCCATTTCTATATATGATAAGTAAGTTTTTATTTTGTTCATTAATCAGATGGTACACTTGTTCTTTGTTATTGGCAAACTTCTGCAATTCTTGTATTTGCAGATTAATACTGTTTTGTCCATAAATAAAAGGAAACAAGGAGAAGAACATCAGAATAAAAATTGTTTTTTTCATAATTGTTTTTATTTGTTTAATATTATTTCAATATGTAAGGCTGGCTCGTTTGATGACGGAGGAAATACTTGATTTGGATTAACCATTGGTTCTTTTTTAGCATTTTCTATAATTGGATTAACTTCATTTGAATACTTTCCATTAAATCCATTTGAATTTTCCCCGAAATCTATAGCCCCCTTTTTTTTCCAATCACTATGTGCTGAAAGAAAACCAACTTCTTTCATTTTAATTACCATCAATCTTACTACTTCACTTTCATCACTCTTTTTGATCGATTGGTAATAATCTATTACTAAATCACCTTTGCAATTATACAACGATTTTGCAGCCTCCAGCCCTTTCTTTTTAACAACTTTTATCATAGCCATCGCCTGATTATCTGAATTTCTTACTGTAGATGTTACAATTATTGTTCGGTTAATTTTTGCATTGTTAAATATTCTATATAGCATTTTCTCTATTTCGGAAGTAATCACAGAAATATCAATACCTTGGGAATATAATATCCTGAGATTATTTGACATGGTCTTTTCTTTCCCGTCCCAATAATCCTTCACATCCGCCTCAGTATGTACTTTAACATTTACAGCATCCAGTTTTTCTTCATTTTTCTTATCCGCCTCTTTTTGTTTATCCGAAGCAACCACTAAACCCAGGTAATTTAACCATCGCAACATGGCTGTTTCAGGTTCGCCGCCTATTATTTGAATGGTCATAATCGACTCTTGCTTGGCGTTATAAAACGAAATCAAACCATACGTATTTGTATATCCCGCTTTTACGTATTGGCAATCTGCCAATTCACTGATACTGCCCAAACGAATCTTGTCGTAATCCAATTCAAAAGAGCCTTTCGGACTATAAACAGCAATTTGGTAAGGTATGTTTTCCAGGGTGTATTTTTCCACATAAACCCCTTTTGACACCAGGGTGTAATGCTCGTTTTCTTTTTTGACTAATTTCTCAAATATTTTCTTACATATCGTTTGTGCATGCGATTCTTTTCTTACCGACCATTTCTTATAAGCGGTTAAACCTATAGCCGTATTTTTTGTGGTTGAAGCAGCAAAATAGCTGTCATATTTTTGGTAAACATGGTTAAACAAAGATATATCTTTTTCTATACTTTTTTCTTGTGCATCGGGAGCTAAACCCCAAAACAAGTCGCCTAACCAAGTAATGCCCCCAAGGATAGCCAATTGTCCCTCTTCGTCGTTATCAAAGACGCCATTCAAAATAGCAGGGTCATACACTTGACTCCATTGCCATTTGGCTATGTGGGTACCACCCCGGTAGTCCATCAGGTTCGTAGGATTTTCGCCCTCTTTCCTGTCGGAGCCATACGACGCATCAAAGGTATGGCGTAGCTTAAACTTACCATGTGCCAGCTCATGGGCTATGGCTGCCGAGAGTTCATCTTTTGCCATATCGCCCGCATACATATAGGCAAACTGTCTGCCTCGGGGCATAAAACCTACTACATCGCGTTTCTTTCCTGCGGCATTCTTATCTGCCATAAACACGTAACAAGCCGTCGCATCGTATCGGCTGCCCAAAAAGGTTTTCAGCTCATTGTTCAGACTTACCATTTCGCTGTTATAGGCACTCAACAAGCCGCTGTTTTTGTCAAACAGGTTCTTTATTTGGTCGGCGTCGTAACTAAAATCCGTAACTTCTTCCACTTCCCAATTAATGCCTATTTTGTTGTACAGGGCATTGAGTTCTTTGCCAATGGTATTGGTTTGATAACTGCCTCCTGCATTGACCAACACCACTTTGTATGTCTGTGTACTGTGGGAGTCGGTACGCAACTGTCCCAACTGGTAATATTTATCGCTGCCGTATGGATATAGAGCATAAACCCTCTGGGTGCTACCCTCCTGGGTGCCGGTTAAGGTAAGTTCAAATTCCTTTTTCTTGGCGTCATATACAGACGGAATAACCAAGCCTTCCTTGGTTTCAAAAACAATTTTGGTTGCCTCTAAGGTCTTGTCCGACAAACTGACAGAAGCGTTGACTTTATCTTTTTTTCCTGTTGGAATAAACTTCCAGGGCACATAGTAGGTAGCGGAAAGTTTAGGATAAAGACGATCGCCATCCTGACCATTGGCATAACGGATTAAAGAAACATTATCGTAATACGGCAAAAAGGTATCAAAACTGTATGTTCCGCCCTCATCAAAAAAGGTCACCATGCCTTTATTCGTATCCAATGTATTGTAATTAAAGGCATTATCGGACAAAGCGGCTCCTTGTTTTCCCAAAGGGGTAAGCACACACTTTTGCGTGGTACCGCCCGCAGACGAGGCTCCATCGGCAGGAGCTACCTCGTACGTATTGCCGTCTTTATCTTGTATGATAACAGGAAAAGAAACATCGGATTCATCTCCCGAAGGTTCTACGCTTCCTATCAAATTTCCCGTGGCATCATAAAAAAGCAAGGTATGACTCTCTGGGTCGTACTGCACCCGGGTTTGTTCCGACACGCTGAACGCTAACGTTACATCGGGCTTTATAATACCTGCCTGGGCGGTTGCCGTTCCGCCATAAAAGAGAACATCGGTACTTACAATACCCGAATTGGATGCATCATATTTTGTTTCGATAAACCCTGATATCAGCTGATTGTCCGTGTTTACGCCTATGCCCGCAAAATGTACCGCTAAGGGCAAATTACCCACAAAAGGGACAACCGCATATCCTTCTCCACTGAAAATGCCATGGTTTCCGCTAACGCTTGTCAAGGTAACGGAAAAATCACCTGCCTTAATCTTATCCCCTTGTGTCAAAGATTCTTTGGGTTCTTGGTTGGAGAGTTCTATTGAAGGTTTTTCTCCGCAATGTGCCAAAATAATGCTGTCATTTAAAGGAATGGCAAGGCTATCGGAACTGCCGTATGTTACTTCCGTTTGTCCTTCACAAAAGCCTCCTACCCGATAAAGGTACGTATGTCCCGGGGTAAGGTCTTTCAAGGTAATGGTGGCGTCTTGTGTTTGCTGTTGGTACCAGGTTTGTTGGTCAAAATCACTACGGCGGTAGCTTACTTCGTAGGAGCTGTATTCTCTCGAAGGTGTCCATTCCAATATCAACTTATCATCCGATGTGGCGGCTTGTACGTTGGTGGGTGCCGTACAGGGTGATTTCATTTGAAACCACGAAATGGTACTGTTGCCATTATTTTCAAAGGGAATATTGCTTGCATTGGCTGAAAAGGGCAAAAAAGCTCGAACGCTCCAGGCATATTTCTTATTGGCTGACAGGGGCGGATTGGCCATTGTATACGCCAAACCGGTAGCTCCCGTGGTGGTGCTGTAAATGACAGGAGAATAGTTATAGGCCGTTTCCAATGAAGCTGTATTATCCTCTATTTCTTTCAGCGTAAACTCATATTCTACCGTACCTACTTCCAAAGAATGTTGCGGCGACCACTGAAAAAGTATATTCAAATTATCGCTTGCATATTGCTTTTTCCCAACAGCCGGTTGTACCAAAAGCGGAGGCTTCTGCAAAGCTAAAAACGTGGAACCGCAACTTTGTGTCGAAAGAACTTTGCCGGTATAATATTCCACCGCCTCAAAACAAAACTGCGTGCTGCCCAACGGCAATTTCCCTTGCGAAAGGCTTCCGTAACTATTCAAATTTTCTTGCCTGAAATACGGTGCCAGCTCTTGCATGGTCAAACGCAACGGTACGCCCGGTTCCAAGGTTATCGCCTCGAAATAGGCTTCGGTCTTGGTTACCAACTCCTGTCCCATCGAACATTTGAGGGTAAGTCGCAATTTAACTTTCAAACTCGATTGGTTCAAATCCCGACTCAGTAACGTAACGGATAGCTTGTCCGTCTCGCCTCCGCTATAATCTACCAAATAGATAGGTGCCGGACTTAACACCACTGTACTTACCTGTACCGGATAGGTACTGCGTAACTGGGCTTGCAAAAAAATACTCTTTGCAAAAAAGAATACCGTTAAGCAAAGTATAAACCTAAACGAAATGGTATGTTGTCTGTGTGTCATTCTCATCTCTATCGTATAATCAGCTTATAGGTTGCACGAACAGTGTCCGTTATCATTTGTAACACGTACTGCCCGCTTGGTAGCGTTTCTTGATAATTCTCCCTATACCAACGGCTACCTCTCAACGTCCGTTCCTCTAATTTTATACCCTGTATAAGGTTATTCAATACCAAACGCACCTCGGTTGTTTTAGCAAATTCCAACGTTACGGCAAAATTTCCATCCGAAGGATTGGGAGTAACCAAAAACTGTTGTAAAAAAGCTTCCTCGCCTTCTTCGTAGTCTCCAAGTTCGGAGTCCGGCACAATCTCTACAGTTTTGTAACGTGCCATTTCACAATCACCCTGCATACTTTTCATTCCAATAGTATATGTTCCATAATCAGAAAAACGTATATCTGCATACGACTCATCTTGGTTAGAAACCGTTAGGGCAGATGTTTCAGGCAATATCCATTGGGTAGTTTCCATCGTTGGAGAAGAAATATTGATAACCTTCACATCATCATTTGCTTTGGCTTTGCTCGCCATCAAAAAGTCGGCAACGATAACATCCGAACTTTGTTTTACCTGAAAATCGTGCGTTTGTTCGCAATGGTTGCCTGTCGTAACAGAAACGTTGTAGTTTCCTTCTCGTGTAACGGTAATATCCGGTTCGGTGGACAAAAGAGCATTGTTTCTGAACCATTTATAGGTAGGATTAAGGGTCGATGCCTGTTCCACATTCAGGTCAATGCTCTGATCTTTACACAAAGTAATTACGTCAGCGGGAAATGTAATATGTACAGGTTGAGGTTCAGTGAGTACAAATGCCGTATCTTTGGTACAACCTACACCATCGGTTACGGTAGCACTGTATGCGCCGCCGGAAAGATTCTCCCGCAAGAAGTCCGCGGTAGTGTTGTCCTTCCATTGTACGGTATAATTTTCCACTCCATCTTTTGGAATAACCTGAATACTACCATTTTGACTATTTGCACAAGTAACGTTCTTTGCTATAGACTCAGACAATTGTATGTTGGAGAGAAAATCCAATGTAACGGAGCTTTTTTCAGAACAACCATTGGCATCTTTTACCTGCACGTCATATTTATTGGCTGGCAGCTGATGTAACACAGAATCCCGACTATAAGCTGTTCCATTCGCCGTCCACTGATAGTTATACGGGTAAACACCTCCTTGAACGGATAAACTGATTGCTCCGTCACTTCCTCCGTAACAATTTACAGCCTTGGATTGAGACGTTATTACCAACTTTTCGGGTTGTTTGATTTCAATATTTCCGATACTATTATTTGTCGGACACCCTTTTTCATCAATCATTCCCAAAAAATAAACTCCTGCGGACAAATTTTGAAAAGACTTGACAACACCTTGCGTAGTTCGAATAGTATCGAGAAGATGACCTTGAAAATTGTAGAGAGACACCCATAAACAACCCGTGCCACCTTCGGCAGACAGTTGTATACTGCCATCACTACTACCGAAACAAGAAACAGGTGATGCTTTTGCGGATGAAAAATACAATTCCGGTATTCCTCCTTTTACAGTAACGGTAGCCTTGTGCCTATCTGCACCGGAAAAATACGTTTCGTAGGTAGGGGAACTTGCTCCCAACTGTGAAGTATAATCTGCTACAGAGGAGGCGTCTGCCAACAAAGTATCGGTTACAAGAGTGTATTTTAAAGTAGGATATACGATGTGACTTCCTTCCAACTGTAAGGTGTAATCTCCTACTTCACAATTGCTTATTAATAGAGTATCCGTTACGAAAGTATATTTTACGGTAGGGTATAAAGCACTTTGAACACTGACTATAAATTTCTCTCCCGTAGTAGGTTTCCTATCCAATACCACCTGAATCTGCCCTTTTTGGTAGGAGCAACGAGGCGAAATACCCGTTGCGGATATACCGGGTGAAGAAAGGATGGGTGTCAACAGCAATTTTTTATCTCCATCAACATACGAGTTTTCAATTTGGATTTCTACCTTTTGATGATTTTTTACCAATGCAGTAAACTGTGAAGCCGAAAATAAGTCACTACCCTTTATGCTGCGTACCGGACAAGTTTCCGCACTTCCACAAGCGGGAAAAGCAATACTACCCTGCCCTTGTACACCGTAATACCACTGATATGCATCTGTGGGCAATCCGGCAGTTGCTTTTACGGTAATTTCATCATCATAAGGCAAATACAAAATAGCAGATGCCGAATCGAGGTAATTGCCGTGGGTATCGTAATACGATAAATCAATCGTTTCCAAAGCCCTTATTTTAAAATCTTTCCACAAATAATGAGCTTTGTATGCAGCTATGGCAGCATACGGTACGTAAAGATAAATATTGGATGGAGTAATGCCACTAAAACCATTTCCATCAGAATTGGGAGGAGTAAGCGATAAGGAAGTGATTTTTTGTAAACCACTCTGTTCGAAAGCAGATGCGTTTATGTAGGTAACTTTCTCGGGCAAAGTTATTGTTTTAAGGTTTGTGGTCTCAGAAAAAGCCATACTATCGATACTTGTAAGTGAATTGGGTAAAACAATATGCTGCAAGCTTGTACATTTTCCAAAACACCATCCCCCAATTTTTTTAACATTTTGGGGAATATAAATACTATCTAAAGAAATGCAATTATAAAAAACTTCTGTTCCAATACTTGTAAGGGAATCAGGCAAGGTAATATGGTGCAGGTTTGCACACCCCTCAAAACACCATTCCCCAATTTCTTTAACATTTTTAGGTATTTGAATGCTATCCAAAGAAGTGCAATAATAAAAAGCACGCTCTCCAATACTTACAAGAGAATTGGGTAAAATAATATGGTGCAAGTTTGTACAATCCCAGAAACAACCTCCTCCAATTCTTTTAACACTTTCTGGAATAGAAAAACTATCCAAAGAAATACAATATTCAAAAGCTAGATGTCCAAGAGTTACCAAAGAATCAGGCAAGCTAATATGATGGAGGTTTGAACAACCAGCAAAAGCTCCTTCTAAAATTTCTTTAACGTTTTCCGGGATATAAAGACTATCCAAAGAAGTACAACCAGAAAAAGCATACTCTCCGATACTTGTAAGGGAATTGGGCAAAATAATATGAGATAAGCTTTTACAACCAGCAAAAGCGATATAGCCAACACTTATAACGGTATTAGGCAAATTTACACCTGTAATATTAGTACAAAAATAAAAAGCAGAATCTCCTATTTCATTTATTGTATAAGTTTTGTTGCTATAATTAACAGTTTCAGGCACAACAATATCTCCACTATAACTACTAACATTTTTACTCAAATACGTTAGTTCAACGGTTGTACCGGAAGTAATATTATAGTAAATGCCTCCCTCTTTAAAATCGTATCCATAGAGCACGAACGAAAAACTGAACAGTAAAAAGGATAACAATATTTTTTTCATCTTTTAAAAATTTTATATCGAACTATCACGGTTTTTTAAAATTCATATCGGTTTGCGAACTTACCGTGCCATTGGGCAATACATACAGTACGTGTACCTTATAAGTGGCTGCAGGTATAAGCTTAAACTCATAATTGAGTATTTTTTTTGCATACGCACTGTTTGCTATTGAAAGTTGTGCATTAGCAGCTTGCTGGCGTATGTTTACAAAATCACGGTAATAGTACTGCGGAACTGTATATTGGTACGGGAAAACAGTCGTCAGGTAATACTCATTATTACTGTTCAGAGCTGATAAATAGGGGTTTTGTACTTCCACCGCTTTAAAGGGAGGAACACCCAACACTGTGGTATTCCGATAGTCCATCTTTAGTGGACTTGCAACATATCCCTGATAAATAACAGGGTACATCTCTTGTTTGTAATACGTATCTTCACCTGTAGCTTCTGCCTTTACCAAAGGCTTACTGCCGGTATAATCGGTACCCACCAATTCTGCCACGTCAAAGGCTTCCATATTTTTGGTATTATAACCCAAACTAAGCATTGTTGTACTTAATTCATTTACAAACGGTTGGGTAAATGTTATGGCTTTTATCCGTTTATCAAACGTTTCGTATTTACTTGTTTTAAAGGCATAATTGAGCAATGTTTTTGCCTGTGTGTTGACTTGTCCGGTTGTCGTTTTTGCCCGTGCATTTATCTGCAAATTATACAGCGTACTGCCGACCAAACCGGCAGGTATATCAAAATTTAATAGTTTCTTTGTTGCATCATACTGTAGAGGCATACTGATAATTGCTCCATTAGCTTGTACAAAATCTGCCGTACACTGACTATTTCCAAACAAATCGTTTTGTGCTTGTTTCAATTTGATGAAACCTTTGTTAGATTCCTTGCAATGGAAATTCCGCTGGTCGACAACAGGATATGCATATTCCATATTGGTCACAGGGATAGATTGAGGTGCATTTCCGGTAGTAAAACTAAACGTTTTCTTTTCCTCCATTGTTTCTCCTTTGACGCTATAATAGGTTTGCCATTTGCTCTTTTTATATTCTTCATATTGTACGTTTACAAAGGCTGTGTATTTAGTCTTGGATTGTAAAATTTCAGTTGGATAAAAACTTAACATATCCTTAGCGTCATTCCACTTAATTTCTCCCACAACTTTTACTCCTGCAGAATTTTTGACTGAAAACTCTTTCAATGCAACGCGTTTTTGTGAAGAGCTTTCGTTCATCGCTACTCCTATGGGCAGGGAGAAAGAAACTTGCGGCACTACAAACACATCTGCGGTAGTAGTCGGAGTCGTCGTCTTTATCAACTTAAACTCGACTTCGGAAGTCTGAGACGTTATCAAATCACATCGTTTTCCAAAAGAAAGGTCAAAATGTCCACTTCCTTTTATGGCACCATGTAGGAAGCTATATTTTACACCTATTCGTCCTTCCATCCAAGTAGGATTGGGTAGTTGAGCTTGAAGCAAAGCTGCCGCAGAACCATTTATGATGTCAAAATAGTATCTTTTACCAATAAATTTTCCAGTAACACCCAATTCACCTTGTAAAAAAGCATAAACTTGTCCTTGTGCATACCATCCATCTAAACCAATATTTCCGGAACAACCTCTGCAATAAGCATTTTCGTATTGTTTCATCATGATATCGAATCCGACTTGCGAATTGAATCGGGCATAAAAAATCAAACACCTTAAATCTCCCGTGTCAAATCCCAAACTCGAACCAAATGCGAAGCCTCTACCGGTTGACAATTCGTCTAACTGACGAGCTGAAGTCAACGAATTTTGGGACATATTTAAGATTTTCATTACTTCTTGAGGAGGTGTTGCCGCAGCAGGAATTCCATCTCCAACCATAAAATAAGATTTTGAAGAAGCCGTTATTACATCGCTAATTCCCATTGTCAGTCCTATCGGTTTGGTAGGGGTTCCCATGTGTAAATACCACTTGTTAGGGTCAATATGGAGGGCACTCCACCCTGCTATATTATCAGTCGAGGAACCTCTAATCAATCCTTTAGCTACGTAAGCAGATACTTTAAAATTAGCATCAAAATTTTTATTGGCAAATCCATACTCAATGGCTATTTGAGCATTTAAACCCTCTTGCACTTTCCCCTTGGAATCGGACAACTCATTCGCCGCCTTATTCGGATCAGTGGTTTTCAAATTTGAAAGTCCGTCTAAACCGTACCGTGCAGCATAGTCATTTTCTTTTTTAATAGCTGTAGTCTGTACTTTTGAAACATAGTCTGAAATATTACTTACCCCGGGCAAACTACCCATAAATTTGGCATGTCCGTAAAATCCTATAAAATTAAGTCCTCCATACCTGTTGAACAGTATCTCAAAACTGGCATCACAATCCAAAACTTCTTTCCTCGCAATAGCAAACAAAACACCGGCTTTAAGTCCCAGTCCGACATTGCTACTGGGTATATACTTACAAGTGGTGTTAGACAATGTCGTTCCCGTGCTTTTATTCATAGCATAAGATGCACCACCGGAAAATCCGGTAAGAGTAACGGCTCCTAAAGGTATGCCGGCAGGAAAAACCGCCTTAGCATCTACGTACCAATAAGAAAAATCCGTTTTACCAAACATGGCACTTGCTTCTGCCTCAAAGCCGGGCAAACCTTTAGACAACGATAATTTAACATTTCCACCGACACCATTGCCGTATGTAGGGTCATTTTCTTTAAGAGTTAAAGACCCTGATAAACTGATAACTTCTGCAATACTGGCATCTACGACGATGTCATCCAATTCGTATTTTTTATATTTCCAAGCATTGCCGGTTTGTTCGGTTGGTCTTTCTCCGATTAATCTAAAAGAAGTTTGAGCTTGTACGATATCCGCTAATTTAAGCCCTAAATTTAAATGCAAAGCTACTTCATTATCGTGTGCAGATAATCCTATCTGTTGGATGGAAAGAGGTAGATTGACCAATGAAACTTTTCCGGTATATCCAAAATAATCGGCAGAAATATAGGGCGATACTGTTTGAAGTTGTAACGATTGGAAAGTAATTCCCTTAAAACTAGCTGTTTCTTTGTTGCTTTTTTCGTTTTTGAGAGATATTCCCATTGAACCGTGCAAACAAGCTTCGGGCACAAATTTTTTGTCTGCAACAACCATTTTTACATAAGAATTCGGCAACAAGGTAGCTTGAGCTTTAAATACATCGAAAGATAAAGTATCTACGGGATTTACTACTAATTGATACTGGTTGTCTGCATCCATCAGGGCATTGTACGTTAGTTTGCAATTTTTTCCCAAAGGCAGTCCTATCCAACCGCCAAATCCTGCCTGAGTGATTCGATTGGCTTCCAAAGCCAAATTAAATCTGTCCACAGAGAATTTCCATCCCGAGGCACTTCCCTTATCATAAGGCAATAGCGGAACATTTGCCAAGAAAGCTCCCGTAATACCATTTCCGTCAATGAGTAAATGATTGGCTTCGAAAGAAACCGGATTATCCGGATTATCTTTATTGGTAAACTGTTTCGGTAACGATACTTTTATGTTGTCAGCATACACACCACGCCACAGTTGTTCTTCTCCGGCAATCAAGTAAGTACTCTGATAATCTTTCGGAAAAACAATACTTTCGGAGTTTCTACTATCGCTAAAGTCAAAAACGGTATTTTTGCAAGAAAAAACGAAACCGTCTAATCCGACCACTGCAAAATCGGGCAAATCAATTCCGACAAGCACATCATTCCAGTCAGTAACAACCGTATGAAAATCAGCAGAAACAGCATTGCCTGTAGGTACGCCCTTATTGACTGTAGTCATCAAACCTTTTGAAAATTCGATGGCTGCCGTAATACCAATTTCCGTAATTCCTTTGCAAGACAGTTTGGCATAAGTCAACTCTTCATTATCAATTGTTTGTGGACTAAAAGAACCTTTAAGGGTTAGTTTACCTGAATTGGAAAACAGAGGAATTTCGACATCTCCCAATAGTTGTAATTTGGCATCTCCTATTATACCACCATTATACGAAAGTTTGACGTCATTCATCCCGAAGATAAGTTCCTTGCCATCACCTTGCGGAATCTTTATTTTGGCAAAAACATCTATGGAAGCATAATCTTTGTAGTAAACCACCTTATATACGGCTACGGTAACACTTGTATTGCCTAAAGTATGCTGTATTCCGACGGGCAAGGTATTCAAATTTTCCGGACTTAATGTTTCGGTATATCGTTGTAATGTTTCCAACGTCGAAAAAACATCGACAGCCTTCTCTTTGCTCAGCAAACTTTCTCCTGCATACATGGTAAAAATTGTACAGGTATATACAAGTACAATGGTTATCAGACGTGTAAAAAAGTGAGGAAACTCTCTTTTCATGTATCTCAATTTTTATGATATTCTTTTGTTCATTAATAAAAGCCTCATTCCTCCTAAAAAGTATAATTATAAGACAGAGTAATGTTAAGATAATAGGTATCCGAGGACTGCTGCTTACACTGATATTGATAAATACCACTTACGTTAAAAGTATGTTTCTTTAACAACGTGTAGCCGGCATAAAGTCGGAAATTGGTTATAAATTGCTCATAAACATCGTTTGTATAACTCCAATTGCAAGAAGAAGAAAGACCCGATTGAATCGTTTTATTCAAAAAGCGAGCAGATAAAGCTAATGTCGGACCAAACATCAAAGTACGATTGTCCTCCATCGAATTATGGGTTATATTGAATGACGAATTGAGACCAACGCCCTTTTTAAGTTGCTGAATACTATGCAAAATAGAAGCATTTATCATGGTCATGTCATTGGTCGGTTGAGAAACACCCTCATAGGTATCTTTGGCTGTTTGCCATGTTGTATTCAGTTGTAAACTTTGTGCTTGAGTTTCCGTTTGTTGGAGTTGATAGGTGATACCTAAAGTTGCATTTTGCGATAATTGGAGAAAATCTAAGGTATCCAAATTCTGCACGACACTGTACTGATTTATATAATCAAATTGCGACTTAACATTCTTATATGTTTGGAAGTTAGAATAGTTGGCATTGACAGAAAACTGTTTAACAGGATTGTAAGTAACGGCTATTGCCCCCACAAAACGCTCCGTTCTACTCTCCTTGGTATTATCCAAATCATCATTTTGCATACCGACATTAGCAGAAAGATTCAGTTTATCTCTCAACAAAAAAGTAGCAAAATTCAGGGTAATATTTTCATAATCGTTGTTGCTGTAATAGGTTCCCAAAGTTGTGTACTGAGGATCTATTCGTTCATATTTTATAGCAATATCATTTTTCAAAAAACGATATGACAAACCCACATTATATGCTTGGTAAAAAACTACGCTGGCATCATCGGCAATACGCAAATCTCTTTCCAAAAAGCTAAAAGCATATTCTCCCATGAGGCGAAAATTACCCGACAGGTTTACCGTCATTTCCAATTGTGAAGCAATATTCTGCTGCGGATATATACCCAAACTGTCAGGTGTATAGGATAACGAATGTTCATCATCCTTTGCTAAAAAGACACTTGAACCTATTGAAAAAAACATCGTGATCATAACGAAGTTTAGCCCCCACACCCATTCTTTTGTAAGCAGCTAACACGGCAGTGTTGGTGGAATCATACTCTACTTTTCGTTGCATTTGACCGTACATAGCAGCCACTTTCCACCTACCGGGCGAAAGTTCCAAACCGACTCCGGTAAATTGATGGTCGGATAAAGTGTAAGGAGAAAATACCATAGAAATATCGCCCAAATGAACAGTTGCCCACTTGTAAGAAGGATGCAAGCTAAAACGGTTGGGTAACGTCGGATAAGTAAAAATTGCTCCCGCTATTGGTTAAATTAATACTAAGAGGAACATTAACCGTATTGAAAAGTCGGAAATTAACATTTCCTGCTACAAAATAATTGAAAGGGTCTCTTTGGGAGGAAACGTTTCCCATATAGTAAATACCACTGAGAGAAAGACCTCCATTGACTTTTAGCCACTGTTGCTTAGAAAAATTATTTTTTGTATCTTCTATTCTGATATTTTGGGCATAACCCATTACCCAACATCCCCAAAAGATAAAAACAACGGAAATTTTGATAAAAGACAATACACTTATAGGCTTGAATTTTGATGCTCTTGCCACATTTAATAGTTTACGTTAAGGTGCTGCAAAGGTAAATTTTTATATTTACTTACAAAAAGAAAAAGTTACTATACGTTAATTTTCTTAAAAAAAGATGATTGAACATCTCTAAAACACTTATCTTTGGAAAAAGAAAAAGTAACAAAAAGTACACATATTCCTAAATGCCACACGGAAAATTCGTGCTACGGGGGGGGAAGGAAAAGTGTAAAAACAAAATCCATGAAAGCTCTTTTAGACACAAATATAATTATCCATCGAGAGGCTGGACTAGTAGTTATTCAGGATATCGGTATTTTGTTTCGTTGGTTAGACAGAGCTAAATATTCAAAATGTATACATCCAGTAACAATTGCAGAAATACAAAAGAATCCAAACAAAAGTACTGTTGAAGCCTTTATGGCTAAACTTGATAGCTATGAACAAATTCAAATACCAACACCATTACAAACAGAGGTAAAATCTGTCTCAGATGAACTTGATATAAATGAAAATGACAGGAATGATTCAATCTTGCTTAATGAAGTTTATGCTGGAAGAGTTGACATTCTGATTACAGAAGATAAAAAAATACATTTAAAAGCTAGTAGGTTAAATATCTCAGATAAAGTTTTTAGAATAGATAATTTCTTAGAAAAGATATTCTCAGAACATCCAGACTTAGTCGATTACAAAGTACTTAATGTTCAAAAAAAAACATTTTGGACATATTGATCTAGCTGATGACTTTTTCACTAGTTTAAAAGAAGATTATCCTGGATTTGACAAATGGTTCCTTAAGAAATCAGATGAATTAGCCTATGTTACATCAAACACGACAAATGGGTTAATTCTTTCCTTTCTTTATTTAAAGGTTGAAGATCTAAGTGAAAATTATAACGATATAATCCCTACTTTTGCAAAGAAGAAAAGATTGAAAGTCGGTACATTTAAAGTTATTAATAATGGCTTTAGATTAGGAGAGCGTTTCATGAAAATCATCTTTGATAATGCTCTTATAAATAAAGTTGATGAAATCTATGTTAC
This sequence comes from Paludibacteraceae bacterium, assembly GCA_963668615.2. Lineage (GTDB taxonomy): Bacteria > Bacteroidota > Bacteroidia > Bacteroidales > Paludibacteraceae > JAAYPI01. The sequence goes on from CAXXCL010000004.1 coordinate 115,617, forward strand.
TATTTTTGATCATAGAGATGAGCAAAAAAGATTAATTGACTTAATGGAGCAATGGGGTTTTGTCTTTTGGGGAATGAAAAATGGAGAACGAGTTTATGTTCGAAATTTCAAAGCAACATTTGACATTGAGAATCTAAAATCCAATTATCCTTACATTAGTAAAATGAAAGGAATATTTATTGTCCCAATTTATGACTCATACCATACAGAACTACTTCCCGACTCAATTTTGAATAACGAATCTCCTTTGGAATTTGTGGAAGACTTTCCTCATAGAAATGGAATTAGTAAGGTCTATGTTTCTAGAGCAATGAAACCACATCCAGAAAAAGGTGATATCTTAATTTTTTACCGCACGGGAGGTTATTACAAGAGTGTTGTTTCGACAGTAGGGATAGTCCAAGAAATGATTTACGATATTCAATCAGAGGAAGAATTCATTAAACATTGTAGAAAAGGAAGTGTTTTCCCTGAAAATGAATTAAAAGAAATGTGGAACTATAACAAGGTTAATAGACCTTTTATTGTCAGATTTATGTACATATATTCATTTCCACATCGCATTAACATGAAACGATTAATTGAGTTAGGTGTATTAGGCAGCGTTGAAGACGCACCTAGAGGCTTTAAACCTATCAGCATCGACCAATTTAATTTAATATTGAAAGAAACAAAAAGTGATGAAAGTTTTATTATCGATTAAACCACAGTTTGCCCTTAAAATTTTTGATGGCACAAAGAAATTTGAGTTTAGGAAGTGTATCTTCAAAAACTCAGATATAAAAACAGTCGTAGTCTATGCTTCTGCACCGATGCAGAAAGTTATAGGAGAATTCACAATAGATGAGATAATGGAAGAGCAACCTAATGTTTTGTGGGAAATGACTCAAAAACATTCTGGCATTACTAAAGAATTCTTTGATGAATATTTTTCTAACAGAGATCGTGCTTTTGCTATCAAGGTAAAAGACATTGTTCAATATAAAAAACCACTAGACTTAATTGATTTCAATTTAAATTTCGCACCTCAATCATTCGTTTATTTATAAGGTAAAGTACCATGTTGGGAAACCTTACTATAATTCACCGCACCCAAACCATTGCATCATATGGGAAAAACGTAAATATATTGAATTAAATGTTGCTAAACACGTGTCAAAACTATAAAAATCACGACTTTGCTCTCCTACAAATCCTTTCTTACGACAAAAAATAGAATATCTAAATACCACATGAGCAATTTCATTCATGAGTAACTTCCATTGCTTTTCAACTTGCAAAACAAATATTACCACAACATTTTGATAACTTTGCAAACCAATAAAAACTCTGCAATCATGAATTTAGATAACTTAACAACCGACCAATTAAAAGAACTCATAAAAATTTATGCCCGTAATATTTATGCATTAGATGGTCTCTGGTTTCAATCTATCGAACAAGAAAACGGAATGGAAATTGCCATGCACCACGACAGGAATGCATGGCAACATTTTACAGAAATAGAGGCACAACGTATTAAAAAACTCTTACAATTACCTGATAATGCCGGTTTGGATGGTTTACAAAAAGCATTGGCAATTCGTTTCTCGGCACTAGCCAATCCTAAAGTAGAATTGATTCGAGAAACAGATTCATTAACCTATCGCGTAGTAGAATGCCGCGTACAATCGGCTCGTAAAAGAAAAAACATGCCCTATCATCCCTGCAAATCCGTTGGGATTATAGAACATGCCAATTTCGCAAAAATAATAGATGACGGCATCGAATGCATTCCTGTCAGTTGTTTTCCGGATATTTCAGACAACAGTTGCTCCTGCTCTTGGAAGTTTGTCTTAGAAGAAAAAATATAACAAGCGATATTCCTCGTTTTTTATTCTTTTGAACACTTTGTTCTGAAAAAAAATCTCTTATTGCCGTTTATTATCTTCTTTCTTTCTACTATCGTCATTTGCCTTTTTCATTTGTTTTTCAACCTTAACAGGACGACCTATTGTTCGTCCATAATAGTTGGTACTGTGCATCTCTCTTTTCGCATTATTTGAATGATTATCTGACGAGTTATTATTAAGAGGAGCATTATTGTCACGTGATTGTTTATTTGGAACAGATTGGCGGTATTCGTTGTCCTTATTTGTTTGATTATTAAGATTATTATACTTGGGTGTTCTGTTTACCTCCACTTGTTCTCTGCCTTTTTGTTGGTTTTGATTTTTTTCACTCATGTCAGAAAAACTTCTGACATTATCCGTCTTGCTCCAGTTAGTTTGTTGCTTCCTATCTTGTTTTGTATATACAAAATTACGAGGAGCCTTCAACTCTTTATTATCCCAAGGACGAGCCTTTTCTCTCTCTTTTTCCGCCCAATACATCGCACTTTTTGTGTTCTCATTAAATCCTCTGACGTAAGGAATATTATTGTGATCATAATAATCAGTGTAATAATATCTTGGATAATGTGAAACATAGTAATGGTGATGCATCCAAGGTTGATATACATTTACGTCCAAAGCAATGGTAAAACAATTATTCAAATCAAAATTGCCGTACACTCCGGCAGGAAACTCAGGAGAGAATATCCATTGTCCCTCATGCAAATATATAAAATCACGATTTGAAAGGTCATAATACGTTTCTATATCAGGCAAGTAATAATAACGTATTCCACTATAATAAGGGGGAGCCCACACAGGATTTTCATAAGTTTGTGGAACTGCTGACGTACCATAAGTATACACATCACATCCTGAAAATAAGGTCATGCTAAATAATATAAAAACGGCTATAACTAATTTTCTGAAACTTTTCATGGCTTATATGTTTTTTGAAACGTTACACAAATGAAACTATGGGAGCAAATATCGGCTTTTAAACCAAATTTATTACATAAACAAGTTTAATAAATCTAAATTTTTTGCACCAACTAAATAAAAAAGCTAACAGGCACATTATCAATGACATATTAGCCTCCAACGTATACGTTCATATCGTAAAATCATTTCCCGATGCAAAAGCGACTGAAGATATTACCAAGTACTTCATCTGTAGTAATTTGCCCTGTAATCTCTCCCAAAAAATGCAGGCATTCTCGTACATCCTGACTTAAGAAATCGCCGGAAATATGTTCTTGTAAACCTTCTTGTACTCGGCGAATAGAAACTAATGCCTGACTCAAAGCTTCATAATGACGCAGGTTGGTTACAATAACATCATTCTCACCAATCTGAGGTATTTGTGTGGCTTTGAGCAATTTATCAACCAATTCCTGCATATTTTGTTTTTCTTTAGCAGAAATAAACACTCTATCGGCATCAATATTGTTAAATAATTGTTCCAGAATAGAACATTCTTCTTGATCTATTTTGTCCAATTTATTGAACACTAGAATCATTTTTTTACCTTCGCTGCGTGGCACAATCCGATCTGCCATCCAATCTATATGTTCACTAACCTGTGTAGCATCAATCAACCAAAGTACAATTGAGGCTTGTTCTATTTGCTGAAGACTACGCTTTATGCCCATATTTTCAATAACATCTTCCGTTTCACGAATACCTGCGGTATCAATAAATCGGAACGTAACACCTCCTATATTGACAACATCTTCAATAACATCTCTTGTCGTACCGTGAATATCGGAAACGATAGCTTTTTCTTCGTTCAAAAACAAGTTTAGCAACGTCGATTTACCGGAATTTGTTTCTCCGACAATGGCTACCGGAATACCGTTTTTAATGACGTTTCCCACACGGAAAGAATCCGTTAAACGGGCTAATTTTATTTCAATAGATGATGCTAACTCTTCTAATTTCTTTCGATCTGCAAATTCTACATCTTCTTCGCTAAAATCAAGTTCCAGCTCAATTAATGAAGTAAAATCCAACAATTGGGCACGCAAAGACATCAGTTCTTGAGAAAATCCTCCACGCATTTGATTCATCGCCACACGATGAGAAGAAGCCGAATGTGAGGCTATCAAATCGGCAATAGCTTCCGCCTGACTTAAATCCATTTTACCGTTCAGAAAGGCTCGCTGCGTAAATTCTCCGGGTTGAGCCAACTGACAACCGTTTTTCAGCAATAATTGGATGATTTGCTGTTGTATGTACGCCGAACCATGGCAGGCTATTTCAACCAAATCCGCTCCTGTAAAAGAATGTGGAGCTTTAAAAACAGAAAGTAATACTTCATCAACAACCTGCTTTTCATCTTTAATTCTTCCAAAATGGATGGAATTAGCGGACATTTCTTTAACTGAAAAATCTTTGTTCACCGAATCAAAAATTTTGTCACAAATAGACAGAGCATCTTTTCCGGAAACTCTTATCACGGCAATGGCTGACTGACCTGCTGCCGTTGAAATGGCACAAATGTTTGAACTCATTTTTTACTGATTAAAAGCTGTATTGGGCAAAAGTAATGAAAATAATGAAATAGCGTAAGAATAGAATGAGAATTTGCCCAATTGATGGGAAACAAAGCATGAACTTGAAAGTTTTTTGTTTTTTATGTTACAAAAAAAGGAATCCCGAAAGACTCCTTCTATTATTCACACCGCAAAAATCACCTTATTACGAACGAACGGCATCATTTGCGGGCTGTTCTGTATTTGTTTGTCCTAATCCACAATTGCAACGACTAGTCTGGCAACTTTGCAAGCACAAAACGGACATCACAAAAACGGCTACTACTACTATTTTCTTCATCACTTTAAAATTTTATGTTTGTTTCTAAATATTTTGTATCAATCTTTTTGTATCAAAACAGTAGCATACGCTGCCATGCCTTCTTTTCTTCCTATAAATCCCATTTTTTCCGATGTTGTCGCTTTAATAGAAATATCTTCCACCGATATGGAAAGAACTTCAGCCATTTTCTGTTTCATTTCCTCAATATAAGGATTCAGTTTAGGTTCTTCGGCACAAATAAGAGCATCAATATTGGAAACTTCAAAGCCTTTTTCCCTTACCATTTTTATTGACTCTTTCAGCAATACTTTGCTGTCAATATTTTTGAATTGAGAAGAAGTATCCGGAAAATGAAAACCTATATTGCGTAAATTTGCAGCACCCAGCAACGCATCACAAATAGCATGAATAAGAACATCTGCATCGGAATGTCCCTGTAAACCTTTTTCATGATTGATTTTTATACCACCCAGCCATAACTGACGGTCTTCCGCCAATTGGTGCACATCATATCCAAATCCGACACGTATTTTCATTCGTTGAAATAGAGTTCTTACTCCCCTATCATTTGTTTAATTCCGTCTAAAGTGAACGCAAGGCTAAAACGTAAAGTTTGGTCAAGAGGATTAGTTTGAGCCACAGATATTACATAAGCAACATCAAGCGAAAGAACGTTTAATTTAAACCCTGCACCAAGAGTGAAATATTTTCTGTTTCCTTTATTTTCACTTTCATGAAAATATCCGCCACGTGCGAAAAATTGGTTGTTATAAGCATATTCCAAACCCAACGACCACATAATTTCTTGTAATTCTTCGGAAAAACCACCGGGAGCATCAGAAAAAGAAGTGAAAATTCCTGAAATAGGATCGCCATTATTGTACTTAACTAAGCGAGCATCGTAATCAGTATCAGACTCTCCGTCCTTTTGAACCGGACGAGAAGGAACTAATAATTTGTTCAAGTCCAAGTTAATGGACATTTTATTATATGGGTCAAATGGATAATTGAACGAACCTCCTAAACGCAGATTAGTAGGCAAGAAAGCCGTATTTTCGTCATCTCCATAAGATATTTTAGAACCAATATTCGATATATTTAAGCCGGCAGCGGCAAAACCCTCACCCGAAGATAATGTAACAGGTGCACCGTAATAGGCAGAAATATCTGCGGCAACAGCCTTGCCGGGGCTAAGCGTTTCAGCGTCTTCGGTAGCAGCTCCACCCAATAAATCAGAGTAAATAAATCGCAAAGAAACCCCCATAGAAAAGTTTTCTGCCAAAATACGGGAATAGGTTGCATCAACAGCAACGTCATAAGGCTTAGCGGTCATTGCCGGTGAAGTTTCATCTTTTCTTATAATTACCTCTCCCAAAGAGAAATAACGCATTGACATGGCAACCGTCTGAACATCAGCTATTTTATAAAAACCTGAGAGATAAGCCAAATCAATGTCTTTTACTAATTTTCTTAACCAAGGAGTATAAGAAAGACATGCCCCTCCCGAACCACTAATAAAAGCATATTTTGCAGGATTCCAATATGAAGAAGTAGCATCAGGCGTAGTAGCAGCGCCCACATCCCCCATACCACCACCACGGGCATCCGGAGCTATAGACAAAAAAGGAACACCAGAAGTTATCGGATTAAAAGCATTTGCTTCGCCATCTATAGTAGTCTCTGCCAAGGCGTTAAGAAAACCGGCAAAAAGCAATATAACTACAAGAATGGAAGGGAACAATTTTTTCATCATATGTATTTTCCTAATTACGAATAAAGACTGCAAATATAACGCTATTTTTAATATTTTATTGTCCAATAATTATAATCTTTTGGACTTCTGTGGTATAAGCCCCTTCAGGCGTTTCCAATTTAACACTCATTAGGTAAACTCCGGGATGCACCTTATTTCCGGAGCTATCTGTCAAGTTCCATGTTACTCGGGCAACGCCATCACTTGTAAGTATTGTTTGTTTCGATTCCCAAAACATTCTTCCCGAAAGATCAAACAACATAAAAGTAGCACTCATCAATGCATCGGGTCTGCTATATTCAAAGTACAAGGTCGTTTCTGTAGAAGCAGGGTTAGGATATGCATAAAAAGAATAAATAGTTGGTCTAATGCTATCATTAACATTAAAGTAAAGCGTTTTTGTTGTAGATATATTTTGTAGATTCCAAACTTTAAATTGCAATTCGTAAGAACCGGCAGCCAATTTTGGCAATTGATATTTGATTGTACCGCTCTTGTAATCATCAAGTGTAGCTTCATAATAATCGTTCAGCACATACGTATATTCTGACTCGTCATTCAGTTTCAATTGTATATCATGACCAATTCCGGCACCCACCGTGTTAATGCCATATTTATCAGTCATATAGGCATAAAAAACAGGAGTGGAATTAACCGTTTGCCCTGATTCAAAGTGAGGAGTATTGAGGTACATAATCACTTGAGGTCCATCGGCATTAGTATCTATATTCTCATCGTTGGAGCCTCCGACAAGAAAGTTTTCAGAATATCCGTGAGCTTCTATATTATTTACAGAATCCGCAGCGTAATACAATATACGACCTGTTCCGTATCGATAACTAATATCTTTGGGTACCATGAATGTAATGGCAAACGCTCCATTTACAACTTGTGTTTTACCAGAAAAAATGACATTAGGTCTGTCTTTGTAAACAAATGCGGTATCTGTCTTATTCGCCAATGTCTTCAGTGTTTCTTCTTTGTCGTACACTACCACGTTTATCTGTCCGTTAAAATCTGATAGGACACCGGTTTGGGCATCGTTTTCAACATAGCCCTTTATCGTAACTAAACTGAGAGAACTAATGGTAGCTGTATCAGGCAAGAGAGATTCATTAATTTCAGTTGTTACAACATTATTTTTGGGATAAGAAAGTTTCATGGCAGGATCTCCCAGTAGTACAAAATTTAATTTATTGTCATCATTTCCAAGAGCCACTTTCGATTTACGTAATATTTCTCCTATTGACGAAGGATTTTCAACATCTTCCGGAATAATATTTTTATAAATTTGTTTACTTAAACTGTAATTCTTGTCTTCAAATACAAGCCTCGTAGTAGTAATAAGTCCGATTCCTCCGCCGTAAGGATTCAGTAATACTTTCATGCCTAAAGAAGATTTGTTATCATCATATCGACTAAGATCGCAAGTGGCTGTAATCCATAAAGGGAGATTTTTATTGGTCATACTGACTACATCACTTGCCACAATGGTTTGTTCTTCCGTCATGGAATTAGTACTTCCATGTCCAATGTAATTAAACACCAACAATCCCGATTTTAATAAATTTAGGATTCGTTCACGTGCGGCAGGATAAGAAATTCCACTGGCATTTTGGACTGCCTGATAAGAATCTAAATAAACCTTGATTGGTTGATATTGGAGAGATTTTTCCTGTAAAGAGGTAGCTAAAGCATCCGATTGAGCCATAAATTGATTTCCATCCTCATCATCGGATAGGAAAGCAAATAAATTTTTCCAAGACCCCTTATTGGTATTATTAGCATAGGTAATAATTTTATCTACGACTTGTTTTCCTTCCGTAACTGTAGAAACAGGTAATCTACCGACGGCAATATCCATGGCATCAGAAGAGAGGTCGGAACCTTCTTCATCATCCAAAAAGGCATAATAATCATCTGTGGTATACGATACGCTAGAGCAAAAAGAATTAACCGATTGATAACTCAACAATGGTTTAGACACCTTTGTTATTCCTCTATTGTCATAGTACGAAACACCAAAAAACAATAACGATTTGGGCATATTATCAGTATTTTCCGCGGCTCTGTCGTATAACATTTTCATTAACCACCTATAAGCTGTTGCGTCAGGTGTTCCGGATGAAAATTCATTATAAATCTGTTCCGGATTAACAATCAACACGCTCATAGCATCATGCGTTCTATGGTATTCTGCCAACCGATTAGCATCTGAATAATATTCAGAAGATGCAATAATAACCATATCTGCTTGACTTATACCATGTAAATTTTGATTAGCTACTTGTCCTACAATTTCAGGTTTTGGGTATGATGCATTCGTATTTATCGCCAAAAATTGTCTGACAATATTTTCAGAATCTATGGGAGCAACAAAAGCCATTGTTCCTTCGTTATATGTTGTCGGAATTTCAGAAATATTTAACGGGTCCGTTATTTCCCAAATTTTTGTGTTTGAATTCGTATTTTCCACGTTATACCGGATAGCCTTATAACGATTTGCGACGTCTGCATTTCGGAAATATAAAAAATCAGCATACATTTTTAACTGCTGATAGGCATTGACACGGATATAATCGAGATAACCATAAGCACTCGTCGCAGATTTTTCGTAGGTCAAACTAACCGATACTCCATCAGTAATAGTAGGGTACAAGGACGTATTATACAAAGTTTTATTTGCGACATAGTAATAGTTAGGAATTCCAGATACTACAATTTTAGAAGATTGTACTACATTATTAACTGCAACTGAATACGTACTAGTCGAAGAAGAATTTGCAAGAGCAGCAATATCTACTCGCATTTTTTTTGAAGTTACAATGTTGGGGAAGGAAAACGAAAATGTATAAGACAAGTTACTCCCCTCAAATTTCTGACCATACCACTCTCTACCTGACTCCAATAAATTAACGCTTTCTTGTTCTTGAAGAGCGTAGTTGAGAAAATCAGTTACAGTATCAGCAGGAGTTGTAGTTTCAGCTGCTCGTTGTACAATTTTTTTACCTGTTCCGGCATCAGATGTAACAAAATAATACCCATAGTTTGAATAATAATTTTGTTCGTGCTCAAAAACTTTAGTTGTATAGTTATACGACCATTTTATGGTACCTTGTGCATGAAACAAAATATAATCTCCCGCACCAAAGACATTATCAGAACCTTTTTCCATAAAAATAGCCATTTCAGGCAAGTCGTCTGCGGCACGCTCTACACTGAAATCTTCGGGCAAAATAGCACCTCCATAACCAAAAATACGGACATTAGCAGGATTGGTTATGCCCATAGACACTAAATCCTCGTACGTCAACTTGTATATTCCTGTGGTAGCAACTCTAATTTTATACCAATTGCCACTTGCCAAAATCGAATTGTCTGTATATTGATGAAGAGTCGTTCCTCCGGCTAAAACACTTTTGAGAAGTGACCTATTGGATGTTAATTGCAACACAGCAGAAACTATTTTTTTATAAGCATCCCCCTGTTTAACAATCGGACAAAAATATATTTGAAGACTTGGTTTGCGTTTTTCAATAGATACATATCGCTGAAATGATACAGAATCGGTAAAATTCTTACCGGAAGATGTGATTAGAGCTATTTCTTCGGGAGTACAATCCTGATAAACTATTTCTTTTAACCGAGGAATATAAAGGGTAGCTGCATTTTTATCATTGACAGACATGGAAAAATGATAGTAAGGAAGCTTTGATTCATCCAAGTAAGACGCCTGTTCAAAAGACAACCGATTTTCTTGTATTGTATCATAAGAAAATGGCTGAATACCTTGCCAAAGTACCGCAACAGGATAAGATGCAACACTTTCAGCAAAAGTGTATTGCACCAAAAAAAACAAGAGAGAAAGGACTCCTATTTTGAACTTCATTTCCTTTTTTTATAAATTATCGAACATAAAAATCGAACATTTTTTCCGCTTGTAAGTATCCTTCAAGATGGTCATCCTTAACAACCGGACCAACGCCAACCGGAGTTCCTGTAAAAATTAAATCCCCAATTTTCAAGGTAAAAAAACGGCTTACATAGGCTATAGTCTCATTAACGGAAAAAATCATGTTTTTAGTATTACTTTCTTGCACTATTTTTCCATTCATGGCGAGATAAAAGTCCATGTTTTGAACATCACCTCCAAAATGGTCCAACGGGACAAATTCACTTATTACCGCAGAGTTATCAAAAGCTTTACATATCTCCCAAGGTGAACCTTCGGCTTTTAGTTTACGTTGCAAATCGCGTGCCGTAAAATCTATACCCAACCCGACCTCACTGTAGTAACGAGAAGCAAATTTAGGAGCAATGTTTTTTCCCAATCTGTCAATGCGTACCACCACTTCGGTTTCATAGTGAATTTCTTGTGAAAAATCAGGCAAGAAAAAAGGTTTGTTTCCCTTTAGCAATGCCGAATCAGGTTTACTGAAAATAACCGGCTCCGAGGGCAAACCATGTCCTAATTCTCTGTTATGCTCAACATAATTCCAACCTACTGCTATTATTTTCATTGAAAATGTGATTTATTCGAATATTTTCCTCGTATTTTTCCCCTCTAGATGATATGGATTACAAAGATAATAATTTTTTTTATTCGGTAAGTTTTGTTTCTTTTGTAGAACATTCTTTCAAGAAAACCAAATGAATAATAACGACTGGAAACAAAAATTGGGTGTTGTATATTCAACCAATCCAAATTTCTCCCTCGAAACAGAAAATGAAGACAGCCAATCCTCTTTACCAAAAAGCAAACAACTACTCAGAATAGAGATAGACAAAAAAGGCAGAAATGGCAAATGTGCGACCTTAATTACAGGCTATGTAGGCAGTGAAAGTGACGTAAAAGAACTGGCAAAAATGCTGAAAATAAAATGTGGTGTAGGAGGTTCTACACGTGACGGAGAAATTTTAATACAGGGTGACGTGCGAACCAAAGTAGCCGACATTTTAGTACAAGAAGGCTATAAAACAAAAGTGATTAAGGGATAACAATAGCCTAATGAACAATCTACTTCTTTATAAAGCATCTGCAGGTTCAGGGAAAACTTTCAAGCTAACGGAAAAATACCTAGAAATACTTTTCAAAAATCCTGACGCCTACAAAAATATTCTCGCCGTAACTTTTACCAACAAAGCTACGGAAGAGATGAAAAACCGTATTTTAATGGAGCTTTATAAATTGGCGGATAATCAGGAGAGCAAATACATTGAATCTTTTTGCGACCCTACAAATGCACAAGAAGTAAAGGAGCTACGCGAAAAAGCTCAGCATCTATTATCCACCATTTTGCACGACTATTCTCGATTCAAAATAAGTACCATCGACCGTTTTTTTCAACAGATTATTCGTTCTTTCATCCGTGAAATCGGTTTGAACGGAAATTATAATCTCGAACTTGACAACAAAAAAGTATTGGAAGAAACCGTGGACGAAATCATGTTAAGCCTTGATGACCCAAAATACAAAGATTTATTGAAATGGCTTGTCAATTTGGCTGAACAAAAAATACAAAACGGAAGTCGATGGAATTTTAAAGACGACATTACCCAATTGGGACTCGAAATTTTCAAGGAAACATACCAGCGTTTCAGTGCCGAATTACAAGAGAAAATTACTGACAGAACATTTCTGCACAAATACATAGGCGACTTAAAAAAATTACAGCACACTTTTCAAACAGAGATTCAAAACCTTGCTCAGAAAGGGTTGGATATAATTCATTCGCACGGTCTAACAACAAAAGATTTTAAAGCCCATACTATTACTCCTTTGGAAACTTTTGCAAAAGGGAATTTGAGAGAATTAACGATTACGTTCCGGAAATTGCCCGAAAAAGAAGAAAATTATTACACAAAAACAACAACTTTAAAAGCTGACATACAACAAGTTGTCAATAATGGACTAAACGATCTTATCGAAAAATTTATCAGTACGTACGACAGCGGTATAATCTTTTATAATACTGCCGATGCGATTATCAAATATATTCCGACATTGGGAGTTTTGTCCGATATTAATACACGCATAGAAGAGACGAACACCGAAAACAACAGCATGCTGTTAAGCGAAAGCACCAATCTTTTACATGCAATTATTAACAGCAGTGATACTCCTTTTGTGTATGAAAAAATCGGCACTCACATCGACCACTATCTATTGGACGAATTTCAAGACACATCCGCCCTTCAATGGGAAAATTTCAAACCGTTGGTAGAAAACAGTCTTGCAGACGGCTACACGAACCTGATTGTGGGGGATGTGAAACAGAGCATTTATCGTTGGAGAAACTCCAATTGGAGAATATTAGGACAACAGTTGCAAGAAGAATATCAAGAGGAGATAAAAGAATATTCATTACAAACAAACTGGCGAAGTGATGAAAATATTGTCAATTTCAACAACGCATTTTTCAAATCATCTATTGAAAATTTACAAACACAATTCAATAGCGAAATAGATGAATCATTTTCGAGTCAAAAGGCTGACGATTTAGCCAACTTGCTAACCAATTCCTACAGCGATTTGGCACAAGTTGTTCCACCTGAAAAACAAAACAAAAAAGGTTTTATCAATCTCCAATTCATTGATGAAAAAGAAGAAGAAAATTCTTGGAAAGAAACAGCCCTGACCAAACTTGCCGAAACCATAGAATACCTGCAAAGTAGCGAATATGAATTGAAAGATATTGCTATTTTAACACGTACAAAAGATGAAGGCAGACAAATAGCCTCCTTTCTGCTTGAATACAAAAACAGCGATTTGGCCAAAGACAAGTATCGTTATGACATCATTTCGGAAGAGTCGCTATGCATCTCCAATTCTCCTATTATTCAATTTATTACAACTATCTTAACATGGACTGTTTGTCCTTATGACAGAATAAACAACCTGACTATCGCATATCTGTATCAGCATATCATGGGGAATGATAATGCCCAACAAATAGTAAATAACTATTTGGAAAACAGCGAAATGCAACAAGAAAATTTTACTAGTTTATTTACCGAAGAAGAAAAAAACGGGTTACACGACAGCAAAAACTTACCGTTGTTTGAATTGATAGAAAAACTCATCGAAATATTCCATTTGAGCCAAAATGAAGAAGACGTGGTGTACCTACAAGCCTATCAAGACGTTGTATTGGAATATATTGGGAATAAAGGCTCCGATAGAAATGCCTTTATAAAATGGTGGAATACAACAGGAATTTCAAAAACAATTTCCACATCGGAAACACAAAATGCCATAAAAATCATGACCATCCACAAGTCCAAAGGATTGGATTTTGGCATTGTCATTCTTCCTTTTTGCGATTGGTCAATAGACCACGGAGGAAAGCACGAAAACATTCTTTGGTGTGAGCCCAAGCAACAACCATTTAACCAATTACCTTTAGTTCCTGTAAAATATGGAAAGAACCTAAGTAACAGTTTGTTTCATAAAGAATATTTTACAGAGAAAATTTATGCTTACATCGACAACATAAACACCTTATACGTAGCATTTACACGACCAAAGTATGGTTTAATTTGTTTTACGCCGATTAACAAAAAGAAAAAAACAGAAAAAATGGGTTCTGTTAAAGATTTATTGCGAGAACATGCAGAATCCTCATTAGGAAAAGGAGAAGCTGATTTAACAAACATTATCATTGGGGAACTAAATACACCAACCAAAGCAGAGACAAGCAAAGGGCAAACGGAAGAACGAACGCACAAATACTACTCTACCGACCCAAAAAATAAATTAAAATTGAGATTTAATACCGATAAATTTATCGGTACATCCAGCAAAAAAGATTACGGTAATTTGATGCACCATATTTTAGAGCAAACAAAACAAAAATCCGACGTTGGAAATATTGTTCGTCAATTGCTTATGGATGGAATTATTAATGAAAAAGAGCAACAGGAAATCAACGAAAAGTTAAACTCTTTTTTCAATATATCGGAAACAAAAGATTGGTTTTCAAACAAGTACAAAATAGTAAACGAAAGAACCATTTTAACACCCAACGGCGAAAAATATCGTCCCGACAAAATATTGATAGGAACCGATAACGTAAAAGTGATTGATTATAAATTCGGAGAAGAAAAAAATCCAAAATATGAAAGGCAAATTCGCCACTACATGCAACTTTTAAAAGATATGGGGTACACGAATATCAGCGGAAATATTTATTATGCATCGACTAATACAATAGAAACTTTTTAAATTATAAATACGTGGAATACAAAAAGATAGGCATCATTGTTGCCATGAACAAAGAATTTGAGCTGGTAAAAAACTTGCTGTCAGAAACACACGAGAAAGCCATGGTTGGATTTACCTTTTGCAATGGCAAACTTCAAGAAAAAGAAATTATATTACTGAAAAGTGGCATTGGCAAAGTAAATGCGGCTATTGCCACGACGGAAATGCTTCAACAATTCAGACCAGATTGCATCATAAACACAGGAGTAGCGGGTGGTATTGATGAATCACTGCATGTGGGAGACATTGTTGTTGGAGAAGAGACGACGTATCATGATTTTTTTGCCGGAGAAATAAACGACCATCAAGCTGAACTTGGTTTTCCGGAAAAAATAGCAGCCCACGAAATTCTTCTCAACCGACTAAAGCAAGTCTCCACAAACAACCGAATTTCTTGGGGACTTATTTGTACGGGCGACCAATTTATAACCAACAAAGACGAATTGATTAAAATAAAGACAAAACATCCGCAAGGATTGGCTGTCGATATGGAATCAAACAGTATTGCACAAGTTTGTTTTTACTATCAAATTCCTTTTGTCAGTTTTCGCATTATCAGCGACACACCTTGGGTAGATAACCACAGCGAACAGTACCTGAATTTTTGGCAAGAAGCTCCCCAAAAGACATTTGCTTTATTGGAAAAACTACTGGAAAAACTCTAATTTTTCGTTCGTTGTATGTAGCTACAAATGTCCTTTGTACATTGCTCTATGGAGGTAAACGTAAAACCCAAAAACTGTTTTATTTTATCGGAAGAATAGTAGGTTCTGTTCTCGATAATTCTCACGGCACATCTGTCGAAATTGGTTCTTATACGCAATAATTTACAGACAAATTCTACTACAGTTGCTATTGGGTACAACAACCATTTATTTGCATTGATAAACGGTTTAGGTTTTCCAAACCCTGTTGCAAAATAATTTAGCATGGTTCTATTTGACACGTTTTCTCCTACAAGAACAAAACGCTCGTTTTTGATGTCACTCTCCATCAGATAAATCATTGCTCGGCATACATCACGTACATCCACATAACCGCTTCCACCGTTTGTATAAAAGGGGATGCCTTTTCGGGCAAAATCAATCAGCAAGCTGCTACCCTCTTTTTTGTTCGAAGCTCCCAAAATAACTCCCGGATTAACAATAATGGTTTCGAGACCCTTTTCGCTTGCCAAACGGACCTCTTTTTCAGCCAAAAATTTACTCTGTGCATACAAAGTATGTATTTTTTGCTCGTTCCAAAAAGAATTTTCATTGACAAATTCACCACCGTCTGCACCTCCAATGCCCGCGACAGAACTTACATAACACAATTTTCTCACTCTATTTTTCAGTGCAGCTGCCAATATATTTTTGGTTCCTTGCACATTGGTTTGCGTAAGATTGTCAGCTGCCGAATTTCCGATAATAACATCGGCTGCACAGTGGTAAACACAATCCATATTTTCCAAGGCAGAATCCAAGCTTGCTTGATCCAAAATATTTCCTTCTACCCAATGAATATGGGATAAATAATCATCTTCTTTTTCGGTATAAAAACAAAAAATATAGTGCAACAATGATAAATTGCTATTTTTCCGGTGCAATGCAAACAGCTCATTATCTTCTTTTTGCAATAATTGCCAAAGCAAATGTCCCCCCAGCAAACCGGTACCTCCCGTAATAAATATTTTCATCCGTCTTTTTCTTGCAAAGATAAAAATTTCAGTCTATTACACATTTTTATTTGACGATTGTTATCTAAAACTCTACTTTTGCAAGACAACCCACGTAAACAAAAAAATGAGCTTATTTTATTCTCCCGATATAGAAAAAACGCTTGCCCTGAACGAAGAAGAATCGGCACACGCCATTCGTGTATTGCGTTTACACACAGATGATTTAATTACCATTATTGATGGTAAAGGAAAATTTTTTTCAGCAAAAATTACAGATGCACATCCAAAACATTGCGGAGTCTGTTTGCTTGAAAAATATGCTGACCGGAATATTCGTAATTACCACATTCACATTGCCATAGCCCCCACCAAAAACATGGATAGAATGGAATGGTTCGCCGAAAAAGTAACCGAAATCGGAATTGATTCCATAACCCCTATTTTTTGTCGTTTTCAGAACGAAAAGTCATTAAAACCGATCGCTTACAAAAAATTTTGGTTTCGGCCATGAAGCAATCCAAACAAGCTTTTTTACCACAATTGAACGAGCCCATTTCTTTCGACGAGTTCATGAAACAAAACCTCGCAGGACAAAAATTCATTGCACACTGCTACGAGGGACAAGAAAAACAAGCATTAGCAAACACCTGCAAAAAAGGCAATGACATTGTCGTACTAATCGGACCTGAAGGCGATTTTAGCGAAGAAGAAGTTACAAAAGCCTTGCAAAAAGGCTTTGTTCCCGTTTCGTTGGGTGAAACCCGTTTGCGGACGGAAACAGCAGCCATTGTTGCCTGCCACACGGCACATGTGATTAACGCATTCCAATGATTTTCAAAAACAATTAGTTGAAATTATTTCGAGAACGTAGACGTATCGCGAAATATATACCATGTAGACAAATGTTGTGCATAAATGATTAACAGCAAAAATCGAATAGATTATAAAATGGGAAGAATAAAAATATTTGTTGTAGGTTCAGGAAAATTAGCAAATGCAATAGTAACGGCTAATTTATCATTTCAATCATGTGAAATCTTAAAATGGGAAACGCAATACCAAACCCTGCAGGAAAAAACAATCATAGTGCATACGGGTTCAGGGCGGCAACTAAAGGAGTGTTTTGAATTCTGTAAAAGAACAAAGTCCGTGTTTATAGAACTCTCAACCGGATTAGAAACAGAAACAATGAATCCTGATTTTCCGTTGATTATTTGCCCCAACACATCTATTTTGGTGTTAAAAACACTCAATATGATAAAAGCAAATGGCGGTCATTTAAAAAATTATGAAATTTCTATCACAGAATCACATCAGTCGAGCAAAAAGACAGAACCCGGAACGGCATATTCTTTTGCCAATTCATTAAAATTTCCACTCGAAAAAATCGTATCCATAAGAGATGCTGAGATTCAACAACATAAAATCGGAATACCCAAAGAGTATTTAGATAAACATGCCTATCATAAAATTACCATAAAAGACGGAAAAGATGAAGTAACGATAGAGACAAAAGTCTTAGGACATGATTCTTACGCAAAAGGCGTTAAGACAATCATTGAAACCGTCTTAAGACACCGTTTCGAAGACAAAAGATATACCGTTTTTGACTTGATTGACAATAACATACTATAAAAATAATTGTGCTATAAAAACTAACTGAACAAAATGAAAACGTATCCCCAAAAAGTATTTCTTGTGAGTGTTGTAACATTTCTTCTATCTACACTCCCTATTGAAAATTTGTTTGCAGCAAACCATTCATCACCGGGAAATTATACTTCGGAGGCAGTCAAAGGACTGTATATTTCGAGCTGGAAAATCGGAGACCCAAATGTGCTCAAGCACTTTATTGACTTAGCTAATCGTACAGAAATAAACACCTACGTAATTGATATAAAAGAAGATGACGGCTATGTAAGTTATCCATCACAAGTAGCACAAGTCAAAAAATTAAAAACTTGTGTCAAAAAATATGATCCGATTTATACTCTAAATCAGTTTCATAAAAATAACATTCGGGTTATCGGAAGAATCGTTTGCTTCAAAGACCCTGTGTTACCCATAAAAAGACCTGACCTTGCCTTAAAAGACAAAAACGGACAAATTTGGAGAGATAATGATGGCACAGCATGGCTCAATCCATACAACAAAGCGAGCTGGCGATATTTGGTAAACATTGCGAAAGAAGCTGTCAAAATGGGTTTCGATGAGATTCAATTTGATTACGTTCGTTTCACCACAAGCGGTAATATGTCAACGGTTGACTATGGAAAGACAAAAATGGCTAAATACGAAGCCATAAACGGATTCCTTGCGTTCGCCCGTCAGCAAATGCCTCATACCATCATTTCAGCGAATGTTTTTGGTATTATTTGCGAAAGTCCCGGAGACACCGAAGGCATCGGTCAATACCTCGAACTGATTGGTAAAGATGTGGATTATATATCTCCCATGTTTTACCCATCACATTATGCGTGTGGACAAATTGTGAACAATGTGGAATTTCCAAAACCCGATTTCGACCCCTACGGAATTGTATATAATGCTCTCACCAAAACGAAAACAAGAGTAACGCCGATAAAAAATTACCGTGCCAATTTCAGACCTTATTTGCAAGATTTTACTGCCAATTATTTGGAACCCGGTAATTTTCAAACCTATGGACCCGAACAAGTACGACAACAAATAAAAGCCGTGTACGATGCCGGTTATCAAAGCTGGTTATTTTGGAATATTAATAACGAATATTCAGAAGACGGGTTCTTGCCCAAAACAAGTGTGAATAAGGCAAATAAATAGGTTAGTCTTAAGGTTTGATAAAAAACATTCACTTCGTAGGATTATCCGTTATAAATTGATACATTTGGTGAGGCATTATAAATGCCCACGATTACATCAATAACTATTCACTAAAACTAAAAAATTATGGATTTACCCAAGAGAGCAGGAAATCAACCCAAAGCAGTTGATCTGGAAAAAGGAAAAACCTACGCATGGTGTGCTTGTGGATTATCAAAAAATCAACCTTTTTGCGATGGTTCGCACAAAGGCTCAACCATTACACCGTTTGTGTTTGTTGCGGAAGAAACTAAAACACAACATCTGTGTATGTGCAAACAAACAAAAAACAAACCTTTTTGTGATGGTTCACATAACAAATAGCAGATTGTGAAATAATAATCCGGCTCTTCTGCAAGCCTCCACTCACTGACGTGGGATTATTGTCGGTAGCAGCTTGATTTTACGGGATATACAAAAACAAGTCGGATTAATGCAATCCGACTTGTTTTGATTAAATATCTCGGAAAAAATGTTCCGATTGGTAATGAGTTTCCCGTATTAAGTCAATTCTATTGAGAAACATCCTCATTCGAGGAAATGTTGAGTTGAGGATAATTCATATTTAGCTGTCACGTTTGGTCTCTTTCAATATTACATCATGTGCACCGCCCTCAATAATACTCGTTGAAGAAACCATAGTTATTTTTGCCACCTTTTTCAATTCGGGTATAGAAAGAGCACCACAACTACACATGGTAGATTTGACCTTACCCAAGGTTATTTCAAGATTATCTTTCAATTTTCCAGCATAAGGGACGTAACTATCGACACCTTCTTCAAATTTCATTCCGGCTTTGCCTCCCATATCATATCTCTGCCAGTTTCTTGCACGATTGGAACCTTCGCCCCAATATTCTTTCACATAACTTCCCCCTACAATGATTTTTTTGGTCGGACTCTCATCAAATCTGGCAAAATATCTACCCATCATAATAAAATCAGCTCCCATGGCCAACGCAAGTACCATGTGATAATCTTGAACAATACCGCCATCCGAGCAAATTGGAATATATACCCCATTTTTTACAAAATACTCGTCACGTGCCTTAGCAACTTCTATCAATGAAGTGGCTTGACCCCTTCCAATACCTTTCTGCTCCCTTGTTATGCAAATTGAACCGCCACCTATTCCTACTTTAATAAAATCAGCTCCGGCATTTGCCAAATAAGTAAAACCCTCTTGGTCTACTACATTGCCGGCACCGATTTTCACTTTTTCTCCGTAATTTTCTCTGACAAATTTGATGGTTTCCATTTGCCATTCGGAAAACCCATCGGATGAATCGATACAAAGAACATCAACTCCCGCAGCCACCAATTTGGGAATGCGTTCGGTATAATCTCTCGTGTTGATACCTGCACCAACCATCAGTCTTTTATGGGTATCCAGTAATTCATCAGGATTATTTTTATGACTATCGTAGTCTTTTCTGAACACAAAATATTTTAAGCATTGATTTTTATCGATTATCGGAAGTGCATTTATTTTGTTATTCCAAATAATATCATTTGCCTCATCAAGACCAATGCCATAATCGCCTGTTACCAGTTTGGAAAACGGAGTCATAAAATCTTGAATTTTTGCATCAAGGCTATCCCTACTTGGACGGTAATCTCTACTGGTTACCATTCCCAATAATTTACCACTCGATGTTCCGTCATGCGTTATTCCGATGGTTGAGAACCCCGTTTTTTCTTTTAACGCTATAACATCTCTTAATGTTTGTTCCGGTTTCAAATTAGCATCGCTTATAACAAAACCGGCTTTGAATTTTTTTACTTTTCGTACCATCTCTACTTGATCTTCAATAGATTGAGAACCAAAAATAAAAGATAATCCGCCATTTCGTGCCAAAGCTATAGCCATGTTCGAATCGGAGACAGACTGCATTATTGCCGAAACAAAAGGAGTATTTAAAACTATATCGGAACTTTTACCTTTTGAATATTTTACCAAAGGTGTTTTTAAGGTAATGCAATCCGGAATGCATCCTTTTGTTGTAAGACCCGGAACAAGTAAATATTCGTTGAAAGTTCTTGAAATGTCATTTATGATTTGTGCCATAAGGAAGTGTTTTTAAGATTTTGCAAATCTACGAAAAATCAACTTAAATGAAGGATTTTAAAAGTCTTCTTTTTCATTCAACATCGAATTCTTTGCATACAAATTGAAAAGGCATTTTTTTAAATGTGCGATTATAAACAAGCGGGTGAGTAAATGAACAATCCTTTTTTACAATTTACCAATAAGCGGCATTAAAAGCATTATGAAGGTTAATACGATTAAAATAACTACCGCACTCCAGCCTATAAGGTTGTTTAACGGCTTATTGACATATTCACCCATGATTTTCTTATTATTGACTAACAAAATCATACACACTAACACTACGGGAAGCAACATTCCGTTTAACACTTGTGACCACAATGAAATAAATATTAGTGGAGCACCCGGAATCAGTATAATAGCCCCTGCCAATATTAAAATGCCTGTATAAAGGATGTAAAATTCTTTTGCCTCGTCCCATTTTTTGTCAATACCGGCTTCAAACCCAAATGCTTCGCAAACGTAGAAAGCAGTAGCCAATGGCAAAATAGTAGCAGAAAAAACGGATGCAATAAAAAGTCCGAAAGCAAAAACCTGTGAGGCAATAGCCCCTGCAAAAGGTTTTAAGGCTAAAGCAGCATCTTTTGCCTCGTTAATTTGGATGCCTTTTTGGTGCAACGTAGAAGCACAGGCTACAATGATGAAGAACGCAACAGTAACAGTTGCTACACACCCTACTATAATGTCGATAAGCGAATATTTATATTCTTTCATTTTCAAGCCCTTTTCGATGACTGATGACTGCATATAAAATTGCATCCATGGTGCTATGGTTGTACCAATAATACCGATAATCATGGCTAGACTTTGTGCATTGATTTCCAATTGTGGATGAATAACAGCATGTCCTATTTCTCCCCAATGCGGTTTTCCTACCAATGCCGACACAACGTACATTAACAGCGACACACTAAAAAGCAAAAATATCCGCTCGGCAATCTTATAATTTCCTTTTACGACCAGAAGCCATATCACCAGACCAACAATTGGGACAGAAATATATTTACTAATTCCAAAAACTTCCATACTACCGGCAACACCCGCAAACTCGGTAGTTGTATTACCAATATCTGCAATAAGCAAACCTAGAAATATTACAAATGTCACTTTTACACCTGCATTCTCGCGAATAAGGTCGGCAAGTCCTTTACCCGTAACAATACCCATGCGGGCATTCATTTCTTGAATAATAATTAACAGTATAAAAGAGGGAATCAGTGTCCAAATTAGGTTGTACCCATAGACTGCACCCGCAACTGAGTAAGTTGTAATTCCACCTGCATCGTTATCCACACTGCCTGTAATAATACCCGGACCCAAAATAGCCAGAAACATTGCCACCTGACGAAAAAATGTTTTTCTATTTTTCAACATGCCTTCTTCCTATTTGTTTGTTCTACGTTTTCTTGTTAAATCTTCAACCACATCATCAATAACTACCATACCGAGAAGCTCATTGTTACTATCTACTACAGGAATTGCCAAGATGTTGTATTTAGAAACATTCTCGGCAATTTCATCTATCTCCTGATAGTCCTGTAAATGAATAGGTGAAGGTTTCATAATCTGACTCAAGGTTGCACTAGGAGAAGAAATAATCAGGTCACGAAGTGAAAATGTAGCCAATAGCTCATTTTTTGTATTGGTAACAAAAAGATTATATAAAGATTCCTGCTCGGGTTGTTTTGCTCTTAACTCGTTAAGCACTTCCTCAACAGTTGTATTTTCTTGAAAGGATACCACATCAGTCGACATAATACTACCAACAGTATTGTCGGGATAATCGAGCAATTCTCTTACATCCTCAGAAGTTTCTTTTTCCATTTCTTTGAGAAGCTGCTCCGCTTTATTATCTTCTAAAGCATCGAGAATATCCGCAACCTCGTGGGCTGGCATTTTATCCAACACATCGGCAGCTTTTTCAATGGTAAGACTTTCCAGAATGTGTACTTGTGTCGACGGGTCAAGTTCTTCAAGTACATCAGCAGCTCTTTCTTCATCGAGAGTTGAGAACACCTCCGCACTCTCTTTTCTTCCCAAATCTTCAATAATATCGGCTAAATCCGATGGATGAAGAGTTTGTAGTTTTGAGTACGTTTTGGATAATTTAATATTTAGATTTGAAAAATCGATGGTTTCAACATCATCCCAAAGAATAAATTTTGACGGGATTTTACCCCCCCATAAAGTAATTACAGCCTTTATCGGTTTAAGAATTCCAATTCTTCTCAATAATCCCTCAACCCCTACATCAACGACAACGACAAATGCCCCCCTTGACAGTGAAACCAAACGAACATCATTAACACGCACAAGTTTGTGTCCGTTAAGATCTACAATTTGCCTATCAAGAATATTTTCAGCCAAATAAAGGCTATTATTAACCTCATCCGTCGAAATTTCATGCAGCTGATTACAGACAACCTTTAATTTGCCTTGATTTTTTCCAATCGTAAAAGATTGAAAAGAATAAAAGCTTACCTGATTTTTTGATTTAACTTTTATCCCCGAAATACGAGGACGTTCTGAAAATTGATTGGTAGAATCGGATCCGATTAATAAATCCTTAACTATGCCAATAACACGATTTTCTGCATCATAAATGCTTTTACCTATTATTTGGCTAACGTAAAACGTGGTGAATGATGTCATATGCACCTCCTTGATTTGAGATGTAGTCAAGGAGCATACGAGAAATAGCAACGACCTTGTTACATCTGATTAATAATTATATGTTCAGGCCCGTCGTCCATTTCTAAAATTTTGATTTGCGTTGCAAAAGTAGTCCTTTTATGGAAAGAAAAAAAATAAATTTTACTTTTTAGAAAGAAAAATTTATACAATAGCACAAAACGATGGTAAGGAAAAATTTGGAACTGGCTATAAAAGTGTATTACTCAGTACCACAACATCCATCGGTTTTATATCCAACTGCTTTATTGTTTTCTTTGTAAAAACGTCTTTATAGTTACCATCTATAAAAACAGGAAGAGTAAAATGAACGGCTTCATTTCCGCGATTTATCACCACAATTACTTCTTCATTTCCCTGTTTACGACTAAAGGCGTATACTTTTTGTGCATCGTCGGTTAGTAGCGTTGTATAGTTTCCGGTTTTAATTGCCTGATATTGATTGCGTAAATGAATGAACTTTTTGTACCAATTAAACAAGTCTTTATTGAAAACTACTTTGTCTGGGTCATGTTTGGTTTGGTCGGGATTGGTTGTTTCGGGTTCGTATTTTTTATCTTTCCAAACCATCGGTTTTCTGCAATCGGGGTCATTGCTTCCCCACATGCCACATTCATCGCCATAATAAATCATAGGAGAACCCAAATACAAAATTTGAAAGGCAGCAATCAGCTTCTGTTTTTGCAGTTGGTTGGCAGTTGGTTTTCGGGCATTGTAATTTACGTTAGTGCTTTTCTGACTATAACCAAAATATTCACCCCAGTTGCCAAATTTTTTTCCATCAGGATTGGCTACCGCACTTCCTATTCGGGTTGCATCGTGACTATCCACCAGGTTTTGCATATTTAGTGCCACGCCTTCGCCAAAAGCCTCACGCAATTCCTTTAAGCGCGTATCAAACTGTGTTACCGAAATGCCGGTTGTATCCTGTACAAAAAAATCATGCACAATAAATGCAAAATTGTAATTCATGGTTGCATCAAACTCATCACCCTTTAAATAAGGTTTTGTTTCTTCAATCGGATACACCAGTTCGGCAGTCATATAGGCTTGTGGATTGATTTTCCGTACCCATTTTCGCCAATCTTTCCAAAAAGGATGACCAACGCAAAAAGCCACATCCAACCGCCAACCGTCAATACCATAAGCAATGCCTTTGTTCATAGGGTTCATCCATCGTTTGGTGGCATCAAAAATATATCGTTTTGGTCCGGCAACAATTCCGGTACTGTCTTCTTTAAGTTCCGGTAAGGTTTTTACACCAAACCACCCTGTGTATTTAAACGTTGTTCCTTTTGCAGCATTACGCCAACTGTCAATTACAAACCAATCTTTATAGAAAGATTGCTGTTGATTTTTTTCCACATCACGAAAAGCGAAACTATTGACACCCATATGGTTGAATACCCCATCAAAAATGATATGCATATTCCGTTTATGTACTTCTTCAATCAGTTTGAGTACAAGCAAATCCGCTTTTGTCCAAACCCATTTTTCAGAATTCAGTGGGTCTTCAGTTTCTATTAATCTTTTATCACCTTCGGGGTCAGGTCCAAACGTTGGGTCGATGTGATGGTAGCACAATGCGTCATATTTATGCGATGATGGCGACCAGAAAAGCGGATTCATATAAATGGCATTCACCCCCAATGATTGCAGGTAATCCAGTTTGTCAATGACTCCCTGTAAATCGCCGCCGTAGCGTCTTCGTTGGATGTTGTACCAAATGCCTTTCCCGTTTTTTTGTTCGTACGGTTGCAATTGATACCAATCGCTTGTCCATGGATGAATTTCAAAGTCAGAAGCATCATCAAAAGGATAGGCTCCGTTTTGGTCACTTACTTTTGGGTCGTTCGAAGGATCTCCATTGCAAAAACGTTCCGGAAATATTTGATACCAAACCAAGCCTTTACTCCAGTCGGGCGTAACATCTTTTTGGGCAAAAGATGAAAAACAAAGGAAAAACGGTAAACAAACCGTAAGCATTCTTTTTAATGTCATTTTCATTGATATCCAGGATTAACGATGTTCTAACATGACTGATTTATGAAAGCTACAAGGTCACACAATAACAAAACCAATTGGAGAAAATCCTATTCGGGTACAAAATAAACTTCCGCATTCAAAAAATGGGTTAACAACAATTATTTTGTTTCATACTCAAGTTTTACAGTAATCGTAGCTGTCTTTCTTTTGGATGTTGTGTTAAAAGAACCTCCCCAGGAATATTCTTCAGAAGAATTTTGAGCTACAATTTGGAAAACTCCCATATCGGCTTTTTTTAATTGACCGACTTCGCTGCCTGCATTTTTTGCAATTTTCTCAGCTCGAATATTGGCATCCTTTGTCGCTTCAGCAATCATTTCTATTTTTAGTGCCGCTAATTTTGTGTAATAATATTCAGGAGCATTCGAATAAAATTCAATGCCTAAGTTTATTAATTCACTTACTTGTCTTGATATCTCTTCAATTCTATCAACATCATTAGATTCTATTTGTATACTTTGCACCAGTCTGTACCCTGTAAAGACAGATTTTATTCTATTTCCATTATCACCGTACACATTATCAAATTGCTTTTCTATTTGAACAGCTGAAAAAATGATACTCTCTGTTTTTACACCTTTCGATATCAAATACTTTTTAATATTCTCTCTATCTTTGTCCAATTCAGCGTATGCTACCTTCAAATCTTGATTTTTTTTCGTAAACGACCCACTCCAGACTATTAAATCGGAAACAAAATCCTTACTTCCTAATCCTGTTACAGATATGGAATTGCTTGACTTATTTCTATCTTTAAAAGCATTGGAAAAAATGAGAGCGGTTAATACTATTGCTAGAGCAATAACAATACTGTTCAGATGCGTTTTCATATTTTTTATTTTTAAAATTAGAGGGAACAAACGAAGCGATGTGTAGAATTTACGTGTTTCTACAGTTATCAAAGCTACAAATTAATTTTAGATATTCAAGAAACAATTTATATTTTTATTTTATACTCTTCTCACAATGTGTTTACGGATTCTTTATGATAATACCTCAGCTCTTGTTCCTCTTGTCGGGCTTTACTAAAACTGGATACTTTTTTCAAATAACCTATTACGCGAGTGGCATGATCTACCTCTTTGGAACCACATTGGGAACAGGCATTCAAAGTACGTTTATCGATAAATCCGCAATCGCGACAAACGGTTACTTTCACATTGAAACAAAAATAATTACACCCTGTTTTTGCAGCAATATTGAGTAACTTTTTAAAGCCCTCCTTGGTTGGATATTCTTCTAAATTTAAGTGTAAGGCAGAACCTCCATCCAAATACTGATTGTAAGTTTTTCCGTGCAAAATGAATTTATCAATTACGTTTATTTCATCATCTTCTACAGCATAAAAATAAGAGTTGTAACAATCACGTTTCACCATGTAACCATCTTTTTTATCCCATTTGGCATTTTTTGCCCCAAGATTTTCAGCCGGTACAAATTCGGTATTAAACATATAACCATACGTCGCTTTTGCCTTGCGATTTTCTTCGTAAATCACTTTCAAATAATTTTCCACAAAAGCTTGATACATATCATTATTGCCAACTTGGATGCCTAGACTTTCGGCAGCTTCCACAAAACCGTTAATACCAATGGTCAAAAACTGCTTATCAAGGGTAATCAGTCCAGCCTTATAGACAGGCAACATATTGGCTTCATTATACTGCTCCATCAACTTGCGATAAGCAACTTGGTATTTTTGTACTTTTTGTATTTCGGCACGAATGTTTCTTTTATCTTGTACCAATCGATTCATATTAATGGTTATGACGTTAATGGAACCCGTCGCAACCCCACCTGCACCCAAACTGTAACTAAAAGTGTTATCACTTATTTCGTTACGCAACCTGCAACAGGAAGCCAAACTGTCGGCACTCTCCGACTGATAAATAAAAAATGAATTACCTCTGCTCAATTCACCGGCACACATATCGGCAAAATCACCATCAACAGGAGCTCCATCTTTTACCAACATCGCAGCAGTTACCACAGGAAAAGTAAGTACCGCTTTAGTTCTTTCGCGGTTAAACCATTTCATAAAAAACGATTGCAATTTTTTCAGACTATCCAAAGATGGTTCGGTCATGTCCGGAAAAACAAAACTACCAAACATACTGTCAAAATAGGGCTTGTCGTACAACGAGATATTCCAAAAAACAGACTGATAACCCCTTGCGGCAGCCGGTTGATTAATGGCATACACACAATGTTGCAAATTATTGGCTATAGTATTGGTTTCAGTGGTCAAATAATCATCGCCATAATCTTTGCGGGCAAAATAATCGAAATACATTAAAAATTCCACTGTTGCCAGGGCTCCTGCAAACTGCGAACTAACAGCAAATACCAAATTTACAAAAGAGCCGCAAAAACTGTCCAAGTGCTCAGGAGCACGACTTTCGCCGCTCAGTTTAGTAAGCCCATCTATCAAAAAAGGATACATACTAATGGAAACACAATAGGGTTTCAGTGAAGTTTCGTCATGCACATAAATTTCGTGATTTTCAATTTGGCGTACATATTCTTTTGCTAACTCTTCTCCAAAAATATCTTTTATCTTATTGCACACTAATGCCCTGTTTACCTGAATGTTAATGTCCTTATTCAGTTCAGCTTCGAGTGTAGCAATATTTTTATTGGTAACGTTGGCATTAGCATCTACGGTGGAGGCTGATGCTGCATTTTCGGCATGAATATACTGATCAATAAAGGCAATTTTATTATTGATTTGCTCTTCGGTAAGTTTTAAATAGGTTGACATGGTTTATATGGTTTATGATACGTTTTTAACTAGCTAGAATTTCTCTTCTAAAAATACGGTTCATCACTTCTCCCGTTTCCAGATTGACTAATTGTTGGTTAGTAACAGCGGAGGTCAGTCCTCCCAAACGCTCTATCCAAAGACCTGTCTTCAAATAATTTAACTGACGTTTAAGGCTCTCCGAAACAGTTTCCAAACCGGTATAAAGTGCTGTTTTCAAGCCCTTTTGTTTAGCAATTCGAAGCATTTCTTCCAACTCATCTTCATGCCATTCACCTCCCATAAATAACACACAAGAAATATAGCCCTTGTATCTATCTATCTGATTGGTATACTCACTCTTATCAAGCACAAAGCCGGTTTTTTCATTCCACGTAAACGAAGAATGACATCCTTGGCAATGCAACGGACAACCGCAAATAAAGTAGCAAAGGCTTATTTCGCCCGGTACTTCCTGCATGACAACTTCCCTTTTAAAGAACCTCATCGCACCAAATTTTATGAAAAAAAATTTCTGTTTGACAAAACAGGTCATTAACTCATCATCTTTTCCTCGAAAATGATTTTGTGTCAAGTATACATTGGCAGGTCTTCTGACTGTCTTCCCTTTTTCGCCTTCCCAAAAAAATCAGTGGCTTGAAGTAAAAAGGTTTTTGAAGATTTACAGCAGCGGGACTGTCGCCGAATTTCACAGCGTTCCCTTTTAATGTCTTTTTATCGAATATAAATCGACAACCAATCTGTCGGCAAATATAAGTGTCTTTTTTAGAAAAGGAATAGATAAACAAGAAAAAAATATGAACATTATACAAAAAATGAGAACTAATTTATTTTTATAGCAATTAAAATTTTCATTTTTATTTCATAAAATATTGATTACAAGAATTGTAATTATTAATTAAAATTAAAAAAATATTCATTTTATTTATTTCTGATAAATTAGAAAAATATTTTAAAAAAAACAAAGCAAATAAAAAAGATAAAAACTTACACAAAAAAAATCGCAATAAAAAAAATCAGTATATTTGCACTCAACAATTCAAATGACAGTATTTAACAACAAAAATATACAACTATGTTTTCAGGAATAATAGAAGAAGCAGCTACTGTAGTAGCTTTGGAAAAGGACAAAGAAAACTTGCACATCACTATGCAATGTTCGTTCGTAAACGAATTGAAAATAGACCAAAGCATTGCTCATAATGGCGTATGTTTAACGGTAGTAAAAAAGACCGGTAACACGTATACCGTTACAGCCATCAAAGAAACCCTTGACCGCAGTAATTTGGGCTTATTGAAAATTGGCGACAAAGTGAATATCGAACGTAGTATGCTGATGAACGGTCGTTTGGACGGGCATATAGTGCAAGGACATGTAGACCAAACCGCCCAATGTGCAGAAGTAAAGGAAGCCGATGGCAGTTGGTATTTCACGTTTAGTTACACCTGCAACAAAGAAATGGCAAAAAAAGGCTACCTAACCGTAGATAAAGGTTCCGTTACGGTCAATGGCGTGAGCCTGACAGTTTGCAACCCTACCGAAGACTCGTTTCAAGTAGCCATCATCCCATATACTTACGAGCATACCAACTTTCACCAAATAAAAAAAGGTTCCACCGTCAACCTCGAATTTGACATTATCGGAAAATATGTAAGCCGAATAATAAATTTGTAGCTCGAAATTGCACCCAATACGCCCAACAGTCTTTATTTACAATAAATAAGACTGTTTTTTTATTGTACACCTTATCATCAATCTCTTTTTCCACATTAAAATTTATCGAAAAACGATAAAAATATTTTGTTATTCAGAAAAAACAACTTTACTTTGCAGGGAAAATATAAAAACAACTATATGATACGTTTCAAAATTCTTTGCGGATTATTATTTGCCGGATGCTTGTACTATTTTCTTTTCCAACCTGTCATCACCATGGTATCGACATTCGATAACACTCAAAAGATTGACTTTCAGTCTTTATCACAAAAATACACCTTGCCATTTGCATCGGTCATGAAGCCCAAACAATTTTCAATTTTTGGAGAAAAGATGGGAGAAAACAAGAAAGAACCGGGAGAAGTATTTGTAACAAAAAATTACGAGCAAACTCAAAGCATCCTATTTGCTCCAACAGCCGGAAAAGCTTTCGCTGAAAAAAATAATTTGTCCAACAAATTTCTATTGCTAAACGGCATAGCAGGGTTTCTTGGTTTTGTTGCGTTCATCGTCATTTTTTACCTGTTTATTAAAGTCATTAACTCTTTCAGGAAAAGTGAAATTTTTGACACAAAAAATATTTCCAGAATCAATTGGATTGGTATTTGCCTCATTATTTGTGGTTTAATACAAAATCTATTATCCTACCTAAACACCATATTAGCAAAAAGCATTATAGAAGTAGACGGTTACACGGTTTGTATGCCCAAATTGGAATGGGGGATCGTAATTTTCGGGTTATCTGTTCTATTAATGAATGAAATTCTCCGCCAAGCTACGGCTATTAAGGAAGAACAAGACTTAACGATATAAACGCATTGTAATATGATAAATTTATCGTATTACAAGAAACAAAGGGAATCAAATTTAGGTTTACCCAATTCATTCAACTCAAAAAAGCATGGCAATAATAGTAAATTTAGACGTAATGATGGCTAAGCGCAAAATATCGCTTAACGAGCTGTCGGAAAAAGTCGGAATTACACCTGCCAACCTTTCCATTTTAAAAACAGGAAAGGCTAAAGCCATACGTTTCAACACTTTAGAAGCTATATGCAAAGAATTAAACTGTCAACCTTCCGACATTTTAGAGTATGTAAAGAATGATGAAAAAGAATAGTTAGAAATGCCATTAAGAATTAAAAAATGATTTCAATAGCCGATTTTTTTAAGATTTTGTACCTGCCAATTGGTAGAAGCTCGCTATTCACAGAGAAAGTGCGTTCAACCCTCGTTGGAGGAACAATTTTTCTATTTTTGGGCATAGAATTATTCTGTCTTGGATATTTTGCTTGCGATATACTATCTGAAACATTTACTGATAGTTTGCCCATCAACACTTTTAGTCGCTATTTTTTATTTCTTTTTGCATTCGACATTTGTGTGAAAGTTTTCATAAAAAGTCCTAAAAGTGCCAATATCACGCCGTACCTAACGCTACCAATAAAACAAAAAAGGCTTTTTCTTCTTTCGTTCATTAAAGAAGCTTTTTCAGTATGGAATTTTTATCTGCTAATATTGATCGTTCCATTTTTGTGTAGAGCTTTTTTACCGATGAATAGTTTGGCAAAAACCCTTGTATTCATCCTCGGATTTTATGTGGCAAGCTTAACTCTTAGCATTATGGTTCGACATATTAAAATTGCTGCCCAACAATCCACAGCTGTTATTGTGTTGCAAGTTTTATTGTTATTCGGCTTTATCGGAATTGCCTACTTCATTTCCCAATCAGAGAACCTAATTATTGATTTGAACCATTTATTTTCAGAACATAGCTTAGTCTCATTAGCTGTAATCATAGGCTTGTTTGTCGGTATCGTATGGATATTTTTAAAATTGAGCAAAAGAGAGCTTTATGCAAACACCAACACACAATCGGTCAAAAAAAACTTTCTCATTAACTGGCAATTCTTAGATAACATCGGAGAAATGAGCCAATTTATAAAATTAAATTTTATTCAAATATTCAGAAGCAAACTCAAAATAAATTTTGTTCTTCTTCCACTTATATTCATTCCTAACATTATCTCTTCACAACAGAATGGACAGAATTTTCAAAGTTCATTTTTCTTGTTACTTATTATTGGAATGGTTGGCTTGATGTTGGGAGAAATGACCTTTGCATTTGAATCCACTTTTTTTGACAAATTAATGACTTTACCCAAAGAAATACCCATTAAAATACTAAAGGGCAGATATGTATTCATTTCATTCTTTGCCTTACTGATTGCAGGTTTACTTGGATGCTTTCTATCCGGAATTTCTTTTTGGCTTATCGCAAGTATGCTTTTGTATGTGATTGGTCCCATGTATTTTTGCATTCTCCAGAATGCCGTGTATTGCAAAAAAAGAGTCGATATACTAGCAAAACCACATAGATTTCAGGGCTTTGAAGGCTTTTCAGTTTATGCCTTTCTTAATGTAATTGCTTATATAATCTTAATTGTTACTGTAGGAATTATCTCAAAAATGATTTCGGAAAAAGCTGCCATAATATACATGGTTGTAACGGGAATTATCTTTGCAGCAACCAGTCCAATTTGGATACGAAACATTTACAATCGCTTTTTAAAACGCAAATACCAAAATATGGAAGCTTTCCGAAACGAATAAAATCTAGCACATAAAATATGATAAATGTCAATAATGTAACAAAATCGTTCAATAACAAGGTAGCTGTAAACATTCCCTATTTGGAAATCAAAAAAGGAGAGATTATTGGATTAGTAGGCAACAATGGAGCAGGAAAAACAACATTTTTCCGATTATTGCTCGATTTGATTAAGGCAGACAGCGGCTACATAAATAGCGATGGAATTGATGTAGCAAAAACTGAAGATTGGAAGGTCTACACCGGCTCATTTATAGATAACAGTTTTCTAATAGAATTTTTCACCCCTGAAGAATATTTTACTTTTATTGGCAAGTTATTCCAACTAAAAGGTTCCGAACTGAACGAACGACTATCTCACTTTGAAAAATTTATGAATGGAGAAATTTTGGATCAAAAAAAATACATTAGAGATTTTTCGGCAGGTAATAAACAAAAGATAGGAATTATAGGGGCAATGATGATAAATCCTAAGATACTGATACTGGATGAACCATTTAATTTTCTTGATCCATCGTCACAGGCGGAAATTAAAAAATTAATGCAAACGATGAACTCCAATTATGGTACTACTACGTTAATTTCGAGTCATAACTTAAACCATATTACGGATCTATCAACTCGTATATTGCTCATGGAAAAAGGAGCAATCATAAAAGATATACCCAACAAAAATGGTGAAGCATTTACTGAATTGGAATCTTATTTCGAAGTATAAAATTATTTTCTATTGCAAAACAAATTCAACAACCTATTTTCATGCAACATAAGAAACAAAATACCCCATTACTTCTATTCATTCTACTGATAACCGTATTATCATCTTGTGATAAAAAAGTTTCTTACGAAGGAAGAATCATAAAAGATTACAAATGGAAGGCAATAAGCCATTTTTCAATTGAAGAAAACTGTGTAACAACGGCAAAAGCAAACGATAGTTGTATCGTATTAACCGTTTGCAATAAAATAAAGAAATTTGATTATTCGGGACATTTGTTGCAAACTATTGTTCCCGACAGCACCAATTACATATGTTCGTATGATGAAGAAGGTTCCAATTATTGGGTAAACGATGATAATTCTCGTGAAGTAAAATACTACAACAAAAACAACAAACTACTAAAACGTCAATTAATTGATACACAAAGTAGAATCCAATATTTCGGGAGAAACCGATTTATAGTTCCGGATTTAGACGAAAAAAAGAATATTTATACAATGACATTGTATGATGCCATAAAAGACACTGTTTTGAAGGAAATTAACATTTGTAAACTCACCCGAGTACTCGATACCATTCCGGTAAGGGGTGGGTCTATCACTTTTACAAACAGTTTTTGCAAAAATGAAAAAGGGCAAGTATTGGCTTACTACCGATACAACAGTTCTTTCATATTCATAGATACATCATTTGTAGCTACCGCTTACCAAGATTTCCGAAAATTGCCTGTAGGCATACCTTCATTAAAAGGTCACAATGTGCTGCTAAACCCGATTAATTGCGGAATAGATTGTGCTGCTATGGATGATAAATTCATCTATTTGGTAACCCCTACTTATCAATGTAAACAATGGAAAAAATCAGAAAATGATCGTATGTTAGATGTATATGACATCAGTACAAAAAAATATCTAGGAAGTGTGAAATTCCCCATTTCTAAAGGGAAATCCGTTTTTTCAATTGCAAAAACGGCAAAAGGTTTTGTGGTATCCTATGTCGGCGGTTACAGTGGCATCGAAATTGTAATTTTCAAAAATGACTTTACCGATTTATTTAATTAATTAATCTATTTACTTCTAACCAAATAACATTATGATAAGTAAAATTGCCGGGGACTTTTTTAAGATTACAGTCCTTTTTTACAATATCCTTTTTTTAATTTTTTCGGTATCATGTATTTCGATATCTCTTTTGCAAGATGGTATCGATTACATGGGGACTTTTCAGGTATACTTGGGCGACTTTGCCCCGAAAATATCCTTTTATATCGAAATGATTTTATTGCTTGCCGCCACTATTTGCATCATAGCCGAAAAAGGATTCTGGGTCGGCTGGTTGATAGAAATTTTAGCATTTTTACCCCTGCTTTATGCCTTTTATATGGACACTTATGTTTACTTGTTGCCGGAAAATCAACTCGGTGTTTTTATCATACCTTCCCCTCTCATGATTTGGATTACAGCTGTTGCTCTCGTCTTTGCCATAGGAGGTTTTATATTATCATTAAAAGCCAAAAATAAAAATTTATCTACTATTCATTAATTCTTTCCTATCTATGAAAAAACTATTTGCCTTTATCTTGGCATTCATGTGCTTATCAGCAAGTTATGCCCAGCAACAACAAATGCCGACAATTCCGAATGATCCACAGGTAAAAGTGGGTAAATTGGATAACGGACTAACCTACTATATCCGTCAAAATGCCCTACCCAAAGAACGTGCAGAGTTTTATATTGCACAAAATGTTGGAGCCGTTTTAGAACAACCCAATCAACGTGGATTAGCTCACTTTTTGGAACACATGGCTTTTAATGGAACAAAACATTTCCCTGATAAAAATCTTTTAAATTACTTGGAAACCATCGGTGTAAAATTTGGCGAAAACCTGAATGCTTACACTAGTATCGAAAACACGGTATTTATGATGTCAAGTGTTCCTGTAGCAAGAGAAACGGTCATAGACTCTTGCTTGTTAATTTTACGTGACTGGTCAGATGGAATTACGTTGTCTGACACTGAAATTGAAAAAGAACGTGGCGTAATTGAAGAAGAATGGCGTACCAGCAGCGGACCTTGGCTTCGTACAGCAGAAAAAATTCTGCCTAAAATTTATGGGACGGATAAATATGCCGATTGTCTCCCCATCGGAAGTATTGATGTCATTCGCAATTTCAAAGGCAAAGAACTTCGCGACTATTACAACCAATGGTACCGACCTGATTTGCAAGCAATTATAATCATAGGAGACATTGACCCCTCAAAAGTGGAAACCAAAATCAAGGAAATTTTTGGTTCTGTTGTTATGCCCCAAAATGCTCCTAAAAAAATAGAATATCCCGTTTCTGATAATAAAAATCCTATCGTGGCATTGGCAAAAGATAAAGAAGCAACCAATGTTAGCGTAGAAATTTCTTATAAACATGACGTTTTTCCCAAAGAAATGAAAGGCACTGTTGCTTATATGTTGCAACAATTTGCAAATAACGCCGTATCTAAAATGATGGAAGCTCGTTTCGACGAATTGATACAAAAACCAAATCCTCCTTTTGTAAATGCATCCGCCGAAGACGGTTCGTTTTGGGTATCATCTACCAAAGATGCATGGGATTTATATGCTGTAGCTTCTGACAAAGGTGCCACAGAAGCAATAAAAGCCTTATTAACGGAAAATGAACGCATGAAACGTTATGGTTTTACCGCCGGAGAATACGAACGTGCTAAAGCTGAAATTATGAAGGACATTGAAAAACAATACAACGAACGGGACAAACAACTCAACAGCTATTATGTATTCAAATACGTAAATAATTTTACAAATAATGAGCCTATTCCAAGCATTGAATACACACTTCAAACCTATACTCAATTATCCCAAAGATTGCCATTGGAAATCATAAATAGCATGGTTATGCAACCAACTGACACGTCCAACCTGGTTATTGTCATCAAAGGACCGGACAAGGGAGATATGGTATATCCTTCTGAAAATGAAGTAGTAAAAGCCGTTCAAGAAATTAAAAACGCAACCATTGAACCATATAAAGAAACAGTTTCTAATGAACCTTTGGTAGGTAAATTACCAAAACAAGGTCGCATCAAATCGGAAAAAGCATTATCCGAAGGTATTACCGAATTTATTTTATCTAACGGAGTAAAAGTGCTCGTAAAACCAACTACACTCAAAGACGATGAAGTACAATTTTTAGCCTACAGCCAAGGAGGTAACTCTCTGGTCGATAAAAAAGATGCCACAACATTGAAAGTTCTTGAAGATTTATCGGAGATTAGCGGATTGGGCAATTATAATACCACCGACTTACAAAAAGTTTTAGCCGGTAAAAATGTCCGAATGAATAAAAGTCTTAACACCTATTCCGAATCATTGCGTGGTCAGTCGGGCAAAAAAGACATTGAAAGCTTATTCCAACTTGCCTATCTGGAATTTACAGGTATCCGCACCGACGAAGAAGCATTCCAATCTTTTATGAAAAAACAGGAAGCTATACTGAAAAATCAAGAAGCCAATCCGACCATAACACTTATTGATTCACTAAATGCTACTTTGTATAATAATAATCCGCGTGCTACACGTTTAAGCACAAAAGATTTATCTCAAGTTAACTATACAAGAGCCATCGAAATACTCAAAGGACGTTATGTTAACGCAGCCGATTTCACATTTGTAATACTTGGCAATGTTAATACAGATAGCATTAAGCCATTGTTAACCAAATACATAGCGACATTACCGGCAAGTAAAAAAAGGGAGACATGGAAAGATGCCGATTTAGTTATCAAAAATGGAAACAAAACCGTTCATTACTCAAAAGTAATGGAAACACCCAAGGCTACCTGTGTACAATATCATAGTGGAAATATGCCATACACACTTGAAAATCGGTTAAAAATGAGCATACTGAATCAGATTTTAGACATCGTATACACGGAAAAAGTACGCGAAGAACAAGGAGG
Organism: Paludibacteraceae bacterium; assembly: GCA_963668615.2. Taxonomy (GTDB): domain Bacteria; phylum Bacteroidota; class Bacteroidia; order Bacteroidales; family Paludibacteraceae; genus JAAYPI01. The sequence continues at coordinate 153,451 of CAXXCL010000004.1, forward strand.
AACCTACGGAGTTTCTGTATCAGGTTGGTTAGATGCCCTTCCCTACAATCGATTTACAATGGAAATTTATTTTGATACCGACCCTGAGAAAAAAGATATGCTTATCGACATCGTTAATCGGGAATTCAAATCTATTGCCGAAAACGGACCTCGTCCGCAAGATTTACAAAAAGTAAAGGAATTCATGCAAAAGCAATACAACGACAACTTGATTGAAAACAGTTATTGGTTAGGAGTTATGGAAGAAAAAATCATTACAGGTTTGGATATTCACACCAACTATCTTACTATCCTAAATAGCATTGATGAAGAATCCATCAAACAATTTGCAATAGATTTGCAAAAAGCTGATAATTTCAAGGAAATTGTGCAAATAGGAACAAAATAATACAGCCCGAATAATCTGCTTTTCACAAAAAGAGGATTGATTTTTTGAACGAACAGGACAAAAAGTCAATCCTCTTTTGATTCATAATTATAAACATTTTTACTATACTTGCAAGCTCAATTTGTTTAATTTTTATAACACATAGATATTTCTTACATTTAGGAGATTTTAGTATCTTTGTGAGATTAAAAATTTAATTTAAAAAGTAAAGTTGTGGCTAAAAAAGCATTATTAGGAAATACCTTAACCGAACTTCAAGAAATAGTAAAAGCAAATGGTCTTCCTGCTTTTTCCGCAAAACAAATAGCCGATTGGCTTTACAAAAAGCGTGTAACTACTATCGAAGAAATGACCAATATATCGGCTGCTAACCGAGAAAAATTGGCTGAAAAATACTGTGTCGGAGCAAAAAAGCCGACGGAAAAAAGCGAATCCAAAGACAAAACAAAAAAATATCTTTTTGAAACCGAAAAAAATAAGCATGTTGAAGCCGTATTTATTCCTGAAAAAGAAAGATTTACCTTGTGTATTTCTTCTCAAGTAGGTTGCAAAATGAATTGCTTGTTTTGTGCTACAGGCAAACAAGGTTTTGGAGGAAATCTTACGGCTGGGGAAATTTTAAATCAAGTACAAAGCATTGATGAAAGTGAACAGCTAACGAACATTGTTTTTATGGGCATGGGGGAACCATTGGATAATGTCACGGAAGTACTCAAAGCAATAGAAATCATAACAGCTGAATATGGTTATGGATGGAGTCCGAAACGTGTTACACTATCAACATCCGGTATTCTTCCCCATCTGAAAACATTTTTAGATCAGACACAATGCAACTTGGCGATTAGCTTACACTCTGCCTCAAAACTGGAACGCAAAGAGTTAATGCCGATAGAAAAAACCTACGCCATCAGCGAAGTTATTAACCTGGTAAAACTGTATGATTGGAGTCACCAACGCCGCATTTCGTTCGAATACATTTTATTCAACGAATTGAACGACACGGAAGAGCAAGCATTACTGTTGGCAGAAATGTTACGACATATTGATTGCCGTGTGAACTTAATTCCCTACCACCCCATTCCG